>NZ_SGVY01000071.1 GCF_004535825.1 Segatella hominis | reverse complement strand
ACGTATGGGATGGCGGATATGCAGCCGGATATTACAGTTATCTATGGACAGAAGTACTTGCAGTAAACATTGCCGATTACTTTGCGAAGCATGGCGCTTTAGATCCAGCCGTAGGACAGTCCTTCCGCAACAAGATTCTGAGTCGAGGCAATACCAAGGATCAGATGGAAATGTTTACCGACTTCACAGGCATGAAGCAGCCAGATGCCTCGGGATTCTTGAAATTTAGAGGATTGTAATTCTTGACAAAAGGATTATTTGACAAAAATCATTCGATGAAAAGAGAACATAAGCCCCACCCCAACAGAGTTCACGCTCCACAGGATGGGGTTTATGCATTTGGAGTAGAAAAGTTCCAGGAACAGTTAGTGAATTTGAAGAACTAAGTTTACGTCAAAATCTTCAAAGTCCATTAGTTCAAAAAAAACTGTGACAACTGTGACTGTGACAATTGTGATTATTTTTTGCAAGTCCTTGGATAAATAACTTGCGAAATTCTTGGCGATGTCAAAAGAGAATCGTATTTTTGCAGCAGATTTGCAAAATCATGGAAATGAATAGATTTCTAACAATAAAATAAGTAAAACATTAAAGATCAAGCGAAAATGACAAATTTGATTAGCTTTGATTGGGCGATGAAACGCCTGTTGCGCGACAAGGCAAACCATGCCGTGCTCGAAGGATTGATGACTTCTCTGCTGAACGAGAAGTTCACCATCGTGCGCTTCCTTGAGAGCGAGTCCAATCAAGAAGACGAAAACGACAAGTTCAACCGTGTGGACATCCTTGCCGAGAACGAGAAGGGCGAGCTCACCATCTTCGAGATTCAAAACAACCGTGAGTTGGCTTACTTCCACCGCATCCTCTATGGCGTGTCGAAGGTCATCACCGACTACATCAACATAGGCGAGGACTATGAGAAGGTACGCAAGGTGTATTCCATCAACATCGTGTATTTCACCCTCGGTCAGGCGAAGGACTATGTGTACCACGGCAAGACCGTGTTCCAGGGCTTGCACGACCCTCACGACATCCTGAAGCTCTCCAATCGCCAGAGCGAGGTGTTCTTCGGCGACACATTCAAGAACGGGGAGAAATCGCAGCGTGAGGCAAGCGACATCTTTCCTGAGTATTACCTCCTGTGCGTCAACAACTTCGACAAGGTGGCGAAGACGCACCTCGATGAGTGGATTAGGTTCTTGAAGACAGGTGAGATAGAGGACAGCGACACCGCCCCAGGCTTGGCAGATGCCAAAGAATGCCTCGATGTGCGCAAGTTGTCGAGAGAGGAATATCTTGTCTATCGCCATCACAAGGAGAACGAGGCTTACCAGCGCAGCGTCATCAGCACAGGCTATGATGATGGCATGCAAGATGGCATCAAGAAAGGCAGAGCGGAAGGCAGAGCAGAAGGCGATGCCGATAGAGCTTTGGCAGATGCGAAACGATTTCTTGACTTAGGCTTCTCGCCAGAGCAAGTGGCAAAGGGCACGCAGCTGTCATTGGATACCATTTTATCATTGGTTGGCAAAGCGTGATTTTTAACGGATTATCATAAAAATCAAGCAAGGGAAAGGAGCACTCCCCTTCCCTTGCTTATTTTTTTGTTACTTATCGAAGATTTCCACAACTGGAACTGTCTTCTCCATATTCTGGCGAGTCATGTATTTATAGGTTCCAATTTGCTTCATGCACTTCCCATTTGGAATCTTAATATTTTGAGAATCAAAATACGAAACACTATCCTTAGCAAGAAGCATCACAACCATACCTACATTGTCATTATTTCTCCATCAGAATATTGAACCGTAGCCAAAGCACTGCCATCAGGCAACACCTGAAACACTTCAATCTCATCTGCCCCAATCGCCTGCTGAGGATTCTCAAACAATACGACGTCACGCTTAACACTGTCTTTTCCTTGCGAAGCGTTGATTATCATACCTAGGGCAAATATAAAGATGACTCCTGTAACAAAACCACCAAAATAGGTCAAGATAAATTTTACTTTTGTACTCATACTATATTTCTATTAAATGTCTTCCAAACTTTGATTCTGATGTTTCTCACTATTAATCGCATCCATGTAGTCTATGTGCAGATTAAACCAATAAGGATAGCGAAGATAACTATCATCTTTGACTATATATAAATCCACTGCACCCTTAAAGCCATTTGATGCCAAAGAATAAGATGAATCTCTATCTTCACGAAGACTTTTGCTTGCTACAAGCACACCAAACGCCTCCTTGTCTGATTGAGTACCATAATTGCTAAAAGTCGAGCCATATTTTGTTAGCAACAAGCCTTTGATTTTCTCATATTGTTGAACAGCAATTTCCTCGGAAGTACCGCTCAACACAGCCTTAACTCTATAGACAATCTTGGTCTTTTCATCATAATAGACGAAGATATTTACCTTATTGTCTACAAATTTTTCTGTAAATGCACGACATCCGACACCTAATTGGCTATTCGTTATCCTGTCTAAAGCACATCCTTTCCCTTGCAATTTGGTTTGAAACTGCGTAATCGTTCCATTGATAGGAATACCCATAAAACTCATATGCTCTGTCAAATTCTGAGCATATCCCAGAATTGAGACCAAGGCTAAGAGCCATACAAAAAATATCTTCTTCATAACTTAATAGGTTTTAAATGACAATTGTATAAACTGTCACAAAATTACTAAAAATCCATCAAACCGAATAATAAAAACAACTAAAAATAATGCTTAAACCACAAATTACACCATTTATTCACGTTTTTCAATTATTTTTCTTAATTTTGTCAACAAATTACAATATAAAAAGAATGTGATATGAATTTATCAAAACACTTTATCATTATTAATGACCAGCCAAAGACGTTTCAAATAGACTTCATTTATAAGGATGAGACTTTTGGCTATAAAGTACGTTTCAAGAACTCTCCTAAGATTTATAATTATAGCTACTATAACGTCAGATGGCTAAGCAATCCTTTATGGATAGATCCTACCCATAGCAAAGTTTTCATTAATGGCACATTACAGAAACAGGTTAAAGAAATCTGGAAATTTGAAAGCGACGAACAAAACTATTTGAGAATCATTTTCAACAATAATTTTATCCTCGATGATGTCGAAGGCAACATCCTCGTCACCTCATCATGCTTGGAAGAAAAAGAATCAAAAGATACATTTTCCTATCTGAGAAATGTTGCATACATCAATCCTTTAGGAAAAGCCGAGCACTCTGATGGCATTCTTCGAGACATGTACGACAAGTGTGATTTCATAGGAGACGATACTGCAGCAGCTTGCTATCTCAATCCTAAGAAACATAAACCTAAGGCTTTTAGAAAAAGAAGACTAATCTACCCTTTTGGATGCAACAGTAGCCAAAAGGAAGCAGTCTGCAATGCCTTCAAACACCAAATCAGTGTGATACAAGGTCCTCCAGGAACAGGAAAGACGCAAACGATTCTCAACATTATTTCCAACATCGTTTTACAAGGAAAAACTGTTATGGTAGTCTCCAACAACAATTCTGCGACTGCAAATGTCCAAGAGAAATTGGAAAAATACGGACTATCATTTATTGTTGCTCCCCTTGGAAGCAAAGAAAATAAAGAACGATTCATCGAAAATCAGCCATCAGTACCTTCTGATATTTCCGTATGGGATTTGCCTAAAAACAAGGTTCAAGAGACAGAACAAGAACTAATATCTAATTTAGAAGAATTAGACCAAGTTTTTGCTCTTCAAAATGAGCGTGCCCTACTTTTACAAGAAAGCCAAACTATAAAATTAGAGTGGAAACATTTCTGCATAGACAATAATATTGACGAAGGACAGGAATTGACACAACACTTAAATGCCAAATCAATACTATCTGCATGGCTTAAATGCCAAGCAATAGCTGACAATGTCATTCCTACCAAATCCAATATGTTATCCAAACTATTTGAAAACTTAAAATGGTTATGGCTAAAATGGGCTATCAAGCATAAGTTACACATTAATCGTAAAATAAAGAAGGAAGAAATAACAGAACTCATCAAACAATTACAAACTTTGTATTACCTCAACAGGTCTTACGAAGTAAACAACCGCATAGAAGACATAGAAAAAGAGCTGTCCAACCATGATGCCAAGGCATTGACAAACAGCATGACACATTTGTCTCTTAGCCTCTTTAAGAATTCTTTATGTCAACATTATCAAATGTATCCAAGAATTGTATTTGCAGACACAAAGGCTATCAGACACCAAGGAGAAGATTTCTTAAGACAATATCCAGTTGTTCTAAGTACAACATTCTCTTCACGTTCATGCCTATTTACAGAAAAGCCATACGATTATCTCATTATGGACGAGGCTTCCCAGGTATCCATAGACACAGCAGCCTTAGCTCTCACATGTGCAAAAAACATTGTGGTGGTAGGTGATACACTTCAACTTCCTAACGTTGTAACAGATGAAGACAAAGTAAAACTGGATACAATATTCAAGCAATACAATCTTAATGCTTCTTATGACTGTACACATAACTGTTTTTTGCAATCCATTATGAAAGTCATTGAAAACGTGCCTTCCACGTTGCTTCGAGAGCACTATCGTTGCCATCCACGCATCATCAATTTCTGTAACCAGAAGTTCTATGGTGGCAATTTGCTCATCATGACAGAAGACAAGGGAGAAGAGAATGTCCTATCTGCAATAAGAACAACAGAGGGGAACCATGCTGCCAACCAATACAACCAAAGAGAAATCGATGTGGTAAAAGAAGAAGTTTTGCCTTCACTGAAAAACTATGACAGCATTGGAATCATCACGCCCTACAACAATCAAGTCAATGCTTTCAACAGACAATTAGATGATGTTAAGGCTGCCACCATACACAAATATCAAGGACGAGAAAAAGATGCCATTATCATGAGTGTCGTGGACAATCAAATCACGCCATTTGCGGATGATTCCAACATGCTCAATGTTGCTGTATCAAGAGCCAAGAAAAAATTTGTCCTTGTCTTGACAGGCAATAAGCAAGAGCAAGAAGGAAACATCACGGATTTACTTCATTATATAGCTTACAACAACTGTACTATAACTGATAGTAAATTAGCATCAATATTTGACTATCTATACGAGCAATATACAGAGCAAAGAATAGAGTTTCTTAAAAGCCATCCTCAAGTATCAGAATATGCCTCAGAGAACCTGGCGTATTCTATGCTAAACGAGGTACTGACTTCTAATGATAAGTATTCTTGTCTCAATGTATTAAGCCACATGCCATTGCGCCAAGTAGTTCAAGACACCTCACTGATGACGGAAGAAGAATTGAAATATGCTTCAAATTACAGCACACATATTGATTTTCTCATCATCAATCGTGTAACAAAGCAGCCTATCATGGCTATCGAGACTGATGGTTATTCATATCATAACGAGTCAACAGAGCAACATCAAAAAGACATGATGAAAGACCATATCCTTGCATGCTATGGCTTGCCACTTTTGCGTTTGTCCACCAAAGGCAGTAATGAAAGCGAAAGAGTAAGCAAAGAATTGGATTCTATACTCTACCCGAATCCAACCGACAAAGGATAATACATCGCAACTCTCCTAAAAAACTACAGATTTAGGAGAGTTGCCTTTTTACAACATTTCGCTTAATTCATCTTTAATAACCTCGCAAATATAATACTTTCTTTATAAAACGGACATTAAAAAGTGTTTGAGAGAAGAATGAGGAAAGTTTACTGGTTATCAGTTACTTTCCTCATTTTGGTTAAAAGTAGCGAGGACAGACGAAGACGGGAATACGACAAGATGAGACAGAGGAACGTTACCTATCCGTAACCTATACCCCAAATGGGGAATGTTGAGGTTCGGAAGAATGAGGAAGGTTACGAATTGAATTTGAATACTCTGATTTATAGTGAGTTACTGATGAGTAACGTAAGATTTTTGGTTACGAACCAAATTTGCCGTGTTCTGCCGTGAAATGCGTAGCAAGAAAAGACTCTTCATGTATTAATTTTGAACGCAAAAAAGAATGACGTTATGAAGAGTACATTTTCAATTATCTTCTACCTCAAAAGACAGGTAGTAAAGAAAGATGGTACTGTTCCAGTTATGGGACGTATCACAGTGGACGGAACACAGGCACAGTTCAGTTGCAAGATGTCTGTGAATCCCAATTTGTGGGACACCAAGGGCGGACGCATGACTGGAAAAAGTATGCAAGCCTTGGAGGTGAACCGCAAACTGGACAAAATGCGTGTGAGTATCAGCAAGCATTATCAGGAGATAATAGATCGAGACAACTTTGTCTCTGCCGACAAGGTTAAGAACGCTTTTCTTGGATTGGAGTATCGCTGCCATACCTTGATGAAAGTCTATGAGCAAAGCAGGGATGAAATGGAAAAACAATACAAGGCTGGCATGAAATCTTTGAGCACATTCACAAAATATAGAATCGGTTGTGCTTACGTGGGCGAGTTTTTGCAGTCGCATTACCGTGTAAAGGACATTGCCTTGAAAGAATTGTCCCTGCCGTTTATTACGAACTATGAGACATTCCTTAGAATAGACAAGCAACTGAAGATAAATTCCGCAATGGTGTTTGTCCGTAATCTCCGTGCCATGATTTTTCGGGCGATTGATAACGAGTGGCTCGTCAAAGACCCTTTCAGACGATACGAGTACAAGAACGAGGAAACAACAAGGGAGATTCTGACAAAAGAAGAAATTCACCTGTTGATGGAAACTCCTATCACCAGAAAGCATATGGGGTTGGTGCGTGACTTGTATCTATTCTGCTGTTTCACAGGCCTCGCATTCATTGACCTGTACAACTTGAAGGAAGAGAACATCAAGACATTTTTTGACGATGGCGAGTGGATTGTTATCCACCGACAGAAGACAGGAACGGAAGCCGACATCAAGTTGCTTGACTATCCCAAGCAGATAATGGAGAAATATCGTGGATTGTGCAAGGATGGCAGAGTCTTTCCTGTACCACCTTATAGAAGTTGTCTGCGTTCGCTCAAAAGATTGGGAAAGAAATGCGGTATCACCAAGCCACTTTCCTGGCATGTCTCAAGGCACTCGTTCGCAACCTCGGTTTGCCTCTCCAATGGTGTACCAATAGAAACAGTAAGTTCCATGCTTGGTCACAAAGACATCAAGACCACGCAAGTGTACGCCAAGATTACCAAGGAAAAGTTGAGCAAGGATGTAGAAAAGTTGTCCCAACAACTCAATCACATTGAGGAATTCACATTCGGGAATATTTGCAGCGATAATACGAACACAAAAAAGGCATAGTATGAAACGACAAGTGATAACAATACAAGAAGATATGGTCATCTACGCCCCACATCATGGTGAGGTGTGGATGACTGTTTGGGAGATTGCCGAACTGTTGAATGTAACAGGGACAGCAGTGAAGAATACCATCAAGCGCATTTGGAAACAAAGTGTGCTGAAAGATTTCCAGCATTCTCAATACGTCAAACTTGAAAATGGATATTCTGCGCATGTCTATGATATGGAAGTGATTATCGACATAGCACTTCAAATGGATACATACCAAGCATTGCTTTTTAGAAGATGGCTTGTTGAAAAGATAGGAAATCGCAAAGAATGTCAAGCTACTTCAGGAAAGCAGGGGCGAACGACGATTATCGTGATGAATGGAACGATGCCGAGAGGTATCAGTTAAGCATTACACCTTAATTATATAATAGCGTACAGAGAAGAAATACCAAATGGTTGTATCACTCTGTGCGCTTTTTGCTTTCTATTTGTAGCGCAGTTTGCATATTTTAGAATGTTTGTCATCTATTACGGTTCGCTTTCTTACACAAAATAATCGAGATGTTCAAGCGAATTGGCTTAAATAGTCTTAAATTCACGTCGAATAATAGATTTTCTCAATCATTATTGCTGTTTTCTCGATTAATTTCCGTACTTTTGTACTCGGACTGTATATGCTCGACCGTTTTTTGTCACAGTTAGACGTGTTCTTACAAGATAATCGAGTCGGCAACCTACGCCGTGCTGAGTGTAGTGAAGTCACTTATCTGACATATCTATACAAAAGCGGGTGTTGGGTGGGAAAAGCAGTCCAGACATATAAGGCGTTTATCTGACGCTCTGTTTAAGACACATCGAAATCTTGCAACCATATCGATATTTTGGTCTTGAACTTAGCAACGATAGATGTCCCGGGTGTGATTATATCAAAATCCCGTGGAGACCTTGTAAGCATAGATTGTACCCTTTTGGGCACAGTCAAATGTATTATATAGGTCTCTTTGCGGTAATGATTTTCATATCGGCGTGGGCTCTAACGTTGTCTGTTCAACCAAAATAGGCAATGCAAGAGCCTCGATGTGTGGGATGGGCAACAGGACGATTCCACGCTTTTTTTGTGTCAATTTATTAACTGGGTTCTGCTTAGAATAAGTTAACACCGATATGAAAGTCGATGAACGTGCATTAAAAGATGTACACACCGTAGGAGGTGGTGAAACTCCTCCCTGTGTTGGACTTACCTCCAATACCCTCCCCAAAGCTCAAAGCACTGTTTCCGCTGAGAGTTCACAAACAGGGGTGTCCACCAGAAATGCCCATATAGCAGTAAAGCCTAAGGCGCAAAAAAAGGAAGATACTCCTCATTGGTATGCCTTACGTACCACTTATGGCAGAGAGAAAAAGGCATACGATTATATAACAGCCAAAGGTATTACGGCTTTCTATCCTACAATCGATACGGTTAAACTAATAAATGGTAAGCGCAAAGTTGTTACTGAGTCACGTTTACCTAACATCTTCTTCGCCCACGGTACCGAAGAACAACTCAAATTTTTTGTTTACGACAATGTAAACCTCCCATTTCTTCGTTTTTATTATCATCATATCCATATTGGTAGCAGAATAGAGAAAACTCCATTGATTGTTCCAGATTATCAAATGGAAAGCCTCAAAATTGCGTGCGCTTCAGATGAAGATGATGTTATCATTGTCTCTGGAGAAATTCAGAAGTTCGAGAAAGGGCAGTTGGTACGAGTGGTAAAAGGTGAGTTTGAAGGTTTTATGGGAATAGTAGCACGTCATAAAGGACAACAGCGAGTGGGCATTGTTGTGGACAACTTGCTGACTGTCTTGACAGCATACGTACCGAGTGCTTATTGTGAGGTGGTAAAAGATAAACAGAAGTAAAAGGTTATACCGTACCTTATTATATAGATATAGCAATGATTGTAAAAAAGATATTCACACAAGATTTGCAGATTGCCAAGTCCTTGATAAACAAGGACGAAATGGTTACACGCAAATACTTTTACCAACAATGCTATCCACTGTTTAAGTCTATCTACGACAACTATTATACCGACTGTGCAAATTGCAAGGAGTTTATAGATGAGATATACATAGTTGTTCTTGCTCCAAGCAAGGCAACCGGAAAATGCCAGATGGAAAATTTCAGAGGAGAGAGTACATTGACAAGTTGGTTGAAGACTGCATGTTTGTTTTATTGCTACAAGCAGTTTGAGACAAAAGGGAAAATGCCTAAGTATGAACAGATTTTCCACTCCAATATGAAAGAAAATGATGACGAGAGTGATAGAACAGACTCTATTTATGGTTCTATAGAGATAGATTTTTCTAATCTCAATCATCAAGATGCACTGACTATCATCAAGCAGATGCCTAACAAGCGTTACAGCGAATTGATTCGTCTGCGATATTTGGAGCTGAAGACCAATGAGGAAACCGCAAAAGAATTGGGTATGTCAATGGAGAACTATTATAATAAGCATAAACTCGCCAAGGAACAATACGAGCGAATATTCAGAAAGGAGGTTCACCATGCATAAGGATTTTATACCACCTGTAAGCATCGAGGAGTTTGCCGCGTATTTGGATGGGAATTTATCCAATGACGAGATGCAAAGGGTGTCGTCTGTGATAGAGAATGATGATGCGATGCAAGACATTGCAGCTAATAATCAATCAGTAGAAGATGCTTTATCATATTACGAGCCTTCTGAATTAGTATTGCCAAACGAACTAACATCTCTCAACTTTGAGATTCCGCAGTTTGATGATAGTATGAACATTGACAATGCATGGGATGACTTAGAGGTAGCAGCTTGTGCTGCTGATACGACATGTTATGACCCAACTGAATACGATGATAGTTTAACTATACCATCCCATGAAGACAATATCGCTATTCAGCATGAAGAATGCCTTGGTGAAATAACAGATGGCATCAATCATGACTTTTCACAAGAGCATAATGCTTTTGAAAATGATATACCAGAAATAAACGAATAATCAATATGAGTTCAATGCCAGGATGTTTTAGTCCTTATATGTTGATAAGTTCAACACTCCAGTCTGTCTTTGGTTATGACAGACGAAAGGAACAGGACAAGCAAGCCGATATAGCACAACAGCACCAGTTGGAGTTACGTAAAGCACGTGAAGAGTTTCAAGACGAACTTGAAGCACAGAAAGTTGCTGACATGCGAGCTAAAATGGCTGTCGCTCGTCGTTATCGTGCTGAAGAGAAATTCGACCAAACTGTATTGCAACATAGGACGGAAGAGTTGAAAATGTATTTTATGCGTTGTCTTCCCATCAAGCAACAAGCTATACCTATTATGCTTGAAGATGCAAAAAAATACAAGGAATTAGGTTATGACAGCACTTGTCCACTTAACGTTGTTCTACTTCATACAAAGCAAGCGATTCTAAGTTATGATGATATTTTTAATGAATTGGATAAGAGTCAAGTACAATTAGGAAATCTTAAATATCGTAGATGGTGTGATAAAGATGTAGCTCACAATTCTGCTATATTGAATCTCCATGCCATTATGAGCAACATCCCGACATTGGTTATTTCTCCTTATTTCCAAGGTGGATCTATTCATTATACGGCATCCATGTGGGAAGCGCAATCTGAAACCAAACCTATGATTCGTCCTCTGTTCTCATATCAATGTCCTATGGACTATCTATTGCCAGGGCAAAAGTTTTCAGAAGAAGGTAAGAAAGCAATTCAAGCACAGATGGCTTTGGTTTCTACAATCGTTTCGGGGTGTGCAAGAGATAGTTATATGCTGATGACACAAGGAAGCTTACCTACTTTGCCTAATTTTTTGAAAAACAATCCACAGGTATTGAATAGCTTATTGAAACAGGAGAATAGTCAATTATGTTCCTTCATACTCAACGAGTATAATACGATGAACGATTTGCTTGATAAGAGCGATTGCCCATCACACTTGTTGTCGAAGGAGGATATGAAGCGATTGGCTAACGTTGCAGCAGAAGCGACCAAGGAATTGCAATGTTTAACCCATAAATCTATTGAAGCATAGTATGGATCCTATTACAATGATGGTGGCAAGTATTGGGATGCAATTCTTCAATAACTATGCCAATAGTAAAAAGAATGAAGAGATTCAAGAAAAACAACGTGAATTTCAGAGGGCAGCTGCAGAGCATGACTTTGAGCGTATGCGCAAGCTTCAAACTGAGTCTGCCAAACTTGCTTTGGAATTGGAAGCAGAAGTACACAAGGAACGTGTAGAAGACATCAACAGCAACTACGATGCTTTGTTAGACAACTTTGCACATAGTTTTGCCATACAGAACTGGCCTCTGAATGTATTGCCGTTTGTTATGAAAGGCGAGTCGTTTGGTACCCTTTTCAACGGCACTAAATCCATCAATCTGCATTGTATTCTTACACCTTCCAACTGCGATTGGTTCAACAAGAATTTCTATGACGACATCGATTTGCGCTTGGAGGCAGAAATGAACAACAACTGGAATGCTCAAAGCACACACCCTATTGTTTATTATGGAGGTGCTTGGAATCGTAGATCTATGGTAAAGGGAATCTCTGTTCCTAATATCGTTGACTTGGATGACATTGAGCTTCTCAGAGTAAAACTGAAGGATGTCCCTGTCGTTGTTATTACTCCTTATTTTGACCCTTGGCTTCATTTCAAAGTGAAATTATGGGGTACGGGAAAAGATGCTGAAGCTCCATACAGAATAGACATTCCTCATGGTGATGAAGTCGAGTTCTCTAAAAGAATTTTCTCTTATGACTACAATAAAGACGAAGTAGATATAACAGAGGACTTTGAAAATACTACAGTAGAGGAATTTGTTCCTTATCTTGAATGCTTGATTGGATTTATCGCAGATAAGTATTTTTGGAGTATGTATGGCATTCCACCAAACATGCGTGACATAACAAAAAAAGGTAATCGTTCAAAGTTTATTGTAAATAACAGAAGTTGCCAAGAGTTTAATTACATCAATTGCATAGATCATACGGCATTAAAAATGCATAGTGCAAAAGACTTAATAAAACTCGTATCAGTATGTATTGAAGATGTTACAGAGTCTCAAACTGTTGAGACTATATGTAATGTGTTGTGCCAAATTTGTAATGCTCGATTAGCTAGTAACATATGCAACAATAATACATTAGATGATTTCTTATTATCTGGTTATTTCGGAATTGCAGATTTGGAACTTTTAGAGTTTTTAGCATCTGTTCTTAATAGATATCAAAGTGACAATAGTAAAAAATTACATTCAAAGCTAAAGGAACTTTCTCAGGAAATCATAGACATTAATAATAATGAGACCAAACATTATTTTTCGCATATCACACTCTATGATTTACTTGACTTCTTGCTTCATAATATGGACAGTAATCACGAAGGCGATGATACCTTGGTTATGGATTTAAGATATGAAGAAAGGATTGTTTCTGTGTACTATACAAATAGCGAATTTCAAGAATCACAGCTAATAAAATACAAATATCGAATAGATGGTTTGCTTGTGCCGAAAGTTTTGAAAAAAAAATCCCCCAAGCGCTTGAAAATAAAGATAAACAATATTGCTTCTTTTATGAGTAAAATATCGTTTGAATGTGATGTGAATATTTTTCACGTAACAATTGATTTAAAAAGCATAATAAAAAGATGTCAAGACTTGGTGATAGATATAAAATCATGTGACCTATCTATAAAGAATAGTATACCAAAGGAAATCATAAAGAATACAGATAGTTGTTTAATTGATCATCTAATGTATTGTGAAATTAAAAGCAATTGTGATGATGATATAGTTAAGCAATTATTCTATTATGATAGTATGGAAGGGGAGATTAGAAATAAATTTTCAATGTCTAACAAAATAACATTAATTTAAAATGAGCGACAACATTCTTAGTAAAATTCCGAAGCCTTTGTTAGAGAAGGCTCAGAAAGTCATCAAAGAAGCTCTTGAAGAATCGACAGAAAAAGAGCATTCAAAAAGAACTGGTAAGATGTCATTAAAATCAGCTTCTGTTTCACGTATTGTGCATAAGGAGATAATCACATTGAATGAGATTATCACTTGGGCAAAATCTCATTGTCCCAAAGAAGATGATGTCAAATTTGTAGTTATCCTAAAATCCGCAACTATCATCCAATACACGATTAAGGGTAGATTTATGAGTCGTTAGTAGCAGCTTTCAGTAAAAAGCAACAGCACAACATCAATATGTAGCCACCATCCCCTTACCCCACGATGC
>NZ_SGVY01000006.1 GCF_004535825.1 Segatella hominis | reverse complement strand
TCTGTTTGATTGATGGTGTAAAGATACGAAAAATACTCCAGATAACGGCATAAATCGAAGATTATTATCGTGAAATATAAACATCTTAAACAGGCCTTACTTTTTAAAGTGGGCTCATATCATCAAGTTTCTCCACTATATATAATAAGGTATATGTTGATTTGTAAAAATAATGGCAAATTTGCTTATAAATTATTATCGGCAGATGGTGTGTACGTAAACAATTAAAAATGTAATGTCGAGATTGCAAAAAGATGGTAAAAAGTTTGGTGGAACCGATTTTTAATCGTATTTTTGCATCACAAAATTTAATAACAATAACTGATAAATTAGAACCTATTCGATTATGGACGAAAAAAGAGTTTATACTTTCGGTAATGGTAAGGCTGAGGGCAAAGCCGACATGAGAAACTTGCTCGGTGGTAAGGGTGCCAACTTGGCGGAAATGAATCTTATTGGTGTACCTGTACCTTCAGGATTTACAATTACCACAGATGTGTGCAACGAATACTTTGAAAAAGGCAAGGAAGATGTAGTAGCGCTTCTCAAAGATGAAGTTGAGAAAGCTGTTCAGCATATTGAGGCTTTGATGAACTCAAAGTTTGGAGATGTGGAAAATCCTCTTTTAGTTAGTGTACGTTCCGGTGCTCGTGCTTCTATGCCAGGTATGATGGATACCATCCTCAACCTTGGTTTGAATGATGAGGTAGTAGAGGGCTTGGCTCGTAAAACGGGTAATGAGCGCTTTGCTTATGACAGCTATCGTCGTTTTGTACAGATGTATGGCGACGTGGTGCTCGGCATGAAGCCTGTCAACAAGGAAGATATCGACCCATTCGAGGCTATCATTATGGAGGTGAAGAAGCAGCGCGGTATCACACTGGACAATGAAATGTCTGTAGATGAATTGAAGCAACTTGTTAAGGCATTCAAGTCGGCTATCAAGCAGCAGACTGGCAAGGATTTCCCTGACAATCCTATGGATCAGCTTTGGGGTGCCATCTGCGCAGTATTCGATAGTTGGATGAATGAGCGTGCTATTCTCTATCGCAAGATGGAAGGCATTCCTGCAGAGTGGGGTACAGCCGTGTCTGTGATGGCGATGGTATTCGGTAATATGGGTGATACTTCTGCTACTGGTGTTTGTTTCTCTCGTGATGCTGGTAATGGTGAGAACCTTTTCAATGGTGAGTATCTTATCAATGCACAGGGTGAGGACGTAGTAGCTGGTATCCGTACACCACAGCAGATAACAAAGATTGGTTCTCAGCGCTGGGCTGAGCGTGCAGGCATCTCAGAGGAGGAGCGTGTCGCTAAATATCCTTCTATGGAAGAGGCTATGCCTGAACTTTACAAGGAGCTGGATGCGCTGCAGAATAAGTTGGAGAACCACTATCATGATATGCAGGATATGGAGTTCACCGTACAGGAAGGTAAACTCTGGTTCCTCCAGACTCGTAACGGTAAGCGAACAGGAACTGCGATGGTGAAGATTGCTATGGATCTTCTTCACGAGGGTATGATCGACGAGAAGACTGCTATCCTCCGTTGTGAGCCACAGAAACTTGATGAATTGTTGCACCCTGTATTCGATAAGTTGGCGCTTTCTAAGGCTAAGGTCATCACACAGGGTCTTCCTGCTTCTCCTGGTGCTGCTTGTGGTCAGATCGTATTCCACGCAGACGATGCTCAGGAATGGCATGAGGATGGCAAGAAGGTCATCATGGTTCGTATCGAGACTTCTCCTGAAGACCTCGCTGGTATGTCTGCTGCTGAGGGTATTCTTACCGCTCGTGGTGGTATGACTTCCCACGCTGCCGTGGTTGCTCGTGGTATGGGTAAGTGCTGTGTATCTGGTGCAGGCTCTATCAATGTAGATTATAAGGCTAAGACCGTTGAAATCGAAGGTGTAGTTTACAAGGAGGGTGATTTCATCTCTTTGAATGGTACTACAGGTCAGGTTTATGCTGGTCAGATTGAGACAAAGGCTGCAGAGCTTTCTGGTGACTTCAAGGAACTGATGGATCTCTGCGATAAATATACCAAGATGGAAATCCGTACCAATGCAGATACTCCACACGATGCTGAGGTAGCTCGTGCATTCGGTGCCAAGGGTATCGGATTGACACGTACAGAGCACATGTTCTTTGATGATCAGAAGATTGTTGCGATGCGCGAGATGATTTTGGCAGATTCTGTAGAGGGTCGTGAAAAAGCACTTGCCAAGCTTCTCCCATATCAGAAGGCTGACTTCTACGGCATCCTCAAGGCTATGGATGGTTGTCACGTGAACATCCGCTTGCTCGACCCACCTCTCCACGAGTTCGTACCTCACGATTTGGCTGGTCAGGAGACCATGGCTAAGGAAATGGGCGTAAGCGTAGAGGAAATCAAGAAGCGTGTGAATTCTTTGGCAGAGAACAACCCAATGCTCGGTCATCGTGGTTGCCGTCTCGGTATCACATTCCCTGAGATCACAGCCATGCAGACTCGCGCCATCCTTGGTGCAGCTTGCGAGTTGAAGAAGGAAGGATTCCATCCATGCCCAGAAATCATGGTTCCTCTCATCGGTACAGTTCAGGAGCTCAAGCAGCAGAAGTCCATCATTCTCGCTACTTCTAAGGAGGTATTCGCTGAATACGGCGTAGAGGTTGAGTTTGAGATTGGTACCATGATTGAGATTCCTCGTGCAGCCCTTACTGCAGGTCAGATTGCAGAGGAGGCTCAGTACTTCTCATTCGGTACTAACGACTTGACACAGATGACATTCGGTTATTCTCGTGATGACATCGCTTCTTTCCTTCCTGCATACATGGAGAAGAAGATCTTGAAGGTGGATCCATTCCAAGTTCTCGACCAAGAAGGTGTAGGTCAGCTCATCAAGATGGCTGTCGAGAATGGTCGTGCTACCCGTCCTAATCTTCGTACTGGTATCTGCGGTGAGCATGGTGGTGAGCCTTCATCAGTTAAGTTCTGTGCAAAGGTTGGCATGAACTATGCTTCATGCTCTCCATTCCGTGTGCCTATCGCCAGACTTGCTGCGGCGCAGGCTGCTGTAGAGGAATAATAGCAAATATTTGACTCTCAATAAATTAAGTGGAAAGTCCTTGTAACAGAGGACTTTCCACTTAATTCGTTTTTGGCGGAAGTACCACAGGTAGAGTTTTCAAGGCTATGAATATTTCTGTGCATTTTAGTATGGAGGAATAGGGAATGTAGCTTTGTGGTAATTTTTGAAATAATAATATGTCAGTTGGGAAAATTTCTTTATTTCTTAGGAAATTTCCTCTTTTTTGAAAAAAAATGATGATTTATTTTGTTTTATATTAATTTTATTGTATCTTTGCGACAGTTTTTAGTATAACAACATAACAATCATGAAAAAATTATTAATTGCATTGGCAATGTTTGCTTCATTGTCAGCGAGCGCAAAACAGGATGCCGATGTTTTAGGTGTAGCATTCGGCTCTACTTGCGAAGAGACAGTTCAAAAGCTTAGTAAAGATTATGGTACACCAAAAACTCAGAGTGCTGATAAACTTGTTTATCTCAACGAGATGTTTGAAGGTTTCAAGGCAGACCGTGTAGAACTCGGTTTTCAGGAGGTTCAGGGAACAACCAAACTGAATCAGGCTCGTTTCTATTTTGTTTGTCCAAGCAAGGCTGCAGCTATTGCAAAGATGAAATCTTTGGCCAAGAAGATGGAAACCCACTATTCTGTTTCTTATGATGAGGAAGATGGTGGCACAGCTTTCTATAAGGGAGGTAGTTCTCCATTGGGCATTGGCAGTTTGTTTACGATTTTCGTTTCTCCTTATCAGGGAAAATGGACTTGCCAGTTGCGTTATGGTAAATTCCAGTATTAATAAATTCCTGTAGGGGACCTGTCTTGATTGGTTTCTGTAGGAAATAAGATAAAAGCCTCGTACACGTCTTGATAGTAAAGTGAGTCGGTGTATGAGGCTTATTTAATGAATATATATATAGATTATGAAGAAACTTTTTGTTTTTCTGTGGGTGGTATTGTTGGTGACTTCCGTTCAGGCTAAGTCGCTGAAAGATTTGTGGGTATCTATTCCAGACTCTCTTCTTCCAACCTTAGACCGGAATCTCCGTCTGGAGTTGGTGGAATTAGAGGAAATGGGCGTGAAGTCTAATGTGAAGAATCTTTTGGGTGAGGAGTGTGATATGGATACGCTGACGAATGATTATCTGGAGTGTACTACCAGCAAGGCGGCTCGTCTGCAAATGATATATCTGCCTTCTTCGGCAGGTGATTCTGTTCTTTGCGTGATCAAGACCTTCCGTGCTCCATCCAAGGAAAGTGAAATTCGCTTCTATGATCAGGGTTGGCGCCAACTTCCAATTTCCTCCTATTTGGCTAAGGATCAGTATGCGTTAGGTTGTTATATTAAACCTAAGTCTGATACGATGCGTGTAGAAGAGTATGAGGAATTGAAGAGCAAGCTTGAGCCAGTGATGTATGTGACGGAGTATCTCCCAACTGCGCAAGCCTTTCGCATTCAGGTATCCCTGCCATTACTGTCGAATGAAGATAAAATGAAGGTGCAGTCCATTTTAATGCAAAGAAAGTTTAAATGGATTCTTGGAAGATTTAACGAAATATAAATATAATACATATTTTATGCAAAACACTTGCAGGTTGCAGTTTTTTTTGTACCTTTGCAATGTGTTTTTCATGGTATTAGATTATTAAGGTTAATAAAAGATTGGTTGTCGTGAGACAATCAATTTTTTTTTGTGCTTAATAATTCCTGCTTTTATTCCTTTATCTACAATTTTTCTATTTATTCAAAAGAGGTAATTTCTTTTTCTATTTTATCTAATTGCTACATCATTATATGGTTGCGGGATTTGAGAATATAATAATAGAAAAATTGAACACCGAAATGAGAAAAAACCTTCACTTGACTCACCAAGATATTAAAGTGCCTAAGGCAGGGCGTTATTATGCTGAGGTAAGAGCAACTTTGGGTTCGAGTAAAGGCACTTTTGTGCCCCCGTAAAACGACAAGTGTACACAAGTAAGACACCCACTGTAATCCCGAAACACAGAATTCTATCTATCAGAGATATGAGTCGCAATCAAGTCATTTGTACTTAGGAAATAGGCAAATTTTGTTGCTTTGCAAGCAAAATACCTCTAAATTCTACAGGTAAAATATTTAAGGTTTTATTTTTTTTACTCTTTTTTTCTTGCGATATTTTATTTTTTTTGTTATCTTTGCATCCAGAAAGTTCTGCAGCCATAAGCTTCAGGCTTTGGCAAGCAGACAATCATTGATATTTGTGAAGAAAGGTTATATCTCTCGACTCGAATGTCTTGGGCGTTGTGCAAATATACATGTCGAAATGCAAACATGTTTTTGCGGTCCATTATAAAGAGAAAGTATCATTACAAATATAATAAATTAGAAATAGTATTGAAGATGTGAATTCGTGAGAACTTAGCATCATTCTTTTTGAGGAAGTAAAGTAGTCGTGAGACTATTTTCCTCTATATTAGCAAATTGAGTAAGGGGATGTGCATTTTGCATGTCCCTTTTTTGAATGTTTTTGGAAAATATTCATGTAAGAAATGTATGATTAATCCCATAAATAATTATAATATGAACAACGTTTTAGAAAAAGATATTTACTTGGACACGTCAGCTCTTGGTCAGGCTACTGGGATGAAGTTTTCAGATTTAGATAGGGCCTCCGGGATGAAGTTCTCAGATTCAGATAAGGCTTCTGGCTTGAAAAAATCAGTTCCAAATGTGGTTTTCGGGATGAAGATCTCTGCTGCATATGGGGTTGGAGGCTTGAAGTCCTCTGCTGCGAGTAAGCATTCCGGCTTTCCTCTTTTTTTCGGATTGCTTGTGCTTTGGTTTGTCCTTTCTCTGTCACTCTCTTCCTGTCAGGGCGGAAAACAATCTGCTGCTTGGGATGAGGGTGATACGATCAGACTGAAATATGCTCAACTGCTTACGATGGTGGAGCATGAGGGATTTACGGAGGTGAATGTAGGAAATCCCTGGAAGAAAGGGACCGTATTACACCAATATATCCTGATTAAGAAAGGGAAAAAGGGAGATGAAACTGCCGAAATGCTGATGAAAGGCAGAAATGGAAGTCAAGATGTAGCGGGTGCTTCTCAGGCCATGGCAGAATCTCGTGGAGCAGCAGGCTCTCATACCGTGGCAGGTTCTCTCGGTTTGACCGGGCCAGACGGTTGTAGAGCCGATATTGTGAGAACTCCTATTTGTAGTAGTGCGGTATTTACGTCTCCTCATTGCCAGCTCCTTTACGAACTCGGTTGTCAAAATGCAATTCGGGGCGTCTGTGATTCCAAATATATTCTGATAGAGGATATTCAGAAAAGATTAGAAAAGCCTGCAGCCGCCTCATCAGAATCAGGCTCTCGCCAGTCTTCTGCCCTATCAGAATCAGGCTCAGGTAAGTCTTCCACATCCGCTTCCCTTCCAATAGCGGATTGTGGCTCCAGTATGCAGCCGGATGTAGAGAAAATTATTGCTCTCCACCCGGAGGCGCTTCTCATTTCTCCTTTTGAGAACAGTGGCGGTTATGGCAAACTTGACAATCTGAATATCCCGATTATCGAAGCTGCTGACTATATGGAAACTTCTCCGCTCGGAAGGGCAGAGTGGATCAAGTTCTACGGCTTGCTCTTTGAGGCGAATACGGCGGATTCTCTTTTTGCAGCCATAGAGAAGGAATATCTTGCTCTTAAGACGCAGGCTGCCAAGTTGCCGAAAGGTCTGTCGGTCTTGACTGAGCGGAAAATGGGCAGCGTATGGTATTCGCCAGGCGGAAAAAGCACGATGGGTATTCTCCTGAAAGATGCCGATTCAAGATATATTTTTGCTGACGATGAACATAGTGGAAGTCTCTCGCTGAGTCCGGAACAGGTGATTGCCCGGGGCAGTGAGGTGGATGTCTGGGCATTCAAGTATTTCGGTGGACAACCGCTTTCCCGCGCTGCTCTGTTGCAGGAATATGATGGATATAAGGCTCTGCGTGCTTTCCAGACTGGCAATATCTACGAGTGTAATACCGACCGCATTCCTTATTTTGAGACCGTCAGTTTCCATCCCGAAATCCTGCTCCGTGAGTTTATCCTCCTCTCTCATCCTCAGGTAAAGGGATTGGGTGCTCTCAGATTCTATAGGAAAATGTAATATTTTACCATACCTTATTATATTATTGAGCCTTTTCTTTGTTTTTTCGCAATTTCTTTCTATCTTTGTACCATTATTCAAATAATGACTTTTATCTCTAAAGAAAAAGATTCATTTATAAAAGAAAGATACGATATGAAAAATATGTTAGCTTTGAGCCAGGAAAGATTTTCGGCTCGCAAATTTACCTCTGAGGCTGTGAGTCAGGAGGATTTGGATTACATCATGGAGTGCGTGCTCATGGCACCATCGGCAGTCAACAAGCAGCCTTGGAAATGGCTCATCGTGCGCTCTGATGAGGCAAAACAGAAACTGCAGGAATGCTATGACAGAGAGTGGTTTCGCTCGGCACCTATGTATATCGTTGGCATGAGAAATGTGGAGGAAAACTGGGTGAGAAAATACGACGGAAAGGCTCATGGCGACATCGATGTGGCTATCGCTACCGAACATCTCTGCCTGGCTGCCACCGAAAGAGGATTGGGCACTTGCTGGGTCTGCAATTATAACACCGACAAGATGAAGCAACTTTTCTCCCGTCCTGGCTTTGAGGCAGTTGTCATCATTCCAATCGGTCATATAGCCGAAGATTGTCCGCATGCTGAAAAGAAGCGCAAGGATATGAGTGAAATCGTAGAGGAAATCTGATTTCTTATCTGCTCACTTGCATCTTATTCTATTTAATATATAGAAAAGAGTTTTACCTATATCATATAGCGTTTACCTATTATATATGGAGAAGTCTCCAACAAATAAAATCAATATTATGGGAAAGAAAATGAATTTGGAAACCAAGTCTTTTGCAGCTGCAATCTCATTCGCTCTCTGCTGCTCGTCTCTTTCGGCTACTGCTGCAAATACTGCATCTGCTGCATTTCCCGCTTCTGCTGCATCTTCCACTTCTGTAGCATCTTCTGAATTTTCTAAGAATGTGGAATTGTCTGCAGTTCTCCCTGCGCAGCATTATCAGCCAACAAAGGAAAATCTCCAGTCGCGACAGGAATTTCAGGACGACAAGTTCGGAATCTTCCTGCACTGGGGCTTGTACAGTATGCTGGCAACGGGCGAATGGACGATGACCAACAAGGATTTGAACTACAAGGAATATGCTAAGTTGGCTGGCGGCTTCTATCCGTCTAAGTTTGATGCTGCCAAATGGGTGGCTGCCATCAAGGCTTCCGGAGCCAAATATATCTGTTTCACGACCCGTCATCACGAGGGTTTCTCCATGTTCAAGACCCAGTATTCTGATTATAATATCGTGGATGCAACTCCTTTCAAGCGGGATATTCTCAAGGAGCTGGCGGATGAATGCCACAAGCAGGGCATCCGCCTACATCTCTACTATTCACACATCGACTGGTATCGAGAGGATGCTCCGCAGGGAAGAACGGGCAGGGGAACCGGTCGCCCGAATCCGAAGGGTAACTGGCAGAGCTACTACCAGTTTATGAACCACCAGCTTACCGAACTGCTCACCCATTATGGCAAAATAGGCGCTATATGGTTTGATGGCTGGTGGGATCAGGATATCAATCCCGATTTCGACTGGCAGCTGCCTGAACAATATGCGCTGATTCATCGTCTCCAACCAGCCTGTATGATAGGCAACAATCATCATCAGGTGCCTTTTGAGGGAGAGGATTTCCAGATGTTCGAGCGTGATCTTCCTGGCGAAAACAAGTCGGGCTTGTCGGGACAGGACATCAGTAAACTGCCGCTGGAAACCTGCGAAACCATGAACGGGATGTGGGGATATAAGATAACCGATCAGGACTATAAATCCACCAAAACCTTGATTCATTATCTGGTGAAATCGGCGGGCAAGAATGCCAATCTCCTGATGAACATCGGTCCTCAGCCAGATGGTGAACTGCCTGCTGTGGCGCTGCAGCGCCTGGCGGAAATGGGCGAGTGGATGAAAACATACGGTGAAACGATATATGGTACGAGAGCGGGCATCGTGGCTCCTCACGACTGGGGTGTTTCCACCCAGAAGGGCAACCGACTCTTTGTGCATGTGCTGAAACTTCAGGACCAGTCTCTCTTCCTTCCTTTGGGCAACAGGAAGGTGAAGAAGGTATTTGACTTTGTGAGCAAGAAACCGCTCAAGATGCAGAAATGCAATGGTGGAATCATCCTCGACTTAGGCGCCATTCCTACTGAAATCGACAAGGTTGTGGAAATCCAACTGTGATATATCACATCTGTCATCGTTACGCCTATATATATAAAAGGTGTAGCGATGATGGCATAAGACTGAAATTAATTTCAATGATGAAAAATTTGAGAGATTACCTGATAGTAGCCGGTCTGCTGCTATCGTCAACTGTGTTTTCTCAGACTCCAGGTGGGGCAGATGTTCCAGTGAGTGCGAGTCATTACAAAACGTATCATGGCGACGGCATTGACGACGTGCTGCAGTATGTGCCCATGGCTTCGGTCTTCGGACTGAAACTGCTGGATGTAGAGGCGGAGAGTTCCTGGAAGCGCAGACTGACGGTTTCGGTCGTGTCTTTCGGACTGAATGCCGGAGTCACCTATGGTCTGAAACATACCATTCATAAAATGCGTCCCGATGGAACTGACAACCGTTCTTTTCCATCGGGACACACCTCTATCGCATTTTGTGGCGCCACCAATCTGATGCACGAATACCGCAAGATTTCTCCCTGGATAGGCGTAGCTGGGTATGCATTAGCTGCGGGAGTGGCTGTAGATAGAATCCGCCGCAACCGCCATCATTGGGGTGATGTCGTGGCCGGTGCTCCCATCGGAGTGGCTTCGGCAGAGGCGGGTTATCTGATAGGTGATCTGATTTTGGGCAAAAAGAAGAAAAATGGTGGAGAAAATGTTAGAGAAAGCCAGAATCATCTAAATTCCACAACAGACAACGATGGCCATATCAGCGGAAAAAGTACGACTGATAAGTTAGACAATATCAGTCTTTCTGTTTCTCCTACGGGTTTGGCTTTCGCTATGAAATTATAGTGAGTCATATTGACAATCAAGATTAAAAAATCGAATATAAACAAGAGAACGATGAAAGATAAACATCATTTTATAAGCAAGAAAGGCGTGATGGCACTCACTTTCAGTGCCGCCTTGTGTGCCTCTATGACAGCTCAGGCTGAAACCATCGAGGTGAAGAAGTTCAAATATGCAGGTCCATTTCCTGTCAGTCTGCCTTGGATGGCGGACAGCGTAGATATTAAGGGAGAAAAGTTTGCAATGGAAAAACTGTTGGATTCCCCGCTGTCGTTTACTTCCTTGAATCAGGGGAAAGAGGTTTCTTCCTTATCTTCCGCGTCATCTCCGCATGCCCTGAATCTGGCTTCTTTCAGTCTCTCCAATGGGCACCGGATGAAAGTGATGATCTCTGTGGAAGGTGTCAGCGAGTATCGACTTTTTGTGGATGGAGAGTCTTTGAAGGGAAATGGAAACCAGTTTGAGACGGTTCTCTTGCCTTCTTCTCATCAGGTAGTAATCAAATATCTGGCTGCAAATGATGATGCAAAGGTTCTGGTAAAAACCGGAAATGATCTGACTGTCAAGTCTTCTGAAGGTTCTGCTTTGTCATCTCAGAACTCAGAATATTCTCTGAAAATTGATGTTCCATCAGCTTCTTCCAAGCGCGCATATAATATTTATGATGTGATCTGTGCGCCTAATTATTCAAGTGTTTCGCTTTCTCCGAATGGAAAATTCGTGATTGTGCACAAGACCTGGGTGGACCGTCAGGGCAATAACCACAGTATCAATGAGGTGAGGAATTATCAGACAGGCAAAGTACTTGCTTCTTTCCAGGAAAACGTGAAGTGGATGCCTCGCAGCAATAAAATGTATTTCGTGCAGAAGAATAGTGAAAGCGCTATTGAGGCTAATGGAAATGCCGCAGCTGGCTCCGCACTCTCTTGTGAAACTGAAAGCTCCAGTCAGCAGCTGGTAACTGTCAATCCGCTGACGATGGAACGTGAGGTTTTGGCAACAAATATTCCGGAAGGCTTCTTCCAGTTTACTCCCGACGAGAAATCTCTGATCTATACGGTCACTACCGAGGGCAGGAAGAAGGATGCACAGGTTTATGACATCAAGGAACCAGATGACCGTCAACCGGGCTGGCGCAATCGCTCCAATCTTGCAAAATATGATTTGGCATCCGGAATTTTCCAGCCTATCACCTTCGGTTATCACAACATCTATCTCAATGATATCTCTGCCGATTCTCGCTATCTGCTTATCGGAAAGAGTGAGGACCGTCTCACCAAGCGACCAACTACCCTGACCTCGCTCTACAGACTGGATCTCCAAACCCTTCAGGCTGAAACCCTGGTGGATAAGGGCGAGTTTATCAATAGTGCCCTGTTCTCTCCTGACGGCAACTCGATTCTTGTAAGTGCTTCTCCAGAGGCCTTTGACGGTATCGGCAAGAATGTGGAAGAAGGTCAGATTCCGAGCATGATAGATACGCAACTTTATCTGATGTCTGCCTCGTCAAAGGAGGCTCAGCAGGTGCGTCCGCTCACCAAGGATTTCGATCCGAATGTGCAGAATGTAGTCTGGAGCAAGGTGGATGGAAACATCTATTTTACGGCTGAAGACAAGGACTGCGTGCATCTTTTCCAACTGAATCCGAAATCTGGAAAATTTGCCCTGTTGAAGTCGCCTGAAGAGTATATCAAGTCCTTCTCCCTGGCATCTTCTGCTGCCGAAATGGCTTTTTCAGGACAGAGTGCATCCAATGCCGACCGCCTCTACAGGATGAATACCAAGGCGCAGAAAGCACAGGTGATAGACGACCTCAGTGCCCGCGAATTGAAAGATGTCCAGTTGGGCGAATGCAAGGCGTGGAATTATGTCAACGCAAAGGGCGACACCATTTGCTGCCGCTATTATCTGCCGCCTCATTTTGATGCAGCCAAGAAATATCCGATGGTAGTCAACTATTATGGAGGTTGCAGTCCTACGAGTCGTATGTTCCAGAGCCGCTATCCGCATCATGTCTATGCAGCCATGGGATATGTGGTACTGGTGGTCAATCCAAGCGGAGCCACCGGTTTCGGACAGAAGTTCTCAGCCCGCCATGTAGATACGGCTGGTGAGGGAGTGGCTGAAGATATCATAGCCAGCACCCAGGCTTTCTGTGATGAACATGGTTTTGTAAACAGGAAGAAGATAGGATGTATCGGAGCCAGCTATGGCGGATTTATGACCCAGTATCTTCAGACCAAGACGGATCTCTTTGCTGCAGCTATTTCCCACGCCGGTATCAGCGATCATACCAGTTATTGGGGCGAAGGCTATTGGGGATATTCCTACAGCCAGGTTTCTATGGCCAATGAATATCCTTGGACCAACAAGCATCTCTTTGTAGATCAGAGTCCGCTTTATCGTGCTGATAAGATTCATACACCATTGCTTTTCCTGCATGGTACTGCTGATAACAATGTGCCGGTAGGAGAGAGCATCCAACTCTATACTGCGCTGAAAGTCTTAGGCCGACCTACGGCTATGGTACTGGTAGATGGTCAGGATCATCATATCATCGACTATGAAAAGCGTATCAAATGGCAGAATACCATCTTTGCCTGGTTCTCCAAGTGGCTTCAGGATGATGACAGTTGGTGGAACGAAATGTATGGAAACGAAAAAATGTAAGTCTGAAAAGACTTACATTTTTTTGTTGCTTTATCTCAAATCTACGATTTCTGCTTTAGGGAAATCTTTGCTGTTGAAGACGAAAGTGCTGTTAGATACATTCTTTGCTCTGAAATTGCTCACCTTGATTGTGCTCCAGGAACTGCCCTGTCTCATTTTGATGACAGAAGGAACGTAGGTTTTCTTGTTGATGGTGATAATCAATTCCTGCACCGTACGCTTCTTGTTCTGAGCAGTCAGGTGAACCTCATAGTTGCTGCCCGCATTTTTCAGGCTGGAATTGTAACCGGTCTTATATATATTGATAAATGTATAAGGGTTCATTGACATCTGCTGCGCCTGTGTAGGATTGCTGACATTTACCTCGTTGGTATTTTTCATATAAGTCCACTGCGTCTTACCATTATACCATACGGTAGCTTGCGGAGTGTGGGCATTAAACTTGTTGCCCTTGATGGCGATGGTGCCGGAAGTGGAACCGTATTTGGTACTTGACAGGCTGAAATTAGCGCTGGCGCCACCTTTGTTGCCTATGATTTTGGCAGTCTTATTTAAAACCTGCTGGGCTGTCTGTGCGAATGTTCCAAGACTCATCAGAGTCATGAAAGCAAATAAAATCATTTTCTTCATCATTCTTTCTTTATAAATTAAAAAAACTTTTCATGTTACTTAGATGCAAAGGTAACATGAAAAGTTTAATTAATATCTATTCTTTAAGAATTCTTAGTTTCTTTAAGCCTCGTTTAATCTTATCCTCTCAGTTGGAGAAGGAGCGTGTTCAGCTGGCTTTCGTCCTGCAGAAGCACCTCTCTTGGCTTACTTCCCTGGGCAGCACCTACGATTCCGGCTGCTTCCAACTGGTCCATCAGTCGTCCGGCTCTGTTGTACCCGATACTGAATCGGCGCTGTATCATACTCGTACTTCCCTGTTGTGATAAGACGATGGCATGTGCTGCTTCCTCAAAGTAAGGATCGAGATTGCGCGTATCCACATTTCCGCCGCCCACAGCTTCTCCGTCATTGGCTGGCTCTGGAAGTTCGAGTGGCTCGATAGGACCAGGCTGGCTGGAGATGTACTCGTTGATGCGCTCAATTTCCGGAGTATCTACGAATGCACACTGCACACGTACCGGCTCGTTGCCATTCAGATAGAGCATATCGCCTCGACCTATCAGCTGGTTGGCACCTGTTCTGTCCAGAATGGTCTTGGAGTCTATGGCAGATGTCACCTTGAAGGCGATACGACCTGGGAAGTTGGCCTTGATATTACCCGTAATGATGGTCGTAGTAGGACGCTGGGTTGCGATAATCATGTGGATACCCACGGCACGAGCCAGCTGGGCGATACGAGCGATAGGAAGTTCCACCTCCTTGCCGGCTGTCATGATCAGGTCGCCAAACTCATCTATGATTACCACCACGTATGGCATATATTCATGTCCGTCGGTCAGCTTGAGCCTGTGGTTGATGTACTTCTGGTTATACTCCTTGATGTTTCTGGCACCGGCTTTCTTCAGCAGGTCGTATCGGCTATCCATCAGCACACAGAGACTGTTGAGCGTTCTTACCACCTTGGTAACATCTGTGATGATAGGTTCTTCCTCGTCAGAAACTGTTGCCATGAAATGGTTGGCGATGCGGGAGTAAACGCTGAATTCCACCTTCTTAGGGTCGATGAGCACCAGTTTCAGCTCATTAGGATGCTTCTTATATAATAAAGAGGTGATAATTGCATTCAGACCTACAGATTTACCCTGTCCGGTGGCACCGGCTACGAGCAGGTGAGGAATCTTAGCCAAATCTACCATGAAAACCTCATTGGTGATCGTCTTACCAAGAGCGATAGGAAGTTCCATCTTGGTTTCCTGGAATTTCTTGGAGTTGAGGATACTTTCCATGCTCACGATATTGGCCTTGGCATTCGGCACCTCGATACCAATGGTTCCCTTGCCAGGAATAGGAGCGATGATACGGATACCCAAAGCTGCGAGACTCAAGGCGATATCGTCTTCCAAATTTTTGATCTTGGAGATGCGCACACCTTCAGCTGGCTGGATTTCGTAGAGTGTAATCGTAGGACCTACCGTAGCTCGGATGGTCTTGATCTGCACACCGAAATTGCCCAAAACCTCAATGATTCGGTTCTTGTTGGCTATCTGTTCCTCTTCGTCAATATAAGCACCGTTGTCCTCATACTTCTTCAGCAGGTTGAGAGTAGGGTACTTATATCGGGTGAAAGGTTCTTTCGGGTTGATAGGCGTATTCAGCTCTACGGTGCTGCTCACGGTGTTGCTGGAAGCCTGTTCCTCGTTGGCAGCTACGGAGATATCCATGCCGATATGCTGGGAAGCGAGTTCGGCAGCTTTCTTTTCTTCAGCTTCAGCCTGCGCTCTCTCGTTGCGCAATCTGCGCTGATTTTCCAGGAATGATGCGTTAGGATCTTTGGTTGTAGCCGCTACAGAAGCGCTTTCGCCTGCTGCATCTTCTACATCGGCAGCATGTTCTGCATCCATATTTCCAGCCGTCATATTTTCAGCATTATGTGCAGCTGCTCCTTCTTCTGCTTTATCTGGATTAACATCCAAATCTATCACCTTGGCAGGTTCCGGATCCTTAAACTCAGATTCTACTGGTTCTTCTTCCTCCTCCTGTTTCAAGCCATTTTCTGCATTTGCATAAGCCTGTGCAATGGCATCCGGTTCGTTGTCTTCACCATTTTTGCCGTGATTGGTGATTTCGAAGTGCACCTTACTTGTAATATAGCCGATCGGGTTGAGCGCCTTTCGGATCACTGTGATGGTTTCTGTCGTCAGGTAGGTGAGGAAAGCGATGGCAGTAAAGAGCAGAATCGCAGTAAGACCCGGTGCACCCACTACGTTTTCCAAGTTCTGTACGACAAAGATTCCATGCTTTCCTCCAGGATTGAAGATAAGTCCACCCGCAAGTGGCGTCAGAAATTTGGCGAATGTGATGGCACACCATTCCATGACAATCATAGTGCTGAAAAACCATTTCCACAGATTGATTTTGTAGGCATGCATGAGCTGCAATCCCCATATTATAAAAAAGGTGGGGAGCAGGAATGATGGAAAACCGAAATTCTGTGAAATCAGCCAGTAGGAGATGATAGCACCCAGCGAACCACAATAATTCTGAAACTGGTGCTCACTGTTGGTCCATTCTCCCGCTCGCATTTCTTCCAGAATACTTTGGTCTGCCGCACCCGTATTCAAAAAAGAAACCATCGCGATGATGGTAACTACAGAAATGGTGACCAGAGCCAATCCTAAGAAGAAATCAGTAATAGTATTATTGAAAATATATTGTAAGCCAATTGCTTGACTGAAGCTTTTGGTTTTCTGTTCAGTTCTTTTTTTTGCCATTTTTGATGTTCTTGAATTATTTATCTTGCAAAAGTAGCTAAAATAATCGAAAAAATCGACTTTTTAATGCTAATTTTTCTAATTTTTGCGAGAAAGTTGATTTACATTTGGTCAATTCATTTATAAATTGTACTTTTGCATTCTGAAATCTTGGAAATAATAATGAAGACAATATTCAAAAAGTATGATAAGCATGCTATTACGGCATTGCCTAGAGTAATCTTTGAGGGGGAAATTAAGGTGATTGATCACCCGGAGGATGTTGAGACGGCAGTTGATTTCTTGCTGGCTCAAGATATTCTTGGTGTAGATACGGAAACTCGTCCTTCTTTCAAAAGAGGCGTAAGCTACGAGGTGTGCTTGCTGCAGGTAAGTACAGAGGATGTCTGTTTTCTGTTCCGATTGAATTGTGTCGGGATGCATCCGGCTATCATTAGATTCCTGACTGATAAGAAGGTGCCTAAGGTTGGCCTTTCCTGGCATGATGATCTTAATCAGCTTCATAAAAGGGCGGAATTCGAACCAGGAAACTTTATCGAGATTCAGGATATGGCCAAGGATTTAGGATTGATTGATATGAGTCTGCAGAAAATATACGCCAACCTCTTTCACCAGAAAATCAGTAAGTCGCAGCGATTGAGTAACTGGGAAGTTTCTGAGTTGAAGGATTCTCAAAAAATATATGCTGCTACTGATGCTTGGGCATGTATCCAACTCTATAAGGAGTTCAACAAACTCAACGAGACTCATGATTATGTACTGATTGAGCCGAAAATAGTGGAACCTCAGGCTGAATCTCAAGCAGAATCTCATGCAGAATTTCAGGTGGAATCACAAGCAGAGCCTCAAGTCGAACTGATTTCTCAATCGAAAGCATCATCTTGAGGCTATATATATAATAAGGTGTAATACAGATACAAAATAGACAATATACTAAGTAAGATTATATGTATAAGAATATATATTTGAAGAGGGGAAAGGAAGAATCCCTGAAACGTTTTCATCCTTGGGTCTTCTCTGGCGCTATCGCTAAGATGGACGAGGGAATCGTAGAAGGTGAGATTGTACGTGTCATCACTTCTACAGGGGATTTTATTGCTGTGGGACATTATCAGATTGGTTCCATCGCAGTTCGTGTCCTTTCTTTCCATGATGTTGCCATCGATGATGAGTTCTGGTGCTCTCGTCTGGATTCTGCCCTCAAGATGCGTATCGCTGTGGGCATTGCCGACAATGCTGCCAACAATACCTATCGACTGGTGCATGGTGAGGGTGATAACTTGCCGGGACTGGTTATCGACTGCTACGGAGAAACTGCTGTGATGCAGGCGCATAGCGTGGGTATGCACGTCAACAGAATGGAAGTGGCTCAGGCGCTTTCTCGGGTGATGGGCGACAGACTCAAGAATATATATTACAAGAGTGAAACAACCTTGCCTTTCAAGGCTGACCTGGGACAGGAAAACGGATTTATCCTGGGCGGTGATGCAGATAATGTGGCAGTAGAGAATGGACTGAAGTTCCATATCGACTGGCTGAGAGGTCAGAAGACCGGTTTCTTTGTGGATCAGCGCGAAAACCGTTCGCTTCTGGAACATTATGCCAAAGGCAAGAGCGTACTGAATATGTTCTGCTATACCGGAGGCTTTTCTGTGTATGCCATGAGAGGCGATGCCAAACTCGTGCATTCTGTAGATAGCAGCGCCAAAGCGATAGAGTTGACCAATGAGAATGTGAATCTCAACTTCCCTGGTGACAGCCGTCATGAGGCTTTCTGCGAAGATGCATTCAAGTATCTCGATGATCACGACCAGCAGTATGATCTTATCGTGCTCGATCCGCCTGCTTTTGCCAAGCACAGAGCAGCTCTGCGCAATGCCTTGAAAGGTTATACACGCCTGAACGTGAAGGGATTTCAGCGCATCAAGCACGGAGGCATCCTCTTTACCTTCAGCTGCTCGCAGGTAGTTACGAAAGACAACTTCCGCAATGCTGTTTTCACGGCAGCAGCACAGGCAGGACGAAAGGTGAGAATCCTGCATCAGCTTCATCAGCCAGCTGACCATCCTATCAATATCTATCATCCGGAAGGTGAGTATCTCAAGGGATTGGTCTTGTATGTAGAATAAGGAATGAAACAATTATGAAGAAAACGACTGTAGTTGCGCTTTTGCTGGTAGCATGGCTTTCGGCACTTGTCGGATGCGGCGACTCCAAGGAAAAAGTCCGTCGCCTGTCTATGCAGGAAAAGGCACGTCAAGATAGTATTGATAAGGCTTCTTTCAAGGTGGGTGTCATGCCTACCTTGGATTGTCTGCCCGTCTTTGTGGCACAAGATGAAAAGTTTTTCGACTCCCTGGGAGTTACGGTGCATCTGAAATGCTACTCTTCACAGATGGACTGCGATACTGCTCTTGAACGAGGTCGGGTAGAAGGTGCCATCTCTGATCTGATACGTGCCCAGCACATCGTCAAGAGAGGAACTCCTCTGGAATTTCCTATTTCTACCAATACTTATTGGCAGTTGATAACCAATAGAAGAGCACGTATCTCTGAATTGAAGCAGTTATCTGACAAGATGATTGCCATGACAAGATATTCTGCCACAGATTATTTGGCTGATTTGGCGATAGACAGTGCCAAACCGAAATTTGATGTATATCGGGTACAGATCAATGATGTGAGAATACGTCTGAAAATGCTGCTCAATAATGAGATGGATGCGGTTCTTCTGACTGAACCTCAGGCTGCGAAAGCCCGTAAAGAGCGCCATCCTGTACTCATGGACAGCAGAGATAAAGGGTTGAGACTTGGCGTCTTTGCTTTTAGAGGAAAGGCGCTGAAATCTACTGAACGAAAAAAACAACTTGATTTATTCATCAAAGGATATAATCAGGCAGTTGACAGTATAAATAAAAATGGTTTTGTACACTATTCGGAATTATTCCGTAAATATTGTGATGCGGACCTTGCTACAGTGAAGGCTTTGCCGAAACTGAAGTTTGAGCATGCTGGTAAACCGAAAACCATAAATATAACAACGGCCTCAAAAAAGTAACAAACAATGAGTAATTTTGATTTAGACAGTGCAATTTCGGTGATTGTAGATGTTTGTAGAGAAAGTAATTATCGTGACTGTCTGTTGCGTTCCATTGAGTTTTTTGACGAAAACCCAATCATCCCCGATTTGAAAGACGAGGTGCAGAAGGTGATGGATAATTATGAGAAAATGCTGGAGTGCTATGCATCGGATGTAAAAGATCCGAAATTGCCTGAAGTATATGCGGGAATCAAATCATTTTGTCATAATTTAGTACATCATCTTCTGATGTATCAGGTGATTCGGAATGATTCTTTTTTCCGATCTGCATCCGATAGCAGCAAGAATCTGGATCTGATGCAAATTGGCGAAAGAATTGAAAAGGGAGATATAGATGAAGATTTTCTGAATCTTGCCTTTTCTTATATCCTCACAGTTCGTCAGTGGAATGGTAAAAAGCTCTCTTATTTTGCAGATATTGTTTGCAATCCTGCCACCGATTATCGTGCAGCTGCACTCATGATATCTGCTGCCATGTTGTCGTCAATCAAAGTTTTTGATTACAATATGATGACAACTCTTTTCGATATCTGGAAAAAGTCTAAAGATGTGAAGATTTCTGAGCGTGCCTTGGTAGGTTGGTCGGTCATCATGATGTCTGTAGATTCAGAACAATATCCTTATATCAAGGAATTCATAGATAAAATTAAAGAGGACGAAAAAACAGTGGCACACCTGTTTGCTGTCCAGAAGCAGATCCTTTTCTGTATGGATGCTGCTGATGATGCTCAACAATTCAGTAATGATGTTATGTCTGCCTTCCCTGATGATAAGTGGCTGAAGCCTTTGGCAGATGATGAGAAACCTTCTGTTGATGACATTCTTGCTCCGGATATGAAGGAGAAAATGATGGCGTCTATCGATAAAAAAATCAATAAGATGGTGAACATGCTGAAGCAAGGAGCAGATGTTTACTTCGATGGATTTTCCAAGATGAAGACTTTTGATTTCTTTACTGTTGCATCCAATTGGTTCCTTCCTTATTATAGTTCTCATTCTTCTCTGGCTCCTTTGTTGGAAGTTCTGGATGGAGATGATACTTTCGCGAGATCTATGGAAAAATCATTTTCTTTCAGCGATGGTGACAAATACAGTTTCTGTTTTGTCATGGCAAGTTCATTGTCTGGTATTTTGTCTGCACTCAAACCTGTAGTCAAAGAAGGATTCTCTCCTTTGCTTGATAATCCGATTGTTGATAATCCAGACGAAATAGCTTTCCTTCAGAGAAGAATCTGTTTGCAGGATTTGTACCGCTTCTTGACTTTGTCTCCATTCAAGAATTCATTCCCAGATCTTTTCTCTATAGAAGAAGGTTCGTATGCATATTTCTTGGCTAATCCGTTATTTAAGGAAGATAAATGTTTTGATGATGCAAGAATTTTGGTCAGCAATTTCCTATTCTCCCGCGAACATTTTGAGCAATTAGATTACTTCCTCCTTGATCATCCTTATCGCAAAGATGAAAAATTAATGAAGGGATTTTGCTCTATGTCCCATTCTGATTATGTGGGAGCTATCGAATTGCTTTCTCCTTTCCAGAATGATAAAGATTCTGCAAGATTGGTCAAGAGATCTTTGATGGATTGTTATATAGGTTTGAACAATTTCGACAAAGCTTTGGAATTGTGTGAAGAGTTGGAACGTGAGAAGGCAACGAAGAGTCTTTTTGTAAAAAAGGCTTATTGTCTTTTCCAGACTCATCGTATTGATGATGCCATGGCTTTGCTCTATGAAGCGGATTACAAGAATCCGAATGATCTCGACATTCTCCGTCCTTTGGCTTGGGGACATATACTGAGACGTGAATTTGATAAGGCTCTGGCGCTCTATAATCAGATTGTGGAACTTGCTCCTTCTGAAAATAGTGAGGATGCATATAATATAGGTGTCTGCTTCTGGTTGAAAGGAAGCTTCTATAGCAGCATGCCTTTCTTCTATCGGTATATGGAAAAAACAGAAGACGATGTTGATGAGCTGATCAAGAAAATCCATGTTGATTTGAATATGCTGAAGGAAACTGGCCTCCAGGAGTTTGAATTGGTTCTCTTGAGGGATATCATTACCCGATGGAGTCCGGATGTAATGAATGATTCGGATGAAAAGGATGATCCGGATGGAATGGATGCCATGGATGATATGGATGATTAAGTTGGTTTGCTAATTCTTAAAGTTTTGAATTATTCTCGACACTTTCGTGTAATTTGTCGAGACTATATAATATAAATAGATAATTATGCCAGATAATAGACAAAGAAATAATGGAAAAAAGGGAGCTTCCCCGATTGATCCTAATTTCGCACATGTTCAGCCGCAGGCTGTAGAAATCGAGAGGGTGGTGCTCGGTGCTTTGATGGTTGACTCTGATGCCTTTTCTGTGGTATCGGAGCTGCTCAAACCCGAAACTTTCTATGAGCCTCGCCATCAGAAGATATACGAGGCTATCCGTAATATGAACATGGACGAACGTCCTGTGGATATTATGACGCTGAATGATGAACTCTCCAAGATGGGCGAAATTGACAAAGTGGGTGGTGTGGACTATCTGATGGAGATTTCTTCACAGGTGGCTTCTGCTGCCCATGTGGAGTCTCATGCCCGTATCCTGGCGGAGAAATATATGCAGCGACAGCTGATCCATTTTGCTGGTGACATAGAAACGAAAGCCTATGACAGCAGCGTGGATGTGGATGAACTGATGCAGCAGGCGGAAGGATCCTTGTTCCAGATTTCGCAGAACAACATGAAGCAAGACTTTACGCAGGTGGCTCCTGTGGTAAAGAGTGCTGTGGAAATTCTGCAGCGAGCTGCCAGCAACAAGGGAGGTCTTACCGGTATTCCTACCGGTTATGTAGGAATGGATGAGATCACTTCCGGATGGCAGGCTTCCGATCTGGTGATTATCGCAGGACGTCCTGCCATGGGTAAAACTTCCTTTGCACTGAGTATTGCCAAGAATGTGGCTGTAGATTATGGGGTTCCTATCGGCTTCTTCTCTCTTGAAATGAACAACGTCCAGTTGGTCAACCGTCTTATCAGTAATGTATGCGAGGTCTCTGGACGTAAGATTCTGAATGGTCAGCTGGATCCTTCTGACTGGGAACGACTGGACAAGAGAATCGGCAGATTGACCGATGCTCCTATCTATGTGGACGATACACCGGGCCTCTCTGTGTTTGAATTGAGAACCAAGGCTCGTCGACTGGTGCGCGAAAAAGGTGTCAAGATTATCATGATTGACTATTTGCAGCTGATGAATGCCAACGGTATGAAATTCGGCAGCCGACAGGAGGAGGTCTCTACCATTTCCCGTTCTCTCAAGGGACTTGCCAAAGAGCTGAATATTCCTGTCTTGGCTTTGTCTCAGTTGAGCCGTAACGTAGAAAACCGTGAGGGACTTGAAGGAAAACGCCCACAGCTGAGTGACCTCCGTGAGTCTGGAGCCATCGAGCAGGATGCCGATATGGTACTCTTCGTACACCGCCCGGAGTATTATCACATCTATCAGGATGAAAAGGGAAACGACCTCCATGGTATGGCGCAGATCATTATCGCCAAGCACCGTAAGGGTTCTACGGGAGATGTGTTGCTCAACTTCCGTGGTGAGTTTACCCGTTTCCAGGATCCTACAGAGGCAGCAGCTTCATCACCGGCAGCAGCTGATGGTGGTGGTGAAATTATAGGTTCACGTATGAATGGAGGAGACGTATTACCTCCACCTCCAGGCGACTTGCCTTTCTAAATTTGCACAATTATTACGATTTTGGGTATAAATTTACGCTTCGAATACTAAATTGTTATCTTTTAGATTAAAAAAGTGATAAATTGTTTGTTCATATCGAATAAATATATTACCTTTGCAATCGTAAATTAAAAATTAAGAATTATGGCAATTGAAACATTGAACATTAGCAGCATTATTATTCGACTTCGACTGCAGTATGTAGGCGGAAGTGATGAGGTATGCGTATAGTTCATGGATTATGATATAATAAGCCTTTCCACTTCCATATAGAAGTGTGAAAGGCTTTTTTGTTAAAAACTTCGGTTGTCTTCTATGGTATAGAATAATAAAAAAAGATATTGATATGAGTGACAGATTATTTATTTTCGACACAACCCTGCGAGATGGTGAGCAGGTGCCTGGATGTCAGTTGAACACAGTGGAAAAAATTCAAGTGGCAAAACAGTTGGAGCTACTCGGCGTTGATGTTATTGAAGCCGGTTTCCCTATCTCAAGTCCAGGTGATTTCAATTCGGTTGTGGAGATTTCTAAAGCCGTGACTTGGCCTACGATTTGTGCCCTTACTCGTGCGGTGGAGAAAGATATTGACTGTGCTGCCGAGGCATTGAAGTATGCTAAGCATAAGCGTATTCATACGGGTATCGGTACAAGCGATAGCCATATCAAATATAAGTTCAATTCTAACCGTGAAGAAATCATTGAGCGTGCTGTTGCTGCTGTAAAGTATGCTAAAAAGTACGTCGAGGATGTGGAATTCTATGCAGAGGATGCTGGTCGTACGGATAATGAGTATTTGGCTCGCGTGGTAGAGGCGGTCGTAAAGGCTGGTGCTACGGTGGTGAATATTCCTGATACTACTGGTTATTGCCTTCCTGAGGAATATGGTGCTAAAATCAAGTATCTGATGGAGCATGTTGACGGTATTGAGAATGCCCGTATTTCTACTCACTGTCATAATGATCTCGGTATGGCAACTGCCAATACGCTCCAAGGTGTATTGAATGGTGCCCGTCAGGTGGAGGTTACGATGAATGGTATCGGTGAACGTGCTGGTAATACTTCTCTTGAGGAGATTGCCATGATTCTGAAGTGTCATAAGCATCTCAATATTGATACCAATATTAATACGACTAAGATTGTTCCGATGTCTCGCATGGTGAGCAGTCTCATGAATATGCCTGTTCAGCCTAACAAGGCCATCGTGGGTCGTAATGCTTTTGCTCACTCTTCTGGTATCCATCAGGATGGTGTATTGAAAAATGTTCAGACTTACGAGATTATTGATCCTAAGGATGTCGGTCTGGATGATAACGCTATCGTATTGACTGCTCGCTCTGGTCGTGCGGCATTGAAGTATCGTCTCCATGTAAATGGTGTCAATGTGGAGGATGAAGAGAAGCTCGATAAGATTTACAAGAAGTTCCTACAGTTGGCTGATAAGAAGAAAGAGGTTACTGATGAGGATGTATTGATGCTCGCTGGTGCTGATTCTGCTGACAAGCATGGTGTTCAGCTCGACTGGTTGCAGGTTACTACTGGTAAGGGTGTCAAGAGTGTGGCAAGTATTGGTCTCAATATCGCTGGTCAGAAGTTCGAGGCTGCATCTTCTGGTAATGGTCCTGTGGATGCTGCTATCCGTGCTCTCAAGAAGGTGATTACCAAGGAAATGAACCTCAAGGAGTTCACTATTCAAGCTATTGATAAGGGCTCTGATGATGTAGGTAAGGTTCATATGCAGGTAGAATACGATGGTCATGTTTACTATGGCTTCGGTGCAGATACCGATATTGTGACTGCTTCTGTAGAGGCTTATATTGATTGTATCAACAAGTTCAAGGTGAGATAGTTGGTTCTGTTTAAATTTTGAATTGTCATTAAACTTAAACTATAAATATTAAACATTAGCATAATGAATACATTATTCGACAAGATTTGGGACAAGCACGTTGTCCAGATTGTACCAGACGGTCCTACACAGCTTTATATCGACCGTCTTTACTGTCACGAAGTTACATCACCTCAGGCTTTTGCTGGTATGCGAGCACGCGGACTCAAGATGTTCCGCCCAGACCAGATTTTCTGTATGCCTGACCACAATACTCCTACTCACGATCAGGATAAACCAATCGAGGATCCTATCTCAAAGAAACAGGTAGATACCTTGGCAAAGAATACTGCAGATTTTGGTGTGGCTCACTTTGCGATGAACACCAAGGATAATGGTATCATCCACGTGGTTGGTCCAGAGAAGGGTCTTTCTCTTCCTGGTATGACTATTGTCTGTGGTGACTCTCATACTTCTACTCATGGTGCGATGGGTGCCGTTGCTTTTGGTATCGGTACTTCTGAGGTGGAGATGGTGATGGCTTCACAATGTATTCTCCAGAGCAAACCAAAGTCTATGCGTATCAGCATCAATGGAAAGCTCGGTAAGGGTGTTACTGCTAAGGATGTGGCGCTCTATCTGATGAGTCAGCTCACTACTTCTGGTGCTACCGGTTACTTTGTCGAGTATAGTGGCGATGTTGTGAAGGACATGTCTATGGAAGGTCGTTTGACTCTCTGTAACCTCTCTATCGAGATGGGTGCTCGTGGTGGTTTCGTGGCTCCTGATGAGACAACTTTTGAGTACATCAAGGGTCGCGAATATGCTCCTAAGGGTGAAGATTGGGATAAGGCTGTGGCTTATTGGAAAACCTTGAAGAGTGGCGATGACGCTGTATTCGATAAGGAATTGACTTTCGATGCTATGGATATCGAACCTCGTATTACATATGGTACCAACCCTGGTATGGGTATCGGTATCACAGAGAATATTCCTACTCTTGACCAGATTCCTGAGGAAGAACAGGCTGGTTTCAAGAAGAGCCTTAACTATATGGGCTTCCAGCCTGGTGAGAAACTCGAAGGTCATCCTATCGATTATGTCTTCTTGGGCGCATGTACCAATGGACGTATAGAGGACTTCCGTGCTTTCGCTTCTTTGGTTAACGGTAAGAAGAAGGCTGAGGGCGTAACTACTTGGCTTGTACCTGGTTCATGGTTGGTTGATAAACAAATTCGTGAAGAAGGAATTGATAAGATTGTAGAGGCTGCTGGTTTCGAAATCCGTCAGCCAGGATGTTCTGCTTGTCTTGCTATGAACGATGATAAGATTCCTGCAGGCAAGTATTCTGTAAGTACATCAAACCGTAATTTTGAGGGTCGCCAAGGTCCAGGTTCCCGTACGATCCTTGCCAGTCCTTATGTGGCAGCAGCTGCAGCTATCACTGGTAAGATTACCGACCCAAGAGAGTTTATGAAATAGTGTTTGATTAATGTTTAATGTTTAGTTGGGTTTCGCTTTACAATACATTCAATATAATCCTATTAAGTAAACATTAAACATTATCAAGTAAACATTAAAAATTAAATATTTAAATAACGATGAAACAGAAATTCAATGTAATCACATCAAGCTGCATTCCTCTTCCTTTGGAGAATGTTGATACAGACCAGATAATTCCTGCCCGTTTCCTCAAAGCTATTGACAAGGAAGGTATGGGCGACAACCTTTTCCGTGACTGGCGTTATAATGCTGACGGTACTCCTAAGCCTGATTTCGTGATGAACGACCCTTCTTACAGTGGTGTTATCCTCGTAGCAGGTAAGAACTTCGGTTCTGGTTCTTCTCGTGAGCATGCTGCTTGGGCCATTGCTGGCGCTGGCTTCCGTGTTGTCATCAGCTCTTTCTTCGCTGATATTCACAAGAACAACGAGTTGAACAACCTTGTTTTGCCTGTTGTCGTAAGTGAGGAATTCCTGAAAGAACTTTTCGAGAGCATCGATAAGGATCATAAGACAGAGGTAAAGGTGGATCTTCCTAATCAGACCGTTACTAATCTTGCAACTGGCAAGAGCGAGCATTTCGAGATCAATGGCTACAAGAAGCACTGTCTCGAGAATGGTTTGGATGATGTGGATTTCCTTGTGCAGAACCGTGACAAGGTAGAGGCTTGGGAAGCTAAAAACAAGTAATTATGGATGTTAACGCAAAGAGAGATAATTCTCGTATCAAGGAGATTGAAATCATGGACTGTACGCTGCGTGATGGCGAACAGACCAATGGTGTCAGTTTCCTTCCTCACGAGAAGTTGATGATAGCAAGAATGCTGTTGCACGATATCAATGTGGACCGCATTGAGGTGGCTTCAGCTCGTGTTTCGGAAGGCGAAAAGGATGCTGTCGCTCGTATTTGCCGTTATGCTAAGACCATAGGTAAACTGGATTCCGTTGAGGTACTTGGATTCGTGGATAACAATAAGAGTGTAGATTGGATTGCTGAATGTGGCGGTCATGTCATCAACCTCTTGGCAAAGGGCAGTTACAAGCACTGCACCCAGCAGCTCAAGATGTCTCCTGAGGAGCATCTTGCGCATATCAAGCAGACCATTGATTATGCCTTGAGCAAGAATTTCACTGTAAATCTCTACTTGGAGGATTGGTCGAGCGGAATGCGCGATAGTCGTGACTATCTCTTCATGATGATGGACGAACTGGTCAAGCTGCCTATCAAGCGTTTCCTTCTTCCTGATACTTTAGGAATTCTGAACCCATTGCAGTGTGTGGAGTATATGCGCCTGATGGTGCGCCGCTATCCGAATACTCACTTCGATTTCCATGCTCATAATGATTATGACTTGGCGGTGAGCAATTCTTTGGCTGCAGTACTGAGTGGGGCTAAGGGACTTCACGTTACCGTAAATGGTCTGGGTGAGCGTTGTGGCAATGCGCCTTTAGCGAGCGTGCAGGTGATTCTGAAGGATATGTTTGAGGCTAAAACCAATATCAAGGAAGATCGTCTGAATGATATCTCCCGTCTGGTAGAGGGGTATAGTGGTATTGCTGTGGCTCCGAATACTCCTGTCGTGGGTGATAATGTCTTCACACAGGTGGCTGGTGTTCATGCTGATGGCGATAACAAGGACAAACTTTATTGCAATGATCTGGTGCCGGAACGATTCGGCAGACATCGTGAATATGCACTTGGCAAGAACTCCGGTAAGGCTAATATTGTTCAGAATCTTAATGAACTGGGTTTGGAGTTGACGCCGGAGCAGACCAAGGCGGTGACGAAACGTATTACCGAACTGGGTGATCGCAAACAGTTGGTAACTCAGGATGATCTTCCTTATATCGTGAGCGATGTGCTGAAACATTCTGCTCCTGAAGATAAGGTAAAGCTGGTAAGCTACATGGTGTCAACTTCTTATGGTTTGAAGCCTATTGCAAGTGTAAAAGTTGAAATCGATGGCAAGGAATATGAGGATCAGAGTACTGGTGATGGTCAGTATGATGCTTTCGTGAAAGCTTTACGTAATATATATAAGGTAAAGCTTGGCAAAACCTTCCCATTGCTTGACAACTATCAGGTAAGTATTCCTCCTGGCGGTCGTACGGATGCACTTGTTCAGACTGTCATCACTTGGCGTGAAGGTAATCGTATCTGGAGAACCCGTGGTTTGGATGCCGACCAGACTGAGGCTGCTATCAAGGCAACGCTGAAGATGATCAATATGTATGAGGCAGATAAGAGTGACGAACAGCCAGTATCGCCTCGAAATTTAGACATGGAATAAAAACGATTAAAAAATAAATAAGATGAAATTAAACATTGCAGTTCTCGCCGGTGATGGTATCGGACCAGAGATTATGAAGCAGGGCGTTGCTGTTATGCAGGCCATTGCAGAGAAATTCAATCACGAGTTTACTTACAACGAGGCTATCTGCGGCGCTCATGCTATCGATGAGGTAGGTGATCCATTCCCAGAGGAAACCTTCAAGACTTGTATGGATGCTGATGCTGTGCTTTTCGCAGCTGTTGGTGACCCACGTTTCGACAACAATCCTACTGCCAAGGTTCGTCCTGAGCAGGGTTTGCTCGCTATGCGTAAGAAGTTGGGCCTTTTTGCTAATGTACGTCCTGTTGCAACATTCGATTGCTTGCTCCACAAGTCTCCTTTGAAAGATGAACTCTTGAAGGGTGCTGACTTTGTTGTCATTCGTGAGTTGACCGGTGGTATGTACTTCGGTGAGAAGTATCAGGACAACGACAAGGCTTACGATACAGATATCTATACCCGTCCTGAGATTGAGCGCATCTTGAAGGTAGCTTTCGAGTTTGCCATGAAGCGCAATAAGCACTTGACTGTTGTTGATAAGGCAAACGTTTTGGCTTCTTCTCGTCTCTGGCGTCAGATTGCTAAGGAAATGGAGCCTCAGTATCCTGAGGTTAATACCGACTATATGTTTATCGACAACGCTTCTATGCGTGTGTTAACAGAACCTACTTTCTTCGATGTCATCGTAACAGAGAATACCTTCGGTGACATCCTGACTGATGAGACCTCATGCATTACAGGATCTATGGGCTTGCAGCCATCCAGCTCTTTGGGTGAGCATACTCCATTGTTTGAGCCTGTTCATGGTTCATGGCCACAGGCAGCTGGCAAGAATCTTGCCAACCCAGTTGCTCAGATTCTTTCTGCAGCCATGTTGCTTGAACACTTCGGTCTGAACGAGGAAGGTGCTTTGATTCGCAAGGCTGTTGATGCCTCTCTTGATGCCAATGTCCGTACACCTGAAATTCAGGTTGAGGGCGGTGCACAGTACGGTACCACTCAGGTTGGTGAGTGGATCGTAAACTGGATCAAGAATGCGTAATCTATAGATGCTATATTTATATATGATTATAGTATTCTCATGGGGAATGTTTCTTACATTCCCCATTTTTATTGCTTGTTTCTTTGGCTCAAAATATCAAAAGTTTCTTAAATAAAGAAAATATCTCTCATTTTTAATATTATTTAGATTGCTATATTCGTCTATCTGAGGCTAAATGATTACTTTTGCGATTGTTTTAATAAATACTCCTTATCTTGGAGTGATTAAATACGATTTTAATTTAGAGTTTAAACGTAAAAGTATATAGATTATGGCAGAAGCTATAGATATCCGCGAATTGAATATCCGGATTGAACAACAAAGTCATTTCGTTACCAATCTGGTAACTGGCATGAATAAGGTCATTGTAGGACAGAAGCACCTTGTTGACTGTCTTTTGATAGGCTTGCTTTCCGATGGTCACATTCTCTTGGAAGGTGTGCCGGGATTGGCTAAGACCCTTGCAATTAAAACACTGTCTCAGTTGATTAGTGCCGATTATAGTCGCATTCAGTTTACTCCAGATTTGTTGCCTGCCGATGTAATCGGTACACAGATCTATTCCCAGAAGGATGAGTCTTTCCATGTAAAGAAAGGCCCTGTCTTTGCAAACTTTGTGTTGGCTGATGAAATCAACCGTGCACCTGCTAAAGTACAGAGTGCTTTGTTGGAAGCTATGCAGGAACATCAGGTTACCATTGGCGAACAGACTTTCAAGTTGCCTAATCCTTTCCTTGTTATGGCTACTCAGAATCCTATAGAACAGGAAGGTACTTATCAGCTGCCTGAAGCGCAGGTTGACCGTTTCCTCCTAAAGGTTGTCATTGATTATCCGTCATTGGAAGAGGAAAAACTTATCATCCGTGAAAATATTCAGGGCAGTATGCCTACCGTGACTGCTGTTACTTCTGCTGATGAAATTCTCAAGGCTCGTAGCATTGTCAATGAGGTATATATTGATGAAAAGATTGAGCAGTATATTGCTGATATTGTTTTCGCTACCCGTTATCCTGACCGTTATGGACTGGCAGATTTGAAGGATATGATTACCTTTGGTGGCAGTCCTCGTGCAAGTATCTCTTTGGCAAAAGCAGCACGAGCATACGCTTTCATCAAGCATCGCGGTTATGTGGTTCCTGAGGACGTGAGAGCTGTTGCTCATGATGTTTTGAGACATCGTATTGGTCTTTCTTATGAGGCAGAGGCAAGTGATGTAACCAGTGAAGAAATTGTAAGCCGAATTATCAACAAGGTGGAGGTTCCTTGATGGATACACAAGATCTTTTAAAGAAAGTTCGTAAGATTGAAATCAAGACTCGCGGATTGAGCCAGAATGTTTTCGCAGGTCAATACCACTCTGCTTTCAAGGGTAGGGGTATGGCTTTTGCGGAAGTAAGGGAGTATCAGTTCGGAGATGATGTGCGTGACATTGATTGGAATGTTACAGCCCGTTTCCATCGTCCGTTCGTCAAGGTTTTTGAAGAAGAACGCGAACTTACGGTCATGCTGTTGGTCGATGTGAGTGGCTCGTTGGATTTTGGTACAAGTTGCCAGATGAAACGTGACTTGGCTACAGAGATAGCTGCCACATTAGCCTTCAGCGCTATTCAGAATAATGATAAGATAGGTGTTATCTTTTTCTCGGACAGAATAGAAAAGTATATTCCTCCGAAGAAGGGAAGAAAACATATTCTTTATATCATTAGGGAAATGTTGGATTTCCATCCTGACAGCCAGCGCACTGATATCGGTGTTGCCTTGGAATATTTCACTCGTGTCATGAAGAGACATTGCACTGCGTTCCTGATTTCGGATTTCTATGATGAAAAAGATTATCAGCACAAACTGCAGATTGCCAATCAGAAACATGATGTAGTGGCCATCCAGGTTTATGATTTAAGGGCTAAGACATTACCGGATATCGGCTTGTTGAAGGTAAGGGATGCTGAGACTGGACATGAAATGTATATTGATACCAGTAGCAAGAAATTGAGGTTGGCTCATACTCGCAATTGGATGTATCGGGAAGAAAAACTTCGTGATACTTTTGCCAAGAGTAAAGTGGACTGGACTTCCATTGCTACGAATGAAGATTTCTCTAAAGCGCTTCTCATGCTTTTCAAGCAGAGAGGATGAAATGATTACGATGACTGAAGTATATAAATACTTTGCGAATCATATAATATTGGATTAATGATTAAAGTTAAAAGTTTTATATTAGCAATCGCCTTGATTTGCAGTGCCTTTTCTGCTTCAGCACAAAGTGTTGAACAGAAGTTGGATTCTCTGCAACTTCTCATTGGTGAGCAGACTACTTTACATCTTATAGTGACTGCCAACCGTGGTCAGAAGATTGTAATGCCTTCTTTCAAGCCTTCCCAACAGTTGATACCTGGTGTAGAGGTTGTTGGACAGAGTGAAGAAAATACTTCTGAGATTGATGGTAACCGCATTCAGGTGAGTCGCAACTATACGCTTACTTCTTTTGATGAGAATGTGTATGCGATTCCTGCACTCAATGTAAAGGTAAACGGCAAGGACTTTCATGGTAATCCCTTAGCATTGAAAGTACTTACGGTTCCTGTAGATACAGTTCATCCTAACCAGTTCTATCCTCCTAAGGACGTTCAGGACAATCCTTTCCTCTGGAGTGAATGGAGTGGAATCTTTTGGTTGAGCGTATTAATGTTATTGCTCTGTGGTGCAATGTGTTATCTCTTGCAGAGATTAAAGCAGAATAAACCAATTCTCAAAAGTTTCCGTATTGTAAAACGAGTTCCTGCTCATGAAAAGGCTCTTAACGAAATCAACGCTATCAAGCATCAGCGCTCTGAGAATCAGGAGAATCTGAAAGAGTATTATACCCGTCTTACCAATACTTTGCGTGAATATATCAATGGTCGCTTCGGATTTAACGCTATGGAGATGACCAGTAGCGAAATTATCGAATGTCTCCAGTCTGCTGGTGATCAGAAGATGATTGATGAATTGAGACAACTCTTCAGAACTGCCGATCTGGTAAAGTTTGCCAAGTATGAGACGCTCATCAATGAAAATGATTCTAATCTCGTTAATGCCATCAACTTTATCGACCAGACAAAGACCGACGAAAAGCCTGTAGAGGAGAAAATTGTTCCAACATTGAGTGAGAATGATAAGAAGTCTCAGAGTCAGCGCAAGGTCATCAAGTTGCTCTTATGGGCAGGCTCTTTGGCGATTGTTGCTATTTTGGTTTATATCGTCTATACTGTGGTTTCACTTGTTTAACAGTGGTTGTTGGACGATAGTTATTAATAAAACGAAAAAATGGAATTTGCAAGTAAAGGATACTTTCTGTTACTCCTGTTATTGATACCTTATATATTATGGTATTTCCTATACAGGAGAAAGAACGAGCCAACGATGCGTATGAGTGATACCAAGCAGTATCTTTATGCGCCTAAGAGTCTGCGTGTTCGTCTGATTCATCTTCCGATGTTTCTGCGCTGCGTCTCTTTTGTACTGATTGTTTGTGCAATGGCTCGTCCTCAAACCCATAATTCCTGGGACAACAAGACGGTGGAAGGTATTAATATCATGCTGGCGATGGACGTATCTACATCCATGCTTGCTGAAGACTTGAAACCTAACCGTATGGAAGCTGCCAAGGATGTTGCTCATGAATTCATATCAGGCCGTCCGAATGACAATATCGGTTTGACGATTTTTGCCGGTGAGGCTTTTACTCAGTGTCCGATGACCACAGACCATTCGAGTCTCTTACGCCTGTTGCAAGATACTCGTACGGATATAGCTGCCCGAGGTCTTATCCAGGATGGTACTGCTGTGGGTATGGGTCTGGCTAATGCCGTGAGTCGTCTGAAAGATTCGAAATCAAAGAGCAAGGTTGTCATTCTTCTGACTGATGGTAGTAATAATATGGGTGATATTTCTCCTATGACAGCTGCAGAAATTGCCAGAAGTTTAGGTATCAGAGTTTATACCATTGGTGTCGGTACGAATAAGGTTGCTCCATATCCAGTACCTGTAGCAGGTGGAGTTCAATACGTGAATATTCCTGTGGAAATAGACACGAAGACTTTGAAGGATATTGCCCAGACTACCGATGGTAATTTCTATCGAGCTACCAATAACAAGGAGTTGAAGCAAATCTATCAGGATATTGATAAACTGGAGAAAACGAAGATGAACGTCAAGCATTTCGCCAAGAGATATGAGGCTTATCAGCCTTTCATTATTGCAGCGTTCTTGATTTTGCTCATGGAAATTCTTCTTAGAATCACCTGGTTGAGAAAAATTCCTTAAAAAAAAGAGGTCGAACTTCCATTTTATACATGAAGTCGATTCTTGTAGATTTAAAAAGATTAGAAAATGTTACGTTTTGAAGATCCTATATTCCTCTGGTTGCTATGCATCCTTCCGGTTTTGGTTTTAATCAGACTGATAGGATGGGGGAGGAGACATGCAAAGTTGAAGAAGCTGGGTGATCCTGAGCTTCTCAAACAATTGATGCCTGGTATTTCTAAATACCGTCCTACCGTGAAATTCTGTCTGCTGTTGTCTGCATTGGCACTCCTGATTGTCATGTTGGCTCGTCCGCAGATGGGTAGCAAGATTTCGCATGATAAGCGACAGGGTATTGAAACTATCATTTGTTTGGATATCTCCAACTCTATGTTGGCAGAGGATGTTGTTCCTTCCCGTCTTGATAAGAGTAAGATGCTGGTAGAAAATCTGGTTGATAATTTTACCAATGACAAGATTGGACTGATTGTTTTTGCAGGCGATGCGTTTGTGCAGTTGCCTATTACCAGCGATTACGTTTCTGCCAAGATGTTCTTGCAGAATATTACCCCTGGTCTGATTCAGACACAAGGCACCAATATAGCTGATGCCATTGATTTGGCTTCTAAAAGTTTTACCCAACAGAACAATGTTGGACGTGCTATCGTTGTGATTACTGATGGTGAAAACCATGAACCAGGTGCAACGGAAGCTGCTGCCGCTGCCAAGAAAAAAGGTATTAATGTATTTATCCTTGGTATTGGTAATACGACAGGTGCGCCTATCCCTATGGGTGATGGCGGTTATCTGAAAGATCATTCCGGTAATACGGTTATGACTGCCCTGAATGAAAACATGTGCAAGGAATTGGCTCAGGCTGGTAGCGGACAGTATATTCATGTTGATAATACCAGCGATGCAGAGAAAACGCTGAATGATGATCTGACAAAATTGCAAAAGGGAGATACTTCTTCTGTGATATACAGTGAGTATGACGAACAGTTTCAGGCTGTTGGTATTTTAGTGATATTGCTCTTAATCATAGAAATCTGTATTTTGGAAGTGAAAAATCCTCTGTTGAGAAATGTCATGTTCTTTGGTAAGGCCTTTTCTATGGGAAAGGCTGCCAAATCATCGCAATTGGGTAAAACCAGTATCCTGCTTCTTCTCTTGATTGTGAATAGCGGACTTGCATTTGCGCAGAATGACAGAACCTTCATTCGACAGGGTAATAAGTTATACCGATCTCAGAAATGGGCTCAGGCTGAAACCCAATATCGGAAAGCTATATCTAAAAATGCGAAGAATACCCAGGCATTGTATAATTTAGGTTGTGCCTTGATGATGCAGCAGAAGGATTCCATGGCGATGGTACAGTACCAGCATGCAGCACAGGAAGAAACCAATGTGCTGAGACGTTCCAAGAGTTATCACAACATGGGTGTTATCATGCAAAACCATCGTGAATATGCCAAGGCTATTGAATGTTATAAAATGGCTCTGAGATGTAATCCTCAGGATAATGAAACAAGATATAATCTTGCTTTGTGTAAGAAACTTCTGAAGAATCAACCTCAAAAGAATAATAAAGATAATAAGAATAATAAGAACAAGAACAACAAAAATAAAAACAAAGACCAGAATAATAAGAACAAGAATAACGAACAAGATAAAAACAATAAGAAAAATAACGACAAGGATAAGAATAAACAGAACCAGAACGAAGAGCGTAATCAGGACAAGATGAGCAAAGACAACGCTGAGCAACTTCTGAATGCAGCTATTCAACAAGAGAAGGCAACAAAACAGAAAATGCAGAAAGCATTGTCACAGCCTAAGAGCCGCTCTTATGAGAAAAACTGGTAATAGGAATCTTATCAAAGACTCTTTTTTCAAAAAGTAAAATTATGATGTGTATAATGAAACATATTGGACGTTATGCGATATTGGTGGTGATTGCTATTTGCTGTGCTCTGAGTTCCAGAGCTCAGCATATTGTTGTATCTGCCCCATCTCATGTGTCGGCGGGTGAGAACTTCCGTCTGGCTTACACTATTAATACGCGTGATGTGGAGGAATTCCGCATGGGCGGAGTACCAGAAGGATTGGAAGTGATTGCCGGTCCTTATACTTCCCAGCAGTCCAGCTATCAGATGATTAACGGACATACCAGTTCTTCTTCTTCCGTTACTATTACTTATACTTTGTATGCTGCAAAGAATGGTTCTTATACGATAGGGTCTTCTCATGCTGTAGTAAATGGTAAGAGAATTGCTTCTCGTGCTGTTAAGGTGAGTGTTTCTGGTCATGCCAGAAATTCCAATGGTGCTCCGAATATGCACGGAAGTTCCAATATGGATGATGAACCTCGTATGCGACAGGCTGGTTCTTCTATTTCTGGTAGAGATCTTTTCATCAAGGTTTCTGCCAATAAGAAAACGGTACATGAACAGGAACCTGTCTTGTTGACCTATAAGGTATATACTCTGGTTGATTTGTCTCAGTTGGAAGGAAAAATGCCTGACTTGAAGGGTTTCCATACTCAGGAGGTAGCTTTGCCTCAGCAGAAGGCTTTTCATAGTGAAATGGTCAATGGCCGTCAATATAAGTGTGTGACCTGGAGCCAGTATGTCATGTATCCGCAGATGACTGGTAAACTTGAAATTCCGTCTATTACTTTTAAGGGTCTCGTCGTTCAGCAGAATCGTAATGTGGATCCGATGGAAGCTTTCTTTAATGGTGGCTCCGGTTATGTTGAGGTACACAAGGATATCAAAGCACCAGGCATGACTATCAATGTTTTGCCTTTGCCATCTCGTCCAGCTAATTTCTCAGGAGGTGTGGGTAAGTTTAATATTTCTGCAAGTATAGACAAGAAAGAAGTAAAAGCAGGTGATCCTGTTACCATCCGTGTGGTTGTGGGTGGAGTAGGAAATCTCAAGCTTCTCAAACAACCTGTCGTTACTTTGCCGAAAGATTTTGATAAATATGATGCTAAGATAACCGACAAGACTCGCCTGACCTCCAATGGTGTTGAAGGTAATATGGTATATGATTTCTTGGTTGTACCTCGTAATCAGGGTTCTTATAAGATTCCGCCTGTAGAATTTACATATTACGATACATCTTCTAATTCATATAAGACCATCAAGACTCAGGCCTTTGATCTGACTGTGTCTAAAGGCGATGGTTCTACAGGAGGTTCACAGGATTTCTCTGATCAGGCAAAGGATATTCGTGCTTTGAAATTAGGAAAGAGCAAGTTGCATGATTTGGATGATATGTTCTATGGCAGTTTTGGATATTGGACCAGTCTGCTCGTTCCGCTTATCACCTTTATTGTTTTGCTTGTTGTCTTCCGTAAACGAGCTTTGGAAAATGCAGATATCGTGAAGGTTCGTTCTAATAAAGCTAATAAGATTGCAACGAAACGTCTGAAAAAAGCTCAGCAGCTGATGTCTCACGGTAAACAGAATGAATTCTATGATGAAGTTTTGCGAGCATTGTGGGGTTATGTGAGCTATAAGTTGAATATTCCTGTAGAGAAACTCTCTCGTGAGAATATCACGGAAAATTTAGAGATGCATTCTGTCAACATCTCAACGATTGATAAATTTACCCAGGCATTGGATGAGTGCGAGTTCGAACGATATGCACCGGGTGATGCTGCTGGTAATATGAATAAGACTTTCAATTCTGCTATGACAGGAATCATGGAAATAGAAAACGCAATCAATGCTATGCGTAAGGAGCACAAGAACCGTGCAAAAGAGGACAGACAGTCCTATTCTTTCATATGGATTCTTGCATTCTTTCTCCTTACATCTGTGTCTGCTTCTGCAATAACCAAGCAGAATGCAGATGCTGAGTATCAGAAAGGGAATTACCAGCAAGCTATCAAGGATTATGAGGATCTCCTGAAAAATGGTGTTTCTTCTGAGATCTATTATAATTTGGGTAATGCTTATTATCGTACGGATAATATCACAAAGTCAGTATTGGCTTTCGAGCGTGCTCATCTCCTGTCTCCTGGTGATGAAGATATTAATTTCAATCTTCAGTTCGTTCGTGGCAAGACGATTGACAAGATTACACCTGTAAGCGAGATGTTTTTCGTGACATGGTATAAGGCTTTAGTAAATTATACCAGTGTTGATTGCTGGGCAAAGACTGGTATCATAGCGATTATCATAGCTTTGGTTTTAGCATTGGTCTATCTGTTTGCTCCGCAAATCTATTTGCGCAAGATGGGCTTTTTTGGTGGTATATTCTTCTTGGTTATTTTCCTGTTCTGTAATGTCTTTGCATATCAGCAGAAAGAAGTTCTCTTAAACCGCACGGGTGCTATTGTGGTGGCGCCAACTGTGAATGTGAAGAATACGCCTGCTAAATCAAGTTCTGACCAATTCGTCATTCATGAGGGAACTCGAGTTGATATTACTGACAAGTCTATGGATGACTGGCGAGGTGTTCGCCTGGCTGACGGGCGAACAGGTTGGGTAGAGACCAAACAAATAGAGGAAATATAATATGGGAGCATCTCTTTTATTAAATGCGGATTTGGCGTTGCTTCACTTCTTTAATGGAAGTGGTAATATGCTGTTGGACCAGATTGTCTGGCTACTTTCTTCCGGATTGACCTGGGTTCCTCTTTATCTGGCTTTGTTTTATATTGTAATGAGAAACAATGAAACAATGTCTCAGATAGGATTGGTAGTTCTGATGGCTATTCTATGTATCTTCTTTTCCGACGGATTAGTAGATGGTATTATCAAACCATTGGTTGCCCGTTGGAGACCAAGTAATGATCCTGTTATCAAATATACCATAGAGGTAGTCAACAATATGCGCCTGAAAGATTTCAGCTTCTGTTCTGCCCATGCAGCGAACACCATGTCATTAGCTGTATTTTTCTCTCTCTTGATACGTAGTCGTCTGATGACTTTCACGTTGGTCTTCTGGTCATTGTTGAACTGTTGGACTCGCCTTTATTTAGGTGTACATTATCCATCAGACATTCTCTGTGGACTGGTATTGGGAGTTGTAGTTGGTATATTGGTTTACCTGCTGTATTATCGTTTGTACTATAAGATTTCTCCGAAGATTAAATACATTTCCAATCAATATACAAGTACGGGCTATGCACACGATGATTTGGATTTTGTGATGGGTGTTATTATGTTCATCCTCGTCTATGTGCTTTTGCGTGCCTGTATCATGATGAGTGGATTTTAATGTAATGTGAGAAATATTGTATGGTGATTGGAATATAAAGAATAAATTGAAAATGGATACAAAACATATTAAAATTAGTGATTACAATTATAGTTTGCCAGATGAGCGAATCGCCAAGTTCCCTATAGCTCAGCGAGATCATTCCAAACTTTTGGTCTATAAGCATGGTGTGGTCAGTGATGATGTCTTTTATCATCTGCCAGATTATCTTCCTAAGGGAGCTTTGATGATATTCAATAATACAAAGGTGATTCAAGCACGTATGCACTTTAGAAAGGAAACTGGTGCTTTGATTGAAGTTTTCCTGATGGAACCTGCTGCTCCTACCGATTATGAATTGATGTTCCAGACTACTGGTCACTGTTCTTGGTTGTGTATGGTGGGTAATCTGAAGAAATGGAAAGACGGTAGCCTGAAACGCGATTTTGAAATTAAAGGTCATTCGCTCACTCTTTCTGCAACGATGCGAAGAGGAGAGGCTGGTGCTGACGGCAAGGCTGCTCCTTTAGCTGTAGGTGGTGGAACTAATTATTGGATAGACTTTGATTGGGATAATGAAAATATCTCTTTTGCTGAGATTCTCGAGGCAGTCGGTGAATTGCCGATTCCTCCTTATCTGAATCGCGAAACTCAGGAGAGTGACAAGACTACCTATCAGACGGTTTATTCTAAAATCAAGGGTAGTGTAGCTGCTCCTACGGCAGGTCTTCATTTTACAGATGCAGTCTTGGCAGATTTGGATGCCCATGGTATAGACAGAGAAGAAGTGACTCTTCATGTTGGTGCTGGTACATTCAAACCGGTCAAGAGTTTGGAGATCGAGGGGCATCAGATGCATACGGAGTATATCGTTGTTCATCGTCGTAGCTTGGAAAAACTGCTTCACCATGATTGTCAGGTGATAGCTGTGGGTACTACCAGTGTTCGTACGATTGAAAGTCTTTATTATATGGGTGTTCATCTGTTGAAACATCCAGAGGCCAATGAAGAGGATTTGCATGTGAAACAGTGGGATCCTTATGATGATGGTCGTGATGGTGGTCTTGTAGATGATATTACTCCGATGCAGGCTATTCAGGCTATCGTAGATTATTTGGATAAGAATGGATTGGAGGCACTGCATTCCAGTACACAGATTATTATAGCTCCAGGATATACCTATAAGATAGTGAAGATGCTGGTTACTAATTTCCATCAGCCACAGAGTACTCTCTTGTTGTTGGTCAGCGCCTTCCTGCATGGTGATTGGCATCAAGTATATGATTATGCTTTAAGTCACGATTTCCGCTTCTTGAGTTACGGAGATTCTTCTTTGCTGATTCCATAAGGGGTAGTCAAGTATTCAAAGACTCAGTTGAGTTGACAATAAATAATAAAAGGTGAATGAGAATTATTCTCATTCACCTTTTATTATTTATAGGATTCGATAGGATAGAATCTCTATTTTATTTATCATAGAAATCTATGATATTAAATCTATGCATGATTGGAATCTACTTTTTAGTAGCTTCTTGCGATGATGACACGAGCCACAGCAGGCTTGCCGCTTACCATATCCACACCAGGTGTCTGCTCATAAGCGAAAGGCACGCAGCGGATAGTAGCCTGTGTTTCCTCCTTGATCTTTGCCTCGGTCTCGGCTGTACCATCCCAGTGGCAGAGGAAGAAACCACCTTTCTTCACGCGCTCCTTGAACTCCTCGTAGTTGTCGCATTCATAAACGTGAGCATCACGATAAGCACGAGCCTTTTCGAAGATGTTCTTCTGAATGTCTTCCAGCATATCCTTTACGCGCTCTACGATACCGTCGAAGCTTACATTCTCCTTCTCGAGTGTATCACGGCGCATAATCTCGATGGTGTTGTTCTCCAAGTCACGACCACCCATAGCGAGACGCACAGGAACACCCTTCAACTCGTAGTCAGCAAACTTGAATCCTGGACGCTTAGCAGTATTGTCATCATATTTCACTGAGATGCCCAGCTCGCGGAGTTGGTCGATAACAGGCTGCAACTTAGCTGTAATCTGAGCCAACTGCTCCTCGCCCTTGTTGATAGGGATGATAACCACCTGGATAGGAGCTAACTTTGGAGGCAATACCAAACCATTATCGTCGCTATGAACCATGATGAGGGCACCCATCAGTCGGGTAGAAACACCCCAAGAAGTAGCCCATACATACTCAGGCTTATTTTCCTTGTTCAAATAAGTAACATCGAAGCTCTTGGCGAAGTTCTGACCCAAGAAGTGGGAAGTACCGCTCTGGAGAGCCTTGCCATCCTGCATCATAGCCTCAATGGTATATGTGTTCAATGCACCAGCGAAACGCTCAGTCTCAGACTTTACACCCTGTAAAACTGGAACACCCATGTAGTTTTCTGCAAAGTCAGCATAAACCTTCAGCATCTCCTGAGCCTTTGCCTCTGCCTCTTCCTTAGTGGCATGAGCGGTATGACCCTCCTGCCAAAGGAACTCCGATGTACGGAGGAAAGGACGAGTACGCATCTCCCAACGCATCACGTTACACCACTGGTTGCAGAGGATAGGGAGGTCGCGCCAAGAATGAATCCAGTTCTTGTATGTGTTCCAGATAATAGTCTCTGATGTAGGGCGGATAATCAATTCCTCATCGAGCTTTGCATTAGGATCTACCTCTACCTCTGTACCATCCTCAGTAGAACGGAGGCGATAGTGAGTAACTACGGCACACTCCTTGGCGAAACCTGCTACGTGCTCAGCCTCACGAGAGAAGAAACTCTTCGGAATGAGGAGAGGGAAGTATGCATTCTGTACACCTGTCTGCTTAAACATCTTGTCGAGCTGCTGCTGCATCTTCTCCCAGATAGCGTAACCGTATGGTTTGATAATCATACAACCACGTACAGGTGACAACTCAGCGAGGTCAGCTTTTACTACCAAGTCATTATACCACTGACTGTAATTGTCAGCACGCTTGGTCAAATTCTTAAGTTCCTTAGCCATTTTTATTATTCTAAATTTTAATATTCCAAATATATTATAATATAGGTATAGTCAGATATCTTCGCTCCGTTCTTAGGAGTAAAATATCTTCAGAAAAAGTGCACAATAGGGATTTTCCAACCCAAAATAGGTGTTTCCCTTTGCCATTTTCATCAAATACCATTAAATTTGCATGCAAAAATACAAAAAAATATTAGAAAAAGCTCCATAATGGAGAAAAAAGAGTTATCTTTGCAATTAAATAACAAAAATATAGGAGATTTTGAATATGAATAAGATGAAATTTTCGGTTGCAGCACTTTCTATGCTGTTGGTTTTGGGTAGTTGTCAGACTAAGACTGGTACAGGTGCAGCAGTAGGTTCTGGTGCAGGTGCAGCCCTCGGTGCTATCGTAGGTGGTTTGTTGAACAATAGCCATCGTGGTACAGGTGCCCTCGTTGGTGCAGCTATTGGTGCAGCAGTTGGCGGTGGTGCTGGTACTTTGATAGGTAAGCATATGGATAAGGTGGCTGAGCAGGCTAAGGCTGTTGAGAATGCCAAGGTAGAGCAGGTTACTGATGCCAATGGTTTGGCTGCTGTCAAGGTAACTTTCGATTCTGGTATCCTTTTCCCTACTAATGGTTCTACATTGAGCAGCGCAGCTAAGAATGACTTGGCTAAGTTTGCTGGTGTATTGAAGAGCAATACTGATTGTGAGGTTGCTATTCAGGGTTATACCGATGCAACTGGTAATGATGGTATCAACTTGCCTTTGAGTCAGAAGCGTGCTGATGCTGTTTATAGCTATCTATCTTCTTGTGGTGTAACACGTAATCAGGTAAAGACTGTTGAGGGATTGGGCTCTTCTAACCCAGTTGTCAACACAACTGCAGCTTGTGCTCAGAACCGTCGTGTAGAGGTTTACCTCTATGCTTCTCAGGCTATGGTTAATGCCGCTAATAACGGAACATTGAAATAATGATACTTAAAAGAATTAGAAATATTCTAAGATGGGTGGTGGTGCTGTTTTTCAGTACCACCATTCTTGCTGTTGTAGTATATCGTTTCTTACCGGTTTATTTTACCCCTCTGATGTTTATCAGATGTTTTCAGCAAGTTGCTGATGGTGAAAGCATTACGTTGCATCATCATTGGGTAAGTATGGACAAAATCTCTCCTCATATGCCTGTAGCTGTAATGGCCAGCGAGGATGGTCGTTTTCTGAAGCATCATGGTTTTGATTTTAATGCCATCGAGAATGCTGCCAAGAATAATGCCCGTGGAGGTAAGGTTCATGGAGCCTCAACCATCAGTCAGCAGACTGCCAAGAATGTTTTTCTCTGGCCTGGTCGCTCTTGGACCCGTAAGGGCTTTGAGGTGTATTTTACTTTCCTGATAGAAATGATGTGGAGTAAGCAACGTATCATGGAGGTTTATCTCAACAGTATAGAAATGGGCAATGGTATCTATGGCGTAGATGCTGTGGCCGAATACCATTTTAATAAAAAGGCTTCTGATCTTTTCAGAAGTGAATGTGCATTGATAGCGGCAACGCTTCCTAATCCAAGAAAATTTGATTCCCAGAATCCGAGCGCTTATATGAAGAAGCGCCAACGCCAGATAGAGCATGAAATGCGTTTTGTGCCTTCTTTCCCAAAAGAAGGTGAGGATTTTGACCCTTCTACTGCAGTGGGTGGTTATAAGGGTAAATAGTTATAATATTTGAAGTTTATGGATTTATTGAACGACTTGAATGAGGCGCAGCGTCAGGCTGTGGAATATATAGACGGTCCTTCGCTGGTGATTGCCGGTGCAGGATCTGGTAAAACACGTGTTCTTACTTACAAGATTGCTTATCTGTTGGAAATGGGATTGAAACCTTGGAATATCATGGCTTTAACCTTTACCAACAAGGCTGCTCGTGAGATGAGGGAACGTATTGATAGACTGATGGGAGGCGATTTGGCTGCCCATCTGTATATGGGTACATTCCACAGTATCTTTTCACGTATTTTGCGCGCAGAAGCGTCTCATCTTGGCTTCAATAATAATTTCACTATTTATGACGAGACCGATTCTCGCTCCTTGCTCAAGGCTATTGTCAAAGAGATGGGGTTGGATGATAAGATTTATAAGCCTGCTGTCGTACATCATAAGATTTCGATGGCAAAAAATCAGTTGATGGGACCGGATGAATATACTGCCAATGGTGAACTCCTCCAGCGTGATTTGCATGAGAAGATGCCTGAGGTGGGGAAGATTTTTGCTGCTTATGTTCAGCGTTGTAAGCAGGCTAACGCAATGGACTTTGATGATTTGCTTACCCTTACCTTCCAGTTGTTCCGTGATCATGAGGATATCAGAAGAAAATATGCTGACCGCTTTGATTTCATTCTTGTGGATGAGTATCAGGATACCAATCAGGTTCAGATGAATATCGTGATGCAACTTTGTAAGGAAAAGCAGCGTGTCTGTGCGGTGGGTGATGATTCGCAGAGTATCTATAGTTTCCGTGGTGCTAATATTGATAATATCCTGAATTTCAGACGCCATTTCGATGATGCCAAACTTTTCAAGCTGGAACAGAACTACCGCTCTACCCAAACTATTGTCAATGCCGCAAACAGTCTGATTAAGCACAATCGTAATCAGATTCCTAAGGATGTGTATAGTGAAAATGCAGAGGGAGAAAAGCTTCTCTACCAGCCTGCCTATAGCGATAAGGAGGAGGCATTGATTGTCAGCAAAGACATCAAGCGTTTCAAGCGCATGGATGACTGCGAGTATAGTGATTTTGCCATCCTTTACCGTACGAATGCGCAGAGCCGTAGTTTTGAGGAAGAATTCCGCAAGCAGGGTATCCCTTACCGGATTTATGGTGGATTGAGTTTCTATCAGCGCAAGGAAATCAAGGATATCATTGCTTATTTCCGTCTGGTGGCTAATCCTGATGATGAGGAGGCTTTCAAGCGTATCATCAATTATCCTACTCGCGGTATTGGTGCTACTACTGTCAATAAGGTGATAGATTGTGCCCGCAGTCAGGAGGTCAGTTTGTGGGAAATCATTTCTTCTCCCGAACATTATGGATTAGCTGTCAACAAGAGTACGCTTACTAAGTTGGATAAATTCCATCTTCTTATCAGTAGCTTTATTGAACGAGCTAATCAGGTGGATGTCTATGAACTTGGTGAGGCTATTATCAAGGAAAGTGGTATCAGTGCAGAAATCTTTAATGGCGGTAAGGACGCAGACAATATTGCCCGTCAGGAAAACTTGGAGGAGTTCTTGAGTGGTATGCAGACATTTGTGGAGGAACGCAAGGAAGAGGATAGGGCAGAAGAGATCTTTCTGACTGATTATCTGCAGGATGTAGCCCTGTTGACCGACCTGGATAGTAAGGGAGATGATGATGCTCCCCGTGTTTCTCTGATGACTGTTCATGCTGCCAAGGGTCTGGAATTCCCAACCGTCTTTGTTGTCGGTCTGGAGGAAAATATTTTCCCAAGTCCTATTTCTGCAGTTTCTTTACGTGAACTTGAGGAAGAGCGTCGTCTGCTTTATGTGGCTATTACACGTGCAGAGAAGCGCTGTGTCCTGACCAATGCCAAAAACCGTTTCCGCTATGGAAAGATGGAGTTTGATAATCCAAGCCGTTTCATTGATGAGATTGATTCTCGATTGGTTCAGACTGAAGGTGAATCGAGTGGAATGGATAGTGGTTATGGCGGAAGAATGCCGTGGGATCGGGATGATTATTCCAGAACCCGCAGGTCAAGATGGGAGCAGGATGATGACGAACCGGAGTATCTGAGAGGTCAGCGTAGACAGAAATCTGTGGTATCCCAATTTATGCCGGATCCAAAGCCATCATTCGGTTCTCAGGGCTATAAGTCTGAACCGAAATCTGCCCCTCGTTCTGACAGTTATAGATCTGAACCGAAATCTTCGTCACTCAATGAAGGAAACTTCAAGTCTGTAAGAGCTGTAAATGCTGCTCGCAGGATTATGGGGAAGGATACACCTGTTTCCGGAACGAATTCTTCTTTTGGAGGATTACAGGAAGGAGTCAAGATAGAACACCAGCGTTTTGGTGTGGGAACTGTGGTGAAATTAGAAGGTTCTGGAGAGAATGCAAAGGCTACCGTAGAATTTGTTAATTCTGGTCGTAAGCAACTCTTGTTGAAGTTTGCTAAGTTTACTGTTGTCAGTTGAAATGAGTTGATGTTCTTATTAAAAAAGCGAAAGAAATAAGATTCTCATCCTATTTCTTTCGCTTTTTAATATGATAGAGTTTATTAAAACTACGTTATTTATAGAGCCTCATCCTCTGGTTTCTCAGGAATAACCCTTCCGCCTTTAATCACAGGAAAGCGTTTTTTCTTGCGAAGCCATGCAGCTTTTCGCTTTTCGTAGTCCTCCCGATGACGCTCCAGGAAATTGTCTTCCATCTTGATTAATTCTCTTTAAACTTGCTATAGATGACTTTGATCTGAATAGGTCCTGCGGGAACACGCTTGCCATCTTTGGTCTCATATACATCAGTTCCCTTTACCAGTCTGGTAGAGGTCAAACTCATACAGTGTGTCATCTTACTGATAACGGTAGATGAGTTCTCTGTTACTGTAGTAATGGTGATAGGTACGAGTACCGCCTTGTTCCAATTCTCGCTCTTACCCTTGTTCTTATACATGGCAGTAATCAAGTTACTGATATTGCTGAACGTATAAGTGTTCTTGTTGATGGTATTGTATGTAGCGTAGAAGGATGTTCTATTGTCTATAATGTCACCATTCTCAAAGAAAGACTTCAAACTGTCTTTTGGCAGTAAGAGAACCGTCTGTGGAGTATCAAAATTATATGCATTGTTTTCATCCACATTGTTGATTCTTGGGAACATAACCGTTGCTGTATTCAGCGTATCCTTCTCATGATCTTTGATGATATCTTCTACAGGGAGAGTAACCTCCGTGAAGATGCCCGCAGGAGACTTCAAGTATGTGCAACTTTCATCTGTAGCCAATTCGTTGATTCTATCCTGGTCATTGGTGATTCTATTCGTCTGAAGGACCTCTTCTGTACCATCAAAGCGGTTGAAACCGGATGAAACAACAGTACTGTCTGTTACACCATCAGAAGCCTTGACGGTCTTCTTTCGGGTCCAGTAGAACTGGAGCTCAGTATTCCAGATGTCAGCTACGTTACCGATACCGCCTTCATGCTTGATGTAGAAACCAGGACAGATATTCTTCATGAACTCATAATTGCTCTTGAAGTATTCTGGATGCTTCTCGTAGTTCTGCATGATGTATGTACCATAGTTGTCATACTGTACCCCATTTTTCGTAAAAGGCTTGTTGAAATAAATCTTGAAATAGCCCTTTGATTTGGATAGGGTGTATGTAGCGCTGGAATGTAAATTGTCCTTGCTCACATATCCTTCAGCCATCGGGTCGTAATCAGAATAGTAATTTCTGTCCTCAGACATCGCTTTGGTCATTTCGTATGCAGTAACCTTCATCGGTGCGAGGGTGTCTCCGTATGTGCTCTGATAGCTCACGAGGAGGAAGCAGGAATCAGCTTTGAGTACACCATTGTTGGCATCCTTGATATATTTTAGAGTATCGATGTCGAATGAAGAAAGCGGAGCTAACTGAGCCATATAGTCGGCTTCCAGATAAGCTTTTGTTTCAGGATCCTTTACTTTACCAATAATACCATTATTTGTTTTACTTAAAACGGACCCTGCAGCCAATGAATTGGTAATTACATTGTATGTCGCATCCGTAACGGTGAGTTTATCCACATTATTAGTGATAGACGAACCAATCATGTCGGTAGTGTCATCACAGGCAACCATGGAAAAGGCTGCCATTATCAATGCTGTATATTTGAAAAACTTCATTTCTAATTTTGTTTTTTAAAACCCCTTTACAGGGAACAGAATATTGCAGAATAAACTTTTATTCTTCGTCAGGACAAACCTCATTGATGAAGTTTGTATATGGTTCTTCGAAGTCGTTGCCAGTGAATCCCAGCATAGGCTTTTCTTTCTCCTTGGCATATTCCAGAAGGATAGGGTTTACGCCCTCTTCACCTTCTACCACACCATCTGAATAGTCGATGGCCAGTTTGCCGAGTTCTACGAAGTCAAAGTCGTTCTTGTAACCATCCAGAAGTTCTGCTTTCGCATCGCGGAAATCTACGCACTGCTTAAAGTTGGTGCCTAACTCTCCCTTCAGTTCGTTGTTGTAAAGAGAGATGATAACCTTAGAGTTTGCGAATGAAGGTTCTTCTGCGTAGGCAGTTTTGATATAGAGAGGTACCACAGCACTCATCCATCCCTGACAAACGATTACATCAGGCTGCCAACGTAGTTTCTTGACAGTCTCCAATACGCCTCTTGCATAGAAAATAGCACGCTCACCATTATCGGTGTATTCCACGCCATTTTCGTCCGCACCCATTTGGCGGTTGTTGAAGTAATCATCGTTGTCGATGAAATAGATTTGCTGACGGGTTGTCGGAATAGAGGCAACCTTGATAATCAGTGGATGATCCGTATCGTCGATAATGAGATTCATGCCAGAAAGGCGAATAACCTCATGTAGTTGACCACGTCGCTCATTGATGATGCCCCATTTTGGCATGAATGTTCGAATTTCGAAACTTGCCTCCTGCATTTTCTGAGGCAACTCTCTTCCCATGACAGACATGCGGCTTTCAGCTACGTATGGATTAATCTCCTGATTGATGAATAATACTTTCTTTGCCATAATTATTAATTTATTCTTCTCGAATTAGGTGCAAAGTTACAAAAAAAAGTTGAAATTAGCGAAAAAATTAGGGAAAACAAAGAAATCAATGCCCTAAAAGGCATATTTTTATGATATTTTTTTGTTATTTCAGAAATTAGTTGTTATTTTGCACCCTGAAAACAGATTTAAACGATGAAAGTATTCAATAAGATTGTTGACCTCCAGAATGAACTTTTCAATGTTCGCAAGGAGGGAAAGGAAATCGGCTTAGTGCCAACTATGGGTGCGCTTCATGAGGGTCATGCCTCTTTGGTTAAGCGTAGTGTTAAGGAAAACGGTGTTACTGTGGTATCAGTTTTCTTGAATCCTACTCAGTTTAATGATCAGGGTGACCTGGATCGCTATCCTCGTACACTCGATGCTGACTGCAAGCTTCTTGAGGCTTGTGGTGCTGATTATGTATTTGCTCCATCAGTTGAGGAAATGTATCCAATCCCTGATGAGCGCCATTTTGAGTTTCCACCGGTTTCTACCGTCATGGAGGGCGCTAAGCGTCCTGGACATTTCAATGGCGTATGCCAGGTAGTTAGCCGTTTGTTCTATATCGTTCGTCCTACTCGTGCTTATTTCGGTGAGAAGGATTGGCAGCAAATTGCAGTCATCAAGCAACTCGTCAAGTACATCGGTAGTGATGTCAAAATCGTAGAGTGTCCTATCATTCGTGATGAGGATGGTCTTGCGAAGAGTAGTAGAAATACCTTGCTCTCTGCTGATGAGCGTGCTATTGCTCCTTCTATCTTCAAGGCTCTCAAGGCGAGTGTGGAGTTCGCAAAGACTCATACTGTCAAGGAAACTCACGACAAGGTGGTTGAGGATATCAATGCCGTGGATGGTCTTGAAGTGGAGTATTTCGAGATTGTGGATGGTGATACCTTGCAGGATGTTGCTTCATGGGATGACTCTGCCTATGTTGTAGGTTGTATTACGGTGTATTGCGGAAAGACCCCTATACGCCTGATCGACCATATCAAGTACAAGGGGTAATTCCTGACGATAGAAACAGTATCATTTAGCTCTATATAATTTAGTCAGTTTGATAAAGATAAACGAATCGAGATATGCAAATCGAAGTATTGAAGAGTAAACTCCATTGCGTGACTGTTACGGAAGCCAATCTCAACTACATGGGAAGTATTACCATCGATGAGGATCTGATGGATGCTGCCGGACTGATTGCTGGAGAAAAAGTTCAGATTGTAGATAATAATAATGGCGAACGCTTGGAAACCTACATCATCAAGGGTGAGCGTGGCAGTGGTTGCATCTGTTTGAACGGTGCTGCTGCCCGCAAGGTTCAGGTGGGTGATACGGTTATCATCATTGCCTATGCCATCATGGACTTTGAGGAGGCTAAGACTTTCAAGCCTACCGTGGTTTTCCCGAAAGAGGGAAATAAGGTATAGGATTCTATATTCAATGGAAAAGGAAAAAGGTGTGCCTGAAGTGGATTTCCCACTTTTGACACACCTTCTTTTTTATGTCCCACAGATTTCACGGATTTACACAGATTTGGAGACCTGTTCGGTCTTTGAAAAAGTCAAAAATCTGTGAAATCTGTGGGACATAAAAATATTTAGTGAGAAGAAAAAACTGCGTGCGCAAATATTATATTTTATTCTTCGAGAAATGACTCATGATGAAACGGCCGCCGAAGCTCAATATCAAAACGATGATGGTGAGCACCACGGCTGCAGCATAGGCTCTGTTCTGTACATCTTCCTGTGGAGCACTCAACTGGAAAAATACGCTTAGTGGTAGCGTTGCGGCTTGCTGGTTGAGACCATGAGGGATATGGTCTGAAAAGCCTGCCGTAAACATCACACCGGCACAGTCTCCAATGGCTCTTCCGATGCTCAAAAGAGTAGCGGTAGCGATGGCTGGAGCAATCTGTCGCAATACGACGCCGATGGTTTCTATGCGTGTGGCTCCTAAACTGTAGGAACTGTCCAGAATCTCCTGTGGAATGGTCTTGGCGACTTCGTCCATCGAACGAATCAGGATAGGTACTATCAGCAGGGTAGTTACCAAAATTCCACCGCCCAGCGAGGCTCTGATTCCCAACCATACCATGATGGTGAAGGCAAACGAGCCATATACGATACTTGGTATTCCAAAGAGAGTGTCGTAAGCCAGACGGGCAGCATAACCGAATTTGGAATTCGGTTTCAGATACACGTTCATATAGAATACTACAGGTAGGGCGATGAGCAGTCCGACAATGGTAGAACCTCCTACGATATAAAGACTTCCCACGATGGCATTGAGAAAACCTCCCTTACCGCCCAGATAGAACCCTCCGCTTGGTAATTGACTCACCATTTCCCAGGAGAGTACCGGAAATCCTCGTCTGAAGATGGTCCAGAGAACGCTCAGTACGAAGAAAGCGACAATGCCAATCGACAGAAGCATCAAAATTTTCACGATTTTTTCTTCCAAGTATTTCATAAGCCTTTTGTCCTTTTACCTTTTTACCTTTTTACCTTTTTACCCTTTTACCTTTAAAAGCACGATTCTTGAACAGAGATTCAGGATGACCACTACGAAGAAAAGCAGGAAGGCTGCAAACATCAGAGCACTGTCGTAGAGCGGAACTGAAAGCATTTCACCATAATTATTGGCGATAAGTGCCGGAATCGGATAGCAGGCATCGAGCAGACTTTCTGGTACGATGGCAAGATTGCCGCAGACCATGAGAACTGCAATCGTTTCTCCGAGCGTACGGCTCAAGGCCAGTACGATGGCTGCAATCATTCCCGGTCTGGCTTTTCTCAGAACCACGTATTTGATGGTTTGCCATTGCGTAGCACCTAAAGAGAGCGAAGCTTCACGCAGTTCTTTCGATATGTTATCGAAAATCTCCATGAACAGACTTACTAAGAGGGGAATAACCATGACTCCTAATACGATACCTCCTGCAAGCACCGTATATCCCGAAGAAAAATCAATGAAGAGAGGAGCTACATATTTTGAAATGAAAGGTACTATCAGCAAGGATCCCCAGACACCATAGATGACCGAAGGTAAACCAGCGAGAATGTCGAGTAGGGGATAAACGTATTTCCTAATCCTTCGATGGGCATATTCCGTAAGATATATAGCCATGAAAAGTGATATCGGTAAGGCAATAATCATGGCGAGTACTGTGCACCAGAAGGTACCAGCAAGGAATGGCAGAAAACCAAATTTCCCTTCCATCGGTCGCCAGTTGCTTTCCGTGAGCAGGTCCCACAGATGATACTGGCTCAATATCGGTTCCGATTTGATGAACAACCCTATCGTCATGGCTATCACCAGTAATATGGAGGCAATGGTCATGATGAACATCACTTGTCCTGCAATCTTATCCTTTGCAATTCTATATTCCATACTCTTTTTATTTTTCAAGAATTATTTGAGCAGACTAACGCCCAATCCCAGCAGTAGAAATACTGCAGCTTCCAAAATATTGATGATCAAATTCTTCATGCTCATTCCTTTCTTAAAAACATTTGAATTGACTTTCACTTCGTCCGTCGAACGTTGTTTCTTCACTCTTCACTCTTCGCTTAAAAAGCTCTTCGTTCTTCACTTCACTCTTAGCTTCTCTGATGAAGTCCACACTCCCTGTGCTCTGGAGATTCCCACCACCATCTGCCTGCACGGATATCCTCGCCAGGCTTAATAGCCCTTGTACAAGGTTGGCAACCAATGCTCGGAAAACCTTTGTCCTGCAGCTTGTTATAAGGCACATGGTGCTTCTTTACATACTGTTCAACGTCTTCTTCAGACCAGTTGATGAGTGGGTTTACTTTGATGAGGTTGTGAATGTCATCCCATTCTACTACCTGCATGTTCTTTCTGGTCACGCTCTGCTGCTTTCTCAGTCCACAGATCCAAACATCCAGTCCTTTCATTGCCCGTTTGAGAGGTTCCAGTTTTCTCACCTGGCAACAGCGGTGGCGACTTTCTATGGAGTTATAAAACAGATTTATACCTTCTTCTTTCACCATCTGTTGTACTGCCTCATAGTTGGGGAAGAATACCTCCAGATTGATGCCATACGTCATGTTGGTCTTGTCGATGAGCTGGTAAGTTTCCGGGAAAAGGCGACCAGTATCAAGTGTGAAGATGCGTGCAGTTTTATCTGTCTTCACGATGATGTCGGTAAGCGTCTGATCTTCTATGCTGAGAGAAGAAGAAAGAGCGATGCGCCCTTTGAATGCCTGAAGGAAATAACCGACAATATCCTCGGCAGGCGCATCGCTGAATTTCTTATTGAGCTCTGGTACGAGAGACTCTATATTGCTTTGATCATTTCTCATTTCTCATTTTTCATTTCTCATTACTTAATAAGTCCCGCTCCCACAGTCTCGTTGGTATCAGGATCGATGAAGATGAGGCTTCCCGTCACCTTGTTCGCCTGATATGGGTCGAATACCAATGGGTTGGCGGTGTGGATAGTGATTTCGGCGATGTCATTCATCTTCAATTCACTTACTCCCTCTTCCTTTTCCAAAGTATTGATATTGCGGCGGTAGTTGATGCTGCGTATCAAACCCTGTGTTTCGAAAGTAGCCTGACGGATTACATATTTATTCCTTACGGCAGCTGGGCGCTCGTTGAACCAGCAAACATCCAGCGTAATATCCTGTTCGATACTTGGCTGTTTTTCGTCTGCCTTCACAATCGTATCTCCACGAGAAATGTCGATGTCATCATTCAGGGTCAGCGTTACGCTCATTGGTGAATAAGCTTCCTCTAAATGCTCCTCTACAAAGTCGATGCTCTTGATGGTACTTTCTGTACCTGAAGGAAGAACTCTGATTTTGTCACCCGGACGAATGATGCCGCCGCTTACTCTACCTGCATAACCACGATAGTCTGGGAACTGGCTGCTGATAGGACGAATCACATACTGTACAGGGAAGCGGAAGAAATCACTCACCGTCTTATGACCTACCGGAACGGTCTCCAGGTAGTTCAGAAGTGTTGGACCGTCATACCAAGGCGTCTTTTCACTCTTGTTGACTACATTATCTCCATCCTTGGCGCTGATAGGGATAAATACCACGTTCTTGATATTGAGAGTCTCAGACATCTTCTTATAGTCTGCGATAATCTTGTTATATACATCTTCACTGAAATCAACCAGGTCCATCTTGTTGATAGCCACCAGAATATGAGGTATTCCGAGAAGCGAAGAAATATAGCTGTGACGTACTGTCTGCTCCAATACACCATGTCGTGCATCGATGAGAATGATGCTCAGGTCGGCAGTACTTGCACCCGTCACCATGTTGCGGGTATACTGAATATGTCCCGGAGTATCAGCGATGATAAACTTGCGTTTCGGTGTAGCGAAATAGCGGTAAGCCACATCGATGGTGATGCCCTGTTCGCGCTCAGCACGGAGACCATCCGTGAGCAAAGCTAAGTTCACCTCTTCATTACCACGGCTTTTACTTGCCGCTTCCACCGCCTCCAACTGGTCTTCGAATATCGACTTGCTATCATAAAGCAATCTTCCTATCAATGTACTCTTTCCATCGTCCACGCTACCCGCAGTAGAGAAGCGGAGCAGCTCCATATCTAAATAACCTCTGTCCATGCTTTTTAAATCTTAAGTGTTAAATGTTGAGTTGTTTGCACTATATGCTTGCTATGCTCATTTCACATTTCTCATTTCTCATTAAATTAGAAGTATCCCGCCTTCTTGCGGTCTTCCATTGCCGTTTCACTTCGCTTGTCATCGGCTCTTCCTCCACGTTCAGTAACACGGGTAGAAGCAATTTCGTCGATGATATCCGCTACAGTTGTAGCTTTTGATTCCGTGAGTCCGGTGCAGGTGATGTCGCCGATGGTGCGGCAGCGAACCAGCTTCTTTACCACTTCCTCTGTAGGCTTGCGCTTGATGCAAGGCAGGGCTGCGAGCCATTGTCCGTCACGGTTGAATACCTCTCTTTCGTGGGTGAAGTAGAGCGAAGGCATTGGGATGTTCTCCAGGAAGATATACTGCCATACATCCATCTCGGTCCAGTTGGAGATAGGGAACACACGGAAGTGTTCGCCCATGTTCTTTCTGCCGTTGAAGATGTTCCAGAGCTCAGGGCGCTGGTTCTTCGGGTTCCATTGTCCGAATTCATCACGATGACTGAAGAAACGTTCCTTGGCACGGGCTTTTTCCTCATCTCTTCGTGCACCACCGATGGCTGCATCGAATTTATATTCCTCCAGGGTATCGAGCAGGGTAGTGGTCTGCAACTTGTTGCGGGATGCATAATAACCCGTTTCCTCCTTCACTCTTCCCTTGTCGATGCTTTCCTGCACGCTGCCCACGATGAGTTCGGCTCCGAGTTTCTTCGCCAGTTCATCACGATACTGGATGGTTTCCTCGAAGTTATGTCCTGTGTCGATGTGCAACAACGGGAATGGAATCTTTGCCGGATAGAAAGCTTTGTAAGCAAGATATGTAATCACGATAGAATCCTTGCCACCCGAAAAGAGGATGACTGGACGCTCGAACTGGGCAGCTACTTCGCGGAGCACGTAGATAGATTCTGCCTCCAGTTCCTTGAGATGTTTGATAGTCTTATTGTCCATAATCTATGTCTTTTATTATTATTATTTTCTGGGTGCAAAGGTACTGCGTTTTCGTGACTTGGGCAATACCACATGGGGTGTAAAAATACTACCACGATGGGAGTAAAGCTCATACCAAACGTATGGTATGGGATAGACGAATGTATGGTATGAAGTGTCTGTTTTTCGGTGGTATGTTATATATAATGTACGCTCGCGTGTGTATTTATGAATGCTTTGTTGGCAATGAAAGAACCGATAGAAGCACAGGAAAGAACAAATGGGAGTTTTTGAAAATATGAATAGAAAAAGTCAGAAGAATAAGGTTGTGTCTCCAAAGAATTAAGGTTCGTTAATCGCACATCAGCTGTTGAGCGCTCGCCCAACACCTGTTGTGCGCATGTCCAGCAGCTGATATGCGGTCGCACAACATGTGATGGGCAGTGAGTTTTCGTCATGCCGTGTGGTATCATTTATTCTATTTCTTTTAATCTTTCTTCTAATCTCCCCAAGAAATAATCTGCATATTGGGTATAATCTCCTGTTTCATAGAATGCTATCAAACCTCTACGATAATGCAGAATATTGGCATCTTTGGCAGAATAGACTGGGATGAGGTCGGCATTCATCATCACCACACTCTCTAGCATTCGGGAAGTTCGCTTGTTGCCATCAATGAATGGCTGAATTCTCGCCACATTGCAATGCAAGAAGACGGCTCTCTCCAAAGGGTTCTGATATTGCTCTTGCTCAAAGAGTATCATTCCTAATTTCTGCATGATGTCCTCACGATTTTTAGGCGGAATATATTCCGTACCGCTAATTCTCACGGCACGGTCACGAAGTTGCCCTCGCTCCTCGGTAGATACCAAACCGTCGCTGATGGTGGAATGGATGCGGAAGAGCGTGCGCTCATCTATCTGCTCTTGGTTCTTTCCCTTATGGATATATTCTAATTCTCCTACGAAAGTATTATGCAGATTCTTCAGCATTTTGGCATCCTCGTATCGCTTTTCGGGCGTGATGCCATCCTTCAAGAGCGTCTCCGTCTCCACGTATGTATAGGTATTGCCCTCTATCTTACCTGAGTAATAACACCATACCACCGCCAAATCTCTTAATTCGGAAGAAGAAAGACTCGATAGCTTTGCCAAAGGATTTCTTATGATACCCTCAGCCCGCTTAAGTTGTTCCTCATTAAATATATGTTTATCCATTGCCATTATTCTCTATTATTATGTGATAATCTCGGCACAAAGTTAATCATAAATTCAGAGAAAAACAAAAAATAAGGAAAAAATATTGGTATTTCAAAAATATTCATTACCTTTGCATTCGGAATGATTCTCCAATAGGGGATGACTTCTGATTTTTTTGATGGTTAAATTAGCGTTTGCTATTCGGTCATGCACATTGGAACGTAGGAAACTTCAATAAAAGCAATAGAAAAGCCGACAGTTAGTAGACGTCCGCTATAGCGTGGACGTTACTTGTCGTTTTTCTCAGCTTTTCCTACGGCTGCAATGTGGACAAGTTTTCGTCCACGTGTTTTGTATCCGTAGGTGTTATGTAGAGAACGATGGCTTTCGCAAATACAACTAGCAAATATTCACTAATTTAATAACATTCAAAAGCTTAGCTACCGGCATGACGGGCAGAAACTCATGAAAAAGTTACATTTTTCTTTGATGGCGATTCTCTTCGCCTTGTTGGCAATGGTGTCTTTCACCGCTTGTTCTTCATCTGATGATGACGATGCTCCTTCTCAAAAGTCTATCAAGGAGAATATCGTGGGAGGACGATGGATTCCTACTCATGTTTCTGGATGGGAGTACATAGGAAGTGGTATGGAGACTAGTGGAGATGACGTTTACAAGCAGGTTGATAAAGATATTACGCTTGGAGATGATGAATATGAGGCCATTACATTTAAGAGCGACATGACTTGCCGCTATTCTTATTATTACCAATTTCAAGGTTCATGGGTAGAAAGTAGCTACAATAGCACCTATACAATTAAAGGTAACAAACTAACTATTTTTGACAACAGAGGGTATGAGGAAGATGTCTTTGATGTCATTTCTGTCAACAGCAAGAAGATGGTTGTAGAATATCCTTTGGAAGATGATACTCCAGACAAAAAAGTTAGATTAACTTACGAGAAAGCAAACTAGTTATGGAACTTCAATGGTGTGATCTCCCTATTTTCGTGCTAAGAATGCATGTCGATGGAAATGAGAAAATGCTGACTTCTGAGACGTTTCCTATTTTGTCTTATGATCATCAAGATGAATTGGATGAGTTGAAGAAAATGGCAGATAGTGATGCAAAAACGATAAAGGACATGTATTACTATGCTTGCGAAAATGGCATAAAAGAACTGTTGGACTTAAAAGAAGAGGCTTATTTGAAAATGGAGAAAAAGTCCTTCTATGAAGGAATGGTTAGCCATTCAATTCATGAAAGATATAGAAAAACTCTTGATGAACTTGGAAAGGATAAGTCAATTGTAGTTAGTTATCAGGGACTTCCTGGATTCTCTAGAAGAAGCTATTCTATAGATGAGGATTTCAGGGTTGAGTTTTCTACAAACATTGGCTATGGCTCTTACTCTTACTTTCTGGTATTCTTGTCGTATAAGAATATCCCAATTGAGGTTGCTCCTGCTTTTTCTTGGAATGCAAAGAGGCCAGATGTCATAAAAAACTGGGCAACAGGGAAATACGATGGACAATATCTTGCCGCTGGTTTTGCAAGAGGAGTTTTGGATATGAGTCCAAATTATGATTCATGCAAAAAAGCCATGGATGCTATTGCGGAATTATATAATATGTTGGTAAAGAATATCGAGTATAAAGTTCAAGCTTTAGTTCTTGATGCCGATACCTCAAGAATGATTAGTTCTAAATATTGGGCGTCTGATATTTACAAAATGTAGTTCTCGAATTAATATAAAAGAGGTGGAATCTGATTTGAAATTTAGATTCCACCTCTTTTATATTAACCCTTACTTCACATCCCAGTCATCAATGGTTCCTGTTTCGGATGAGAAGCTGCAACCTATCTTGTATATTTTTCTACCATCCGTAATATATTCTCGCTCATAGCCTTTGTCCTTAATCTGCTGCAAGGCATCGGCTGAATTGCCATCTCGCTTAAACTCAAAGATATAGACGAAGCGAGGGGTCTCTACGACGCAGTCAACCCTGCCTTCGCTCTGCTCTTTTTCGATAAATACCGTGTAGCAGCTTATCATTCTGAGCACCAAGTAGAAAGTGTATTGGAAATAACGCTCCTTCTCGGGTTCGGAATCCTTCCTGCGCTGAGTATATGGGATGCTGGCAAAGAATGACACCAGCAACTGATGCAACTGCTCGCACTCGCCATCTTCCATCGCATCCAATACCTGGAGCACCCATGAATCGGGCGAAACCCTTGGCTTCAGATAGTCTGACGCCAGCAAACTGACAAAACCTCGTCTCACTTCATCATTCGGAAAGTCCAAGAGATAGGAATTCGTATTGCGGCGATAGCCCTTGATGGTGAGATAACCACTCTGATATATCATAGGCAATGGACGCTCTACCGTAGCCTTGTAATCATCAAAATCCTTGGTGGGATAATATTTGCCTACCAGTTCGTTGATTTGCTCGTTGCAATGAGACAGGAGGCGAACCAGATAGGTGGACGAACCTGTCTTAAACCAATAGTCGTCTATCAGCATCTCCTTGAAGGCACGCAGGATGCTGAACGGATTGTACACACCGCGCATCCTACGGCTGAAATGGTAGCCATCAAACTGGCGGCGCAGTTTCAGCAGCATCTCCTCCTCGGTAACTTCATATTCCTCAGCCATCTCGCTTATCTGCTGGGCTAGGGCAGAGCGCAATTCCTCCTCTGTTATGCCGCAAAGCGTATCGTAATGGGCTGAAAGACTGATGTCTTCTGGCTGATTGAAACCGCTGAATACGCTGACCTGCGAAAACTTGGTAACTCCTGTGAGCAATACAAACTGCAAGTCTTGGTCGGCCGCCTTGAATACGCTGTAGAATCCCTTCAGTATTTCTCGATTCTCCTCCTCCAAGAGCATCTCGTTGCCATATTCATCCTTGGTCTTCAGCCCCGTGTCCAATACATCGAGCAATGCCTTGTCATATTCATCTATCAAGATCACGGCTCTCAGCCCTGTCTTCTGGTGAGCCTGGGCAAGCACATAGATGAATCTGTCGCCCAGGGTGTCGTGATAAGGATCCTTGCCATAGATGGCTTCCTGCTTCTCGATGAAACCATTGAGCGTGCGCTGCAATTCTCCGGGTTTGGTGAAGTTCTTGCCATTGAAATCTAGGTGGAATACAGGATATTGCTTCCATTCCTTCTCCAAGTCATCTATCGCCAACCCCTTGAATAATTCTTTCTTTCCCTCAAAGTAATACTTCAAGGTGGAGACGAGCAATGACTTTCCGAATCGTCGAGGACGACTCAGAAAATAGATTTTTCCCATTTGAGTCAAATCATACAATAGGGCGGTCTTGTCGATATAGAGATAACCTTCCTTGATGATTTTCTCAAAATCCTGTATTCCTATTGGATATTTCATTATGCTATATTTTTATTTGTTTTGCAAAGATAGTGCAAATTGTAGACAAAACAAAATAAAAAGACGAAGTTTTATATTTTTTTTGTTGAGATGCAGCCTATCTTATCAAAAGGTAATAAATAATATTGGAATAAGTGGAATTTTAGGATAAAAAATCAATTCTGATAGCATTTTTGTCTTTGCAATCAGGATTGAGAATTTTATTGTCCATGAGAAAATCTCACGCAGATTTCTTACTCGTTTTAATATTTCTTACTCGATGCTCTCCGCTATCGACTTCAATACGTAGTCGAGGATTTCGTCGGTGTGGCAGAGGGAGATGAAATTGCCCTCAAACTGGGACGGGCTGACGTAGATGCCACGCTCCAGCATGTTGCGGAAGAAGCGTTCCTTGGCACGAGCCTTCTCCTCATCTCTTCTTGCGCCTCCGATGGCTGCATCGAATTTATATTCCTCCAGGGTGTCGATCAGGGTAGTGGTCTGCAGCTTATTTCGGGAAGCATAATAACCCGTTTCCTCCTTCACTCTTCCCTTGTCGATGCTTTCCTGCACGCTGCCCACGATGAGTTCGGCTCCGAGTTTCTTCGCCAGTTCATCACGATACTGGATGGTTTCCTCGAAGTTATGTCCTGTGTCGATGTGCAACAGCGGGAATGGAATTTTTGCCGGATAGAATGCCTTGTAGGCAAGATATGTAATCACGATAGAATCCTTGCCACCCGAAAAGAGGATGACTGGACGCTCGAACTGGGCAGCTACTTCGCGGAGCACGTAGATGGATTCTGCCTCCAGTTCCTTGAGATGTTTGATAGTCTTATTGTCCATAATCTATGTCTTTTTTTATTATTATTTTCTGGGTGCAAAGGTACTGTGATTTCTCCAAGTGGGCAATACCATATGGGGTGTAAAAAGACTACCATACAGGGAGTAAAGAACATACCATACATTTGGTATAAGGCTGCCAAACGTATGGTATGTATGATGGATAACGTATGTGTATCCTATATTTAATAAGGTGTAATTGATATTGACCAATTAAAAAAAGTATCTCCATTTTATTGCTAAATAATTATAAAGAAGTTGTTAGTATCAAATAAAAAGAGTATATTTGTACGATATAAAATTAATAAATCATGGCATTACCAATAAATATAGAAAGCCTTCTTAGTGGAAGTGCAGTAGAAAGCAACCAACTTGAATATAAGGAAGGTTGGAATCCAGATACAATATATCGTAGCATCTGTGCCTTTGCCAATGATTTTGAGGACACTGGTGGTGGGTATATCATTGTTGGTGTAAAGGAGGAACACGGTCATGCTGTTCGTCCTGTTTTAGGTGTTAATCCTAATTTGATAGAACAGATAGAGAAGGATATGGTTGGTTACAATAATCTTATCCGTCCATACTATCAACCTCGTCTTTTCATAGAAGAGGTTGATGGCAAGACTATTCTTGTAATCAAAGTAACGGCAGGAGAACGCCGTCCATATAAGGTGCCTGATCGTATTACAGCAAAACAGAAGGATTTCAACTATTATATCCGCTATAATAGTAGTAGCATCGTGCCGAAAGATGAGTATGAACGCGAGTTGATAAACTTGGCGAATCGTACGCCATTTGATGACCGTGGCAACGACCTAATAAGTCTAAGAGATATTTCGACAACTTTACTGAGAGATTTTCTAGTGGAAGTAGGTAGCGACTTGGCTGACCAAGATTTAACTGGTGACAACTTGAAAATAGTTCTTGATCAAATGGACTTGTTGGAAACTACACCAGAAGGCTTCAAGGTCAAGAATGTTGCTGCAATGATGTTCTGTGAGCATCCCGAGAAATTCTTCAAAATGACCCAGGTTGAAATCGTGATATTCCCTAAGGGGAGATTACAAGATCCTGATAATATGATAGAGGTTGCACCGATAAGGGGTTGTGTACCTAAGATGATTCGTGATACGATGAATTATCTAAAGACAAATATTATTCAGAAGACAATTCATAAGCCAGAGGATACAGAACGTTCTGTTGTTACATATAATTATCCTTATCAAGCTTTGGAAGAAGCTGTCGTAAACAGCCTTTATCATCGCAGTTATATCGAAAGAGAACCAGTTGAGATAACTATCGAACCAGATAAGATTAGTATTCTCAATTTTGGAGGACCTAATCACACAATATCTATGCAGGCTATAAAAGAAGCTCGTATGCTTCGTTCTCGTCGATACACAAACCGACGATTAGGAGAGTTCTTAAAGGAATTGGATTTGACTGAGGGTAGAGCAACTGGTATTCCGACTATTCAACAGAAATTGCAGGAAAATGGTTCGCCTCGTGCAACAATTGAGACTGATGAGGAACGTACATATTTCTTGATTGATATACCATGTAATTTAGACTATATCGGTGTGCCTATTGGTAAAGAATGCAAGAAAGAATGCAAGAAAGAATGCAAGAAAGAACTGACTGAATTACAGATGCTTATCATGGGTGCGTTGTCTGAAAATGCTAAGTTAACAATACCAGAATTAGCAAGAAAGATGGGCATATCTGCAAGAAAGATTTCTCAGGAACTAAAGTCTTTACAGGAAGAATTTCAGGTCTTGAAACGTGAAGGAGGTCGCAAGAATGGTTATTGGGTAGTATTGAATAATGACGTGTAAAACGTATTATAATATACATATATTTCTGTACGATAGCAAGTGCTTTCTAAAGTAACTCGAATGGTTTGGAGTTATTCAGAGCATAACTTGCTATCGTCAGATATTTCGTTCTGTTAAGGATAGATCTCGATATGGCTGCTGCCGGAGTTGCCATTCTTGATAATCCTTATCTGGGTGGTGATGCGCTCGCTCATCGTGTCGGTATGACTGATGACGCCCACCTTCTTGCCTTGCGAACTTTGCAGCATGGCGAGGGAATCGATGACGGTGGCGAGGGTATCGGGGTCAAGGGTTCCAAAGCCTTCGTCGATGAACAGATTCTCGAAGGAGATGTTGCGGGAGGATAATGCTGACAGACCCAGAGCGAGACCGAGACTCACGATGAAGGTTTCGCCACCTGATAGGGAGGTGGTGTCTCGGATATCGTCGGCACGGTCGTGGTCGATGACTCGGATGCCCAAGGAATGCTTTACCTGCTGCAGTTCGTAACGGCTGTTGAACTTTCTGATTTCCTGGTTGGCATGAGTTATCAGGAAACTGAGCGTATAGCATTGGGCTATCTTGCGCAGCGTCTTTCCGTCTGCTCCGATAGCATCCGTAATGGCTGTCCAGTCATCCTTTTCCTGTGTTACGAGTTGCAGAGCCTCAGCCTTGTCACCCAACTGCTTCACGGCTTCCTGGTGGTTCTGCATCCTGGCGTTGGCAGCAATCAGTTCGTTGCGCTGGCTTCTTTCCTGATACTCCTGCTGAATGGCTAAGAGAGCATCCCGGGTTTGGGCAGGCTGATGTTCCAAGTGCTGCTGATGCGCCTTTTCTGCGTTCTGGTAAAGGGCGGTAGTTGAAGCCGCGGCTTTCTCCTTTTCGTCCTTTTCCCGACGGATGGCATTCCAGTCTTCGGCAGAATGAAGCATCTCCCGGATGGTATTTCGGTCGATAAGGCTTGGTTCGATGCTCTTTTTTGTAAGCTGTTTGTTATATTCCTCAATCCAAAGGTCGAGTTCCTTTTCCTTCGTCTGCAGAGTCTCCTTTGTTGTCTTATTCTGAGACAGCATGGTTTGATGCGAACCTTTACTGTTGGCGAGTTCTGCCTTCAGTTTGTTGATATTCTCGTTCTGGTCATCTGCTGCTTTTGTTGCTTCGTCCTTAGCTGCAGTCAGTCTTTGTTCAGCAGCATCAGGCTCTTCACCATTCAGAATCTGCTGGTATTGCGCCTGCCATTCCTCCATTTCTTTCTTGGTGTTATTCCACGCTTGAAGAGCTTTCTCGTAAGCTTCTTTCTTGTTCTTTTCTTGTGAAATGAGATTTGTGGTAAGTGCTTTGTGTTCAGCCAGTTTTGTGGCGCAGATTGAAGTGCTTTCTTGAGCGTTATTCAGTATCGTTGAAGCCTTGCTTTCATACGCAGCTTCATCCTTTACAGCCTTATCCTTGAGTTGGGTCAGTCGTTCTATCTCTTTCTGAATCTTGTTAAACAGGCTCAGTTTGTCGGTTGCTTCTTTCGCCTTGTCTTCATAGATAGGCAAGAGCGATTTCAGTTCTGCCTCTTCCTTTGGAATCTTTGGATACTGGGCGATGAGCGCCTTCCATTCCTCTTCGTAAGTTGCGATTTCACCCGAGAGTTTTTCCTGTTGTTTTTGGAGCGTCTGTACTTCGCCGTCGTTCTGTTTTCTTTCGCCGGAAAGATCCTTCTCCTGTTTCTGCTGCAGTTTCAGCAGATCCTCTTTTGCTTTCAGAAGTTGCGAGAGTTCCGTGGTGGCTTCCTCAAACTGTCTGTTGTCGGTATGATAAGGATGGGTCGTGCTGCCGCAAAGTGGACAAGGCTTGCCTTCGGTCAGGTTGGCACGATGAATCTCCCATTTCTCACTCACCATGAGGGTATAGGCATTTCTCAGCGTCAGGGTCTCTTTCTCCAAAGCCTCGATGAACAACTTGCCCAGCGCTTCATCTATCTCTGCGTTTCTCTTGCCCAAGATCTGGATTCGCTCCTCATTTTTCTGCTTTTCTGTTGTGGCAGAGTCGAGATGAGCTACTACCTTGATGGCTTGCTGGACATCTTGCAGTTTCTTTTCGGCTGCCGACTTTTGGGTCTGCAGTTCCTCTATATTCTGTCCGGCAGTCTTGCTCTTTTCTGTCTCCCAAGCCTGTTCTGCGGCTTGCGTCGCTTCGTACAGAACCTGTTTCTGCTTGGCAATCTCTTCCTGTGTCGTTTTGAGAGCAAGGTTCGCTTTCTCCGTTTCTGCTTCCCATTTTTGGATGTTTCGGGCGTTTTCCTCCACATCTTTTTGGGCAGTTAGATTCTCTTTCTGTGCCAGCTCTAATGCCTCTTTCTTTTCTTTCAGATTCGGCATTGCCGCTTCCATTTTTGTTTTCAGCGCCCTTGCTTCAGCGATAACCGGCATGGCCTTTTCGAGTTGCTCCTGTGCCTTGCTGACTGCTTCCTTCAGACTGGCGAGAGTTTTCTCGCTTTCGCTAATGTCAGACTCTTGGCTTTTGATGGCAGCTTCCGATTTCTGGATTTCTTCTTCTTGATTGTGGATGCTTTGTATCTGTCGCTCAACTTCCTGTAACAGGTTGACGGCTGGTTGTACTTCATCGTGCAACTGGAGACGGATAATCTGGGCTTGTATGTCTTTGATTGCGTTTGCAGCCTGCTCCATATCTGCTTGATAGATAGCTATTTGCTTCGTTTGCTTATCGTTTTCCTCATACCATTGCAGGTTTTCAGAGATGACCTTCAATTGGCTGTCGAGTTCCTTCTCTGCCTTTTCCAAAAGGGTGATTTCCTCTTGCAGTTGGGCGAGTTCTTCGTCATTCAGCAGGTTCTGTTTTACTGCTTCCACTGATGCTGCCATCTGGTTGTAGGCATCCACCGCCTGGTCTTTTGCTTTCTTGATTTCAGTAGCGATGTTCGTATAAGTTTCCTCACATCCGATGAGTTTCTCCAGGAGTTCGTAGCGCTCGTTTTCCTTTGCAGTCAGGAAGTTGGCAAACGAACCTTGTGCGATGAGCACGGTGCGGAGGAACTGGTCGTAGTCGAGACCGATGATGTTCGGCAATTCGTTCCAATCGGCTATTTCTTCTGTCAGTTGTTCTCCGTTTCTTGTGATTTTATAGAGAGAAGTCTTGGCATTTTCATAGCGTACTCTTTGGAATCTGACATGCCATTCTGCGCGGTAGATACTGCCGTTGTTGGCAAGGAAGGTGAGTTTACTGTAACCCTCTTTCTTGCCACGGGTCAGTATGTTTCGACTATCTGTAGGAGCTAATCGGTTGTTTTCATTAGCATCAGCTTCTCCGAAAATCTCTATGTTCTGATTCTTGTCGCCTTTCTTTCTTGGGTAGCGAGGGGCGCGGTTGTAGAGGGCAAGGCAGATGGCGTCGAGTAGGGTGGATTTGCCACTTCCCGTCGGACCTACGATGCTGAAGATGGTGCTCTCGCCTAAGGCACCTTCTTCAAAGTTGATGACCTCGCCACCTTGTTTGTCAAGCGAAGCGAGGTTGAGTATTTCGAGTTGTAGGAATTTCATAATGATGATGTCGTTAATAAATCGGATAACATTTTCTCCTGTCTTTCGTTCATCGGAGCGTTGTGCTTGATGGCAAAGGCCTCCTTCAAAGTATCAAGTGGCGGTCGGTTGACGATGTCCTCGATGCTGGTGATTTGCTGGGAACCCTGTATGGTAGAGAGGTCTGACTGCGGGATGATGCGCTGGATTTTGCAGAGTACGGCATCCTTCTCATTGACGAGATTCTCCAGTTCCTTGATGTCATCGTTGGAAAGCTTCTCCTGTTTCACCTTCAGCATTACGTAGTCGAAATGGTCGCTCAGTTCGCCATTCATCCTTTCTGAAAGTTCTGAATGGATGAGTTTCTGCCATTTCTTGATGGTGAGTTCCTCCTCGTTTTCAGGCAGAATGCGAAGGGAGTGCTGAGGCTTGTATTCCAGGAAATCTACTTTTATATCCTTGCTTTTGCTGTTTTCCTTTTCTTCTTCTTCCTTCATTCCATCTTTATTTTTCTTCATTTCATCTTCTTTCTTCTTCGCTTCCATTTCCTCCTTTTCTCCCTTGTCACATCCGATGGTGATGAGGTCGATGCCGTGAGTGTAGTCTTTCTCGGCGAACGACATTGGAAGAATACTACCCGTATATCTTGCCCAGTCGGTGTTCCAGATATGTTGCCGTTTGTGGATGTGTCCGCAAGTCATATAGTCAGGATGATCGTTCCATCCTTCCAAATCCACTTCCTCCTGTCCGCCGATAATGATCTTCTCGCTCGCATCCTGTTTGGCTATGTCTGAACTCTTGGCGTACATGTGTGCCATCATGATGCACTTTCTGCCCGGGTATTTCTTTCGTGCTTCAGCAGTCAGTTCTCTCAGGAAGGTGTTGACTCCTTGCGAATAATAGGCGTTCTGGACCACATCACTCCGAAGGAAAGGCACGGCGAGGATGATGACTTCTTCTCCTTCCTCATTGGACACAGGGATGATGAGATCATCGTAGGAATAGAGCCAATGTCCGCCGGTTTTATTATCGTCTTCGTTTTCTCCCTGCTGCCAGATTTTCCTTACGTTTCCTCTGATTTCTACATGGTATCTGGCAAGGAGTGGGCGGGGAGCCTCCAGTCGGCTGGCGGAATCGTGGTTGCCAGCGGTGATGATAATCTGCATGTTCGGGCACAGATGGGTGGCATCGGCAAGAAACTCGTAATAAACGGTCTGTGCTGCTGCCGATGGATTTCCATTGTCGAAGATGTCTCCTGCAACGAGGAGTGCATCGGGCTTTTGTTCAGCGATTTGCACTAAGAGCCATTGCAGGAAGTGCTTGTGTTCAGGCAGTCGGTCGTTGCCGTGAAACAAGTTGCCCAAGTGCCAGTCGCTGGTTGCTAATATCTTCATACTCATAGGGGTTGTGTTATCTTTGTCTTTTTCTTTGTTTCAAGTTTACAATCGTTTTTCCTCCGTTTCAAGATTGCAATCCTTGAACTCGGAAATGCAATCTGACCACAAAGTTAGCATAATTCTTTGGGATAAGCAAGGAAAAATACCCTAAAAATGAAGAAAAACGACTGGAAAAGTGAAGATATTTGGGTAAACTATTGTTTTCTTCCTGATAATGTTGTATCTTTGCCTAATAGAAATCTTCGTTCAAAGACGTTGAATGTCGGTTCAACGACTCTGAACGGCGGTTCAACGACTTTGAATGTCGGTTCAACGTCTTTGAACGGAGATTTCTCTTAGGATGAGATACTTTTATTCCTAAGTAGGAAGATCCTGTTACTTAGTAGAGATCATATCTCTCAGAGATAGAAGGACCGATTAAGTGAGAAAACTAACAATCTAAATAAGAAAGGAAAAGAAATGGCAAAGTACAAATTGCAGGAAATGAGTGATATGCGTGATGAAGGCAAGCGCAGAGTTTATCCCAAGATGGTGCCCTATCGCACGCTTTCCAGAAAGGAATTCGTCGAACAGATGCAGAGTTATCATCGTGACCTTTCTCAGGGCACTATCGAAGCGGTTCTGACAGATGTGGAAGACGTGTTGGTCCGTATGCTCTCTATGGGTTATAATGTGAATCTCGAAGGCTTGGGCACCTTCTCCTTGTCCCTTGGTTTTGAGGATGACAAGCCTACGGAGATGCAGACAGATGACGACATGATGAAATATCGCAAGGTAGGGGTGAAGAACGTCAACTTCAATTCATCTCCTGAGTTAGTGAAGGCTGTAAAGATGGAGACCGACTGTGATTTGGAACGAGTGATGAGTGGTGTGAAGGTTATCCGCAAGCAACTCTATTCCAAGGAAGAGCGCATTGCCCGTGCCTTATCGGTATTGGAAAAGAACGCAGCTATCACTCTCGGTGATTATGCCTACATCAACGATATGAGCCGCACCGCCGCTTCCCTCGAATTGAAGGAGATAACCCAAGACCCGACATCACCTATCCGCTCGATTGGAAGAGGAAGCCACAAGGTTTGGGTGAAGCGCATGGAATGATGGTTAAGAAAATAACCAATATATGTAAGAAAAAAGCTTTGAGATTTTGAAGTTTCAATTCTTTTTCTTATCTTTGTCGCAGTTAAACTAAATGGATAGAGTTATGACGATATTGAAAAACGAACATCTTGAAGATGAGGTTTTAAATGCGATACGTTTGAAAGCGGAATCGATTATGCCGAAAGATGCCAAGGTCATTCTTTACGGGTCAAGGGCGCGAAGAGATGCGAAGGCAGATTCCGACTGGGACCTCCTTGTGCTTCTGAACAAGGATAAGATAGATGAGCAAGATCATGATGATTATACTTATCCGTTTTGGGAATTGGGTTGGAAAATCAATCAGATGATTCACCCAATTGTGTATTCGATGAAGGATTGGCAGTGCAAAAAGGGCAGTCCTTTTTATAATAATGTAGAAGAGGAAGGACTGCAGTTATGTTAATATTTTATTAAAAGCGCGTGTTAATAGTCTTATTTAGTGCATCAGGTATTGCAGGCAGTAAACTTCCGTTTTAAGGTGGCTGATGATAAGGGAGAGATGCATGAGGCTACGGAATGGTATCAGGTTCCGCTGGAAATCATCGACAGTATCATTCAGAAAATCATGAATGGCACTATCATCTACTTTGCCTACAATAAGGAACAGCAATGTCTGGAGCAGCGAATAGAGAAAAAGCCATCGCAGTTAAATCTGTCGGGCTTGAAGGTTTTGACGCTGATTATCGAGAAGGTATATTTCGAGGAAATTATATCTGGTGTGAAGACCGAGGAGTACCGTTCGCTGAAGCAGACTACGCTTAACAAATATACTTATATTGATGAGGCTGATGCAAGCGTTATCTCCGTCGTTTCGATGCGATTAGGTTTTATGTGGGTTATCATTCGGATAGGGATAGTGCCGTGGTTCTGGTATTGGACACCACCTATGAGGATGGCTTGGTAACTTATCATCTCGGAAAGGTATTGGAGGTGATAAGGGGAAAGGAAAATAAACAAAACAGTTGAAATCCAATAGTTTAAGGTCACAAATTGTGACCTTAAACGCTATTTCTATGTGTTCTAATATAGAGTGTTATACGAAGCTTTTGCCCTTGCAGGGCGCATTGCTGACTGCAAGTGTACCTGGGCGCTACCCTTGACTAGGAACTTTTGGGCTTTCAGCCCGTTTCTGAACCACCTGCAAAGTTCTATTTTATGTTCGACCTTTCAAGTATTGTGCGCATAGCACGATAGCGAGGATCTTTTTTGATGTCTCGCTTGGGACTAATATCATATTTGCGCTCTGTTACGTCTGCCATTTCTTGGAAACGACGAGCCTCTTCACCATAGAGTGTTGGTATTGCTTTTATTGGTTGAGCCATAATCCTTCCGATTTTAGTTCTTCTATAAATTCATCAAAATCAGTAGCCTTGCCTGCCCTTTCGTACTCCGCTTCAATGGCTTCAATCCTATCCGCGGCTTCTTCTTCATTAGCCGGATGCCAGCCAACTGGAATCGGCTGCTCTTCTGGCAATGTATATCTTTTCTTTTTCATGGGCTCTTTCCTTTATAGTTTTCTTTTGAATTGTCTAATCAGATATCTAGGACTTCTTCTCATATCCCATAAATCTACGAAAATGACGAGGTCGTTGGCTTCGTCGTAGCGATAGATAATCTTCCAATTCCCCTTGATAATTGCACTATGGTAAGGGCGGTGGTAAAGAGTTAATCTTATGCCAGCCATGGATATTGTGCAATTAGTTCTTTTTCAAATTCTTCTGCATCAATATATTGCCCATTCTCATACTCCGCCTCAATAGCTTCAATCCTTGTCATGGCTTCTTCTTCATTAGCCGGATGCCAGCCCACAGGAATCTTGTTCCGGTCAATATCTTCTTCTGCACATTCATCCTCGGGAAGTGTCATGGCGGCATTTCCGTGATAGGTTGGTGCAGGCTCTGCTGCGAAAGCTGCATCTTTCTGCTCTTCTGGCAATGTATAGCTTTTCTCTTTCATAAGCTTGCGTATTTTATCTACTGCAAATTTACGATTATTATCTGAATCATGCAAGGAAAATGGGAGAAAACTGTGAAAAACAATATATTTTTTAAGCTTTTGCCCTTACAGGGCGCATTGCTGACTGCGAGTGTACCCAGGTGCTGCCCTGGGTTACGAGCCTTTGGGCTTTCAGCCCGTTTCAACCATACAGTTAGAGCTCTTTCCTTTATATTTTTCTTTTGAATTGTCTGATCAGATATCTGGGGCTTCTTCTCATATTCCATAAATCAACGAAAATGACGAGGTGGTTTTCCTTGTTTTTACGCCGATATTCTCCATCATATTGATTTTTTTTGCTTTCAGATTTGCATTTTTCAAAAATTAATCGTACTTTTGCCCTCGAAGACGCAATAGTGCGTTAACAACATACATCATACAAATATTATGGCGAAATACATTAACCCATTTACCGACTGGGGCTTTAAGCGATTGTTCGGTCAGGAGTTCAGCAAGGATTTGCTGATAAGTTTCTTAAACGATTTGTTCGAGGGGGAATTTCAAGTCAGGGATGTCTCCTTCAAGGACAAAGAGCAGTTGGCTGATTCCAAGGATTTGCGAGGCTGTATATACGATGTCTATTGCGAGACAGATGAGGGCAAGCATTTCATTGTGGAGATGCAGAACAACTGGACGGTTAATTTCGTGAATCGTACGTTGTGTTATGCCAGCAAGGCTATTACCAATCAGCGTGAGAAAGAAAAGTCCAAGGACAAGCCTTCATTTTATGAGTTGGTTCCTGTATATGTGATCAGTTTTATGAATTTCTCTCCTCATGTCGGAGAAGAGATCAGTCAGTTCAAATCTGATGTGATGTTGAGAGAAAAATAGCGAAGAACCTTTCACAGACAAGCTTCGCTTCATCTATTTGAATCTTCCGTATTTCACGAAGAAGGCGGAGGAATGTGTAACAGATTTTGAAAAGTGGATTTACGTATTGAAGCATATGACAACATTAGAAAGAATTCCATTTGAAACGCAGAAGAAGATCTTCAAGCGTTTGGCAGAAGTGGCTGACAGCCGCTGCCTGAGCAAGGAGGAAATGGAAAAATATGAAGAGAGCCAGCGTCAGGTTGATAATTACAACCTGGGGATGTATAGTGCCTGGCTGGAAGGAAATGAGAAGGGGATAGAGCAAGGTGAACTTGCTAAAAGTCTTGATGTCGCAAAGAATCTTCTTGCATTAGGTATGTCAGTAAGTCAAATCATGCAAGTTACAGGCTTGACTAAAGAGCAAATAAGCAGTTTGCAGGCCAAGAAATAATATAAATTCGGATTTAGAATCCTCAAGAAATAAAACGGAGAAAAGTTTTTAAAAGCATCTTATAATCAAGGCTTTTGCTCTTTATTGGGCTTGGGGTGTTTCTGAAAATAAAAGTCACAATACCCGGCAGAGGGTGCTGAGTATTGTGACTTTACTTTCTTGTTATACAAATCTTTTCTATTCTATACTTTCTTCTATTGACTTCAATACATAGTCGAGAATCTCATCGGTGTGGCAGAGGGAGATGAAGTTGCCCTCAAACTGGGATGGACTTACGTAGATGCCACGGTCCAGCATATTGCGGAAATAACGTGCGAAACGTTCCTGATCACTCTTCTTGGTATCTTGGAAATTGCGGACAGGCTGGTCGTTGAAGAACATCGTGAACATCGTGCCCACGTGGTTCACCTGGATGCCCTTGCCTTCTACTATCTTCTCAAGACGGGAGAGGAAACGATTGCTGCGTTCTTCTAAGAGTTCATAAACGCCCGGTTCGCCCAACTGCTTCAAAGTTTCATAACCGGCTGCCATCGCCACAGGATTTCCACTCAAAGTACCTGCCTGATAAACTGGACCCTCTGGGGCTAATACGCTCATGATATCCGCTCTACCTCCGAAGGCTGCGGCAGGGAATCCGCCACCTACTATTTTACCAACTGTTGTCATATCCGGTGTGATTCCGAATCGCTTCTGTGCTCCGCCGTATGAAAGACGGAAACCGGTGATGACTTCATCGAATATCAGGATGGCTCCATGCTCTTGGGTTACCTTGCGGGTTGCTTCAATAAACTCATGGGTAGGAGGAACCACACCCATGTTGCAGGCTACAGGCTCAATGATGAGGGCTGCCACTTTGTCTCCGTTTCCTGCAAAGTATTTCTCTAAAGCCTCGGTATCATTATAAGGTAATACCACGGTATATTGAGTGAAACCAGCTGGAACTCCGGCAGACGAAGCATTGTTCAGCTTGGCTACTGCAGAACCGGCACTTACCAGAAGATGGTCGGCATGACCATGATAGCATCCTTCGAACTTCACGAGAATATCTCGTCCGGTAAAACCACGTGCCACACGGATGGCTGACATCGTTGCCTCGGTTCCGCTGTTGACGAAGCGAAGTCGCTCCATAGAAGGAAATGACTCTCTTACCTTCTCTGCCAAGGTGGTTTCTGCAAGAGTCGGGATTCCGAAACTGCTTCCGTGGAAGATGGCATCGGATGCAGCCTTGCTTACCTTATCATTATTATGCCCCAAGATGAATACGCCCCATGACATACAGAAGTCAATAAACTTGTTGTCATCAATATCGTAGATGTAGGGACCTTTGGCATCACGGACGAAGAGTGGGGTAGTTCCCACGCTCTTCAATGCTCTCACTGGCGAGTTGACTCCGCCAGGTATTATCTGTTTTGCCTCCTCAAAAGCGGCGGCAGATTTGATTCTTTCGTTCATATTTCAGTAATGTTTAGTGTTAAATGTTTTGTATTTACTGAATGGAAATTGCTTTTAACCTATTTTGATATTCCACTCTTCTGCCTTTTCGATGATTTCCTTGGCATAATAAGTGATAATGTATTGTGCGCCAGCTCGCTTGATGGCGATGAGGCTCTCGAATGCCACGCGGCTCTCGTCCAGATAACCGAGTTTGGCTGCAGCCTTGAGCATCGAGTATTCTCCGCTCACCTGATAAGCTACCATTGGGATGTTTGGGAACTTCTCTACACCTCTGGCAATCATGTCGAGATAAGGCATCGCTGGTTTTACCATCGTCCAGTCTGCCCCTTCCTCTATGTCTGCTGCAATCTCTTCAAGACCCTGATCGTGGGTGCGGAAGTCCATCTGATAACTCTTTCTGTCTCCAAAGCTTGGGGCAGAATCTGCTGCATCACGGAATGGACCATAGAAGGCTGAGGCGTATTTGGCAGAGTATGCGAGAACCTTACACTGTTTGTCGAGACCTCCTTCTTTAAGCCTCTTCTTGATGGCTTCCACCTGTCCGTCCATCATGGCTGATGGGGCTACGAAATCAGCGCCAGCCTTGGCATGAACATAAGCTTCTTCAGCAAGTAATGGGAGGGTGGAATCATTATCTACATCGTGATGATGCAGAAGACCGCAATGTCCGTGATTGGTATATTCGCAGAGGCAGACGTCGGTGAAGACGATGATGTCCTTGCCAAACTCTGCTTTGATGGCTTTCACGGCACGGGCAATGAGTGCATCATCGGCATAGGCAGCACTGCCTCGCTCATCTTTCTGTTCATCAGGAATCACTCCGAAAAGAAGAACCTTGTTGATGCCGAGGTTCTTGATTTCTTTGATATCCTTGAGAAGAGTATCTATACTGAAGCGATAGACGCCCGGCATGGTGGAAATCTCTTCCTTTTGGTTCTCTCCCTCTACTACGAAGTAAGGGTAGATGAAGTCTGCGGCACTCAATGAAACGTCGGCATACTTGTCGCGAGTAGCCTGGTCTTTTCTAAAATCTCTAAATCTTTTCATAATCTATGTCGGTTTTATTATAATGTTAAATTAAAAATGAGAAATATTAAAGAATGAGAAATGACAAGAAAATGAGAAATGACAAATGAAAAATGAGAAATTAGGCTGCGCCCTTCAAACACTTGAATTCTTCACTCTTCACTCTTCGTTCTTCTCTTTCTATTGTTCTTCGCTTCCAATACTTCTTCCAGATGTTTCTGAGTGATAGGACCACGGGTGATGAACTCAGTATTCTCTGGCAATTTACCATACAGTTCGATGAAGTTGTCGATAGTGGAAGGCGATGTGAAGACAATCCGCTTGAAGTGATTGAGATTCACAAGGCGAGGATGCTCCGGCATCACGTTTTTGTAAGCGACGAAGCTCTTTACGCTAAATCCTAATTCTTGCAATGCCAGAGGAATGTCTTCTGGTGACAATGAGGAATGAGGATAGATAATATCCTCGTATCGTGCATTGGCTTCATCGTATTTCTCTTTCTCTTTTTCAAACCACTTTATGATTCCGAAGCGATTGTCTTCCTCTACCTGTATCACATCTTTGATGCCTGCATTATGCAAAGCTTCAGTCGTGGTATCCCCAATGGAAATAAATATATAATTTTCTTGCTCCTCGAGTAATTCAGGTATGCATTCTATTGTTGATGATATGCTATGTTGACTTGTAAAGACTACATATTTCGGCTTCTTTTCATCATCGTCATCCCAAGCTAAACCTTTTCCTTTGTAATACTCGTAGTTTTCTTCATCATATAATGCATCTTTTAAACTGAAAATAGAACTATTATTGATTTCTATCAGCGGGGTATATGTGTAGTCGGCATTTCGTTTCTCTATATCAGGTAATGTGCCCGTATAGAGTGTTGGCTTGATGTCTGATGCCTGATGATGCTTCAGACCAGCCACGTTGCCGATAAGGGCGATGAGAGGAGTAGGGAGATCTTTTTTCTCTCCGTTTCTGAGTTCCCAAAGCGTAGTTTCAAAGGTCTGTTCGTCCTGACGGCTCACATTGTAGGTGAGGAGAACCGGGGTATTGAAAGCCCAACCCTCTTCGTCGATGAGTTGGGTAGCGATAGCCTGCAACTGTTTGGCACCCATGTAATACACCAAAGTTTCTGCATCAGGAGTGACTGGCTGGGGGGTATGTCCGCTTACCAATGCTACGCTGGAGGAAAATTCGCGATGGGTGAGACTGATCTTCTGAGATGCGGCAAGGGCCGAGGCTGTGGTAATGCCCGGAATGACATTCACATTGATGAGATTACTCTCTAAGAATTCGATTTCCTCGCTTCCATGAGCAAATATCATAGGATCTCCACCTTTCAGGCGAACTGCGTTCTTACCCTTTCTGGCTGCATCAAGCAGGAGACGATTGATCTCAGACTGCTCTTTATGATGATATCCGGCTCTCTTTCCTACATATACTTTTTCTGCTTTTTTATCATTGAGATAAGTCTCGTCTATCAAGTCATCATAAAAGATGATGTCGGCGGCTTCAATGGCTTTTGCTGCCTTAATGGTTAACAGCTCTGGGTCACCAGGACCGAAACCTACCAAGGATACGGTGCCTTGCGAATTCAAGAGATTCTTATGGGAAGAACGAAGAGTGAGAAGCGAAGAATTTTCTTGCTCAGAAGCAGAAGAACCTTCTGTATTTTGATTCTTCATTCTTTGTGCTTCACTCTTCACTTTCTTTGCTGTGATGGCAAGGAAACCTTGAAGAGGATGGGTTTGGAAAGGGAGTACTTCGGCGATTTCATCCTCCATTCCCAATCGCTTTAATGCACAAGTAGCTACGATGGCGGCATCATATTTTCCGTCTTTTACCTGTTGTACTCTATCTTCAATGCAACCGCGTATCCCTTTGATAGTCAGGTCAGGACGTAATTCGTTTAAACCTTTCTTGCGAAGTGGACTACTGGTTCCAATGATACTTCCGGCAGGGAGTTCTGCCAGTTTCTTGTGGTCTCTGCTAACGAGTGAATCGGTCGTATCGAAAGCAGGAAATAAGGCGATGACCTCCATGTCCTCAGGCAGAGGATAAGGCAAGTCTTTCGCTGAATGAATGGCGATGTCTGCATCTCCTTGGCGGATGGCATCGTCAAGCTCTCTCGTGAAAATATCAGCAGGAGCTTCACCGTTTAATAGTGAAATCTGCTGGTTCTTGTCGCCGTAAGATTCCAAATATTTAATCTCGTAGGCGAGTTCCGGGAAGTTCTTGAACACTTCCTCTACTTGCAGTCGGGAGAGTCGGCTGCCTCTTGCAATGACTCTAATCTTTTTATTCATCTTTAAAAATGTCGGTTATGTTTATGAATAAAATGAAAAGGAAGTAAAGATGTTTGAGATGATGACAACTGACTTTAAGCAATTGAATTGGCTTTCCCTTCGGCCGCCGAACGTTGTTTCTTCACTCTTCGTTCTTCATTCTTCACTTCTAAAAATTTCTTTCTTCTTTCTAAAGCCTCCTGCATCTCCTGAATTTCTTCTTCGATGATAGCTTCGGCTTTATCTACTTCAGCTCCTCTCACTTCGATGTTCTCACGTACTTTTCTTTCTACGTCTCTGATATTGTAGAGCAGAACGTTTGGGAGTTCACTAAGGCGTGAATCGATATCACGAGGGAATGCGAGATCGATAGCGAGCAGAGATTTCTGCTCTGGGATGTCTTCCTTGCGGATGATGAGATGTGGGGCTGAGGTAGCGCTTATGAGGATATCTGTCTTTGACAGGAACTCCTGCTTCTCATCCAATGTATATACCTTGATGCCGAGTGGATCAGCAAGGTAATGTGCCTTAATCTGGCTGCGGTTGGCGAGGAACACCATCTTAGCTCCTTTATTCTGGAGGAACTTCAGAATGTCGGCGGTCAGTTTGTTGACTCCGATGATGGTGATTCGGGCATCCTTTAGATCAATATTGCCATCCTCAATAATCTCCAAGGCTGCAAGACTGTGCGATACGGCACCATGGGAAATCTCGGTTTCGTTGCGCACCCGCTTGCCTACCTGCAATGCACTTTGAAAAAGTCGATGGAGTTCGGCTGTCAATGGGCGCTGGTCCTTGGCTGTATAATAAGCTTCTTTCACTTGTCCCTGAACAGCTCTTTCTCCAATGATGGCAGATTCCAATCCTGCTACCACACGGAAGAGATGGCGCGCTACCTCATCCGGGACTTCGCCTTCACCATAGTATATTTCGCTGCGGTTGCACGTTTTCAGGAAGATATAAGGAATGGGGGAATGATTGTTGATATGACTTCCCTTTATTTCCAAGAGAGATTCTTGTAGAAAATCATCGAAGACTTTCTCCTGCTCCTTGATGTTGGTTCCTTCAGCGAACTGGTTTTGGTCAATCGATTTGTAATGTACCATTTTCTATCAATTCTTTTATTCTGTTTCTTACTCGGATGCTTCTTTTTACATCCCTGGAGTCACTTCCAACGGCAATGGTGAGGTTGTCATTGCGATAGATGGCTGGGGATATGAAATCACATTGAGCCGGGTCATCGCAAACGCTGGTCAGAATATGCCGTTCTGCTGCAAGTTCTTTGATATGGTGGTTCAACTCATGATCTCCTGTACATACAAAGAGGAGTTGTACTCCATCCAGATCTGCAGCTTCGAAAGTTTTCTCTTTGATATGGAAGGGTAGTGCCTTCAGCTCTTCTGTAATCTCTGGGGCTACAATCGTTGCGTGAGTGGTGAAGCGGGCGAGTATCTGAGCCTTGTGGGTCGCTACCTTCCCTCCGCCAACGATGAGTATGTTGGCGGAGACGATTTTAATCGTTATAGGAAGATAGTCCATATTGACATAGATTAATGAATTTCTACTTTTTCCTAATCAATACTTTCCAGTAGTTCTCTATCTTTTCAGTAGAGAGTATGGTGTGGCCTTCGCCTTTCACGCTGCCTGGAACGTTTTCGATAGGTGCGCCATCGTCGAGAAGAATCTCCAGTATCTGTCCACTCTGCATTGGTGTGAGAGCAATCTTTGTCTTTACAAAGTTCATTGGGCACATCACGCCTCGGAAGTCTTTCTTTACATCCGGGGATATGGCTGCTTCGCCCACAGATTCTTTTTCTTCATTCTCGCTTCCGTTTTTTTGTCCCACAGATTTCACAGATGACACAGATTTATCATTGGCATTCTTGCTTTCGGAAACGCACACGGATTTCACGGATTTTTCTTTCTGATTGTCCTTTTCCTTGGAATCTTTTGCATCCGTCTGAGAACTATCGCTTGACAATTTAAACTGCAATGAATCATCCATGTTCTGATAGAGGTCATTGAGCAGCTGTGCGAGTTCATCAATCAATGGCTTCTCTGCTATCAATGAATTGTTGTTTCTTGCCTTTTCTGTCAATACTTTGAACTTCTGAGGGATGATGCCAGCAGCGATGAATTCCTTCTCAAATCCCTGATATACATCCTCGTCGGTGCGTGGATCCAAACCACGGGTAACGAGCAGCATTCGGTTCTCCGAGAACACGATGTCGTGGAGGAGTTTCTCTATCTTCTTTGCGTCCTCTTCGTTTACAATATCCGTGAGATTCGTGAGATCTGTGTGCGACTTATCATTGCCCAATATCTTGTCTATCTCTCCGAGTTTCTCCCTGATGGTATCCTGGTCGATCTCGATGATATCAAACAGACCGGCTGAGCATTCTGCTTTACCATATTTGATGAGAGAGAACTTTTCGTCGTCGCCGAAATCATAAAAGGTATCTGGTTCTTCTGTAAACGGAGCTATCTCCTTGTACTTGGCTATCAATTCCTTGATAAAACCTGCACCACGCTTTGCTACATAATCGTAGTAGTCAGCATAGTTGGCTTGCTCCTGGATGACATCTCTCAGATAATCTTCTACAAAGGCAGGAATCTTCTTGGCTGCGATATAACCCTGTTGGAGGTCAATCTCATGTTTGCCCTTGACTGGCAACCAAACCGTATAGGCTGGGTATGGATCATCTCCGACACGTCCCACACGTCCACTGAATCCCAAGTCGCCCCATGTGGCCAATGCACATATATTGGTACATCCGTTCATTCGGAGTTCGAAGTCAGGGATGGTATCCAGATTCAAATCACTGTTGAGGAGTTGCTTGGCAATTGCATCAATCGCACCCTTAGGTAAACAGATGCCAAGTCGGCAGGTGTCTGCACCAGTACAGCAGGTGAGGTTTGTGACAACTACAGGATAATCTACCTGATATACGCCTAATTTCTTGAAGAAGGAATAGATATCTGGAAGATATTCTTCTGGGATATTTCTCACCTGGATTTGTTCCTTCTTGGTGAAGCGGATCACATCGTTGCCATAATTTCCAAGATATTCAGCCACTTCTGCAAAGAAATCGGTGGAATTATTGCCGTGTCGAAGCGGAATGTAAGCATACCACAGATTCTCTTTCAGACCTTCCGCATTCGTTTGCTTGTGAGCATAGCGGTGCTTCCAGATTTTGAAAGCATCACTATCAAAGTAAGTACTTGCATTATTACCTTCTTTCTCTCCTAATGGTGAAAAGGATGGTTTGTGATGTTCCAGAGGAAGTGCTGGAGCTACAAAATCGATGGACGGATCTTTCTTGAGTGCCTCAAACTCTTCCAGATACAAGCGTTTGGCTTCTTCTGTGCCGTATTTGTAGAATACGTATCTCATACGGGCCTTGTGGCGGTTGCGCCGGTTGCCATATTTGTGGAACCAGTTTTTCAGTGCTTTAGCAGCACGGTAAAGGTCCTTTTCTGGAAGAAAGTCAAATACTTCCCAACCCGTATGGGCATTGCTTGCAGCGCTACCAGCTATCAGTACTCTGAATCCTCTCTTGCCATCCTTGATTCGTGCTTGTAATCCCAAGTCTGCAATATAAGAGTAGTTGGCGGTATCTACACTGGTGTCTATAGCCACCTTATATTTTCGAGGCATCGTAAACGAATCCTTTTCTGCAATGAGGCGGGATGTTAATTCCTCTACATAAGGATATACATCGAATTCCTCTTCGGCAGTCAGGCCGCTTCGGTCGTCCACCATCATATTGCGAACCGTATTTCCTCCACCACCTGCGCTGGATATACCTATTTTCTCTAATTTTCTCAGCGCAGGAACTGCATCCTCTATATCAACATTGTGTATTTGGATTTCCTGTCGGGTGGTTACGTGGAGATGAGAGGTGGATAGCTGATGACCCACGAAAGCTATCTTGGCGAGTTGTTCGGGAGTGACCAATCCACCTGCACAACGAAGTCGTAACATATAATGTTGATTTTTGCGCTGTTCGTAGATTCCCATAGGAACGCGATTGGATTTCAATTGTCCTGCCTGTATCTCGCCAGCCTTAAACTGATCGATGAGCGACTGGGTATAATCCAGGTCCCCCTTTAATGTAGAAGGTATTCTATACATGTTTTTGTATCGTTTATTGTGGGTGAACTTTAATCTTCACTTTTTGTGGTGAATTTTAATCTTCACTATAATGTTCTTCTTTATCCACCACTTTTCCATTCAGAACCTTGAATGAATTGAGATGAACTTTACCATTTTGCAGTGAAAGAATGGCATAACGGATATTGGGATCGTTGGCCAATCTTAAATCCTCTTCTGAAGGACGGGAAGGTGATGCAGGATGACTGTGCCAGTTGGCAAGAATCTTAAGTCCCTTGCTTCGTGCATATTTCAATGCGGCAAACTGGTCTTTGGGTGAAAAGGAAAAATGCTCTTCACTGTGGTCAATATTCTCCATCCAATAGCTCTCTGTCACATGATCATCTTTGCCTAAAAGTAATCCGCAACTTTCTATTGGGGCATCCTTCTTCGCCTGCTCTAAAATAACTTTGATTACGTTGTCGTTAATTTTCATAAGCAATAGCGAGTCTTTATCTATTTACACTTTACACTAATATATGATTAGTGCTTTTTTAAGTCACAGGCAGCCTGCTCGTAGTCAATGAGGTGGTCGATGGTTGGATGATCACCACAAATTTCACATGAAGCACGCTTCTTCACATTGATGGTACGGAAGTTCATCGTCTTGGCATCGAATGTGAGCAGTCTGTCTGTCAGAAGATCGCCTACGCCCAGGAAATATTTCAATGCTTCTGCAGCCTGAATGGTTCCTAACATACCGGCAATGGCTCCTAAAACTCCTGCCTGACTACAGGTCGGAACGACACCTGCTGGAGGTGGCTCCTTGAAGAAACAACGATAACATGCTGTTCCTGGCAGATGTGTAAAGGTCTGACCCTGGAAGCGGAGAATACCGCCATGAGAAAAGGCTTTGCCTAATCGAACACAGGCATCATTGATGAGGAATTTTGCTGGGAAATTGTCTGTTCCATCAATGATGAAATCCCAAGGCTGGATGATTTCCTCTGCATTGTGGGAATCAAGGAAATCATGATAGGTAGTTACCTCTACGTCCGGATTGATGGCAATCATCTTCTCCTTGGCACTTTCCACCTTAGGTCTTCCCAAATCTTTGGTCTGATGAATGACCTGTCGTTGCAGGTTGCTCAGATCAACAACGTCTGCATCAACGATACCGATATGTCCCACTCCGGCTGCTGCCAGATAAAGAGATACTGGTGAGCCTAAACCTCCTGCACCGATAATTAGGACTTTGGCATTGAGGAGCTTTTCCTGTCCTTCAAGGCCTACATCCTGAAGCAGGATATGTCGGCTATATCTCTCAATTTGTTCTTCACTTAATTCTATCATCTTACACTGTTTTTCTTTTACGGATGAATACTATCACTTATTAAATACGTTAACGATACAGAATACGTACATTAACGACAACGTAATCTAATATATTAAACTATTTAATAAGCTTTTTATTGTACAGAATTTCTGTCTTACTTCTTAAAAAATGCTACTTTTAATAGTTTTTTCTCTTTAAGAATTTTTTCTTGCTATTTTGTATACAGTTGATTCCTGCTTGACGACAGAGATTCTATTGAATTTAGCAAGCGCCTCCTCCCATGAAATATAGGAAATCTACACGGTCACCTTCTTTCAGTTGTATTTTCTCGTAGTCTTCTCTTTCTACGAAATCTTCGTTTACCTGAATGGTTACCATTTCTGGCTGGAACACTTTATTGATTTTTATCAGTTCTGCCAATGTGAGAGGAAGTGTTACTTCCTGCTTTTCGTCGTTTACAATAATCTGTGCCATAATCTTATTTTTTATTTGTTATTTTCTGGGTGCAAAGTTACTGCGATTTTGCGACCTATACCATACCACCCCGGGGGTATTTTGGGTCACATTATGATAGTATGGTATATACCACAAATGGGGTAGAAGGATACTATATAAGTATAAATAAGACTACAAAGCTGCAGATATGCGCTTAAAGTAAGCCAAAAATAGGTATAAGTAATAGTAAAAAAAAAGTGGTACACCCTCTTTGGGATGTACCACCTTATATAGATATTTACTGAAAATCAGATTAGATCTGCTCGCTCCAGTCCTCCTGGCTCTTACGAACGTAAGTCTGGTAGCGGAGCTTAGCCATCTTCTCTGCCTGAGAGAAGAGCTCATCAGCCTCCTTAGGGAATGCTTTCTGGACAGAGAGGTAACGAACCTCACCGAGCAAGAAGTCGCGGAAGTTCTCCCAGTTAGGAGCCTTAGAGTCGAGTGTGAATGGGTTCTTACCCTCATCAGCCAAGAGTGGGTTGTAACGCCACAAGTGCCAGTAACCGCACTCAACGGCCAACTCTTCCTCGTGCTGTGAACGACCCATACCGCCCTTACGCTTCAAACCGTGGTTGATACATGGTGCGTAAGCGATGATGAGTGATGGACCTGGATAAGCCTCAGCCTCGCGGATTGCCTTCAATGTCTGAGCATTGTCAGCACCCATAGCTACCTGAGCTACGTAGATGTAACCGTATGTAGTCTGCATCAAACCGAGATCCTTCTTACGGATACGCTTACCCTGAGCAGCGAACTGTGCGATAGCACCGAGTGGAGTAGACTTAGAAGACTGACCACCAGTGTTAGAGTAAACCTCAGTATCGAGTACCAAGATGTTAACATCCTCACCAGAAGCCAATACGTGGTCGAGACCACCGTAACCGATATCATAAGAAGCACCGTCACCACCGATGATCCACTGTGAACGCTTAACGAGGTAGTGATCCAAAGTCTTGAGCTCCTTGCAGATAGGGCAACCCTTCTCAGCGCCGGCAGCGATGAGAGGCTTCAACTCTGCAGCAGCCTCCTTAGAACCCTCTGAATCGTTCATGTTAGCCATCCACTTGTCAGCAGCAGCTACGAACTCAGCAGGAACATGCTCCTGAGCCTTAGCCTCCTCGAGCAAGTGAGCGATACGCTCCTTCATCTTCTTGTTACCCATTACCATACCGAGACCGAACTCGCAGAAGTCCTCGAACAATGAGTTGTCGAATGCAGGACCCTGACCCTTAGCGTTCTTTGTATATGGAGTAGATGGGATAGAAGCTGAGTAGATAGAAGAACAACCAGTAGCGTTAGCAATCATCTGACGATCACCGAAGAGCTGAGAAATCAACTTAACGTATGGAGTCTCACCACAACCAGAGCAAGCACCAGAGAACTCGAACAATGGCTGAGCGAACTGAGAGTTCTTAGGGCTCTGCTTGATGTCAACGAGATCCTGCTTAGAAGCAACGTTGTGTACAAGGTACTCCCAGTTAGCTGCCTCCTTAACCATATCCTCTGCATCAACGTTGAATGGAACCATTGTCAACGCCTTCTCACCCTTCTTACCTGGGCAGACGTCAGCACAGTTACCACAACCCAGACAGTCGAGTACTGAAGTCTCGATGCGGAAGTGCATGCCAGCCAAAGCCTTAGGTGCCTTAACATCCTGAGTCTCGAGACCCTCGATGCCAGCGAGCTCCTCGTCGGTCAATACGAATGGACGGATAGCTGCGTGAGGACAAACGAATGAACACTTGTTACACTGGATACAGTTCTCAACGTTCCATACTGGTACGAATGCCTCAACACCACGCTTCTCGAATGCTGCAGTACCGTTCTGCCATGTACCGTCAACTGTGTTGTGCTTAACGAAGTCAGAAACCTTCAAGAGGTCACCTGCCTGGCCGTTGATAGGACGAACGAGCTCCTTAACGAATGCTGGAGCGTTATCCTCCTTAGCCTCATCGTCAGCGAGGTTAGCCCAAGCTGGATCTACTGTCAACTGCTTGTACTCACCACCACGGTCAACAGCGCCGAAGTTCTTGTCAACAACGTCCTGACCCTTCTTAGAGTAAGACTTAACGATGAATGCCTTCATCTGCTCTACAGCGAGATCCAAAGGAATAACCTCTGTGATACGGAAGAATGCAGACTGGAGGATGGTGTTGGTACGGTTACCGAGACCAATCTCCTGAGCAATCTTAGTTGCGTTGATATAGTAAACAGTGATGTTGTTCTTAGCGAAGTAACGCTTTACCTTGTTAGGGATGAAGTTAACCAACTCCTCACCATCGAAGATAGTGTTCAACAGGAAGAAACCGTTCTTACGCAAACCACGTGTTACATCGTACATGTGGAGATAAGCCTGTACGTGACAAGCTACGAAGTTAGGAGTATTTACCTGGTATGCGCTGTGGATAGGGCTGTCGCCGAAACGCAAGTGAGAGCAGGTGAAACCACCAGACTTCTTAGAGTCGTAAGAGAAGTATGCCTGGCAATACTTGTTAGTATTGTTACCGATAATCTGAACTGAGTTCTTGTTAGCACCAACAGTACCATCAGCACCCAAACCGTAGAACTTAGCCTCGAACAAGTCGTCACCACCCATTGGGATTTCCTCCTCTTCTGGGAGAGAAGTGAATGTAACATCATCAACGATACCTACAGTGAAGTGGTTCTTTGGCTGTGGCAACTCGAGGTTCTTGAATACAGCAACAATCTTAGCTGGAGTTGTATCAGAAGAACCGAGACCGTAGCGACCGCCAACGATCAATGGCTTGCGCTCGTCATCGTAGAGAGCTGACTTCACGTCGAGGTACAATGGCTCACCCTCTGCACCTGGCTCCTTAGTACGGTCGAGAACAGCGATACGCTTAACAGTAGCTGGGATAGTCTTCTTCAAGAAGTCAACAGAGAATGGACGGAAGAGGTGAACTGCAACCATACCAACCTTCTTGCCCTGCTTGTTCAAGTAGTCGATAGCCTCGCGAGCTGGCTCTGTAGCAGAACCCATCAAGATAATGATGTTCTCAGCATCCTTAGCACCATAGTAGTTGAAGAGGTGATACTCACGACCAGTAATCTTAGTCATCTCCTGGCAGTACTTCTCTACTACCTCAGGGATTGCATCGTAGTAAGTGTTGCAAGCCTCGCGGTGTGTGAAGAATGTCTCTGGGTTCTCAGCGGTACCGCGAGTAACAGGACGCTCAGGAGTCAAAGCACGGTTACGGAAGTCCTCGATGAACTCTTCCTTAACCAATGGACGGATGTCTTCCATATCCATCTCCTCGATCTTGTGGTACTCATGAGAAGTACGGAAACCATCGAAGAAGTTAATGAAAGGAACCTTTGTCTCCAATGTAGCCAAGTGAGGAACTGCAGAGAGGTCCATAACCTCCTGAACAGAACCAGAGCAGAACATAGCGAAGCCAGTCTGACGGCAAGCCATTACGTCCTGGTGGTCACCGAAGATACAAAGTGAGTGAGAAGCCAATGTACGAGCTGATACGTTGAACACGCAAGGGAGCAACTCACCAGCAATCTTGTACATGTTAGGAATCATCAACAACAAACCCTGAGAAGCAGTGTAAGTTGAAGTCAAGGCACCAGCCTGGAGAGAACCGTGAACTGCACCAGCAGCACCAGCCTCAGACTCCATTTCCTGGATAGAAACTCGCTGACCGAAAAGGTTCTTACGACCTTTGGCAGCCCATTCATCTACATGCTCCGCCATTGGTGATGATGGAGTAATAGGGTAGATTGCAGCAACCTCTGTAAACATATAGCTTACATGAGCGGCAGCTGTGTTACCATCACAAGTGATAAATTTTTTCTCTTTAGCCATTTTACTTTTAGATAAAATATTAAAAATGTTTTGTATTTAATTCGTTTTTTATCGAATGACTTTTGCAAGCCAACCGATGCGTTTTATAGTCTTTGTTGTATTTACCTTAGTACAGGAATCCCAATAACCACAGTGGAATCTTATTGTCCTTACCAACTTCCGTATTATAGCGGGCATAGATGGTGTCTGGATTAAATCTCACTTTGTTGGTGGCATGAGCATCACAGATACGGAACTTGGTCGTTCCATCTACCATATAGAAATGGTCTTTTCCGCCTTGGTGTACTTTGTGATCTTTCCACATGGAATTGACGAAGAATGTCTCCATGATTTCCTGCTCGTCTATTTGCAGCGGGAAGATGGCATACATCAGGTTGGTATTGTGAAGCATGACCTTGGATGGTTTCTTTGGGAAGAATTGACCATCAGGATAAATCATGTTGATGAGTCTTGCATCTGCCAGATACTTGATATAGTTCATCACCGTAGCTCGACTTGTCTCAATGCTTTCTGCCAGTTGACTGACGTTTGGAGCTTTTGCACCTTCTACTGCCAGTTGATAGAACAATCTTTTGATTTTGTTTAGATATTTAAGTTCTATTTGTTTGATGAGCAATATGTCAACCTCCGTCATCATATTCATAGTCTTGAGCAAGTTCTCCGTGAAGTTGCGTTGCTCCAAGAAGAATGGATAGAACCCATGATGCAAGTAGTCCTTGAAATACTTCATCGGACTAACTTTCGGTAAGATTTGTTTTACTATGTGCTCGTGATTACGTAATATTTCATCAAGAGAAAATGCAGGAAAGTTATTACCCGTCTGCAGATTGAGAAACTCTCTGAATGAGAAACCTCTGAGATTGTAGCTTTTAACAATTCCGTTGAGCTCGGGATTCTCCTCCTTGAGTCGCATCACGCTTGAACCGGTAAATATGATTCTCAGCTCTGGATACAAGTCGTAGCATTTTCTCAACTCCTTGCTCCAGTTTGGCTGTTTAAATACCTGGTCAATAAGTAATGTTCTTCCACCTTGGCGAACAAAGTCTCCAGCAAAATCAGCTATACCTCTTCCCTGGAAATAGAAGTTGTTCATATTCACAAAGAGACACTTGCGGTCAGTCGCTCCAAAATGTTCTTTTGCATATTGAAGGAGAAATGTTGTCTTACCAACGCCTCTTGTGCCCTTGATACCTATCATGCGGTCATTCCAGTCAATCTCGTCCATGAGAGATCGACGTACTGGCGCATTGATATGCTCTACCAGGTATGTATGTGTTCTGAAGAATGCTTCTTCCATGCGATTCTATTTGTTCGTTTTGTTTTATGATGCAAAGGTAATCAATATTTTCTAATTTGCAAACTCAAGATAGCAAAAACTAACTTTTTTTTCATTATTTAGCACTATTCTAAGTTAAAAACCCATTTTTGGGGCTTTTTTTTCTCAATTTAGAGTGCTTTTTATTAACTTTGCAGTATGAAACTACATATATTTAATCCAGAACATGATTTGGCGCTTGCTGTCAATCAACCGAATTATACGGCTCCTCATGCGGGGAGACAACTTCGTAATGATTTAGCTTTCATTCCTGCTCTTTGGGCGGATGAAGGAGATTTCGTCATGGTGGATTCCATTGATGATGCTTATGATAAGGTAAGGCATCTCGGCTATATATATAATAAGGTGGAATTTATCACGCCAAGACAGTTGGAAGGTGTCTTCAGGGATACGATGGAGATAGATAGTATTCATCCTTGGGGATGGGATAAGGCTATCGTTTCTCAATTGAGACATTTGGGGTGTCCGGATATCATGTTGCCTACTTCTGAAAATCTGGATAAAATCAGATGCGTAAGTAGTAGAGAATGGGCTGCTCGTCATCTCCAGGATCATGTGGATTTTGTTGCTGATGTGACAAAGCTGAAAGATGTGGTTTCAAGAAAAGGACAGGCAATTATTAAATCTCCTTGGAGTTCCAGTGGACGTGGTCTCAGATATGTGAACAGTTCTTTCTCTGGCGTAGCACAAAATTCCGGTATTACCAGACTCGACAATCTGGATGATATGGAGAAATGGGCTGCTAACGTGATTCGCCATCAAGGGGGTGTTACTGTGGAGCCTTATTATAATAAGGTGAAAGATTTTGGTATGGAATTTGAAATGGTTGATGGCGTGGTGAAATACTGTGGATTATCTCTGTTTCAGACCATCAAGGGGGCTTATGCGGGTAATATCCTTGCTTCAGAAGAAGAGAAAGAGGAAATTCTTGCTTCTTATGTTTCCTTAGATGAATTGGCTCAAATACGTCAGCATATCATTGAGACTCTCCAACCGGTTCTGAAATCTATCTATAGCGGACCTTTTGGTGTGGATATGATGATTTATGCGGATGATGAACGAAGATTGCAGATTAATCATTGTGTGGAATTGAATCTTCGTCGTACGATGGGACATGTTGCTTTGTCATTAGGACTATCCGAAAAAACGGCCGGACATATTATGCAGGTTGGTTTTGATGGTAACAGACATCGCTTACGGGTTTTACCTGGATTGCCTTCTGAATCTGCTCCTTATCATTAAAAGTACTATTATTTATATACAAACAACTTAAGACATGAAAACAAAATTAATCTATCTGCTGATAGCTTCAGCTTTGGTAGGTGGTAGTTCGACAGTTTTTGCTCAAAAGGCTCAATCGGCTTCCCCTTATGTTTCTCAGGTCTGGAATCCAGACTTAGGTAATGGCATGTATAAAAATCCTGTCATCAATGCGGATTATTCTGATCCGGATGTGGTTTGCGTTGGTGATGATTATTATATGACAGCCAGCAGTTTCAACTGTATCCCAGGCTTACCAATCCTGCATAGTAAAGACTTGGTGAATTGGGAAATCATCGGTCATGCTGTTACGAAACTTCAACCAGAGAGTGAGTTTGATCAGCCTTCTCATGGCAACGGTGTATGGGCTCCATGTATCAGTTATCATAATGGTGAGTTCTATATTTATTGGGGCGATCCTGACTATGGCGTGTTTATGGTCAAGACGAAGGATCCTGCCGGAAAATGGGACGATCCTGTATGCGTGATTCCTGGTAAGGGAATGATTGATACGTCTCCTCTTTGGGACGAAGATGGTAGAGTTTATCTCGTTAATGGTTGGGCTAATTCCCGCAATCGTTTTGCCTCTGTTATTACTGTTAGAGAATTGAATGCTGATGGTACCAAGGCTATCAGTGATCCTGTCATCGTTTTTGATGGAAATGGAACGGAGAACCGTACTTGCGAGGGACCTAAATTCTATAAGAGAAACGGCTGGTATTGGGTTATGTTCCCTGCTGGTGGCGTACCTACAGGTTTCCAGGTGGCTATGCGCTCTAAATCACCTTTCGGTCCTTATGAATCTAAGAAGGTTCTGGCACAGGGAAAGAGTCTGATTAACGGCCCTCATCAGGGTGGATGGGTTCATACCAAATATGGAGAGGATTGGTTTATTCATTTCCAGGATAAGGAAGCTTATGGACGTGTCGTCCATCTCCAACCTGTTACCTGGAAGGATAATTGGCCAGTGATTGGCAAGGTTCCGGCAAAAGGTTATTGTGGTGAACCTTATGAGACTTATAAGATGCCTAAAGCAAGTACTCATGTGAATGTGAATCCTGTTGAGAGTGATGAGTTTAATACTCCAAAACTTGGTTTGCAATGGCAGTGGCACGCTAATTACCAACAGCAGTTTGGTATGCCTACTTCCTGGGGAGTGTATCGTATTTATACCCATAAGAGTGATGAAACCATTTGGCATACTCCCAACCTCTTGCTCCAAAAAACTCCTGCTGATAATTTTACGGCTACTGCAAAATTACAACTGACAGCTAAAGATCAGAATCAGATGGGTGGTATCATCATGATGGGATTGGACTATTCTGCTTTGGTTGTCAAAAGAGTAGGGGATGAATTCCAGTTGCAGCAGATTACCTGTCATAAGGCTGACAAGAAGGGAACTGAAGATGTGAAGGTGCTTGCCACTTTTGCGCCGACTTCCGCTGATAAAATTGATTATCAGCCTGCCTTGCATCATTCTTCTTATCTCCGAATGGTTGTTAAGCAGGGAAAGGTTAATTTCTACATTAGTAAAGACGGAAAGTCCTTTAAGAAGGTAGGTGACGAATTTACAATGCGTGAAGGTAAATGGATTGGAGCTAAAGTCGGAATGGTTGCTCAAGAACCGGCTGGTAAGACCAATCGTGGTTGGATTGATGTAGATTGGTTTAGAATTACCAAATAATCTACTTATAACTGCAGAGCATTTTGAAATCTATATAAGAATATAGAATCTTTAGAAAAAGATAAAGGATGAGTGACTTCTCAGTTACTCATCCTTTTTTTGATTTCGCTAAATCAATTTTAGTTCTTATAAGTATGTACTTATTTAATTTATAAAATTATTATTTACTTTTTACTAACCCCTGATTATACTTCTTTGAGTAGGTCATCGAGGAAGGTATCTAAGTCATGATCTAAATCTTCCATCAGATCACCACCCACAATAATCGTATCATCATCTGCCAGATAGAGTTCTCCAAGATGCTCTTTGTCATCATCTTCGAGGACAAAACTGTATGGCTTGAGAATTCCCAAGTTATCAACGATAGCTGTGTTCTTTCTCAAGATGTTTCTCAAACACTTGGCAACTTCCTCATAGAAATTTTCGTCTTTGTTGTCTATCCATTGTTCAACAACGCAGCGAGTAATCTCCTGTTCGTCGTCATTGAATGCCAACAATTCTCCACTATCCTGAGAACATCTTACATGAATATCTGTAAGAACAGAAGTTTCATTGAGTTCTTGAGGTGGAAACTTTTGAGCTATCTTCTTGATGAATCGCTCAACTTGCTGAAGTGTTTGTTCTGTTAATTCCATGTCGTTTCTGTTAGCGTTATTGCCTGGCATGATATTGATGTTTGTACTTTTATGTACTTATAAAAAGAGAGGGGTCGCTCGATGATGTGATGAAACTCTGAACTTTCACAAGTTTGAGAGCTCTCCGTCTTTGTAATCCACTGGCTTTACAGCTTAGTCGCAAATGCGATTTATATGGCCCGCCATCAACAAGAGAAGTCTTCTCGGTTTCACGATTTAATATGAAGAGTAACCCGATCGAACCGATACGACCCCAAATATTTTTATTCATTTGTCATGTCTTACATTTGCAAAGGTAATGCTTTCTTATGAAATAACCAAATATTTTCTCATTTTTTTATTTGCATTCTTCAATTTCTTTCCAGATGCTTTCAAATGTTCTTCTTAATTCTTCTTTGTTTTCTATAATACCCCTCAGTTCCTTTAATGCTTTTTCATTGGGTGAGTTGGGTATCCAGAGTTTGATATACCCATTGTTGGAGTATTTTTCTTCCATGTGCTGAGAGAATCTGAGCCATTGTTCTTCTTTATCTTTCTCTGCGTAATTTTCTCTTCCATATTGAATAGCTCGCAGGAATATTTCATGAGCTTCGATATCTCTGTCTGCCTCTGCAACGATTTTCCCATAAATACTTCGGGGTTGTCTGCTGGAAGATGCTCGATGATCTTCTACAGCTTCTTTCATGATTTTGATTTGCTCTGGCTTGAACCAACGCTTCAATCTTTGATCACTCTGGAGTATCTTACCACTTGTGATATGGTGTATGGCTCTTGGTCCTTCCATTCCTAAATCATGATATGCTGCTATCACATATACCATGTTTATGTCTGCACCTGTCACTTCTGCCAACTTGATGGAGTTTTTGATTACTCTATTCACGTGGCGTAAGCCATGACTCGTTCCGAATGCATTGTAACGTGGAAGAATCTGTAGCTCGATGAATTCCATTATTTCAAGATTTACCTGTTGTTTCATAAGCTTTGTTATATAAATATTACAGAAAGTATGGCTGCAACTGATAGAATGCCAAAAACTAAAATGTTACGGGCTGTCAAGCCGAGTACCTGATTTAATTTTGCTCCCTTGTTGATTCTTTTCATCTCTTGATAGGATTGCCGGTGTAATATGATATATATAAGGTATATAGCATACGTCGGAATGAACTTGTCGATTTGATATAAATCGAAGAATACGAGGATGATCATGATACCTGCAGCGATGTATCCTATTGATTCGTATAGTCTTCTTGTCTTGCTTTCTCCCAAACGTACTGCAAGGGTTATCTTGCCGTTGCTCCTGTCATTGTCAATATCTCTGTAATTGTTGACTATCAATAGTGCGTCTATTGCTAAGCCGCAGGCTATGGATGATGCGATCACTTCACCTGTTGGGATTTGTTGGTGGAGAGGCATGCAGACGTAGTACGTACAGCATACAGGAATGATACCGAAAAACAGAAGTACTAAAATATCACCCAATCCGTGGTAGCTGAATAATGTGGTGTAGAGAAAGCAAAATACGACACATGCTATTCCCACCATCACCATTTCCAGTCCTCCGTATAATATAAGCGGTATTCCTGTCATACATCCCAAAAGGGTTGTAATGAGGATTCCCCACACCATAGCGTCGGATGTTATCCATCCTTCCGAACATGCTCTTTTAGGACCTAATCTCGTCTCGTCATCATTACCTTTTTTAAAATCAAAATAGTCGTTGACAAGGTTTGAATCAATCTGCATGATCCATGCAAATAGCAAACATAAGATTGCAGGAATCCAATTGAATTGTTCGCTTGTATTTCGCCACGCGAATGCAGTTCCTATCATGACAGGAACTGCAGCCGCTGAAAGCGTCTTGGGGCGTGTTGCTAAAAGCCACGCTTTTACAGAATTCGTTTTTACCATTTTATTAGTTAAAGAAATTCCAACTTACTCCAAATCTGAATACCCTTCCATTGATAGGGTAGTGAGGTGTCAAGAAATAATTTCTGTCTCCCTGTCCAGCATTGATGTGACTCATCATGACAAAGAAACGGGTATGCTTGATGAATGCATTGGCATAGACATTGACTATCGGATAATTGCCTACCTTTACGTTCTTGTCACCATTTCCCTGGACAACATATTGTCCCATATATGGAGAATAGTCGGGTGCTGTGTAGCTCGTGAAATATCGGGCATCTGCACCTAAGTCTATATGCAAAACTTTTGCGATAGAGAATTTGATATATAAATTGGTGTAGATATCCAAGTCTGGTACCGGTACAACTTCTTCCTTGCTTGAATGCTGGTATGTGACTACGTTTTCCCAATTCAGTATGCCCAACTTAAAGTCCTGTTTTAATTGTGCAGTAAGTAAATTGATAGGACTTGAACTCTGCATAGGCGTTACTGTAACGCCAGTTCTCAAACCTTCATCGGTAATGGTATAACTCTGACTCAAATAAGTATAATTCTTGATTTCGTCAACGGCAACACGTAACGAAGTGCGAGTCTTGTTGAATCTTAATGTTCCCATGATGCGGGTATGAATGATCTTGTCGAGATCGTTTTCCCACCAGAGGTGTCGAGAATGATACTTTCTATAGTAAAAAGATGGATTCTCGCGATGGAAGAAAGCATCTCCAATAATCGAAAGTGTATCTCCAAGGAAAGGGATATTTACATCCAGATTCCCATCTACTGCCAAAGTACCCGCATCTTCGCCTGCGATTCCTATTTCCGCAATGGCATTATAATGTAATAGTTTTCCTTGTTTTTTACTGAGTTGACCACCAACACTGAAGGTGTGTTCGTTATATTTCTCTATACCGCCATCCATTGTAGGCAAGTCGAAGTGGCGCATGTCGTAACTTGCAAAAGCTTTGATACCTGCTTTGGCCCATTTGCTGAAGCCCTCTAAAGTAGCTAATGCAAAGGTATTCTTCATTTCCCAATGGCGGGTCTTGTCGTATATAGAGTCTCCTGTCAACTTACCCACGTTGTAGTATTCGTTTAAGTAAAAGTTCGCAGGGGTCTGATAAGCAGTGTATATACGCTTGTAATTGTCAAACTTGAGCGTATGGATAAAACTTGTGACTGGTACGTACTCAGTTTTATAGAACAATGAGTCTTCCTTGGCCTTCTTTTGGATGGCCAATAAGCTATCAGCTGCAGCTTTACCGTTGACTGCTATTCTGGTTGTATCTGTTTTCAAAGTGCCAGCATTAGCTTCCACTGCAGGTTCGTTGCCTGCAATTTTAGCACCTTCTGGTCTTCCGGTATATTTGGTTTGTTGTGCTTTATCAAATTCCTTTTCGTCAAATTTCTTTCCGGCTTCTTTCGCCTTTTTTCTTGCCTCTTCTTTTGCGTCGCTTTCTGCATTATCTTTTGCAGATTCCATAGCGAATTTTTTAGCCTTGATTTCTTCTTCTGTCATTTTTACTTTGCGTTTGAAACCTAAGCTATAGCGATGAGATAAGAAGATATGCTGATTATCGTTTCTGTTCCAGTTCTTCTCTAAAACCGTTGGAATTTCGTTTTCAGAAAATGTTTCTTCGAAAATTTCCGGGTGCTTGATATAGTCATCGTCTGTAATACCTCCATTCTCTGTCACCTTCTGGTGGAGGGTACTGAGAAGCAAATGTGCCTGATATTGGTTACCAATGTAGGAAGCCCACATGGTATATTTGAAGTGACTGGTACTTTGTGCGTTATAGTAACCACGTCCGTATTTGTAGTCGAATTTGAATCCTGCTCCCAATCGCTTATTGGCATTGATTGCAAAGATGGCATGGAAATCGTCCTCACCATTGGTGCGATTACCACATGAGTTGAGTGTGATGTTGGTGATTTGTGAGTATGTGTTGGTGAAATGAAAATCGCTGACAGGCGTATTGAAATATGAATAAGGTTCTGTGAAGAGGAATTGTCCCTGAGTGTTTCTGCGATCAATAAAAATACGTCCTATTCTCGGAGAACCCATGTTTCCTAAGGTGTTGTATTCTCCGCGAAGTCCTTCTGTGAAAGTGGTATTCATGTACATATGCTGAAGTGTATCTACTACAGCATCTTGCTGGTCGCCGAATCTTTCATCTACCGTCCAAACTTTAATTCCTTTTGGAATTTCCTGGTTGGAGCCGAGTGAATCTGTACTTATTCTTCTTTCGGAAGCTGGGCGGAAATCTCCATCTTCATTGATTGAGTTAAAATCAGTTTGTGCTGCAACTGAGGTAGTTGCAGCACAAAATATCATTGTAGTGAATATTTTATTCATTATGTAGGTATTCATTTACTACTTTCTTATTCCTAATATATGGTTTTCTCCTGATTCTTGAACAGACTAAACCTAATATCATTTCTTAAAACCTTATGTTATTTCTTAAATAGTCTGAGACAGACTTCAATAATTTTAAGAACAACTCCTGCAATCAGTACAATGGTACTTGCAGTTTGATATTCTGTTTGAGTCCAAAGAATGAGTCCGATGACAGCCAAAAGCATGAATGCAATGTTGAGCTTGTTTCGAACTTTCAGCATCTTATCTCTTCCATCATAGTCTATGAGGCGTCGCTGACGATGTTGGGGTCTGACGGCATAAGATGTCTTTGTTTCGTTATTCTCGTTGGATTCAGTATTTACTGTATCCTGTATCTTGTTATCTTCTTGCATTTTGAAAGAATTGTTTTAAACAACTTGAAAGTTAATTTTTAACTAATGCTTTTATGTCGCTGAATATCTGATCCTTACGGTCAATAGTTCTCTTGCGGAATTTGCCAAAGATGCGTGCTAAACCATTCTTTTTCTTATTGAGTGCATAGCGATCAGAAATTACATTTTCTGCTGGCTCCTTAAAACCAGTAGAGCGTCCTTCTTCATAATTATAGATGATTCTAGACAATGTAACGGTCAAAGAGTTATCTGCAATTTGTGCAACCAACTGATATCTGAATTCAGTTCGGTCGAGGGAAAGGAATGACTGACTGAAAACAAGCCATTCATCCATGGTATTTGCTATGATGTTCTCTTTTGGATTGACAAGTGCAACTCTGCTTGCTATATTATTCTTGTCTTGTGTCAAATTGCTGAAGTAATTGTACACAAGATCATAAATCTGTTTTGCAGATTTCCCGTTAGCATCTGTTTGCATCGTAAATTCGATTTTACCATTTTCATCAGTTGGTATTGCACCCTCCAAATACTTTGGGTCGTCTTTCAGTGTAACACCATTTTTTGTAACCGTTTTCTTGGCAACTTCGTTTTGCTTTTCTACTTTAGGGACAATCCAACCTTGGTTTGTCTCTGCAGGTGTGGTGTTGCTTTCGACATTCTTTTGCTGATTTTTGACTACAATAGTTTTACCATTAATTGTAGTAGATGCTGGCTCATTTGCAATGGATGGTTCCAGTTCTTTATCTGTACCTTTCGCTTTTTCAGCGGCAGCCTTTGCTTCTTCAACTGCTTTCTTGGCTTCTTCCAATTGTTTTTGAGCTTGTTCCAACTTTTGTTCTGGTGTCAAAACAGTCTGTGCTGACATCATCAAAGGGAGAAACATGAATATGGTGAGAAATACTTTCTTCATGATTATTTTGCTTTTAGAATCTTTTTCCGCTCAATTAATGGCGAAAACAGAATGGTTATAAATGATATGTGCGGAAGATGAGGGATTCAAACCCCCGATACCCCGTAAGGGGTATACCGGATTTCGAGTCCAGCGCATTCGGTCACTCTGCCAATCTTCCATTCTCTGGTAATTTAGCATGATATATATTCATACTAACCTTAAAACATTGCAAAGATAGTGTTTTTTGATGTTATAGCAAAATTTATGACGTATTTTTTAACAATATTAACCTCAGTTTCTTTGTTGTTCATTCAATGGATAAGTTCAATTGGTGTTTTGGATCATATTGTAAAAGATGAAGGAGTGGTACTTTTCGGAGGTACTGTTGCTATTTGACTTGTTTCCTGATGCTAAGTGACTTGTTTCCTGATGCTAAGTGACTTGTTTTCTGGTGCTAAATGACTTGTTTCCTGATGCTAAGTGACTTGTTTTCTGGTGCTAAGTGACTTGTTTCCTGATGCTAAGTGACTTGTTTCCTGATGCTAAGTGACTTGTTTGCTGATGCTATCTGACTTATTTATTGTTGCTGTTTCCCTTTATTTCTTGAATTTGTAATCTATGATTCTGATTTGTAAACATAAAAATCCCCTTCTGGAAAGCATTTGATTGTCTTTCCGGGAGGGGAATTATTATATTCGGTAAATAAATCTATTATTTGATCATATCAACGCTGCGCTTCAAGAATGCTTCGAGACCTGCGCCCTTTAGCATACCGTTTTGCAGCAAAGCAAGGTCAATCAGTTGGTGAACAATATTGTTGTCCTTGGCGTAATTGCCTATGATTTCATCGCGCTTACCTTTTTCATCGCTGATAGTCTTTTCGGTTTGATGAACATCATCCTTTTCCTGCTGGGTAATCTCCTCTGGTTTCTTCTTGGTCTGTTCCTGATGAAGAACTGCCAATCGAGCCTCCTGACCTTTGATCTCTGCCAAAATAGGCTTGAGTGCTTCTGCAGTATTGCTTTCTGAATCAGCCAAAACATTCTTTATCAGAGTATGGTCTGAGTTCAAGATGATGGTGTAGCTGTCAGGCATCTCACCATAGAAGTTCATACCTTGCTGGAACTGACTCATGGTCTTCATTCTTCGCATCCACTCGTTCTGTGTGATGACTACCGGTTTGCTGTTCTCACCCAAAGCTTGCACTTCAACGGTGAATTCCGTTTTTTCTATCTTAGGAAGTTGTGAGCGGAATACTTGTGTCAGATTGTCGGTCTGCTCATGATTGAGGTCTGTCTTTTTGGCATCTTCTTTCACGATAAGGCGCTCAATTGTATCAGAATCAACGCGAACAAAACGAGATTTCTCAAACTTTTGTTCAAGCATGTTCACCATTGGAGTATCCAGCTGACCATTCATCAAGAGCACAGAATATCCCTTGTCCTTTGCAGCCTCGATATATGAGTACTGCTCCTCTTTGTTGTTGGCATAGAGATAAATCAGGTTGCCTTCCTTGTCAGTCTGGTTGTCCTTGATAACGGTCTTATATTCGTCAAATGTAAAGTACTTGCCATCTACGTCCTTAAACAAGGCGAAGTCTTTAGCTCTATCATAGAAATCTTCCTTAGACAACATACCGTAGTTGATGAATATCTTGAGGTCATCCCATTTCTCTTCGTATTCCTTGCGGTTTTCCTTGAATATAGAATTCAGACGATCTGCTACTTTCTTTGTGATATAGGTAGAAATCTTCTTGACGTTGCTGTCGCTCTGTAAGTAACTGCGGCTTACGTTCAATGGAATATCCGGTGAATCGATGACACCATGAAGCAAGGTAAGGAACTCTGGTACGATGCCCTCAACTTGGTCTGTCACAAATACCTGGTTGCAATACAACTGTATCTTATTGCGTTGCATGTCGATACTGTTCTTGATACGTGGGAAGTAGAGAATACCAGTCAGGTTGAATGGGAAATCTACATTCAGGTGAATCCAGAACAGAGGCTCGTCGGACATAGGGTAGAGGGTACGATAGAAATTCTTGTAGTCCTCGTCTTTCAATGTACTTGGAGTCTTAATCCATAAAGGTTCTACATTATTAATAATGTTGTCTTCCTCTGTTTCGACATTTTTTCCATTCTTCCATTCAGTTTTCTTTCCGAATGCCACAGGTACGGCCATGAACTTGCAGTACTTGTTCAGCAATTCCTGAATCTTGTTTTTCTGAAGGAATTCCTTGCAGTCATCTGCTATGTGGAGGATAATATCCGTACCTCTCTCGCTCTTTTCTGCATCTTCAATTTCGAATGCAGGAGAACCATCGCAGCTCCATTTTACGGCTTTAGAACCTTCTTTGTAGCTCTTGGTAATGATTTCCACCTTGTTGGAAACCATGAAAGAAGAATAGAAACCGAGTCCGAAGTGACCAATGATAGCATTGGCATTCTCCTTATATTTATCAAGGAAATCAGTAACACCTGAAAAAGCTATTTGGTTGATGTATTTATCTATTTCCTCTTCAGTCATTCCGATACCATGATCGCTGAAGGTCAATGTACCAGCATTCTCGTCAAGAGAAACTCTTACTGTAGTGTCTCCAATTTCTCCCTTGAAATCACCTTGAGCAGCAAGTGTTTTCAACTTTTGTGTGGCATCTACTGCATTTGACACCATCTCACGGAGAAAGATGTCATGGTCTGAATAAAGAAACTTCTTGATGACAGGAAAAATATTTTCTGTCGTTACTCCAATATTACCTTTTTGTGCCATAATTATATGTTTTAATTTTAAATTTACTATTCTTATCTTATGTTTTTGTGTTTGCCACTTACAAAAGGCGTGCCAAAGAGTGATTAAATGTTTCTTAATGTATCTGAAATGTTTCATTTATGACTTTTTGGCTCAAATTATTTCTTATAAAATTTGGTTGCTTTGTTTTTTTTATTACCTTTGCAATCAATTTAATGATAAACTTTTGAAACAACACAATCATGATGCAACAATTTCAATCTAAATCCGATTTGATCGCTGACTATTATTCTCAGCACTACGAAGAAGTGAAAGCTTTCGTTTCTTCTCGATTACAATATGCAGATGATTCTGAAGATGTCGTTCAGAATATCTTTCTGCGCCTCTTGCAAATGGACAAAATGATATCTTCTGTCACTTTGCCTTGTTTGGTATATACGGTTGCCAGAAATTTGATTTGTGATTATTGGCGTCATCGTCAATGTGTGTATGATTATGAACATTTCTTCGTGAACTCTCCTGCTTCTCGAATTTGCACTAATACGGGTGAATCAATCTATTCGGTCCTGCAAATTAACGAATTGCTTGAACGTGGAATTGCTCGCTTAAGTGAAAATCAACGTAAGATTTATCGGATGAACGTATGCGATGGAATGCAGATTAGTGAGATAGCAATCAAGTTGGATGTTAAATATAAGAATGTAGAAAATCGTCTTTGTGCTGCTCGTAAAGAGGTTAGGAAATATATGAAGTGTATGTTGGCTTAATTGGTGATTTAAATGAAAGATGTTGTATTCATATAAAAATAGGAGAAATTATCATCTTATAAGTGATAATTTCTCCTATCTTTTTGTAGCTGTTGCCACAAAAGCATTGAGACAACGTAAATTTCTTTGTTTAGCTAATCATAAGTTAGTTATACCAAATTTCTCCGCCCATTACGTTTTGGGTCATTAACACAGTTTCTTGAATAGGTGATGCGATTTCTACATACTCACCATAGATCTTAGCATTTTCTGTTTTCATTTTCTTTAGGTTTGTGATTTAATAAATGTTTATCTTTGTACTTATACTTTGTCTTAAGAAAACAAACATGTTATCTTTAAGACATTGCAAAGTTAATCATTATTTTTCAGATTATCAAGTATTTACCGCATTTTTTTTACGTTTTTAACAGTATTATTTTTCTTTTGGCATATTTATGCGTCTTTTTTCTATTTTTGCTGAATTTAGTATATTTTATGATTCTGGATAAAAGAAAAGTAGGTGCGTCATAAGCCGCATCATGTAAACTAAAAAAGTCCCACAGACTTTAAATATTTACATAGATATTTATGGCGGAAAGACCAAATCTGTGTATATCTGTAAATCTGTGGGACTATGTGCTATTAGGCTATCAGCCCGTACTAATCTTGCCTGTTACTTAACTTTTATCCTTTGCGTGGTGCATTGTGGAGTATTTCCAGAAGATGATCCCATACCATCTGCACAGTTGGGATATAGAGTGCTTCCTGTGGAGTGTGTACTTCTCGGAGAGTAGGACCAAAGCTAACCATGTCCAAATCAGGATATTTTTCTGAGAAGAGACCGCATTCCAGACCTGCATGAATACCCTTGACTAATGGTTTCTTTCCGAAAAGTTTTTCGTAACTCTTGACGGTGATTTCCGTGAGTTTGCTATCTGTACGCATTTTCCATGCTGGATATTTGTCGCCTACAGTAATTTTAGCTCCAGCCAGCTGGAAAGCAGCTTTCACAGTATTGGTCATGTTTTCCAGATTGCTCATCACATTACTGCGTTGTGAAGCTACGATGTCAATAGAGTTGTCTGTAGTTATCACACTGGCAACATTGCTGGAAGTTTCTACCATCCATGCAATAGCTTCATCCTGGCAGGTTGTCAGCGGACCGTTATCTACTGCTTGTAATGCCATGATGAACTTTTCTGCTGTTGCTTTTTCGATGACAGGAGATGGCTCTGCAGATTCCATATTGAAGACCATATCCTTTTCTGTAACATGGAATTCTTCTTCAACTTCTGATGCAAAGATGTTCCAGTCTATACGAACCTGTTCTTTTACCTCATTCTTGATAGCTAATACGACCTGACCATCACGAGGAATGGCATTGTGCATCTTACCACTATTGAAGTTGACTAATCTGATGTCGCCGTTAAACTTTTCCATCTCCAAATACAGGAAGCGGGCGAGAAGTTTGATGGCATTGGCGCGCTTCTTGTTGATGTCATCACCAGAGTGACCGCCATTTAAGCCTTTCAGACTCAATTTGATGAAGAAGTAACCAGCAGGAGCTTGTTCGCGTTCAAATTCAAACGTAGCGTGAATGGTTTGTCCACCAGCACAGGAAACGAAAATCTGTCCTTCATCCTCAGAATCCAGGTTGATGAGCATTTTGCCAGTCATAAAACCTGCCTCCATGCCATGAGCACCTGTTAAGCCAGTTTCTTCATCGCGTGTAAACACACATTCAATAGGACCGTGTTCGATCTCATTGCTGTCGAGGATAGCCAGTTCTATAGCGCATCCAATTCCGTCGTCAGCCCCCAGAGTAGTTCCCTTAGCTCTTAACCATTCGCCATCTACATAAGTCTGGATAGCATCCTTGGTAAAGTCGATATCAACATCTACCAACTTGTCGCAAACCATATCCATGTGACTCTGAAGAATGATGGTTTCTCTGTCCTCATATCCAGGTGTAGCAGGCTTTCTGATGATCACATTGCCCGTTTTGTCAACGTTGGTTTCAAGATTTCTGCTTTCGCCAAAATCTTTGAGGAACTCAATCATCTTTTCCTCGTGCTTAGAAGGACGAGGTATTTGATTGATTTTTGCGAATTGCTCGAAAACGCATGATGGTTTTAACTCATTTTTTTCCATATCAATATGTTTTTATATTATTGTTGTACTATTAATAACTTACTTTTTTTAGAAAAGAATGTTATTTTATTTATAATTACTTACTATTTCTGGCTTTTTATTTGGGATATTCCCCAAAAAATATTACCTTTGCAACCAAATGTGCTAATTAAAGCACTGCAAAATTAATAAAAATGGTAAAGATATTCCTATTTAGTGTGTTAATAATTGCTATTTGTATAGCATTGTTATCAGTTAAGTTGATTTTTAGGAAGAACGGAAAGTTCTCTTCCCAGCATGTGCATGATAATCCAGGCTTGCGCAAGCAGGGCATTCATTGTGTCATTGATCAGGACAGAGAGGCTCGTCAGGCAGGAAAAGCATATTAAGTAATAATAAAATTATAGAAGAAATGAAAAAGAACATTTTGGGGTCAGTGGCATTTGCTGCTATGGTCGCTTTGTCACTAACATCTTGCAACAAGTCACAGCCACAGGTTGAAGCTAAATCTGAAAGTAAGGCTCCGGCTGAGTTAAAGATTGCTTATGTTGAGGTGGATTCTATCATGACTCAATATAAATTTGCAAAGGAGTATGCTGCAATTCTTGAAAAGAAGAGTCAGAACATTCAGGCTACTCTTGCACAGAAGCAGCAGAACTTGCAGGCTGCCGCTGCTAATTTCCAGCAGCAGATTCAGCAGAATGCTTTAACTCGTGAGGCTGCTGAGCAAAGACAGGCTGCTTTACAGAAGCAGAATAATGATTTGCAGGGATTGCAGCAGCGTTTGAGCAACGAGTTTGCTTCAGAACAGGAGAAGTACAATAAGGCTCTTCATGATAGCATCGCTAATTATCTGGCAAGATATAATAAGGATAAGAAATATAGCATTATCTTCTCTAAGAGTGGTGACAACTTGCTGTACGCAGACAAGGCTTATGATATTACCAATGAAGTAATCTCTGGTCTTAACAAGGCTTACAAGAGTACACTCCCTGCTGCTACTCCAGCTGCAAAGAAGTAATATTATTATGTTAAGAGACGAGCGGTATCAATTTGTGTTGGATTACTTTCGGCAATCCATGCCACATGTAACCACGGAGTTGCAGTTTGGTAGTGCATTTCAGCTTTTGGTGGCAACCTTGCTTTCGGCTCAATGTACAGACAAGCGTATCAATATGGTTACACCTGCTCTTTTTGCCCATTATCCTGATGCAAACAGAATGGCTCAGGCTGAGGAGGATGACATCTACGATCTGATTAAATCAGTCAGTTATCCTAATGCCAAGGCTAAGCATTTGGTGGAAATGTCACGTAAACTGGTATGTGATTTTAATGGAGAGGTTCCTTCCGAAATGGCTCAGTTGGTTACTCTTCCTGGCGTAGGGCGAAAGACAGCAAATGTGATACGGGCAGTTTGGTTTGGTAAGGCTACGATGGCTGTTGATACGCACGTTTATCGCGTAAGTCACCGTTTGGGCTTAGTTCCTAAAACCGCTGATACTCCTCGTAAAGTAGAAGATTACCTGATGAAGCATATTCCAAAGGAAGATATTCCTAATGCTCATCACTGGTTACTCCTGCATGGTAGGTATGTTTGTAAAAGTGCTAACCCAGATTGTGGTAAGTGTCAGTTTACAGATATCTGTCCTAAATTGCTGAAAAACAGTAAATTATAAATATGGATACAAAAAATCCCAAACAGTTGGTTGATATTCAATCTCTGTTTGGGATTTTTTGATGTTTTATCTTTTTATATTAATTCCAGAATCTTATCGATAATTTTATCTATTGTAGTAGAATCAGTAGCTTGATCTATTTTCTGATTTATCTTTTCCTCGATTTTCTTGCTCACCTTGTCTGCAGCCTTATCCATAGCCTGATTGGCTCTGTCTTCCAACTTCTTCTGGATATTTCCGCCCAAATCTCTTTCATCAGTTGTGCTTTCGCCCAAATCTTTTTCATCAGTAGTGTTTTCACTTGAATCGTACTCGTCAGAACTGGTATTTTCTGGGTTGTTTCCTTCCAATGCTTTTACCATGTCGTCAGAATTCATAGTAATGACTTTTCCGAAAATTCCATAACTTACTGTATGTTCTTTGTCTTGAATAGTCACAGTACCTTTCGAGAAAATCAGATAGTTATGATATTCGAAGAGATTGTCAAGTGCCGAGTCAATAAAATTACCAGCAAGCATTCTCGCCATCATTCCAAAACCTTGTGAGAAGATATCATTGCCATTAGATGTTGTTGCTTTTTCCACGGCTTTACTTACTTCTGTGCGAATGGCATTTTCATGTGATTCTTTATTCGGATTTGTCAGAGCCATGATAATGAGGAGAAGCAAGACAAGTCCACCGAAAATTTTGAGCAAATAATGATTTTGCGGTTTCTTTTCCTCTTTATAGGGAGCCGAAGGGGGTGTTGGCGGAATTGCTGTTTCTTGTTGCATGCCTGTGGAAGAAGCATTCCTATATTCATTTGTCTTTTCATTCAAAATGTAACGGAGTTCAGAAATAGTCCAGGCTGGTTGCCAGTCTTTCATACCTTCTTTCCATACTAAGGTTTCTGATGAAATACCCATTTCTGCAAGTTGGGCTATCGTATATGGTCCTTCTTGCTGATTATTTAATATAACAAAGAATTTCATTTGCTTATGATATTATATATAATGTATGGTCTTCTTTTATTCATGTGTAGCTTTCCACCAGCCAGTTTTCTCTTTACCTCTGATGGCAACAGGATGCTGGCTTGGGTCAGAAATTGAAAGACCGCAATAATTCTTGATCTTAATTGTTACTTCTGGATACTGTCTTAAAGCTGTATATGCGCAATCAGTATGTGCTGCAGCTTTGACTGTTTTCTTCAGTTGGTTGCTGAATTGTTCTTTCAGATAACCATTTGGTCTCAAACTGTCAACATATACAGCCATGTCATAGGTCAGATGTGGCAAGAAACCATCGAGTGGCTGGATGGAGTCGAGAGGAATCGTGGTATCTAATGTATATTTTTGATTGATTTCTTTCATTACATTTGCCAGCTCATCTAATTGTCTGCAATCGATGGCAGCCATATTGCAATATGGAAAATTGCTATTCTTGTAGAAGTTTACGATGCCATTTACAAGACTGCTATAGTTTGGTGTCGTTCCATTAAGATAGCTCCACATTGAGCGGTAAGGAATTCCTTTTGCCATGATTTCACTACTGGTAGCGACGAGATAGTTGGTAACATCTTTCAACTCGTAGGCGGTTTCTATATTGCTCATGTAGCAGACGTCGAAGAGGATGTATTGCATCTTCAATCCGCTCTCTCTGATGCCTTCGGCAAGGGTGCTGATATCCATGGCGTTTTCTGCCAGGCTCACACTGCCGAAGAAGCGGGTGAGGGGGGCGTTGGGATCAGGACCAAACTGAATGCCGCTGAAAGAGGAGATACCGGTAGCAGAATAGCCGGTAGCTGAATTGTCGGCTGCGGAATAGCCGCTCAAGGCGCTATCGCTTGGTCGTGTTACGCTTGGACGTGCATAGTAAGGGTATTTGTTCCAGTCGCTGGCATAAGTCCATCCACAACCATGTGCTCCCACGATGAGGGCATAGTTCAGTGCACTGGCTTGCGTTTTCACCTCGTTCAGAATATCTGCGATGCCCTCGGCTGAGGCATACGAAGCACCCTCGTATTCCTTCAGGGGAACACGGTCCACGCTTTTGGTAGTAGCATTATATTGCAAGTCATAGAGCGTGCTGTGGTTATATTTATCGCTTAGGAACACCAGAACGCGGGAATTGTTGAGTCCCTTTCTGTCGATGATGCCATCGCAGATGCTGTCGATGTTGTTCTGCAAATAGCCCAATAATTCCGTGCTGCTTTTGCCTCCCGTCCATGGATAGAACGCCAGGATAGTCTGCTTGTTGACGCTATCCGTATCAAAAGCCTCTTCGCTGCAACCCGTAAAAGTCATCGCGAGCGAAATCATGCATATAAATAAGGTGAAAAGCTTCTTGATCATGTTTATATCTAAAAAGGTTAAATGTTTAGTGCTTAGCGTATGACACACTAAACACTAAACATTATTTATAATTATTTTCCGTAATTATGTCTCTAATTATATCTATAATTATTTCTAACTATGTCTATAATTACTTCTAATTATGTTTCTAATTACTTCTTCTTGAGCTCCTCGATGGTTGCCTTGAGGGCAGCAATCTTCTCTACAGAGTCGCTCTCCTTCTTGCGCTCCAGAGCTACAACCTTCTCTGGAGCGTGAGCCACGAAGTTCTCATTGCTGAGTTTCTTGCGTACACCCATCAGGAAGCCTTCTAAGTGCTTGAGCTGAGCTTCTGCCTTCTCAATCTCGGCAGCTACGTCGATAAGGTCGCCCAAAGGAACGGCAAACTCGTCAGTACCTACCATGAAGCTGGATGCATCAGCGCTCTTTTCTGCAATGACCTCAATCTTGTCGAGGTTAGCCATCTTGAGAGTTACCTCATTGAAAGCTTCGAAATCGTTCTTGCCAACTACCTGGAGAGACAACTGCTCCTTCTGTGCAATGTTCTTCTGGTTGCGGACAGTACGAACACCGGCGATAATCTGCTTCACTGCGTCGATGTCTGCTGTCAACTTCTGCTCCTCGGCTGTAGGTGCAGGCATCTCCAGCTTCTCGCGCATGATGCTCTCGCCATCCTTGCGGTCGTAGATGTGCTGCCACAACTCCTCGGTGATGAATGGCATGAATGGATGCAACATCTTCAGGAGGGCATCGAAGAAACGGAGGGTAGCGTCGTAGCTCTTCTGGTCGATTGGCTGACCATAAGCTGGCTTTACCATCTCCAGGTACCAAGATGAGAACTCATCCCAGAACAACTTATATACAGTCATCAGAGCCTCAGAGATACGATATTCCTTAAACTGCTTCTGCATCTCTTCGTTTACCTCCTTGAGTTTAGCGTCAAACCACTTCACTGCGATTTCTGCGCTCTTAGGCTGCTCGATGTCGGCTGTTTCCCAACCCTTAACAAGACGGAAAGCATTCCAAATCTTATTGTTGAAGTTACGTCCCTGCTCGCAGAGGCTCTCGTCGAAGAGGATGTCGTTGCCTGCTGGAGCGCTGAGCATCATACCCATACGAACACCGTCGGCACCAAACTTATCAATCAGATCGAGTGGGTCAGGTGAGTTACCGAGACTCTTACTCATCTTACGGCCAAGCTTATCGCGAACGATACCTGTGAAATATACGTGCTTGAATGGCATCTTGCCACGATACTCGTAGCCAGCCATAATCATACGTGCTACCCAGAAGAAAATGATATCCGGACCAGTTACGAGGTCGGAAGTAGGGTAGTAGTAGTTGATCTCCTCGTTGTCAGGATTTTCAATACCATCGAACAATGAGATAGGCCACAACCATGAAGAGAACCAAGTATCGAGGCAGTCGCTTTCCTGCTCAAGATCCTCAGCCTTGATGTTGGCGTTCTTTTCCTGAGCGAGCTTCAATGCTTCCTCTGCAGTTTCTGCTACTACGAAATCCTTCTTGCCAGCGTTGTCGAAGTAGTAAGCTGGGATGCGGTGACCCCACCAGAGTTGGCGGCTAATACACCAGTCCTTGATGTTCTCCAACCAGTGGCGATAGGTGTTCTTATACTTCTTAGGATAGAACTCAATATCATCGTTCATTACTGGAGGGAGGGCGATGTCTGCAAAGTGCTGCATCTTGAGGAACCATTGTGTAGAGAGCTTTGGCTCAATAGGCACATTGGTACGCTCAGAGAAGCCCACCTTATTATTATAATCCTCAATCTTCTCCATCAAACCAGCATTCTGAAGATCGATAGAAATCTGCTTGCGCACGTCCATGCGGTCCATACCTACATAGAGACCAGCAGCTTCGCTGATAGTACCGTTGTCGTTGAAGATGTCGATGGTTTCCAAACCATGCTTCAAACCGAGAGCGTGGTCGTTGATATCGTGAGCTGGAGTTACCTTCAAGCAACCTGTACCGAACTCGATATCTACGTATGTATCTTCGATGACTGGAATCTCACGGTTGACGAGAGGTACGATGACGTGCTTACCCTTCAACCATGTATTCTTCTTGTCCTCTGGGTTGATACACATGGCTGAGTCGCCCATGATAGTCTCAGGACGTGTAGTAGCTACTACTGCATAGTAACCCTTCTCATCCTTGTGAATGACGTTCTCTTCATCTACCTGCTGGCAGTCTTTCTCTACTACGTAATACTTCAAGTGATAGAGCTTAGAGTGCTCGTCCTTATAGATTACCTCCTCGTCAGAGAGTGCAGTCTGAGCCTTAGGATCCCAGTTGACCATGCGCACACCACGATAGATGAGACCTTTCTTGTAAAGATCGCAGAATACGTGGATGACGGCGCGAGAACGGGTCTCATCCATAGTGAATGCTGTGCGATCCCAATCGCAGCTGGCACCGAGTTTGCGGAGCTGTTTCAGGATAATGCCACCATGCTCGTGAGTCCAGTCCCAAGCGTGCTTGAGGAACTCCTCGCGAGTAAGGTCAGTCTTCTTGATGCCCTGCTGAGCGAGGCGGTTGACTACCTTAGCCTCGGTAGCGATACTGGCATGGTCTGTACCTGGTACCCAACAAGCGTTCTTACCTTCCATGCGTGCACGGCGAACGAGAATATCCTGGATCGTATTGTTGAGCATGTGTCCCATGTGAAGCACACCTGTAACGTTTGGTGGAGGGATAACCACTGTATAAGGTTCACGACCATCTGGCTTTGAGCTGAAAAGCTTGTTGTCGAGCCAGTACTGATACCATTTACTTTCCACTGCTTGTGGATCGTATTTACTTGCTAATTCCATTGCTTATATCTAATTTTTATTCTTTTTCTTTCTTTTTCTTTAAAAAACAGTGCAAAGATACTACTTTTTGGGCGAAAAACACTATCTTTGCATCAAAATTATTAATTTTTGCACATTTTCTTAACGTGATAGTTGGAGATGCGCATGATGAACCTTTAAAGTTGAATATGAATAAAATGCATACGAAAGAAGAAAAAATGGCAGCGTTCAGTCGCTTGTTGGATGTGCAGGACCGTCTGCGACTGCAATGCCCATGGGACAGAAAGCAGACATTCGAGAGTCTTCGTCCGAATACAATCGAGGAGACTTTCGAACTCTGTGATGCACTGATGAAACGCGATTATAAAGATATCAAGAAAGAGTTGGGTGATGTTTTGGAGCATGTGATGTTCTACAGTATCATCGGACGAGAAGATGGTGAGTTTGATATCTGCGATGTTTGCAATCAGGAAGCAGATAAACTGATGTTCCGTCATCCATTTATCAATTGGAACGAGGAAGGAGAATGGAGCGTATCCAATCCTGATATGTATATCAACGAAAATGGACAGGTGGTTTATAAAGAAGAAAAATGTGAGTCAGAGGATTCTGCTTCTGATGATGACCAGAACTCTTTGGTTAAGGCGGGTTCAGTCAAACCTAAAACATCAACTGCTGTTGAGAAAACCTGGGAACAGATTAAGCAGCAGGAGAAGGATGGAAATGAAAGAGTGCTTAGCGGTGTTCCTAATGCCTTGCCTTCTCTTATTAAAGCTTATCGCATACAGGACAAGGCAAGAAATGTTGGTTTTGATTGGAAAAACAAAGAGGATGTTTGGGATAAGGTTCAGGAGGAACTTGATGAATTGAAAATAGAATTGGCAAAGGAAGATAAGGAAAATTCTACAAAGGAATTAGGTGATTTCCTTTTTTCTGTGATCAATGCAGCCCGTCTCTATAAACTGAATCCCGATAATGCACTTGAACATACCAATCAGAAATTCATTCGTCGCTTTAATTATGTGGAAGATCATACCTTAAAGAAAGGAAAAAATCTGAAGGATATTTCATTGGAAGAAATGGATCTACTTTGGAATGAAGCTAAATCTTTAGAGAAAAATGAAGGTCAATCTAAAGAGGTGAATAAAGACTGATCTTTTCTATTAAGATAAGAGTGATTAAATCTATAGATATGAGTGATATAAATAAGAGTAATGGTAAATCTATAGAAAAGAATGGTTTTGATTTTTGATAACATTCGGAATATAGATAATCCTGCGATTATTGGTTATCCTGCGATTATAGACTATATCGCGAATATTGATAAAAATAAATAATAAGGAGATTTAAATATGAAGAAATTATTTTTTATAACAATAGCTGTGGTAAGCCTGTTTATTGTTAACAGTTGTAAGGAACGTAAAACGTCCAATGTCATTTCTGTTGTTGATTCTGCAGATGTTGATGTTCCGGACTCGACAATATATGGTATTTGCGGTGACGGCACCACAATGCATAATCTTCAATTGATAACAGATGCTGGAGATACCATGAATGTTTTTATTGATGATGAAGAACCTAACATCGTGAAAGGTGGTTTGTTGGCAGGTGACAGAATCGCTTTGATATTGAATGGTCAAAAAAATGAAGAACTGGGCGATGTGGCTGCTCAGCAGGTGATTAATCTGACTTCCCTTCTCGGAAAGTGGACGAGTCTGGATAAGAATTTTGAGATTATTGAAGGCGGTGAGGTCAAGAATCATGTGAAGGCAGAACAGAATCCTTGGACATCCTGGAAGATTCTCAATGGTAAGTTGTTGCTCAACAAGGATACTTTCATGATTGATGAATTAGGCCCTGACAGTATGTATTTGGAAAATAATGCTGGAATCTTTACTTTCAAGCGTCAAGTATAATATATTTCCAAATGTTGGGTATAAGTTTCTTGTAAGAGGAAAATAATTAACGTTATAGATAACTTTTAATGGAACCTTTTAGAATTCATATATTAGGGTGTGGCAGTGCATTGCCCACCCTTAAACATTATCCTACTTCGCAAATTATTGAATTGCGAGGAAAGGCTTTTATGATAGATTGTGGTGAGGGTGCACAGATACAATTCAGGCGCTCCCGCATTCATTTTGGGAAGATTAATGCCATCTTCATTTCTCATCTCCATGGTGACCATTGCTTTGGCTTGCTCGGATTACTTTCTACCTTTGGAATGTTAGGTCGAACCTCTTCTTTAAAAGTCTATGCACCAAAAGAATATGAGAGTTTGTTTAAACAACAGTTAGATTTCTTTATGACGGGTATGGAATATAAAATCGAGTTTATTCCCGTTGATACCAAGGTGTCTGAAATTATCTATGAAGACAAGTCTCTTACGGTAGAAACAATTCCACTTCAGCATCGCGTTCCTTGCTGTGGATTTCTGTTCCGTGAGAAGGCTACATTGCCCCATATCCGACGTGACATGATTGACTATTATGAGATACCGGTAAGTCAGATTAATAATATCAAGTTAGGAAAAGATTGGATTACATCGGATGGAAAGGTTATTGACAATAGCCAATTGGTTACTCCAGCAGAAACGCCAAGAAGTTATGCCTATTGTAGTGATACAAAGTATATGCCTGAGCTTTATAAAAAAATACAGGATGTAACGGTACTTTATCATGAGAGTACTTATGCTTCGGAGAGTGAGGATAGAGCCAAACTTTATTATCATTCCACTGCTAAACAGGCTGCTCTTGTTGCTAAAGCAGCCAATGTTGGTAAACTTCTTTTAGGCCATTATAGTGCAAGATATAATTGTGAAGCCGTTTTGCTCAATGAGGCAAAAGCCGTTTTCCCTCATAGTTTTTTAACTCAGGAAGGGGATGTCGTAGAGATTTAAATGGCCTACAAAAAAGAAATTTGCAAAAAAAATATAAATCTGATGCAAGATTTTCATATTTTTCAGTTTTTAGATAAAAGGCTATGAGTTTAAGACCACCCGGTTGTGGTAACTTGTTGTTAAAGAATGAAATCAGAAAAGGAATTATTGGATGACATCAAAAAGGGCGACAGGAGTGCGTTGCATCAACTGTATAGCCGATATGTGGGATATGCCATGGCTGTAGGGCTGAGGTATGTCCCTGATCGTGATGATCTCAATGATGTCATTCAGGATAGTTTCGTGAAGATTCTTTCTTCTGTCAACAGGTTTGAATACAGGGGTGAGGGATCGTTGAAGGGATGGATTCTTAGGATTGTTTCTAACGAGGCAATCAATTTCATCAAACAGAAAACGAAATTTTCTTTTGTTGATGAGTTCCCAGATGAGATAGAAGAACAAGTACCAGACGTCGATAAAGTGCCACCGCAAGTTCTGAATCAGATGATCAGTGAGTTGCCTGATGGTTATAGAATGGTTTTGAATCTCTATGTCTTTGAACAAAAGAGTCACAAGGAGATTGCAGAGATGCTTGATATCAAGGAATCTACTTCTGCTTCTCAGTATTTGAGAGCCAAGAAACTTTTAGCGAGCAAAATTAATAATTATCTAAAGAATAAGGAATATGAATAACGATTGGACAGACAGACTACGCGACCGGATGGCAGACTATGAAATGCCAGTCGGAGATGAGTTGTGGGCTAACATAGAACAATCGTTAGCTCAAGATGAGGTATTTGCGAATAAAAACGACCATAGCAATCATGGGGTCACTCGCTCTATTGTGATGCGTCGTTTCTCTATAGCCGCATCAATAGCTGCCATTCTTGCTGGTAGTGCCTATGTGTATTTCCATCCGTGGAATGAAGTTGCAGAAAAAGAAGTTGCTGCTATATTTGACAAAGGCCCCAAAACTTTCATTGATAAAAGGCAGACAGCTGTCCCTAAAGATAGTCAGGCAGCAATCTCTGATAATAGTCAGAAATCAATCTCTGATAATGGTCAAAATGCAATTTATGATGATGGTCAGACTGCTGTATCTGCTAATGGTCAAAATGTGATGTCTAAAGATGGACTGCAAACTTTGTCTGGAGGCGGACAGACAAGGAACAACATTCTTGCTCAATCTAATTCTGTAGAATTAGTAAGTTCTGAATCTGCTTTGTCTTTAGATTTAGATACTCAGAGTTCTGCCCGTTCTGTAAATGAGAAATCAGAAACGGTTCCTTCATCCCGTTCTTCTCGGAAAGTAAACTCTCTAATAACTTCAGAAGGTGATGTAATGTCTTCTGCTCAGAACGGAAGAAGGACTGTTTTGGCACAAAGCAGTATGGATGAAAAACTGGGACGTAAAGACAAACATCATCGTGGTGGCTTGAAACTCCAGTTGTACGGCGAGAATGGATTTATAGGGAAGACATCGGGAGGCAACAGTCCTGTATTGATGAGCTCTATGCCTTCTTCTGATCCTGTTTATTATGATAAAAATATCAAGATTGCCAATTTCTTTGATGAAAGATATATGGCTATGATTCCAACTTCGGATCTCTACGAAGAGACCAAGCATCATCAACCGATATCTGTAGGTATGCAGGTGGGCTTTCATCTTCTTACTAAGTTGAAACTCTCTACGGGTCTGGTTTATACCAAAGTCAGTTCGGATTTCATCAGTGGAGTTTCTGATACCCGTACAGTATCTACCCAAGATCTCCATTATATGGGAATACCGCTCAATTTGAGTTATTCTGTATGGGAATATAAAGGCTTGCATACTTACGTGACAGCAGGTGGCGAAGGTGCTGTAAATATTAAGAATCATACCGAAACGGATGGAGAAGTAAAAGAAAGCAAACGTGATAAGATGCAATGGTCAACAAATGCATCTGTTGGTATTCAGTATGATTTTATTCCTCAATTGGGAGTTTATGTGGAGCCTGGAATGAAATATTACTTTGATAATGGAAGTCAGATTGAAAATATCTTCAAAGATAAAAAGTTGAATTTCAATATCCAGTTCGGTCTCCGATTCAATATTGGGAAATAATAAAGTTAATTATAAAAAAGTGAGGGTGTGTCATAAGCCATGATACACCCTTTTTCTATCTGTATTTTTCTACCATAAATGTTAAAACATGCCCTTTTCGATGACACTCCCATTTCCTACAAATACTCTTATAATTTCCCTTCTCTGTCTGGGTATATTTTTCTCCCTGCCCACGCAAGAATTTTTCCGTGGGCAGGGAAAAATAAAAGTGGGTACAGGGGCGGAAATTATGAAACCTGAATCCTCGAAAATTATAGACGGATGAAGAAGCGCTTTGTTAGATCTCAATAAACTTAGACCTTAACAAAGCGCTTCGTTAGAGCTTATAAATGCGTTTCCTTTGAGGAAATGCTTTATAAAAAGAGGGAGTGTCATAAGCCATGACGCACCCTCTCTTTTTTATATGATTTTTCTGATTTAGTTCTTGAAACTGTGGATAGGAGCAGGGATGCGTCCTACACGGTTGACAAATGCTTCACAACTGAAAGAGTTGACAGGCATGATAGGTGCATGACCCAGCAAACCGCCAAAGTCAACATTGTCGCCAACCTTCATTCCTACTACAGGAATAACGCGGACTGCAGTTGTCTTCTGATTGATCATACCGATAGCTGCCTCGTCAGCAATCACACCAGAAATGGTTGTTGCAGGAGTATCGCCAGGAATTGCAATCATATCAAGACCTACAGAGCAAACACAGGTCATAGCTTCCAATTTCTCGATAGTCAGAGCACCTGCCTCTACAGCATCAATCATACCCTGGTCTTCACTTACAGGAATGAAAGCACCACTCAGGCCACCTACGTATGATGAAGCCATGATGCCACCCTTCTTTACCTGGTCATTCAACAAAGCCAAAGCAGCAGTTGTACCAGGAGCTCCTGGATGCTCTAAACCAATTTCCTTAAGAATATCAGCCACACTGTCGCCGATAGCAGGAGTAGGAGCCAGAGACAAGTCGATGATACCGAATGGGATATTCAGACGAGCAGAAGCCTCTTTAGCCACCAACTGACCTACACGTGTAATCTTGAATGCAGTACGCTTGATGGTCTCGCACAAAACCTCGAAACTCTCACCTCGAACACTTTCCAGTGCATATTTTACAACACCAGGACCGCTGACACCAACGCTGATGACAGCATCAGCTTCGCTAACACCATGGAAAGCACCAGCCATAAACGGATTATCGTCAGGTGCATTGCATAAAACAACCAACTTAGCACAACCTAATGAACCCTTGTCCTTGGTTGCTTCAGCAGTATCCTTGATGATTTGTCCCATCAGGCGGACAGCATCCATGTTGATACCCGTCTTTGTAGAACCTACATTGATAGAACTGCAGATAAAATCAGTCTGCGCCAGAGCCTGTGGAATAGAACGAATCAGAAGTTCATCGCTCTTGCTCATACCCTTGCTTACGATGGCAGAGTAACCACCCAGGAAGTTTACACCGAGTTCCTTGGCACATTTGTCAAGCGTCTTGGCTATCTTCACATAGTCGTCTGTAGTCTTGCATGCAGAACCGCCTACGAGTGAAATAGGAGTAATGGAGATTCTCTTGTTGACGATAGGAATACCAAATTCCTTAGAGATATCTTCGCCTGTTTTTACCAGATTTTTGGCCAGGCGAGTTATTTTATTGTATATGTTCTGCCAGAGCACGTCTACATCTGTTGCAGCACAATCCAACAGGTTGATACCCATTGTGATGGTACGAACGTCGAGATTTTCCTGCTCAATCATCTTGTTGGTTTCGATAACCTCAGATATGTTGATCATAATTGTATTTTTATCTATATATATAATAATGTGTCAAACTGATACTCTGAATGAATATCAGGATTGATTAGATACGGTGCATCATATCAAAAATTTCCTCACGCTGGGTTTTGATCTGTACACCCATGCCTTTACCAATCTCAGCAAGTTCATCAGCCACATTCTCAAAAGACTTCTTCATCTTACCCATGTCAACAATCATCATCATGTTGAAATACTCCTGAACGATGGTCTGTGAGATATCAAGAATGTTGATGTCATTCTCTGCCAAATAGGTACAAACCTTTGCAATGATACCCACAGTATCTTTGCCCACTACTGTAATAATTGTTCTGTTCATGATCAAATCTATTTGTTTTTGGTAATTATTTTGTCTGCAAAATTAACACTTTATTATCGAACTGCCAAATAAATATTCAAAAAGTTATTGTTTTTAATGGAAAGAATATTCTTTTTGCAGTAATTTCCCTGTTTTCTTATTTAGTTCCGAAATACAGGAAGAGCATACCTAAGAGTACCAAAAGCAGGTCGACAAACTTTGCTTTGAGGTTCTTTTCGTGGAAAATGGCGGCTCCAAAGAGGAAGCTGACGATGACACTTCCGCGTCTCACCATACTCACGATACTGATCATGGCTCCTGGCAAACTCAATGCATAGAAATAGACGAAGTCTGCTGCGCTCAAGAAGATACTGATGAATACGATAGACCAGTGCCAGTGGAATGGGGTGGTACTGTTTTTCTTAGGCCACCAGATCATGAGCATCATCGCTCCCATGAGGAAGAATTGGTAGATATTGTACCAGCTCTGTACAATCATTCTGTCCAGTCCTACGCCACCATTCTCTGGAGGAGCCATGAGATATTTGTCGTACAGACCGCTGATAGCTCCCAATATGGCAGCCAAGACGATGAAGTAGATCCACTTGTCATGCTTGAAGTCGATTCCTTCTTTCTTTCCGCTTTTGCTGAGCATGGCGAAAGAGACGATGGCTAAAATCACACCGATCCACTGATATAGGTTCAATACCTCCCCATATACAATCAGTGCACCTACAAGTGTCATCACCGGTCTTGTAGCGTTGATAGGTCCTACAATGGTAAGAGGCAGATGCTTCATACCGAAATAGCCGAATGTCCAACTGCTCAGTACAATCATACTCTTCAATACGATATATTTATGAACTTCCCATCCGCCTTCGGCTACATGAAAAATCGTTCCGTCCAGTTGAGTTCCTGTATAGCTCATTATGATGAACGGAATGAAAATGAGCGATGAAAATAGGGTGTTCAGAAAGAGCACCGGAATCACCGCGTTACCAGAAAGAGCCTTTTTCTTGAAGGCATCATAGAATCCCAGCAGTGTGGCTGAGAGAAATGCTAATACTAACCACATAAATTTTAATCTTATTACCTTTTATTTACCTATTGCTTTTTCTAATATTTTAATTTACTTTTTCTGAAGTCCAGAATTTCTATAGTCCTGGATTCCTGAAGTCCTTGGTTTCCCACTTCCAGATACCTTCATTTCTTGATTCCTCCAGTCCTTGAATCCTCCAGTTCTGATATTCTCTAAGTGTTTATTTTTCCTCCAGTTCCTTCTGCAGTCTCAGAATCTCATCTCTGTATTGTGCAGCTTGCAAGAAGTCGAGTTCCTTGGCAGCCTGTTTCATAAGGGCAGTCGTGTTTTCAATACTCTTGACGAGTTCCTCCTTACTCATACTGCGTACGATAGGATCGGCAGCAAAAGCGCCTCCTTCCGGTTCGACATATACCCGTCTGTTTTCCTTTTTGCCGTCACCGATGCGATAGTTAGCTTCCTTGTCGGCAGATGTTGGGAGTGCAGAGGTAATTGCCTTCTCTATCTGTTTAGGTGTGATACCATGATCGGCATTGTACTGCAACTGGATACTTCTTCTGCGGGCAGTTTCATCGATGGTACGCTGCATGCTCTCTGTGATGTTATCTGCATACATGATTACCTTTCCATTGACGTTTCTTGCCGCTCTACCAGCAGTCTGTGTGAGTGAACGGTGACTTCTCAGGAAACCTTCCTTGTCGGCATCGAGAATAGCTACCAATGAAACCTCAGGCAGGTCAAGTCCCTCACGTAAGAGATTGACGCCCACCAGCACGTCGTAAATGCCAGCTCGCAGGTCGTTCATGATTTTCACACGGTCAAGCGTAGCCACATCACTGTGGATATAGGCAGCTTTCACATTATGATTCAGCAAGAACTCAGTCAATTCCTCAGCCATTCTCTTGGTCAGGGTCGTGATCAGTACTCGCTCGTTTCTGTGAGTCCTGGTCAATATCTCATCCAGCAGGTCGTCTATCTGATTTTCACTTGGTCTTACTTCTATTTCAGGATCCAACAGTCCCGTCGGTCTAATCAACTGTTCTACCACAATACCCTCAGCCTCTCTGAGTTCATAGTCGGCAGGTGTGGCACTTACGTAGATCGCCTGATGGATCATACTGTGGAATTCTTCAAAGGTCAGCGGTCTGTTGTCAAAAGCAGCAGGAAGTCTAAAACCGTATTCCACGAGATTCTTCTTTCTGGCTCTATCACCTCCGTACATCGCACCTATCTGTGGGATGCTGACATGACTCTCATCCACCACAAGCAGGAAATCTTTCGGGAAGAAGTCCAGCAGACAGTATGGTCGTTCTCCAGCCTGTCGTCCATCAAAATATCTGGAGTAGTTTTCGATACCCGAACAGTGACCTAATTCCTTGATCATTTCCATATCGTATTCCACTCTTTCCTTGATTCGCTGTGCCTTGATTCCATCGCCGATACTCTTGAAGAATTCTTCCTGCTTCACCAGGTCGTCCTGTATCATGCGGATAGCCTGTTCTGTCTGTTCCTTGGTAGTCACAAACAGATTGGCAGGATAAATCTCATACCGGTCGAATGATTCTATGCGATGATAGGTGAGAGAATCGACTTCCTCGATACTGTCGATTTCGTCATCCCACCAGGTAACTCTCAGCACATGGTCACTGTATGCCATGAAGATATCAACCGTTTCACCTTTCACCCTGAAGTTGCCTCGCTGCAGTTCAATGTCGTTTCTTACATACAGCGCATCAACCAGTTGGCGCAGGAATACATTGCGGTCCAGTATCTGTCCTTTCTTTATCTTGATGATATTTTCCTGCATGGCAGTAGGTCCACCCATACCATAGATACAGGAAACAGAGGAGACCACGATGACATCCTTTCTACCTGATAATAGAGCAGAAACGGCTCCGAGTCGCAACTTGTCTATTTCTTCGTTGATGGCAAGGTCCTTCTCTATGTAGGTGTCCGTAGTAGGAAGATAAGCTTCCGGCTGATAATAGTCGTAGTAGGAAACATAGTATTCCACTGCGTTTTCAGGGAAAAAGCCCTTCATTTCCTGATACAACTGTGCAGCCAGAGTCTTGTTGTGACTCAGGATGAGGGTCGGCTTTCCCACGTTGGCAATGACATTGGCTACGGTGAAGGTCTTTCCCGAACCGGTGACGCCTAAGAGAACCTGTGCAGGATCTCCTTGCTCCACACCCTCAGTGAGTTGCCTGATCGCCTGTGGCTGATCGCCGGTAGGCTGGTATTTGGAAGTTATCTTGAATTCCATATCTGTTGATTTCAAAAATCAGTTTGTTGACAAGTATTGAGACGCGAAGTCTTAATAAAATTAAATTATCGGTTGCAAAATTACAAAAAAAATCGCATAATTAGTTATAAAGAATGATAAAATGCGAAAAAGTGTATTTTTTTCTTTGTAGATAGCTATTTTATAGTTAACTTTGCATCACAAAACGTGATTATAATGAAAAAAACAATTCTTATATCAGCTTGTTTTGCGCTTCTGATGTCAAGTTGTGCAAATCAGTTTAACCAGGTTTATAAGTCTCAGGATTATAACTTGAAATATGAGTATGCCAAGCAGTATTTTGCTTCTGGCAAGTATTCTCGTGCAGCTACTCTTCTGAATGACTTGATTACTATCAAGAAGGGATCTACAGAGGCAGAGGAGAGTCTGTATATGCTCGCCATGTGTGAGTTTGAGATGAAAGACTATGAGACTGCAGCAGAATATTTCCGCAAATATGTTTCCAGTTATCCTAAGGGCATCTATGCAGAGCAAGCTAAGTTCTTTGTAGGCGAAAGTCTGTATATGAATGCTCCAGAACCACGTCTCGACCAGAGTACTACGATTACAGCAATCAGTGCATTTCAGGAGTATCTTGACGTATATCCTGATGCCCGTCTGAAGAATTTGGCTACCAGTCGTCTTTTCGCTTTGCAGGATCTTCTGGTGGAGAAGGAATATAAGAATGCGAAGCTTTATTATGATTTGGGCAGTTATTTTGGCAACTGTCTGGGCGAGGGTAACAACTATCAGGCATGTATCGTAACAGCTCAGAATGCGTTGAAGGATTATCCTTATAGCAATAAGCGTGAAGCATTTGCCACACTGATTATGAAAGGCAAGTATGAACTGGCCAAGATGAGTGTGGAGGAGAAGCAGCTGGAACGTTATCAGGATGCTGAGGATGAGTGCTACGGCTTCATCAATGAGTATCCAGATTCAAAGGAACGTGCCAATGCTGAAAAGATGATTGCAAAATGCAAGGAATTCGAAAAAGAACATCCAGAGGATGCATTGGAAAAATTGAGTTCCGGTAATTCTAATCAGTAAAGTTTCTTTTGGGATTTAGCTGTTGCAAGAATCTATCTGAAGAGAATTGAATATTCTTTCTGAAGGGATTTGAATAATCTTTCTGAATGGATTTAGAGAACATTATAAAAATAGTTTGAAGAATCTGCAGATTTATAGAATCTTCCAGAATAAGAATAATTTATAGAATTTCTCAAAAATAAGAATAATAAGAATCAATCAAAATAGATATTAAATAAAGGTATTATTATGGATTACAAAAAAACAAAAGCTCCAACAAACACCGTGACTCGTAATATCATGGATCTCTGTGATGACACAAACAATATCTACGAGAGTGTAGCAATCATCGCTAAGCGTGCGAATCAGATTTCTCTTGATATTAAGCAGGAATTGAACAAGAAGCTCCAGGAGTTTGCTTCTTATAACGACTCTTTGGAAGAGGTATTCGAGAACCGTGAGCAGATTGAAATCTCTCGCTATTATGAGAAGCTCCCTAAGCCATCTCTCTTGGCTACTCAGGAGTTTGTAGATAAGAATATCTACTGGCGTGACCCAACAAGAGAACACGCTCCTGTTGACAGATATTAATCTGATTACTGACTCTATATCATATATAATGCAGATTCTGCAAATATATAATTCAATTTTATATAGTAAGGTATTCTGCTTCTTTATGTGGTGTTTCTCCTTATAATGAGGTGCTTCCCTTTTTAATGAGGAGTTCTGCCTTTTAATGTGGAGTTCCGTCTCTATTATGTAATTTTAGGAATATAATTATAATTTAGGGATTTCAATTATATAGAAATGTAGGGTAGTGATTATATAATCATGTAGGAATATAACAAGATTATGATACAGCGTAAACAAACATTGTTTCTTCTGGTCGCAGTCATTGCCTGTGTGATCTGCCTGTTTGTACCTGTGGCTTCAGTGATGCCACAAGGTATGGGCAATCCGATGTCAGTACACTGTCTGGGCATTAGCGGCGACGAGGGAATCCGTTTTGATGCAAGCTGTTTGCCACTGTTTCTTCTTTGCTCCGTTTCAGCATTGATGTCTCTGGCAACAGTATTCCTGTTCAAGAACCGTAAGTTGCAGATCAATCTCTGTTCTATCAACCTGCTTTTCAATGTACTCTGGTACGTAGATTATGCAGTGATCTTCTTCGGACTTGTAGGATTAGAAAAAGTATCCGGCAATTTGACATTCCATTGGGGTGCAGTAATGCCTCTCTTATCACTTGTCTTTGTGCTTTTAGCACGCAAGGGAGTCAGTGATGATGAAAAATTGGTACGTGCTGCCGATAGAATTCGTTAATGCACCCCGTAGAATACGTTAAAAATAATTATAAAATCAACTTGAAATTTGTGGGAATCAAATAAAAGTTGTAATTTTGCACCCGCTGTCACGAGATGGCAGCATAAAATTCAAACCTCAAATTAAAAAATTAGATTAAAAAATGGCAACAAAAATCAGATTGCAGCGCGGCGGTCGTAAGAGCTATGCTTTCTACAGCATCGTAATCGCTGACGTTAGAGCACCACGTGATGGTAAATTTACTGAGAAGATTGGTACATACAACCCTAACACCAATCCTGCTACTGTAGATTTGAATTTCGATCGTGCCCTCTACTGGGTAGAGACAGGTGCACAGCCAACAGACACAGTACGTAACATCCTCAAGGGCGAGGGCGTTTACTTGATGAAGCACCTCCGTGGTGGCGTTAAGAAGGGCGCATTCGACGAGGCTGAGGCTCAGAAGCGTTTTGACGCTTGGAAGAACGGCGCAGACCAGAAGGTTTCTGCAGTTCGTGACGCTGAGGCAAAGGCTAAGAAGGAAGCTGCTGCTAAGGAGCTCGAGGCTGAGAAGAAGATGAATGAAGCAATCGCAAAGAAGGTAGCTGACAAGAAGGCTGCTCAGGCTGCTGCTCAGGCAGAGGCTGAGGCTGCTGCAACTGCTGAGGAAACTCCAGCAGAGGACGCTCCTGCAGAGGCTTAATCTTCTTGAAGATTTAAAGTATAAAGGTCGGTTTCTCTTTTTGAGGTCCGACCTTTTTTATTAAACTTACCCCATTGGGGATTTTTTTGGAAATAATAGATTCTTGATGATAGATTCTCAAAAAGAATAATAAATTCTTCATAATAAAGATATTTACATTTCAAAAGAATGAATTCTTTAAAAGTAGATTCTGTAATCAAGATTCTGTAATATATAGATTCTGTAATGATATCGGTTGAAAATCTTAAAGTTGAATTTGGCGTTAAACCTCTTTTTCATGATGTCAGTTTTGTCATCAATGATAGAGATCGCATAGCGCTCGTCGGCAAAAACGGTGCTGGAAAATCTACCATGCTCAAAATCCTGTGTGGTTTGCAGAAACCTACTGACGGTGTTGTGGCGATTCCAAACGATACCACTATCGGATATCTGCCTCAGGTCATGAAACTTCAGGACGATACGACGGTCAAGGAAGAAACCCGCAAGGCCTTTGCTCATAATACGGAGATGAAGGCACGTCTTGATAAGATGCAGCAGGAGATGGCTGACCGTACCGACTACGAGAGTGATGAATATGCGCAACTCGTGGAGAAGTTCTCTCAGGAACATGAACGCTACATGATGATGGGAGGTGAAAACTATGAGGCTGAAATCGAACGTACCCTGACAGGTCTCGGATTTGTGCGAGAGGATTTTGAACGTCCTACCAGAGAGTTTTCCGGTGGATGGCGTATGCGTATTGAATTGGCGAAAATCCTGTTGCAGAAACCTGATGTCCTCTTGCTCGATGAGCCTACCAACCATCTTGATATCGAAAGTATCCAGTGGTTGGAACAGTTTCTTGCTCAAAGTGCCAAGGCGGTAGTACTCGTGAGTCACGACCGTGCGTTTATCAATAATGTTACTAATCGTACGTTGGAGATTACCTGCGGAAGGGTAGAGGACTACAAAGTGAAATACGATGAGTATATCGTCCTTCGTCAGGAACGTCGTGAACAGCAGTTGAGGGCTTACGAGAACCAACAGAAGGAAATCGCTGATATTAAGGACTTTATAGAGCGATTCCGATATAAACCTACCAAGGCTGTACAGGTGCAGAGTCGCATCAAGCAGTTGGAGAAAATTGTGCCGATCGAGGTGGATGAGGTGGATAACAAACAGATGCATCTCAAGTTCCCTCCTTGTCTGCGAAGCGGTGATTATCCGGTTATCTGCGATGAGGTACGCAAGGATTATGGAGAGCATACGGTTTTCGATCATGTCACCCTTACTATTAAAAGAGGTGAGAAGGTTGCGTTCGTAGGAAAGAACGGTGAAGGTAAATCAACGCTTGTCAAATGTATCATGGGCGAGATTCCTTTTACGGGCAACCTCAAGATTGGACACAATGTACAGATAGGATATTTCGCACAGAACCAGGCGCAGCTCCTTGATGAGAACCTCACGATATTCGATACCATCGATCGTGTAGCCACTGGTGAGATGCGATTGAAAATCAACGATCTCCTTGGTTCATTCATGTTCGGTGGTGAGACTTCAGAAAAGTATGTGAAGGTACTCAGTGGAGGTGAAAGAAGCCGATTGGCTATGATCAAACTGCTGCTCGAACCAGTGAACCTGCTGATACTCGATGAGCCTACCAACCATCTTGATATGCAGTCAAAGGATGTGCTCAAGGAAGCTATCAAGGCTTTTGATGGTACAGCTATCATCGTGAGCCACGACCGTGAATTCCTTGATGGACTGGTAGATAAAGTCTATGAGTTCGGTGGCGGAAAGGTACGTGAGCATTTAGGTGGTATCTATGACTATCTTCGTGCGCATAATGCAGATTCCATCAATGCCGCATTGACAAGTGCTCAGTCTGCTCCTGTAGCAGCAACTGTAGAAGCAACTCCTTCTGCCGGTAAACAGAATTATGCTGAGCATAAGGAACAGCAGAAGAAAATCCGCAAGGCAGAGAAGGCTGTCAGGGAGTGTGAAGATCGCATTGCCAGACTGGAAAAGCGCAAGAAGGAAATAGATGACCTCCTGATGAAGCCGGAGAATGCTACCAATATGGAACTTGTCACAGAATATACTTCGCTGATGCAGAAACTTGATGAGGAAAATGATAACTGGCTGCTTCTTTCTGAAAAGCTCGAAGAAGTCAGCAATTCATAAACCTTCAGCATAAGATTTTCTTTCAGCAGATGCTTATCTTTCTGAGATTTAATAATAAAAAATATAACTAACATGAACATTAAAATGATTCTTCCGATGATGATGCTGGCAGCTATGCCTCTCGGCGCAGATGCACAGAACAAGTCGGGTCTTGTCATGGAAAACCTTGATAAGACAGTCAGTCCTGCTAATGATTTCTACCAGTTTGCTACAGGTGGATGGCAGAAGAACCACCCACTCCCAGCAGCTTACAGCTGCTACGGCAGCTTCAATCTGTTGGCAGATGACAACAACAAGCGTATCAATACCATTCTTTCTGAACTTCAGAAGAAGACTTATAAGAAGGGTACTATCGAGCAGAAATTGTCTGACTTCTATAAGTTGGCGCTTAATGTAGATGCTCGCAACAAGGCTGGTATCTCACCAGTTAAGCCACTTTTCGATGAGATGGAAGCAGCCAAGACAAAGGCTGACTTGCAGAAGATCCAGTTGAAGTATGCAGCACAAGGTTATGGTGTGAGCTTCGGTGGCGGCTTCGCTGCTGACGAGAAGAATGTCAAGATGAATATCTTCAATCTCGGTCAGGGCGGTCTTACCCTCGGTCAGAAAGACTATTATGTCAACAATGACACAGCTACAGTAGCTATCCGTGAGGCTTTCAAGAAGTATGTTCAGAAGATGTTCCAGCTCTACGGTTTCTCAGCAGAGGAAGCAGCTCAGAAGGAGCAGGCTATCTTCCAGCACGAAACCATGTTGGCGCTCATCTCAAAGAGTATGACAGAACTTCGCGATCCTCAGGCTAACTATAATAAGATGACTCTCAAGGAGTTCCAGGAGAAATATCCTAACCTCAACTTCGAGGCTATGTGTAATGCAGAGGGTATCAAGAGCGAGTACATTCAGGAGATGATCGTAGGTCAGCCTGACTTCCTCGCTGGTCTCGACAAGATTACTGCTGCCGAGAATGCCAATACGCTCAGAGCTTTGATGGAGTGGGATGTTATCCAGAGTTCATCTTCTTATCTCACTGATGAGATCCGTGAGGCTAACTTTGATTTCTTCGGCAAGACAATGAGTGGTCGCAAGGAGGATTATCCTCTCTGGAAGCGTGCTACCAGTCAGGTAGAAGCTCAGTTGGGCGAACCTCTCGGTCGTATGTACTGCAAGCGCTACTTCCCAGAGTCTTCTAAGAAGATCATGTTGGAATTGGTAAGAAATCTTCAGGTAAGTCTCGGTCAGCGTATCGATGCACAGACCTGGATGAGCGATACTACCAAGGCAGCAGCTCACGAAAAGCTCAACAAGTTCTATGTGAAGATCGGTTACCCTAACAAGTGGACAGACTATAGCAGTCTTCAAATCGATCCATCTAAGAGTTTCTATGAGAACGTGATGGCATGCCGCAAGTTTGCTCACGACAAGCATATCAATGACAAGGCAGGAAAGCCAGTGGATCGTGACGAGTGGTACATGACTCCACAGACAGTCAATGCTTATTATAACCCAACAACCAATGAGATTACCTTCCCAGCAGGTATCCTCCAGTATCCATTCTTCGATCCGAAGGCTGATGCAGCATTCAACTATGGTGCTATCGGCGTAGTGATCGGACATGAGATGACTCACGGATTTGACGACCAGGGAAGACTGTATGATTCAGATGGTAATATGCATGACTGGTGGACAGCCAATGATGCAGAGGGCTTCAACAAGCGTGCTGATCAGTATGCTGCATTCTTCAGCAATATCAAGGTATTGCCTGATTTGAATGCCAATGGTCGATTCACTTTGGGTGAGAACCTGGCAGACCACGGAGGTCTGATGGTTTCTTTCAATGCATTTAAGAATGCAACTGCAAAGAAAAAGCTCAAGGAGAAGGATGGTTTCACACCAGAACAGCGTTTCTTCCTTGCTTATGCTGGCGTATGGGGTCAGAACATCACAGAGCAGGAAATCCGCAACCGCGTAAAGAGCGACCCACATTCATTGGGAGAATGGCGAGTAAATGGCGCTCTTCCTCACATCAATGCCTGGTATGAGGCATTTGGTGTCAAGAAGGGAGACAAAATGTATATCCCAGAGTCTGAGAGATTGGATCTTTGGTAAAAGAAATGATGATGTTATAGCATCTACTTCTGGATCAAGTCTTTTTAGGGTTTTGGCATAATCTTATTTAGATACTGTTCCAGGGGGTGGGAAGGTGTTGAACTTCGGTTCAACACCTTTTTTGCGTTTTATATAAAAAAATCCTCTTTTTTTTCGCTAAGTCAGATTTTTACAGTAACTTTGCAGAAAAATACAAAGAAAGGATAAAAAATGCCATTAAGATTACCAGATAAATTGCCAGCCATCGAGTTGCTGAAGCATGAGAATATCTTTGTGATGGACGAGAGCCGGGCTCACAGCCAGGAAATCCGTCCACTTAAAATCGTGGTTCTCAACCTGATGCCGCTGAAGATAACTACAGAGACCGACCTCGTGCGACTGTTGTCCAATACGCCTTTGCAGCTTGAGGTCTATTTCATGAAACTCAAGAGTCATACCCCTAAGAATACTCCTATCGAGCACATGATGATGTTCTATAAGGATTTTTCCGAACTCTCCAAACAGAAGTTTGATGGTATGATTGTTACGGGTGCTCCGATCGAGACGATGGCATACGAGGATGTTGAGTATTGGCCGGAAATCATGCAGATTTTCGATTGGGCACGTACTCATGTCACTTCTACGCTCTATATCTGCTGGGGTGCACAGGCTGGACTTTATCATTTCTATGGCGTGCCGAAATATCCGTTGGAGAAGAAGATGTTCGGTATCTTCCAGCAGAAACCGCTGGATATGTCACAGCCTATCTTCAGAGGCTTTGATGATGTCTTTGCCATGCCTCACAGCCGTCATACAGAAGTGAGACGAGAGGATATTGAGAAGGTACCAGGACTTGACATTATTGCAGAATCTCCTGAAAGCGGTGTGAGCATCGTGATGGCAAGAGGGGGCCGTGAGTTCTTTGTAACCGGTCATCTTGAATATGCGCCAAATACACTCGATAAAGAGTATAAGCGCGATATGGGCAAGCGCGATGATGTGGAATTGCCAAAGAATTATTATTATCACGACGATCCTAACGAGGCTCCATTGGTTACATGGCGTGCACATGCCAATCTCTTCTATAGCAACTGGATCAACTATTATGTTTACCAGGAGACTCCTTATAATATTGACGATATTCAGTAAGTTATGAGAACATTGGAATTATTGGCTCCTGCCAAAAATTTAGAATGCGGTATAGCTGCCATCGATCATGGAGCAGACGCCGTCTATATCGGTGCTCCACGATTCGGTGCACGAGCTGCTGCCGGCAACTCTATCGAGGATATCAAGCAACTCTGTGATTACGCCCATCAGTTTGGTGCCAAGGTTCACGTTACCGTCAATACCATCATCTATGATTCAGAATTGGAAGATACGCTTAAGATGATTTCCCAGTTGGATGAGATTGGTGTTGATGCACTCTTGCTGCAGGATATGGGACTCCTCTGGGAGGTGAGAGCTAAAGGTTTGTGGAAGAGGGAGTTACATAGCAGTACCCAATGCGATACTCGAACTCCTGAGAAAGCTTTGTGGTTGACTCAGATCGGTTTCAAGCGAGTGGTTCTTGCACGTGAACTGTCACTGGATGAAATCAAAGCCATCCACAATGCTATTCCAGACAGAGAGATTGAAGTCTTCGTGCATGGTGCTCTCTGCGTCAGTTATTCCGGAGTCTGCTATGCATCCGAAAAATGCTTCTCCCGTTCTGCCAACCGTGGTGAATGTGCCCAGTTCTGCCGTATGAAGTTTGACCTGGTTGATGCCGACAACCAGATGATAGAGCACCAGCGCTATCTCCTGTCGCTCAAGGATCTCTGTCAGTTAGATTATCTGAAGGACCTGGCTGATGCCGGAGCTTCTTCATTCAAGATAGAGGGCAGACTCAAGGATATCACTTATGTGAAAAACGTGGTGGCTGCCTATAACAAGAAATTGGATGAAATCGTAGCCAAATATCCACGCGAATACCGACGTGCTTCGCGAGGACATGTGGAATATAATTTCGTTCCGAATCTGAAGAAAACCTTCAACCGCGGTTTTACCAACTATTTCCTGCATGGCAGACAACCCGATATTTCATCCTTCGACACACCGAAGGCTATCGGTGAATATGTAGGTAAGGTGAAGGAAATCCGTGGGAATGTATCATTCAATGTGGCTACTGTTGCAAGTTTTGCCAATGGCGACGGACTCTGTTTCATCAATGATGAGCGAGAGTTGGAGGGTTTCCGTGTCAACAAGGTAGAGGGCAACCGCCTTTTCCCTTTCCGCATGCCGGAAAACCTCAGACCGGGTATGGCTTTGTATCGCAACAACGACCAGGCATTCGAACAGATTCTTGCTCGCAAGACAGCAGAACGCCGTATTCCGCTCTTTATCGAACTCCAGCCTGTGTTGGAAAAGGACGAGGATAATGATGAAGTAGTAGATGGATTCCTTGCAACTGCCAATATCTTCAAGAGTGTAGAACAGGGCTTGTACTACAAGGCTGCAGAGGTCTTCACACCTATGCAACTGCAGTGCGCCAAACGCTCTCAGCATGATAATATGATTGCGCAGATGAGCAAGTTCGGTGAATCTAAATATGAATGTAAGCATGTGGTACTCAAGAATGATATTGATGCTGCGTTCATCCCTAACAGTGTGCTTTCAAATGTCCGTAGGGAATTGATTCAAAAACTTGATCAGAGAATAACAGATGAACTCAACCGTTCGCTGATTTCTGGTATGGACAGAAATTTCTTTGCCAATCCTTACAGATTGGATCACCCGGGAGAACGTGAAGCTAAGAGTCAGAAGGAATTAACCTGGCAACCGGAATATGAAAAATGGCGATATACTTATAATATTGCCAATGATGCTGCGGTTGATTTCTACAAGAAGCATGGACTTGAGAATATCCAGCCTGCATTCGAACTGGGTGCTAACAAACGCAAGGATGAATCGCTCATCATGCAGTGCCGCCATTGCATCCGCTATTCCTTAGGATATTGCGTGAAGCGTGGGGGAAAGAAACCTACATGGAAAGAACCGCTTTCGCTGGTATTAGGCGATGGCAGAAGATTCCGGCTGGAGTTTGTCTGCAAGGAATGTCAGATGAATGTCTATGCTGAGTCAAACTGATCATTGTGAGCAGGTTCTATTCAGAAGAATCATATAATAAAATACAGATGAAGTTAAAGTTATCCGATATGAGAAAAGGCTGTCAGTGTGTCCTCAAGGGCATGCTGATGGTCTTTGTGCTTTTCTTTGTAACCAGTTGTTATCACCGTCATATTGCAAAGGGACAGCATGCAGCACTGGTGGAATACAGTGATCGCCAGCGCGATTCGATTTCTTTTTCTTCTACGCATCATTATACCTATCGCTACAATTTCGAGGTGGCAGCAGATTCTCTGATGCTTATCAAGCAGCAGCCGGAGGAATTCGTCAGCCATCTTCCCATCGATTCTTTCGCAGTCATGAAGCACTGTCTTCTGGTTGTTTCTGATATCAGGATAATTCCGCAGGATCGTGAGGATTCAGTTTGGATCCAGTTGGCAACAGAGGATAATGTATTCGGTTGGATACATGAGTCTAATATGCTTTCTAAGGTAGTGCCTGATGATCCCATTTCCCAGTTTATCATGGTGTTCAGCAATACCCACCTGCTCATCTTCCTGATAGTCTTTGTGCTGATAGGAGTGAGTTATCTGGTGAAGAAGATCTTTACGCGAAATGCGCCTATCGTGCATTTCAATGATATCGACTCACCTTATCCAACAGCCCTTGTGCTGATGGTATCGCTGTCTGCAGCTTTCTATGCCACGATTCAGACCTACATGCCTGAGGTATGGCGTCATTTCTATTTCCACCCTACGCTCAATCCTTTTGCAGTGCCTAAGGTGTTGGGTTTCTTCTTAGCATCCGTATGGGCGATTCTCATACTTGCCATTGCCTGTGTGGATGAAGTAAAAAACCGTCTTACTTTGGGTGAAGGAATACTTTATTTGGGTGGTCTGATGGGTATGTGCGCCTTAGATTATATCATATTCAGTATCAGTACGTTATACACTGTCGGTTACATTATTTTAGTAGCGTATATCTGGTATGCCATCCGGGCTTATCTCAAGCGAAATTCCTGATATGTTCTCGTTTCCTGATTTTTCAGGTTCAGTCTGATTTCCTAATTTATAAGGATAATCCTTTCGGGATAATCTTTGTACCTTTGCAGCCGAAAAAAAATCAGTTGAATTATGTATTTTAAAATTTTGGTAGCCGCATCTTTAGCTGCAAATTTTCTGCCAGTAAATGCAGAAGATGAATATCTGGCTAAAGCGGAAAGTATGCATCCAGCCAGTGCCGCTAATGGTAATTTGGTCAGTCCCGAGAGCGTTTTTGCTGATAGCAGCAAGGTATTTGATATTGATGAGATTGTAGTCGTTTCCCAACCCAAGGAAACCCGTCGCCTCCGTCAGCAGGCATTGAGCAGCAGTTCTCTCAGCAGTTTTCAGATTCATAAACTCGGTGTTCATGATTTGCGTGAACTCTCTCAGTATATCCCTAATTTTGTGATGCCTAATTACGGCAGCCGCTTGTCGTCTTCCGTCTATGTGCGTGGCATCGGCAGTCGTGTCAACAGTCCTTCTGTGGGCATCTATATGGATGATATCCCGGTGATGAGCAAGTCTGCCTTCAATCTCCACAATTACCAACTGAGTCGTGTGGATGTGCTCCGTGGACCGCAGGGCACTCTTTATGGACAGAATACAGAGGGCGGACTCGTGAGAATGTATTCCCACAATCCTTTTAACTATCAGGGTACGGATGTGAAATTGGGCTATGGCAGTCGCAGCTATCGCAATTTTGAGGTAGCGCATTATAATAAGGTGAATGAGAAGACAGCCTTCTCTTTGGCTGGTTTTTATGATGGACAGAACGGTTTCTTCCGCAATTCCTTTACTGGTGAAAGGGCTGACAAGATGAATGAAGCGGGCGGAAAACTGCTTGTAAAAACCCGTCTGAATGCCGGTTGGGATGTTGATGTTCTCGCCAATTATCAGTATGTAGATCAGAATGGATTTCCTTATGGTCGTCTGGATCTTGCAACAGGCAATACCGACCGTCCAGCCTCCACCTTTGCAGGCATCTATCGCCGCAACAATCTGATTTCCGGTTTGCGACTCACCCGTCAGGGAAATCTTTTCGATTTCACTTCCGTTTCGAGTTATCAGTATGTGAAAGACCATATGCTGATGGATCAGGATTATCTTCCGGCTGACTATATGCGCATCCTTCAGCAGCAGTTGCAGAATTCCTTTACCCAGGAGTTTACCTTCAAGGGCAAGCAGGCTGTGGGCGGATTCTGGCATTGGACATTAGGTGCTTTCTTCTCCCAACAGTGGTTGAAGACCAACGGACCAGTGTTCTTTGATGAAGCGATGACGGCGCCTATCGGCAATGCCATCCAGCGCCAGATGTATGATGCGATGGTGAAGGCGATGGCAGGCAGGATGATAGCCCAGGGAATGCCTGCAGCTGCCGCTCAGGCTGCCGCTCAGCGAGCTATAGAACAAGCTGGTGGAGTAGGCATGGAGGTTTCCATGGGTGCGCCAGGATTGTATCGTACGCCTCAGTCCAATCTCGGTTTCTATCACGAGAGCCTTTTCGATTTATCTTCTTCGCTTTCCCTTACCTTGGGTTTGCGATATGATTATATGCTTACCTCCATTCATTACGAAAGTTCTGCCTATATGAGTATGAAGGCGAGGGTGATGGGCATGGAGAGAACCAATACTTTGCGCAGTATGCTCGATGGTCGCACGCACGATCATTTCGAAGAGCTGTTGCCTAAGCTGGGACTCACTTGGCGATTGGATTCCCATGGCAGTAATGTGTATGCGGTTGTCAGCAAGGGTTATCGTGCCGGTGGTTATAACATCCAGATGTTCAGCGATATTCTTCAGACAGAATTGAATGCCAACCGTCAGGCTGCGATGCGTGGTGATTATGATGTTCCTCATTCTGCCGAGGATTATGAGAAGGTGAATAAGACGATTTCCTATGAACCGGAAGTGAGTTGGAACTACGAGTTGGGAACCCATCTCAATCTCTTTGAGAATGCGGTTCATCTGGATTTCAGTGCTTTCTATATGCAGGTAAAGAACCAACAGTTGTCTGTGATGGCGGGTAATTACGGTTTTGGCCGAATGATGGTCAATGCAGGCAAGAGTCACAGTTGCGGTATTGAGGCTGCGCTCAGAGGTCAGCTCTTCAATGGTCATTTCGACTGGATGTTGAACTATGGTTATACCCGTGCCGTATTTGATGAGTACCGGAGTGGGGAAGGAGCCGAGGCTGAGGATTTCAAGGACAAGTTTGTACCTTATGTTCCGCAGCATACGCTTTCTGCAGCAGCAGATTATCGTATTGATACAGATTGCCGTTTGCTCCGTTCGCTTACTTTAGGAGCCAATGTCAATGCACAGGGCAAGACCTATTGGGATCAGGCCAACAGTTACAGTCAGAATTTGTATGCAGTCTTAGGCGCTCATCTGGATGCCGATTTAGGCAAGGTCCTTATCAGTTTCTGGGCTCGTAATCTGACGAATACCCATTACAATACCTTCGCGGTAGATAATGCCGCCACAGGCAACAAGGAATACTTTGCCCAGCGTGGCAATCCTTTCCAGTGTGGCGTTGATCTCCGCTTTCACTTCTAATATTCCGTAAAAGGCGGGATTAAATAAAAACCACCACATGCCAATAAATAAGCATGTGGTGGTTTTTATTTTGTTTATGTATGATTTAAGAAATACTTACTCCTTTGCGATTTTCCAGTCGAGCAAGCCCTTTCCTTCATCGTCCAGTTCTATTCCCAAACCAATCACCTCTCGTGAATCAGCCTTGAAAGGCTCCAAGTATTGATGTTCGATGATCTGTCGGACTGCAGCTTCCTTTCCGCCATTGTTTCTTAATTTCAATTCTATCACATAGATGTATTGTGAGGTAGAGGTAATGAGGTCAATCCTGCCCGTAGAAAGCATGTGCTCTATCTCTACCTTCATGCCTATGGCGTTGAGAATAGTGCTGATAATCAGGCGATAACGTTCTTCCATATCCATAGAAGCCATTTTCTTGTTACTATAAGGAACATCAGCAATCAGCGCCTTCAGCGATTTCATGGCTTCGGATACCTGCCCTGTACCTAATTGCATATAGAGGTTTGCTTGCATTGACTGGATTTCACTCTCTTCTCTCATGGTCAGAGAAGGTAGTACTGTCTCATATAGAGCCTGTCTTACTTCCTTGTTAGGGAAGCCCAAAACATATCCGAATTCGTCGCTGTCCTTGATTGTGAGATACCCCGACTGATAGAGGAATAAGGAAACTCCACCCCCTGTAACATCAGATGTCTCCAAAACATTGCGGAGAATGCGGCAATTCTCAAAATCACCCAAGTGTAATTCTGCATTGGTTATAAACTTTGGCAATCTGGAAGTGGCACCTGAAGCAGCCCAGAAATTTGCAAGTTTGGATTGTGACAAGGCATTGACAAGACTGAAAGGATTATAGATGTCAACCATATTGTCTTCGCTGAAGTGATAACCATCATAATATTCCTTCAGTTTGTCGTGAGTTTGCTGCAAAGTCCAATTGTTCATTTCTGCCATTTTCTCCAACTCTGGCTGGAAATTCTCGCTGATTTCTTCTTCAGTGATACCGCAGAGTGGTGCATATTGTGGAAGGAAACTGATATTGGTCAGATTGTTGAGCGCAGAGAAGAGTGAAATCTGCGTAAACTTGGTGATTCCTGTAATGAATACGAATCGTTCGAACTCATCATCAGCTTTCAGTATGGCAAACACATTGCGATATATATCTGTGCATGCTTCGTGCTCAGGAGTTTTCCAGGAGTGCTGGAGTGGGGAGTCATACTCATCTATGAGGACTACCACCTTCATGCCTGTCTGCTGATAGGCAGTGGTGATAATGGCATCAAAACGGTCTGCAAGTTGGGCTGTAGGATCCGGAGTGATATTGTATTTCTGCTCATACGATTTAAAGCAGATATTGAGATACGACTGGATTCCTTGAGCACTGGCACCGCCACGGCTCATGTCAAGTCTGATAACAGGATACTGATTCCATTCCTCTTCCATCTCCATGATTTTGAGACCTTCGAAGAGATCCTTTCGGCCTAAGAAATAGGATTCAAGGGTATCAACGAGCACAGACTTGCCGAATCGACGAGGACGACTGAGATAATTATACTGATCGCCGTTGTTCGCCAATTCCCAAACAATATCCGTCTTGTCAACATATAGGTATCCTTCTTCTCTGATTTTTCTGAAAGACTGAACGCCTACCGGCAGTTTCCTACGTTTGATTTTTGCCATATTCTTATCCTCCAACTTATTTTACTGCAAATATACGAAAAGTTTCACTTATACGTGATAAAACCAGCCTTTTTTTTGATTTTTATAACTTATAAATGAAAAAATCAGTGCTACTACTGAGAGTAACACTGATTTTCTATTTTGATTATTGAACGGCAACTTTCTTGATGCTGCCATCACTATATACCACGATATTCACGCCCTTGGTAGGAGAGGTTACTCGCTGACCATTGAGAGAATAGCGGGAGATTTCCTTCACATCGCTGCGATTTGTCACCTTATCAATACCTGTCGCGTCATACTCAATGATGTTTCCAAAGTCTTTCCAGACGTCAGCATTTATCAAATATTTTTAAAGAGGGAGAACTTGATGAAAAAGTGGTTGTTAGGAAATTCCGACAGACCACTCAGCATGGTGCTATGGCAGGAAAAACCCAAAGCAAAGAAGTGAAGTTCTATAACCTTGATGTTATCATATCTGTGGGCTATCGTGTAAAATCTATTCAAGACACTCGTTTCCGTCAATGGGCTACAGAGCGACTGAATGAGTCCATCGTAAAAGGGTTTACGATGGACGATGAACGACTCAAGAATCTTGGTGGTGGCAACTATTGGAAAGAGTTGCTCGACCGTACTCGTGATTGTCATGAAAAGATTAACAAGAAAAAAGAAAATCTTTCAAGAGAAATAGGCACGCATATTGAAAAGAATGCGTGCCTATTTTCGTAAACCAATCCATTTTATATTCCAAATCTCGAAGTATCCACTTCATCATGCTGTTTAGCCTTGTATCCTCCGAAACGATAAGTGAAGGATACTTCAGGGCACCTGATGTTGAGATATCGATGACTCCTTGTATTGCTCGGGTACGGGTGCGGTGTTGATTGAACATCGTACACTACCTAATTTACTGTGTAATAATTAGTTAAGTGCTGCTTAGTGAGGTGTGCGGTAAAATCCAAACTATGTTTCTACAACCTTGTAGTTGGAGAATCTTAATCCCGATTATTGTTTACTGGAAGCAGCTTTCCATTCATCATAGATATGGCTAAAGATAGCTACGCCATCATTCAGTTGCTTCCTAGCTAAAGACTTATCTTTGTTCCACCATTCTAGAATGTAATTCTTCAGTCCCTCATATTCCTTTTGATCCTTGAATTGTCGATCCAGGCTTCCCATTTTGCCAAGCGTTGCATTGTAAAGAATAAATGCCCTTTTCTGTCCATTAGGCTTCAGTGCATACCAAGTAGCCCAAGAGTTTCCTGTGTTTATGCCATTGCCAGGCAGAAATACGTGAACTTGATAGACAGATGCATTCTTGCCGCGGTAAAGGAGTTCCATAAGGCGATCCTCTTTTACAGCCCTAATCGAATTACGTGCTATCGTTTGGCATTGTTCCCACACTTCGCCTTCAGGGTGTTCCTCTGTGAGTGCAAGCCATTCCATCTTGGTTACTTTCTCAGCATCGTACTTCTTGGCTTTTTTGCCATCTGGATTCTCGGCAAGTCTTACTTGATATTCTAACGCCCACCCCATGTACTTCTTAGGAATGTAGCCCTCTATCTGTTTGCCATCCATCATAGTGAGGCGAACATGACGCATTTCTGGGTCGTCATTCTTGCGAGCGTGTGCAGCTATCGCTACCACCATTACTGCTATGAACAGCCAAAACTTCATTGCTTTCATAATGATTCCTTTTAGTTGTTATTTATTGTTTGTCATCTAATACTTCTATCACTCTTTGTATCATAGAACTTCGGTTGTGTTCACTTAGTCCAATGAGTTTCTTTTCCCATTCCTGCGAAAGTCCTACACAGTGGCAAAGTTCTCGGATAAAGTGTTTGTCGCATTTCTTATAGGTATCTCCCAGACATATAAGCTTGCCATCAGTCTGTCTGACATAGAAGTCGCAAGCCGTCTTGCTTGGGATGAAAAACATTGCTGCTGCTGTGTTACATTGCCTAGCTTTCATTCCTCCCATGTCCGTCACGGAATAACCTTGGGAGGCATAAATATAGACTTGCAATCTTGGGTGGTTGATATATAGCCAGCTCCATCCCACATTTTCCAAAGGAACAAGTGTGCGTACGTTTTGCTTGGAGGTGGCATTCCACACCACTACAGAATCAATGTTGGCGAAAGGTATCACATCGCTAGTGCATTGGCGAGAAAAGAAGTTTCTATAAACTTGAACATCCTTTTTCTTGCGTGGCAAGTCTATTCGATCATTACTTTCATAGAGTTGCTGGATACCATTCTTTAGGTACACTCGTCCCTCGCATGATTGAGCTTGCATGCTAACAGTTCCCATATAAGCAAGCAAAATGCTAATGATGAGATATATTCGCCCCAAATTTACCTCCTCATGCACGGCATTTTTGATCTCTCGGATGGTCTTGCCATAGGAAAGACGCCAACCTTCTATTTCTTCAAATTTGCACATAAGCGATTCCTCTTGATAATTTTTGCAAATATACGAGGAAACTTTCTGATTACCAAATGAATTAACCATTTTTTTTTAAAAAAGAACGCCTAAAAGGCAAAAAATAGCAAAATAGAGCATTTGTTTTGAGTTTCAAGTGGTTGTGGCAGTCGTTGGCTTTAGTTGGCAGTGACAAGGAAATGAGAAAAAAGCAGATTAGAGAAGTAGAAACGCCCTAATAAGCATTTTTAACGGTGGCGGTTCATATTGTAACTACTCATGCCCTGGGGGTGCTGATTCCTAAGACATAGCCAAATTTTTGAGCAGCTTTTTATGTTAATAAATATAAAAGAGGCGTTTTGGAGCATACAGGCACTAAAATATCGGTAGCAGAAATGGTCAAAAATGACATTTCTGTTA
>NZ_SGVY01000070.1 GCF_004535825.1 Segatella hominis | reverse complement strand
CCTCCGAAGGATGGTAATATTCCAGATTTCAACATTTCAAAGATCGATATTTGCCCTTTTCGGGCCTATCAGAGAAGCTTTCGGCTCTTTCATGGCAATTTCTCGAAAGATATTCACCAGCGGAGCCAATTGCTATGTTTCACTCAGAATGACCACACTGGTCATGCTGGATTCAAAATATGCCCCCTTTTTAAAGTGGGCTCAATTATTAACTTTTATGGAAAACCTGGCACAGGTAAGACAATGTGCGCACACGCTATAGCTGATTTTCTTGGAAAAGATTTGTTAGCATTGAATTATGCAGAGATAGAATCAAAATATATTGGTGATGCTCCAAAAAAATTAGAGAGTGCTTTTGCTTATGCAAGGCAACATGATACTGTGATGTTCTTTGATGAAGCCGATTCTTTCTTGGGGAAACGCATTGAAGACGTATCCCATAGTGCGGATCAAGCATTAAATTCTTTAAGAAGTACAATGCTTATTCAATTAGAAATATTTGAAGGAGTTGTAATTTTCGCTTCTAATTTAAGAGAAAATTATGATAAGGCATTTAAGTCTAGATTCCTATATGAAATTGAATTTGATCTGCCGGATTTAGACTGTCGCAAACAAATAATCAAGAATTATTCAAAAAAAATAGTTCCGATACAAAATGCGTCATACACCGATGAACAAATAGCAAGTCTTGCATGTAAATCAGAAGGACTATCAGGAAGAGAAATCAAATCTACAATATTGGAAGCATTAAATAAATTTGCTTATGAGAAAAAGGATACAATGTCATCCACGGAATCAAGCTTGCCATTTGATTTAATGTCCGAATGCTTTGAAAAAAAGAAGAGACAAAATGAAGATAACGTTATTGTTAAGAATAACGTTGATGAGGATAAAAAGAAAATAGCAGCAAGTCTTGCTGAAAAATATGGAATTAGTCAAGAACCAACTTCTGAGAATTCCGATAAATTATCAGCACTCATATCATTAGCGTATTGTACAGCATGGTCTGACAATGTGTTAGATGAAAGAGAGATGCTTGTAATAAAGAATGCAGAAAAAGAGCTTGGCATAACAACTGAGAAGGATTTTACAAAAAAAGAAAATCTCCCACAAATCGAAACGTTAGTATCTCAAATTCAATCTTTAGGAATTACAAAACAAGCTATAGAACTTTGCTGCAGAATTGTTTCTGCAGATGGATCTTACCTTGAATCGGAAAAGAACTTTATACATAAACTTTGCAATTCTCTGAACATGCCAGAAAGTCAAGTTTGTTCTGTTGATGAAATTGTTGAACTTATGGCTAAAGAAAGTAATTTACTCGATAATATATCCGCATAAAATAAATTGACCATGTGGAGAATGGAATCATGCAATAAGAAATGGCAAGTATTTATACGTTAGATATTTTCATATATAATTATGCTAACATTTGGTCCAAAAGTACAGCAGACGGATTTCGATACCAATATTTATCAAGGGCGTGACCCAATATGTGCAATTCGTTGCCAAGAAATGATATTGCGTGACTATGGAATCCAGATACCCAAAGAGGAATTGACGGCATACGCAACAGAGCAGGGTTGGTACCACGGAACTGGTACCAAGCCCAGCGATGTTGGAAATTTGCTTGAAACATGCAATGTCGGGACTCATTCTCAACATTGCGATTCCGTGTATGACCTTATCAATGAGTTGAAAGAAGGTCATAGGGTTATAGTGGGAGTAGACGCACATGAGCTATGGGCGGAACCAGGAACAGAAGAATATGAGTTCTATCGAAATCTGACTAATGCCGACCACGCACTCATCGTAACGAGTGTAAATATTGACCCTGCTAACCCTGAAAACTCAACGGTTGTACTGACAGACCCAGGTACAGGCTCTATCTTGGAGTATGGTTTTGAGAAATTTGCCCATTCATGGAAAGACTCCAACTATTTCATGATGGCAACGGACGAGCCTGCTCCATATCAGTACAATGCTGAGACGCATTGTATGGAAGTGTCGAACTTCGCGACGGATTTTACATTACAAGAGTTTCCTTTCCACAACGAGTTTACTAACATTTGGGAAGTGGATGACTTAGGATATGTGCCGTATTATGAGGATGGACATTTGTTGTCCATTACAGATGATTTGTCTTACGATGATTTCACTTCTGCGTACAACAATGATAGTTTTGGCACGATAGACGACTCTCTAAATATGTATGATGACGCTGATAGCTTGGTTCATGTGGACTATACTGATGGTGGAATCGTTACAGATGTGATGCCGATGGACAATCTCTTTGATTATTGGACAGATTCCATGTCAGACGATATGTCGCTTGGTTGTGATAGTTGAATTTATAAACAACAGAATGCTTATGGATGAAATGAACTTAGGGTTGGATGACTCTTTGATGTCACCAACAGAAGGATTTGAGGGATGTTCTGCTGATGATACGCTGGGAACATTAGGAGCTGCTCATAGCCCTTTTAGCTCAGGCTTTGATGCAGAACATCCAATGCCAACATACGAAGAGCTTCGTAATGCAGGCTTCAGTGATTACCTTGCGCATAATATAGCAGAGGGTTTAAGCCACTCTTATTCAGACAAAGAGTTGTTTCATGTTCTTTATGAGTCAGATGACCCTGTTGCCGCCTACAACGAAATGATGGAAGACAAAGCGCAAGTCGCATTAGATAAGGCGGATGCGCTAATTGCTGACATTGAAAATAGTGGTTTGCTCGGAAGTTCGGCTGGTGAACCTATCGGTGATGATGTGGCCCGCTACAACGAAACATCTTCGTTGAATGATACCACACAAAACGAGCAAGAACTTGGCTTGGCAGATTGTTGGCCTCTGTGCAAGGCATTGACTGGTTCTGTCACCAACAATGCAGATTATGGATTTCACGCTTAAAACTTTATAATATGGAAGAAGATATTTTGAACATTGAAGAGCCCCAGATTGACGATCTTCAGATTGACGAACCGCCAATCATAGAAGAAGACGATACACATTCTACTATCGGATTAGAAGAAGACAGTACCAATACCCCAATTATTCCACCATCAGTTTCTGCACAAGAAACAACGAATGCAAATGAAGACTTGTATAATCCCCAAAGTTCGACTGAAAAAAACGTAGTGGATGAGGATGAAAAGGAATTGGGTTCGGGCGATTGTCGTTCTGAATGCAAATACAATACAGGTGCGCCATGGAAGTCATCTGATTATGGGTATTCCGATTAAACATCATGCATAAATTCTCTACATCATCCGGCAAGCAACTTTGGTATGATGTCAAGAACAATAGGATTGACATCTGGACTCCCGAAAGGGAATCCGAGGTCAGTCCTATTGTTCGTTTTAAGGCACCAACGACTATTGATGCCAGTAAAATAACGATGTACACCATTGAGATGACGCAGCAATGCAACCTTCGTTGTTCTTACTGCTGTTTTTCTGGTAATTATAGGGACAGACGAGCTCACAATGCAAGAGAAATCTCGTATGATACTCTGCAAAAGGCAGTTGACTACATCAATAGACATTACGATAAAGAAGCTGAAGAAATAACCATCTGCTTTTATGGTGGAGAAACCTTGCTGGCAAGAAAAAAAATAGAATGGCTGATTTCGGAGTTGCAGACAATCCTTAAAGCGAAGGTGCGCTTTTCGTTCTCCACCAATGGACTGTTACTGACAAAAGAAATCGTTGATTGGTTGAATAGTTTGCCAAACGCTGTTGTTAATGTCACTATTGATGGCAACAAGATTATGCATGACGCACATAGGAGAACAATCTCTGGTGCTGGCTCATACGACATCATTATCAAGAATTTACGACTGTTTCGTGATGCATATCCCGATTTTTATAGGGATAGAGTTAGATTCTTGTCTACTGTATATTCGTGGAACGAAGTTCTCAAATTGGCAGATGTTTGGGACGAAGAGCTTGCGTTGAAAGAACACTATCCTGTACATATTTCGCACATCATACCCAATTTTAACGACAAATCACGAGTGTACGACACCTGGGAAGTAAAGAACATTTTCTATAAGAAAGCATTTGAGGCATATAAGCAAGGGGACAAAGGCATCTTGGCAGGATGTTTTCAAAAGCTTATAGACATTGTAGATAACAGGAACTATCTAATACTCCGTTCTGAACTAAACATTCAAACATGCTATCAAGGCTTGTTTTCAATGTTTATCAACGTAGATGGAGATTTATATGCTTGCGAGAAGTTCTGTGGAAGCTTGAGCGTTGGCAATGTTAAAGACGGAATCGAAGAAAGCGAGGCGTTTGCTCTCCTTAATCAATTTACCGAAAGAAAAAATCGCCTATGCTCTTCTTGTTGGGCACAACGCTTCTGTAGAATGTGTATGACAAGCCTGAACCACACTGATGCCGAAATAACAAAAATGTGTGATATGGAACGTGACACAATAGATCTCGCATTAAGATATTATTGTGAATATAGGGATTGGGTTAAATTAACTAATAAAAAATAACAATATGAATTTACTTTCAATTTTTTCAAATATCGAAGAGACTGATACTCTTTATGTTGTAATTGCCATTGTAGTAATTCTCCTACTTTGGGGATTTGTCAAGATGGGTGGCAAAAAGAAGTAAGAAGATTATAAATTCAGAAAGGGCAATGAATAAAACTATAAAAGAAATCAGAGGCATGAAGTGTCCGAATCATGATTACATACGAGATAATCATCATTTATTGTATGAAGAGGCATATCCTGGTGCAAAGCCTCTACAGAGCACTCGTTGCATAAGATGTGGATATAGTATGTCTCTTCATAAAGTACAAAAATAAAATCATAATGCAATTATGGGGCTACTCTCTGATATATTGGGATTTATAGAAGACCTATCCAACGGCAGTTCCTACTATAAGGAAAATAGCATTGAGTGGTGTGACAAGGCATGGCGGCGTATGCGCAACGCTGAATGTGGCGAAGCACGGCTCTATCAAGTTGGAGACAAGGTTTATCGTCAATTATACGTCGTTTTTGATGATGGAATCGAAGGCTACTTGACCGACACGAATGATCGAGGGTGCAATATCGAAAGTCTTAGCATAAAACGTGAAAGACGGAAAGAGTTAGAGCGTTTTGGACATATTATCATCAAGAAATACCTTTTGCAAATACGATAATTGAAAAGAAAACTTGTAAACCAACATCTCTTAGGTTTGCAAGTTTTTCTTTTTATGGTGATAGATTTTAAATGTTCAAAACTCTCTATACCAATAACGCATAACAAGAAAAAATTAGAACATGGACAAACAAAATTTTATGAACACAGCAATATTTAAAGATAAGCTTCAAGAGTACGCAACAAAAGTCGGTCGTATTAGTGCTCGTCCACTCTTGTTGCTCTATTTCATCATGGTCAGCAAGGACACTCCGAAAAGTGACAAGTTGATGATTTTGTCTACCATATCCTATTTGGTGTTCCCAGTAGATTTGATTTCAGCGAAGCGTCTGCCTATCATAGGATGGATAGACGAGGCTTTTTCTCTTTCAGTTGCCTATCAGAAAGTGAGCAAGAATATCACACCAGAAATCGAACGAAAGACAGATGCATTGCTTGACAAGTGGTTTCCTGAATATACCAATTATGTTGAAATCGTTGAATGATGGTGGCATTGCGTAGATTTGGTAAATATGGCTACCTATGGGAATAAGATTTTCTGAGTTTTTCGGTATAACAATTTAAACATTAAAGATATGAACACAAATAAAAACATTAAGTTGGGCTTACTTGCTATTGTATTAGCTTTTTTCGGACTGCATTCTGTCGCTCAAAATGTGATAGTGGCTGACACTATTGACGCAGAAGAAGCATTTGGCAAAAAGCCTATCACCCAAGTACCATTGGAACAATGCGAACTGATAGACACTTGTAGCATTGCCAAGTTTGCCGTTGTTTCAAAAGGTGGCAAACAGGGTATCTATGACTTGGAGAAGCATGAGAATGTAACGGAGATTGATTTAGATGTTGCAGGTTTCTCACGTCGTTATGTGTCAGAAGATGGCATTGAAGTATTTTACTTCTATATAGAAAAAGGGATTGAGCGTGGCACTATTGGCGTGGTCGGAGGAAACAATCAAACTGTTGGTGTATGGATGGACAATCCTGAATATGTAGCAAAACTTGATGAATGCACAACAATAGATAGTGTGATGACTCAGAAATGCCAAGATGTTTTGTCTAAGGGGTTGAAATCGTTGAATGGAACATACGGACAGATTGCTGTTATAGATGCACAAACAGGAAGACTGAAATCATGGGTAGCATTGGAAAAAGACAGCGATAAATACTCAGAGGGAAAATTGTTGACACAAGCATGTAGTCCTCGAATCTTGACACTTGTAGGCATTACTCCGATGTTGGCAGACATTGGCGGTTCACTCAATGACAAGATAGATTTGTGCGGTGGTATATATAACATAGGTGACAGCATTAGTATTCGTGACCATAACTGGCGGTCTAGCGGTTATGGTGTGATGAAATGTCGCCAAGCATTGACACACAAATCTAACGTGGCAATGTTCAAGATTCTTTTGGTAAACCATGGTGACGATGCTTTTGGTATATGGAAGAAAATGACAAGTGACGAAAAGCAAACAAATGCCATGGAATTGGCTGCGCTCTTTAATGGTGCCTATCAGAAGAACACTTTGACATTCCCGACTTTGCAAGGGGACTCAGTTACAGAGGACACATTTGACAACATTACGCCTTTGGGACGTAAATATCTGCAAGAGGTATTGATTGGTCTGAACAAAGGGAAAGGCATACAAGCATCTTATGCCCCCAAGAAAGTGAATATAGCAGGAGTATATGGCAACTATCAAGGCAAAGAACATGAATTGGCAGAAATGTCCTTTGTCGGAGTTTTCCCACGCAAGAAACCTCGCTATGCCTTGGCTGTAATCATCAATAGACCGAATGAACAAACTCATGGTCCAAAGGATTTAGCCAATGGCATCGTGAATAATCTTGTAGAATGGTTGTCTAAATATTAACACTTGGAAATTATGGAAGAGGTTATCTACAAACATGAAACGAATGGTGAGTTCACAGGAATCTATGCGCAAATAGAAGATGGCAAACTCACCATTACCGAGCAAGATATGGGTGAGTTTGAGAAAGAATATTCAAGAGACGGCGAGGTTGAGTCTTTCGTATTCTTTGATGTGGCAAATACCAATCGTCTGATGAGGTCTTTGCACGCATCTGACGACTATAGTCTTATCGAATCATTGAAAAAGAAATTCAAGAAACATGGGAGTTGTATGAAGGGCAAGATCTGCGACTATTGTGATGAGCATGGTATCAAGTATCAAACGCAAGTATATTATTGATAGAACAATATGACACAGCAAGCCAAGATTCTCATATTATTGAAATAATATTGTCGGAAATATTACGTTACAGATAGATTAGAGGTTACATTTGCCTCTATACTATCATAAACTAAAAAGAATCGTAATATGGAGATAAGATATGCAACAATAAGCAAGACTGGTAGAAGGCATAATAACGAGGATGCTTACAAGGTCATTGATATGCCACAAAACAACCGGTTTATGGGAATAGTCTGTGACGGTATGGGCGGTCATTCCTTTGGAGAGACTGCCAGTGAAACGGTATGCAATACTATATCTGACTTTTGGAAGAAGCATATCAGTACGCCCGATTGCGACTCAAAGGTAAAACTCGCTTGCAAGAAAACGAGTTGTGCCATTGACCAAAAAGCATTTGAGCTTCATCATGCAGAGATGGGTACGACTATGGTCATGGTAAGTATTGAAAACGATGTGGCAACCATTGCGCATATTGGTGATAGTCGTTGTTATGTACAAAGACCTGGTGAAGGATTACTTTATCAGACAAAAGACCATATCCAGCTTGATTTTGGATGGGAGATTGTTGCCAAGTGCTTCTTCTCTTACCGCCCAGAAGTGGCTGTACCAGACATTCGACAAATTAAGCTACAGACAGGTGACAGAGTTTTACTTTGTTCGGACGGACTATACAAAAGCATGGCTCCTGACATTTTGCAAGCAAGGATGATGGATGATAAACCCTTGGAAGAGATACTTGACGTTTATGACTTCCTTTGTGAGAAACAAGGAGATGACAATTATACAGCAATATTGATTGAATATTTCTGAATTTAGGGAAAAGAATTATGAGGACTCGTTATACATTATTTATATTAGGCTTGGCACTGCTGTTGGTAGCTTCTTGCGGTAAAGAAGATATAAGCATAACCTATTTCAAGCAAATGCAAAGTACATCCGATAATGCAAATAAGGAAGACTCCTTGATGATACCTTGTGGATTTATAGAATATGACTCCGTTCGATTCTCGGATGGTTCATATGCCGTACATCATTTGCAATATGCTCCACAGAACAGTCTGACGGAGTTCTTTGATAACAAGGGACGAACGATTGCCACGATAGCAAGGGCATCGGAATGTTATGCACAAACTCTTGTGTATGATTACGATGATGAAGGACGGTTGTCTCATCTCCTCCAATATAAAAGTGAAATATGTGAAGGCTTGGATTCAGACAGCGCAAGTTATGGAAGGAATAAAGATGGGTATCTTGGCTTTCGGCAAATGATAGCAGATATGGTTTATGAACATCCTGACACTGCAAAATACCAACAGACGAACATTGAATATGATAACGATGGCGATGCTGTAAAAGCCTATATGGTATATGGCAGTGATAGCATTGTTGCGCCAAGCGGATATAAGTTGACCATAGCGGTAAAACCTTGCCTGAGTTTTTGGCAAAGCGACTTGCATGGTGGCTTTTATATCTTCCATGTGACAATGGAACCTAAAAGAAAGGATTTGCAAAATTATAAGGTTTGCCGATTTGCAGATTATCTGCCCTCAATGGAATCGGAATATCGGAATGGGCGCATTGTCCAAACAGTATGGCACCATGATCCATGTATAGAGTCAGATGATAAAGACCTTGTCTTCATTCCAATAATAACTGATGACTTGAATGTGTATTCCGTTACGTGGGAGGATGGCAGCAAGCATCAACGTGTATATAAAGACGGGCTATTGGCATATAAGCAAGAAATCAGCAAGTATGGTACTGCGTTGAAAAAGGAAACGTACTCTTACCTATCAGACAAAAAGGTCAAAATTACATTTGAGACCATTGATTATAAAACCAAAGCATTGAAGACAATATCAACTTCAGTCATGAATGTTCCTGACATGGAAAAGTTTCGTGAGGACATGAATGTAATCAGTGGAATTTACAGATGGGAAAATTATTACAACAAATAAAAACTTACGGATATGGACAAGAATAATTTAAAGGATGCCTACGATATAGGTGAGAATATGGCAGTGTTTAGTGGTGAAGGAAGAAGTTACACCATCATCAATAAGGAAACAGGTAAGACAAGGCAACTTGTAAGTGAAGACGGAAGCCTTCTTGTGACAGATAACGAGATTAACTTTGATGCAATATATAATGGATGTCCTGATTTCAATGGATGTAAATCTGTTCGATATTGGTTCGGTAGATATGACAATTTCAGAAATGGTGTTTGTGCCATCTGCTGGACAATATATCCCGATGGACGCTACTTTGCTGATGAGGATGGTTTCGAAATGGAAGATAATGACGAAGAGAATGCTTATTGCATTATCAATAAGGACTTGGAAATCATCGTGCCTTTTCAACCAATGGACAATGTAAAGGAAATGTTGAAGAAATACGAGAAGTAAGTATGTTAGTTGTACATCCAAAAGACAGAACGACTTCTGTACTCTCTACACTATATGAGGGTATGGATGCAAATATGGTTAGCAGTAATTGCTCTAATAAAAAAATGGAGCATTTGTTGCATCATGTTTCTACACAAGAACGAATCATGTTACTTGGACATGGCTCAGACAAAGGGCTGTTCTATCGAGAGGATGACACTAAGGATGAATTTGACAAAATCATTGTTGGACACCCACACAGTTTCCATTTGCGCAAGCATGGTGGTAATCTGATTGGTATATGGTGTCATGCTGATAAGTTTGCAAGAGCAGAAGGTCTGCATGGGCTGTTCTCTGGCATGATAATATCTGAGGAGCAAGAAGCGGTGGAATATGGTGTCATGGCTACACAACAGGAGATTCTAAAGTCCAATACCATCATGTTTGGACACTTACGTTGGCTACTTGACGAGAATATCCCTCTATGCGAAATGCCACAGCGTATCAAAAACATGGATGCTGAAAGAACTTCACTATCCGTATTTAACTATCACAATTTCCATTACATATAATCAAAAAGGTTATGCAAGTAATTAAACTTAATGGTGATCATTTGACATTCAAAGGCAGGGTTTATGGCTCTGTTGGCATAGAATATCATATAGAGTATGATAAAACTGCTTTTCAAGTTGAATATAACTGCGAATATGTATATTCCAAAGAAGATAGGGACATGTTAGATGGTGCAGACGATTCTACTGTAACATACGAACTTACTCCATTAAAGAAAGGACTGTTTGATATTTATGAAGTAGAAGGCTTTCGGTGTCAAGAAACCGCAAGAAAAAAGCATACGATAGTAGTCATATAACACCAACCATAAGACTTCATCAAGAAATTCATAACCGATGGATGTATGTAAAATAAGTTTTAAAAATAGTATTCTTGCCATTTGGAACCAATTGACAAGAAAGGGTGCATGGCGAAACTTTCTTGTCACACATAATGCCTTTGGAATATTCAGCAAGTATAGCCATATTTCTCGTCGTAGCGGAACCCCCAAGATTCCTTATCCGAATAAGAGGGTGGCATTAAGAGCTGCTGAGGCTATGGGTAAGAAGCATGGTGTGCATTTCTCTATATACAAATGTGCTTGGTGTGACGGATGGCATATAGGAAAGAATGCACAGAACAAGATCAAGTCTGACACATTGGAGGATAAACGCCAACTTTAGTTCTTCTCATATATATAATAGCAATGAGGGTATCGAAACATAAAATCATGAAGTAACAATCTTGGATGAAGGAATAATCAGTGGTGAACAGAAGGGATTTTTATATTCTTTGATGATAGGAATGGTTACTTGTTTCACTCTATATTCATAAAGATATAAAGTTTGTAACACAAAAATATCAGATAATATGGAAGAAACAAGAAACAAGACAGCAATGCAGAAGACTCAAATCTTCAATGTGATAATCCTTGACCGTAGTGGTTCTATGCAGAGAATACGTCAAGCAGCGGTGGATGGATTCAACGAAACCTTGGTTGGAATCAAGAAAGCGCAAGAGAAATTTGCCGACACACAGGAGCATTTCGTTTCACTGGTTACTTTTTGTAGCTGTGAGACATGTAATGTTTTTGACAAAGTACCTGTGGGTAAAGCACATCCGTTGAGCATGAACGACTATGAACCATGTTGTTCAACTCCTTTATACGATGCTATGGGATTCACCCTTACTGCGATGCATAAACAGATCAAAGACATTGAGGATGTTGCGGTTGTTGTTACTATCATTACTGACGGTTATGAGAATGCGTCCAAAGAATATAATGGTAGTAGCATCAAGGCACTTGTGGAAACACTTCGCAAAGAAGGCTGGACATTCACTTACATGGGAGCAAATCAAGATTTAATGGAAGTTGCTATGTCGATGTCTATCCGCAATGCTCGTAATTTTGATTATAGTTCAGAAGGAACACGTGCTTCCATGCGCAAAGACACCACGACCCGTATGAATTTCTTTTCTCGTCTTTCTCAAATGAAGAATGAGGCTGCTTTTTGTGCAGAACCGATGTCAAAGGAAGAACGTCTTGGTTGCTATGGTAGATTGGCAGATGAAGCCTTTGATGAGGAGGAAAATAAATAGAAGCTTAAAATAAGAGGCATATGAAAAGAGCAATTATTTTATTTTGGAAAGGGTTGACAGGTATTATTTCAGCAACAGCAGAATGGTTCACCGTGATACTTGGAATGAAGGATGAATCTAAGTATGGCAAGTTTATTCGACGTGTTGTTGGAGGTTGTTTTGCGTTCATCATGTTTGTGTTTGCATGTGCTGGAGGTAATGCGTTATACGAGTTTGTTTACAAGAAAGTGAATGCTGCGAAATATTTGGATGACTCCTACTATGACCCGCAGTACCTGTCAAGAAATGCAACTTATTATAGCCGTGCCTATGAAACGGATGGATATGTGGAGACTCGTGATGGCAAGAAGACTGTCAAGGGCATACATTGGATTTCAAAACCATTGGGGGACGACTCGCTTGTCTGTTATAGTAACGGCGATGCTCGTGGCTACTTCAATATGCTGACGGGTGAAATAGCTATCAAGCCTCAGTACAAGCACGCATGGGTATTCTCTGATGGTTTGGCTTCCGTAGATGACAATGGAATGATAAAATTCATCGATGCCAAAGGAAATGTTGTTATAGACTTGAATATTCCATACATCACAGGTGCTGAAGGGTATGTTTTCCACAATGGGCATTGCGTAATGCACGGCAACAAGCGAGACAAATATGGTCTGATTGACAAGAAAGGAAAGTGGATGCTAAAGGCTGAATATGATGCGATATATCCAAAGGATTCTTTCTTCATTGTCAGCAAAGGTGGAATGCAACGTGTTCTTTCTGAGAATTTAAAAGTAGTATTGCCACCAATGGAAGCAGACCTTTGGGTGTCTGATGGCTGTATCACAGCAACGATGAAAGACCATACGCTTCGCAAATATAATTTACAGGGACAATTAATAGATGATTTCCTCATCAGCAATGTGGAAGGAATGATGTACGATACCGATGAGATACGATACACCACGGCCAAAAACTACGATGATGATGGCAAACTGACAGGTGAAACAGCGGAAGCGGAACCAACGCCTTATCAAAAGACAGCGAGTTGCAAAAAGTATGAGGCGGAAGTTGGTTGGTATGGCTTGATGTCGCCAAATGGCAAAGTCATAACACCTCCAAGATACAGTGACATTACAGCTATTGGCTACGACTTGTATCTCTGCAAGACCGATGATGTCAGAGGTGAAGTACTAAATGGAAAAGGTGTAAGAATTAGATAAGCCTTTTCTTTGGTTCATGGAGAACAACTGGTTGCCATAAGACTTCTCCATGAATTGTAAAAGGATGGTAGGATTAAAACTCTTGCCATCCTTTTTTATGTTCATACCAAAATGGAACAAGCGGTGCATATAGCTATGATGGAACCATACAACATATCGGCAGATTGGAACATGGGGAGCCCGACTTCGGAGAGGCTAACTACCCGGCAGGGCAAGGTCTTTGGAGAGTAACTCCAAAGGTTTTGAGTAACTCAAAACATACCTTGCTATGTCTTTGAGGACATAAAAATCCGCTTAGGGTGGATTGAAGTTAGCCTTCGTAAGAAGCTATCCCATCCCGAATGGAAGCTGTTCGGGAAATCCTGTCCTTTGCGGAGCATCAAGCCTTGTTCTTGTCGGAACGATATGGATGCGCTATCCATTGCTTTGCCTTTCGGGTGCAAAATTACGGCTAAAAATGCGCCCTTGTAACAATGCTACCCCAGACAACCACTGCAACTATCGGCAACATGCTGCCACAGGATTTGAAAACCATTGTTTTTCGGAAATTTCGTTGTTATTTTGCAGCCAAACATTGAACCAATGATTTGAAAATATGATGAAACAAGCATTTGCAGCAACGAATAAGTCTGTCACTATTGCAGCGTCTCTTTGCATCCATGATGCTCCACTGACGTACAGACTTACTGATTCACTGTCGTACTGTCGTATGGAAATGATGAAGCATTGCAACAGTTCAAGGTCTCCATAATGGAGCAATGACCGATAGACATGGACATCAAAGTGTTCATATCTTTGAATTGGCAGGAAATCATAGAAACGAGTAATCAACAATTTAAAAAGTTAACGATATGAGTAAGACAAGATTTGTTGCGTTCGCAACACAGAAAGGCGGAATAGGAAAGTCCACCATCACGGCTCTTGTAGCCAACTACTTTCACAATGTCAAGGGTTACAATGTGGCGGTCATAGACTGTGACGAGCCACAATACAACCTTGCAGACCTGCGAGACGAGGAACTGGAACTCATCAAAAGCAGCGACTATTTCAAGGCGCAAGCCTGTGAGCATTTCAAAAAGTTGGGCAAAAAGTCCTTCAGCGTAACGAGAAGCAATGCTGTCAATGCGCTTGACGACGCAGAGACAGTGTTGAATGAAACAGAGGTTAAACTTGACTTCATCTTCTTTGACATGCCTGGGACTATCAAAAGTGAGGGCGTCATGAAGACCTTGTCTCAGATGGATT
>NZ_SGVY01000069.1 GCF_004535825.1 Segatella hominis | reverse complement strand
AGTTTTGCTTGTCTTCTTTTCGCAACACTAAGGTAAGTGAAAATTCTGACATGGCAAAATCCTGGGCAACTTTTTGTTGCTCAGGCACTTATAAATAATGTTAAACTATAGTGTTGCGGAATTAAGGAAGATAAGGAGTATTCTCCTAATAATCAAAATGGGTGACTACTATGAAGCCTTTTGTTTCATTTGAACCGAAACTCACTCTAAGAAATACAAGAGGTTTGTCAGGGAAATTAAAATGAAAGCCAACAGAAGAAAGATATAAAAGCGTTCTCTCTTGATGAAGTCACGAAAGCTATAGCGAGCCTTCCAATGATTCTCAAGATACATCCTGTACTCATGTATCATGGCATATCCCAAGATAATACCTAATATGAGTACAGACACCCCGATGATGATCAGGGCTAATTCTATCCTTGGCATAGTTTCTAACATTTCTTTCATGGCACAAATATAGTGTTTTTCATTCAAAAAAGGTGTCGCATTCCTATGTTCAGGTGTCTACTTCCTATGTTTTAGGTGTCTACTTCGTAGGAAGTAGACACCCATTTTAACGATTTATTCCTTTTTATTATGCGTTTTTCTGGTATTTTCTTCTCGCCATTCGGTAGGCGTACAACCTTCCTTTGACTTGAATATCCGGTACAGATAGGTACGGGCAGAGAAGCCACACTCGGCAGAAATAATGTCATTACTATAGTCTGGAAATTCCAACATCATCTTCTTTGCCGCATTGAAACGTATATCACCAAGCCATATTCTGAATGTAGTTTTCAGATACTGGTCGAAGAATACAGATAACTCATCCTTGGAGATACAAAGTGTGCGAGATAGGGTAAGCATATTCACAGTACTGTCCTTATATCCTAAATTCGCACACCATGCATCAAGACTCTTCTGGATGAAATCTCTGCGCTCATCGGAAAGTGATCGTAAAGATTCTGTACCACTATCAGTAGAGGTCTGCTGTTTAGCAGAAATTGCCCCCCCAGACCAATATTTTACTCTCGTCAAAGCATTGGTTTCCTCTTCTTTATCCAAGAGTTCTTCGGTAGGGATATAACTGCTGCCGAGAGCGATAAACGTAAGATTGAAGAACAACAAGGCAAGCAATACAGCTGGACCTACTATATATAATAAGGTGGTAGAAAAGATGGCGACCGGCATAGCGAGAACTGCGAGCCAGAGAATAATGACACTGGCTCGGGAATATCTCACGTAAGGCAACATATCCGTTGCAGCCATTGTTTCCAACAAGTTTCTGCGCCTGATCATCTCCTGAATAATCATGTATATGCAATAGAAAACACTTGCGCAAAACAGAGCCAGCATCAGATAAAGCCCTTCTCTGATATACAGGCTATGATGGAGACTGATACCCACGCAAAAGACCAAGATAATGGCAGCATAAATACCACTGCACATCAGAATCATCTTCCTGAGGTTGGAACGGGTGGTTTCTATGTTATAGATTCCTATAGAGATAAGCGAGAAGCAGGGGGTATAGATGAGGATGTTGATGACCGCCCCTAAATTATCGTGCATGGCTCGGAATCCGAAAGTCATCTGTATCACATATTGTATCGCCAATCCTATTAAGGCGATAACAATCATCCATCGTGAACGCTCATACCGCTTGTTCTCCCATCTTACATGCAGATGAGAGAGTGCCACGAAGAAGGCATTGACGAGCATGAATATGAAACATGCAAACTGAAATAGAAATAATGAATCCATACGCTTCTTATCTTTTGTTTACTTTCTTGTATTTTTGACATCTTTCTTTGCCATACATTATTATAAAATAAGTAAATACGCTTGCAAAAGTACGATAATAATTTCAGAAAAAAGAACAATAGCCTCAAAATCTTTTACTGAAAGAAGATTAACAGAAGAGGGTGTGTCATGGACTGATGACACACCCTCTTTCATGTTTATTATACAAGCCTATTTATCTTATGAAAGGCGTACAACTATTCAAGTATTACAAGAGAGAATTGAACTTCTCCTGAAGGGTAGCCTTAGAAGCTGCACCCACAAACTTGTCAACCAACTCACCACCTTTGAAGAACAAGATAGTAGGGATATTGCGAACACCGAATTCCATAGCAATGTCATCATTCTCCTCAACATCACACTTACCTACTACCAACTTACCATCATACTCGTTGGCGAGTTCAGAAACGATAGGAGCAATCTGGCGGCAAGGACCGCACCATGTTGCCCACAAATCTACTACCAATGGGAGCTCACCATTCTTGTAGCTCTCAAAATTGTCATTTGTAATTGTTACTTCCATTTTATTCTATATTAATATTATTATAAATATGATATGTCTCACTGCAAACCGTATGCCAATTTTATTTAATTGATATGGTATGACATTTTAGGGTGCGCCTCAATATATTGTATCAGTTCCTTGCCCACATTGACAGTCTTATCTTGCGCCCGGAACATGATGAAGGTATTGCTCTCCACATCATGTATCTGAAAATACAATTGAGTTTTCCCTGCCAGATCATCTTTCAACATCGTATTGAAATCATTGATAACTGTATCATCAACGATATCACTATCCAGCGTAATCGTCAATTTCTCGATACGGTTTTCTTTAATCGTCTGCATGTAATCAATACTGTTGATCTTGAATTCCAGATAATTACTATGGGCATATCTTGGAGCGCATTTTGCAGTAACATAGACTGTACTTCCTTCTACGAGCATACCACGCCATTGTCCCCAATCTTCACCAAAGAGAGCCAATTCTCCAGAACCCTCAAAATCTTCCAGTGTTACAAATCCACAAGGCTTGCCAGTTTTGGTAAACGTTGATCTCAGCGCAGTAACGATACCGCCAAAGACAATTTCTGCCTTTTTGGACAAGGCCTCCTTGTCGCCCAATTCTGTACAATGCGTATTGCACATCGAATGGAGAACGATACTATAATCATCCAGCGGATGAGCAGACAGATAAATACCTACCAGTTCACGTTCCTTATTCAATTTCTCGATCGTGCTCCATGGCTCTCCCTTAGGAATAGGAGGAGTTGCAATTTCTACCGCTTCCACTCCACCGAAGAGAGAAGTCACAGCTTCCTGCTGTTCACGCTGGTAGAGCTGTCCATACTTCACTAAAGTATCCAGGAAGACATTTCCCTTGGAATCCTTGGCAAAGAAATCCTCTCTTGGGATTCCGAAACTGTCGAAACCACCACTCAGCGCAAGACTTTCAAAAGCCTTACGATTCACATTAGAGAAATCTACTCTTTGGGCAAAATCGAAGATATCTTTATAGGCACCATTCTTCTCACGCTCTGCCACAATGGCATCAGCCGCTGGAGCACCCATACCCTTGATGGCAGAAAGACCGAAACGGATCTCGCCATGCTCGTTCACACCAAATGCACGGTAACTCTCATTGATATCCGGACCCAACGTCTTGATATTCATAGACTGGCATTCCTCCATCAACTTCGTAATCTCAGTAATCTGAGAAAAACGGCGAGTCATAAGCGCAGCCATATATTCGGCAGGATAATGCGCCTTCATATATGCCGTCTGGTAAGCCACCCAGGAATAACAGGTTGCATGCGATTTGTTGAAAGCATAGGAAGCAAACTTTTCCCAGTCGCCCCAAATTTTCTCAAGAACGGCAGGATCATGACCATTTTCCTGACCTTGCTTGATGAACTTAGGCTTCATCGCATCTACAATATCCTTCTTCTTCTTACCCATCGCCTTACGCAAGGCATCAGACTCACCACGAGTGAAGTTGGCAAGCTGACGGGAAAGAAGCATCACCTGCTCCTGATAGACCGTGATACCATACGTATCCTTCAGATACTTTTCCATACATGGAATATCATACTTGATTTCTTCCTGTCCGTTCTTTCGGGCAATAAAAGATGGGATATAATCCATAGGTCCCGGACGATAGAGCGCATTCATCGCAATCAAGTCTTCAAAGACCGTAGGCTTCAACTCGCGCAGATACTTCTGCATACCAGGCGACTCAAACTGGAAAGTACCAATGGTCTGACCACGCTGATAGAGTTCATAAGTCAGCTTATCATCAATCGGTATTGTATCCAAATCAACATCTTCACCTAATGTCTGCTTTACTACCTTGCAGGCCTCCTTCAACTCGGAAAGTGTCTTCAGACCCAAGAAGTCCATCTTGATCAAACCGGTAGATTCAATCACGTGGCCATCATATTGGGTAACGGCAGTCTTCAGTCCAGGGAAATCCGGGTCATCAGCAGTTGAAACCGGCACCCAATTACTAATCGGGTCTCGACAGATAATGAATCCACAAGCATGAATACCTGTACCTCGTATCGTACCTTCAAGCATTTTGGCATACTTGATGGTATTGCTTTCACGAGGATCAGCAGAAAACTCCGCATCCCTCAATGCCGGCGTATATTTGATGGCATTGGTCAAGTTCATCTTAGCTCCATCAGGCAATCGGTCAGGGATAGCCTTACAGAGTGCATTTGCCTTATCCAGAGGAAGTTTCTCTACACGGGCAACATCCTTGATGGAATTCTTGGTTGCCATACTACCATAAGTGATAATATGCGCACAATTCTCATGCCCATACTTATCCATCACCCATCGGAGCACTTTTCCACGACCATCATCATCAAAGTCGGTATCAATATCAGGAAGATTGACACGGTCTGGATTCAAGAAACGCTCAAACAGCAAGTCATATTTCAATGGGTCTATCTTGGTAATACCCAAACAGTAAGCTACCACAGAACCTGCGGCAGAACCACGACCCGGACCTACAACAACCCCCAATTCTTCACGTGCTGCACGAATAAAGTCGGACACAATCAAGAAGTAACCAGGAAAACCCATCGTCTTCATGACATGCAACTCAAAGTTGACATGCTCATCGACATTTTCCGGCAAAGGATCACCATATAATTTCTTGGCACCCTCGTAAGCAAGGTGCTTCAGATATTCCGCCTCAAACTTAATACGGTATATTTTGTCGTAACCGCCCAAGCGGTCTATCACTTTCTGTCCTTCTTCAGGCGGCAACTGGTTCTCCCCATTCTCATCAGAAGTAAATTCCTTGTAAAGATCTTCTTCTGACACCTTCTCACGCAACTGTTCCTCGGTACCGAAAGTCTCCGGAATCGGGAAGAACGGCATGATAGGTCCATGGTCGATACTATAGATTTCCACCTTATTATATATATCGAGCGTATTGGACAAGGCTTCAGGAATATCAGAGAACACTTCATTCATCTCCTCCCGAGTCTTAAACCATTCCTGCTTAGAATATCGCATACGATTCGGATCATCCAGATCCTTACCTGTAGCAAGACAGAGCAAATGGTCGTGAGCCTCAGCTGTTTCCTTATCCTCAAAGTGACAGTCGTTGGTACAGATCAGTTTAATGCCATATTCCTTGGCAAATTCTATGAGCACCTTATTGGCACGCTGCTGCAAGTCGTAGGCCTCACGATTGGCAAGGATACGTGGATCATCAGGCACTTTGTGGCGCTGCAATTCCAAATAGTAATCATCACCGAAAAGATTATGATACCATTCACAAGCCTCGCGTGCACCTTCGATATCACCATCCAGAATCTTCTTAGGAACCTCGCCAGCAATACAAGCCGAACAGACAATCAGATCCTCATGATATTTCTCCAAATCGGCACGATCCGTACGTGGGCGCATATAATATCCGTCCACCCATGAATTGCTGACCAATTTGATGAGGTTTTTGTAACCATTGTAATTCTTCGCCAAAACGATGAGGTGATAACCACTCATATCACCCCTGTTTTTATCACGATCCTCTTTTCTTCGATGGGCTACATACATCTCACAACCAATAATAGGCTTAAAAGGTTCCAGACCTTCTTTTTTTCTACCCTTATTGACTTTTCCGCAATAATCGGTCAGTTCCTTGATGCCAAACATGACACCATGATCGGTAACGGCCATACCCTTCATGCCGTCCTTGACAGCCTTGTCAACAAGATGGGGAATCTTGGACTGACCATCAAGGATGGAATACTGTGTATGGACATGTAAATGTATGAAATCTTCCATTTTTTATACTAAAAAGCGAATTTTGAGTTCAAAGTTACTGCTAAAAGTTGACATAACCAAAAGAAATTGCGGAAAAATTTGCGAAAATGACAAAAATAATGTACCTTTGCACTGATAAAAACTTAATATCTCCATAATGGGACAGAAAATAAAGAAACTGAAAAAGATAAGATTGCACCGTGAAGGTACCGACCAGCTGATTTACGGTATCATTGCTATCATAGCAATTGCGGTGATATTGTGGAATGCCTTTGACAACAAAATACCATTTTGGTCTTTCTCTGTAGTCATGGGTATTGTGTATTGTATCGTGCTTAACTTCTATCGTTGCCCTATACGTTACCTGAACGTAGAAGACACCGAAAAATTAGTCGTGGCTCCTGCCGATGGCAAGATTGTAGTCATTGAAGAAGTTGACCACGCACCTTACTTCAATGATAAGCGCATGATGGTTTCCATCTTCATGAGCTTATGGAATGTGCATGCCAACTGGTTCCCTGTTGACGGCAAGGTGAAATTCGTGAAACACGTAGATGGCAATTACCACAAAGCGTGGCTTCCTAAGGCGAGCGAAGAAAACGAGCACTCCGATGTCATGATTACTACTCCTGATGGCGTGGATATATTATGCCGTCAGATTGCTGGTGCCGTGGCACGCCGTATCGTTACTTATGCCAAGGAAGGTGAAGAATGCTATATTGATGAGCATCTGGGATTCATCAAGTTGGGTTCCAGAGTTGATGTATATCTGCCTGTAGGTACCGAGATTTGCGTCAAGATGGGGCAATCTACGACAGGCGACCAGACCATCATCGCCAAATTGAAATAGTTTTCGGGCAAGTTGAGCCATTCAACTACTGATCATCATATATAAAAATGAATATAAAGAAACATATTCCTAACACGATTACCTGTTGTAACCTCGTATCTGGTTGCATCGCAACATCGTATGCTTTCGGAGGAGCACCCAAGATGGCACTTCTCTGGATTATCATAGGTGCAGTATTTGACTTTTTTGATGGCATGAGCGCCAGATTACTTCATGTTTCATCACCTATAGGAAAAGAGCTTGACTCTCTTGCTGATGATGTAACATTTGGAGTTGCTCCTTCAACCATCGTTTTTTCACAACTTTTCGTGATGGAGTATCCGGCAATCTTAGAGCCATTACGTTCATGGTTACCTTATACTGCATTCATCATCGCAGCCTTCTCTGCCCTGAGATTGGCAAAGTTCAATCTCGATGAGCGACAGACGACATCATTCATTGGTGTTCCGACTCCTGCCAATGCGCTGTTTTGGGGATCGCTGATAGTCAGTAGTCCTTCATGGCTTACCAACAACAGTTGGTCTGTGGCTATCATCTTGGCAATGATTCTCATCACCAGTTTCTTGCTTGTATGTGAATTGCCACTCTTTGCTCTGAAATTCAAGCAATGGTCATTCAAAGGTAACGAAGTCAAGTATTTCTTTATAGGTCTGACCGTTATCATTCTTGCCGGCTCTGTATTCACAGAGGGCGCTATCGGATTTCTTCAGGCCTGGTGGATTATCATACTTGCCTATGTGATTCTTTCTGTGATTCTGTATTTAAAGAAGAAATAAAACAATAGCCTATAGTTTACTTATACGTGAAACTATAGGCTATTTTCATACAAGGAAAAGAATGGAATAAAGGAATTAATTGTGTACTAAGGTACCAATCTCCTCACCATCCATTACCTTTTTCAAGTTACCTACGACATCCATATTGAATACATAGATAGGGAGATTATTCTCCTTGCACATCGTTGTTGCAGTAAGGTCCATTACCTTCAATCCCTTCGTATAAATCTCATCGTAAGTAATATCAGAGAACTTAGTAGCAGTAGGGTCTTTCTCAGGGTCGGCGGTATAGATGCCATCCACACGTGTACCTTTCAGCATCACGTCTGCCTCTATTTCAATACCACGCAGAGAAGAACCGGTATCAGTAGTAAAGTAAGGGCTACCAGTACCAGCAGAGAAGATACAAATATAACCCTCCTCCATAGCCTCAATAGCTTTCCACTTGGTATAGAACTCACCGATTGGTTCCATACGGATAGCCGTAAGCACTTTGTTCTTTACGCCCAAAGCTCCAAGCGCACTACTCAAGGCAAGAGAGTTGATGACCGTAGCACACATACCCATCTGGTCACCTTTGACACGGTCGAAACCCTTTTGGCTTCCACTCAATCCACGGAAGATATTACCACCACCAATGACGATACCTATCTGAACTCCCATTTCATGTACTTCCTTGATTTGTTTTGCATAATCACTAAGACGCTCCGGATCAATACCGAAACTCTGTTTACCCATCAAGCTTTCACCGCTCAATTTCAAAAGGATTCTTTTAAACTTAGCCATGTTTTATATGAATTAAAATTAATAATTTACGTTTTTTCCTACTATTCTTAGAGTTGCTTTATTCCCTGACAATACTGATTTCGCCAAAAGCATACGAACGGATTCTTCCCTGTCTATCATGCAAAATCAAATGGCCATCATCCTCAACCTCAACCAAGGCGCCTTCAAATTCACCATCTGCATCCCGATAAGGATGGAAGCCCTTTCTGCGATACAGAGACAAATGATAGATTCCCGACACGTCCATATAGTCAGCACGGCGCAGCAATTCATAATACTTTTCGAATCCATCAAGGATTTTCTTCAAGACTTCATCACGATCCACCTCATGTCCAAGAATCTGAGCTAAGGAAACCGGATTAGGAGCATCACTATGAAAGACAAGCTGATTGACATTTAATCCTATGCCAAAAACACAACTCTTGATGCCCTTGGAGTCGATTGTATTTTCTATCAGCGTACCACTGATTTTCTGATCGTTCCAATAGACATCATTAGGCCATTTCAATGTGATGTTCTCCACATAAGAATCCAATGCATCCTTGACAGCAAGAGCACCAGCCATAGACAAGACAAACTGGCGACGCACAGGAATCCAATGAGGATACACCTTGATACTGAAAAGCAGGTTTTTCCCTTTTTCACTTTCCCAGGTATGCGTACCCTGTCCTTTGCCAGCCGACTGATAGTCAGCAACAGCGACAATCATTTCTTCATCACCCTCCTCACGATAATTTTTAAGATACCGATTGGTAGAGTCAATCTCTTCTAATCTTATAATTTTTGTTTTCATTTCACCTTATATTAATAATAGTGGCATTTAGCTTTCAAGAGAGACAAAATAGTATAACCCATATTACTTATAGTAGTAAGGGGTTGAAAGCATCCTCTATCCAGTCAATACTCTCAACATGAGGACGCATACCGATAACAGAAATAATATCAAAGCGAATCTCGCAATCAATCATATTCTGTTTTACGTATGCATTAGCAGCAATAGCAATATTACGCATTTTGGTAGTATTGACGGCTTCCTCTGGTTGCAGATATACATCATTCCGGCGGGTTTTTACTTCTACAAAGACGAGTAATTTGCCATCTTCTTTCAAGGCGATGATATCCAAGTCTCGCTTCCCTACTCTCCAATCCCGCTCAAGAATAGTAAATCCCTTCCGTTGCAGGAAACGGGCAGCTTCATCTTCACCCCACTTACCCAATTCATTATGTTCTGCCATATCTATACCAATTCGTCATTTCATTCTTTTATATGCTGCATGAGTCATGAAGCATAATTTATTTGCAAAAATAACACTTTTCCTTTTAACGTCAAACTTTTTATTGCTTTTTTTTAAGAACAAAACGGTTTCTTTCAAAAAAGGTTTTATATTATTTTGTTTTATCTCGCTTTTCCATTAATTTTGCACCCAAAACAGCAGGGAAATCTTTGTAAAAAAAAGAAAACCTGTAAGAAATCAGATAAAAACAGACAGGAAATCACAAAAAAGATAATATGGAAGAACAAAAGAAAAAAGACGAGGAATACATGAAGAAAGCAATACTCGAAGCACAAAAAGCCTTCGAGGAGGATGAGATTCCGGTAGGAGCCATCATCGTATGCAGAGACAGAATCATATCCCGTGCCCATAATCTGACAGAAATGCTTTGCGATGTAACAGCACATGCAGAAATGCAAGCTATTACATCAGGAGCCAATATGCTTGGCGGTAAATATCTGAAAGACTGTACGCTCTACGTTACGGTAGAACCTTGCGTGATGTGCGCAGGAGCTATCGGATGGGCTCAAATATCCAGAGTCGTCTATGGCGCAGCTGATGAGAAAAGAGGTTACTCCAAATTTGCTCCCAACGCTCTGCATCCCAAAACGACTGTCACTTCAGGTGTATTGGAAGAAGAATGCAGATTGCTCATGCAGGATTTTTTCGGAAGAAAAAGATAAAGAGTCGGTACAAGAAGCTGGACAAGAAGAATTCAACTGAAGAGATTCGTCTGAAAGAATTTCGATAAAAAGAACTCGAAAGAATAAAAGAACTCGGCATAAATATGGTAAACAATAACGCTTCCCACATTTATGCCGAGATTTTATGAATAACACGAAGGAATCAAAACTCCTTCATTTTCTGTATAATCCTTATTTAACAAGCACAACCAGATACTTGCTGGTGCTCCAGAAAATATGTGGATTAGTAATGCGCAATGTGTACTGCTTATTGGCATCACGTACCAGTGTATAACTGCTTGATGGATGAGCTGTCATCAATTTAGCAGACTTAGAGTAGAGCTTGATTTCTGTAGTATTACGGATATCAATCTTGGTGAAGTAATTCTTATTGAAATTACCATTCATCACCTTGCCGTTCTCTAAAATACGCTGACCCTTCAATTCCTTCTTTGTACCAAATACATACCAAGCTGTATTCAGCTGCTTGTCCTGTGCATTGATAGTCTCAGTCTTCTTCTGACTTTCAGTCTTCAAGTTGCTGACATTGGTATTCAAATTATTGACAGACTCATCGAGTTCCATGATATGAATATCCTTCTTGTCCAATTCCTCACGGAGAGTCTGGAGCTGCTTCTCCTTCTCTACCAACTGAGCCTGAAGACCCTCGATAGTCTTCTTCAACTGAGTAGCGTTCAAAGAACTGCCTTCCAATTTCTTCTGAAGTTTTGCAATCAGCTCTTTGTTCTTTTTCATTTGAGCAGCGATGAACTGTATATCTTCTTTCATCTTCTGCTTACTGCTTGTACCCTCTCCGTTCTTAGCCAAAGCAACACGTCCCTCAGCCTCGCTAATCTGGCGAAGACCTTCCTGAACCTCATTGAAGGTACCCATCATGTCATTAATCTCACTATCTCTTTGAGCAATTACCTCATTGAGCGAATCTGCAAGATGCACATTAGCCGATTCTGGACTGTTTTTTCCATCCTTACAACCAGTTACTAACAAGGCCGCGCAGCAGACGATAAAAAATAATTTTTTCATAATCTTTCTCCTTTTAATTTTGATACTTATTCATTTTACGTTCTTCACGTCGCTTTTCTTTCATTTCTTCCTTAAGTTGCTTAGGATCCTTACCGGCAAGCACAATTACGAACTCGCCTCTTGGCTCCACTTCCTCAAAATGAGCAATCACTTCTGCCAAAGTACCTCTGACACTTTCTTCGTGTATCTTTGAGATTTCACGGCAGCAACTTACTTGTCTGTCTTCACCAAATACCTCAGCAAACTGCTGCAAGGTCTTTACCACACGATAAGGCGATTCATAGAAAATCATCGTGCGAGTTTCATTTTGCAAAGACTCCAGATAAGTCTGTCTCCCCTTCTTTTGGGGAATAAAGCCCTCGAAACAGAATCTGTCACAAGGTAAACCAGATGAGACAATGGCAGGAATGCAGGCCGTAGGACCAGGCAAAGTCTGAACGGTTATCCCCGCTTTAGCAGCCTCACGTGCCAAATAAAAGCCGGGATCGCTGATTCCAGGAGTACCAGCATCCGAGATGAGTGCTATGGTTTCACCCGCCTTCAAGCGTTCTACAACAGAAGCCGAAGTGCCATGTTCATTAAACTTATGATGCGCCATCAATCTGTTTTTGATGTCGAAATGCTTCAGTAGGACGCTCGATGTTCGAGTGTCCTCGGCGAGAATCAAATCAGCTTCTTTCAAGACTCTGATAGCTCGCATTGTCATGTCCTCCATATTGCCAACAGGAGTCGGTACGATATATAATATGCCCATACGGGGTACAAATGTAGTTAAATAATCTTTCTAAGCAAAAAAAAAACGATTTTCTTTGCATTTTTTAAAACCTTATTGCTAATTTTGCCACGAAATGACAGAAAATCTACTTGGGGAGACACACCGTCCCGGCAGAATTGAAGTGGTGTGCGGATCTATGTTCTCTGGAAAAACAGAAGAATTAATCCGAAGAATGAAGCGAGCAAAGTTCGCCAAGCAGAAGGTGGAAATCTTCAAACCTTCCATCGATACGCGCTACTCAGATGAAGAAGTTGTGAGCCATGACCAGAACTCTATCCGGTCAACTCCAATTGAATCCTCTGGGTCTTTGCTCTTATTGGCTTCAGACATCGATGTGGTCGGTATTGATGAAGCCCAGTTTTTTGACAATGGCCTCGTTGAAGTTTGCAACGAACTGGCTAACCGTGGCATCAGAGTCATCGTTGCCGGATTGGATATGGACTTCAAGGGAGTTCCTTTCGGCCCGATTCCTGCCTTGTGTGCCATCGCAGACGAGGTTACCAAAGTGCATGCCATCTGCGTGAAGTGTGGCGCCTTGGCTTACGTAAGCCATCGTCTGGTGAACAATGAGCGAAGAGTTCTGCTCGGCGAAAAAGACGAATATGAGCCTTTGTGTCGAGAATGTTACCAGAAAGCACTGAAAGGAGAAGATTAAAATTCTCCAAGGAATCATGCCTAACTCTACATTATTATATAATACTTATGGCAAAGGAAATCACATTTGACAAATTTATCCGTTGGACAGGCATTGTGCTCATTATAGGAGCTGTGCTCTTTGTTACCAACTATTTAAGTAGCGTACTCTTACCATTCTTCATCGCTTGGTTTTTCGCTTACTTACTTTATCCTGTAGTCAAGTTCATAGAAAACAAGTTGCACGTTAAGGTGAGAGCTTTGTCTATCATCATAGCCATGCTGCTTGCCATTGGTGTCATCGGTGGAGTTATCTGGATGATTATCCCTCCTATGATTGACCAGTTTGACAAACTGGGCGATGTGCTGACTAAATGGCTGCACCAGACCACCCATACCAACAACCTCACAGCGCTCATCAAGGACTGGATACAGGAGAATCAGGGGCAAATAGAGAAATTCATGAAGAGCAAGGATTTTTCCGATGCCATCAAGAGTGCCATGCCTAAGGTTTTCTCCGTAGTAGGACAAACAGCAAATATCATTCTGAGCATCATCGCTTCGATGATTACATTATTATATATGTTCTTTATCCTGCTCGATTATGAAACCCTTACCGCCAATTGGATACGAATCTTCCCTAAAAAGAGCCGTCCTTTCTGGCAAGAACTGATGAAGGATGTAGAACGCGAAATGAATAACTATATTCGTGGTCAGGGAATGGTGGCATTATGCATGGGCATCATGTTCTGTATCGGATTTACGATTATCGGTTTTCCAATGGCTATAGGTTTGGGCATCCTGATTGGAATCATGGACTTAGTACCATACCTCCATACCTTTGCACTCATCCCTACCGCCTTCCTTGCCATGCTCAAGGCGGCAGATACGGGCCAGAACTTCTGGTTGGTATTCGGATTAGCCTTCCTGGTATTCTGTGTAGTACAGATTATAACCGACATGGTGGTGACACCTAAGATTATGGGTAAGGCAATGGGACTGAATCCTGCCATTTTGCTCTTGAGTCTTTCTGTATGGGGTGCTTTATTAGGATTCATTGGCTTGATCGTAGCCCTTCCTCTTACCACACTTCTCATCGCCTATTGGCAGAGATATGTGACCAGAGAGAAGCCTCATTATGAAAACTACCAGACTCCGGAAGAAGCCGCCAATGAACTGAAAACGCCTTCCAAAGTGCCTTCTGAGGAATAAAAAGTAAAGAAAAACGAGAAAAATGCGAGTTTTTTACAAAAAATCTGCTTTTTATTTGGTGGATTCAAAAAAAAGCTATACCTTTGCACTCGCTTTTGAAACATAAAGTTGGAGATTGACTCGCTAGCTCAGCTGGTAGAGCACAACACTTTTAATGTTGGGGTCATGGGTTCGAGCCCCATGCGAGTCACAATCCTAAAAAAGACTTCCAAAATATTGGAAGTCTTTTTTGTTTTATCATCATCCTTAATTCCGCAACACTATAATTTAACTTTATTTATAAGTTCCTGAGCAACAAAAAGTTGCCCAGGATTTTGCCATGTCAGAATTTTCACTTATCTTAGTGTTGCAAAAAGAAAACAAGCAAAAC
>NZ_SGVY01000068.1 GCF_004535825.1 Segatella hominis | reverse complement strand
GGAAAATGGGAAAGAAGTGGCATGAAACACTTTTTAGGTAACCGTTAAAATGCCCTGTTTATAGGGATTGATGGAACATTAAGGACTCAAAAATGCCCTATAAACAAGGGTGGGAAACTTTAGTTATTTTATAAATCTGAAAACTTTAACAACAAACAAATATGATAAATAACTCTATTTCATCTGGGAGAATCTTTTATATAGACATAGCCAAATGTATTGCAATAATTAGCGTTGTTGTATGTCATGTTTTATTGATGGACTTATATAGCTTTCATGATATATGGAATTCTCCATTAATGAAATTTGTCAGTTCTTATCAGATGCCCTTGTTTATGTTTCTTTCTGGTTTGGTGTCTATAACGGCACATCCTAAAAACGGCATCATACAAGATATTATAAGAAGAATTCAACAACTTATTGTGCCTTTTATTATTGTTGCATCAATATTTTCTCTATGGAAAGATCATTCTTTAGGATTTGTATTTGACACCTTTAAGTGGGGATATTGGTATTTGTGGGTTTTGTTTACATATTATCTCTTTTCTTATACATTAAATGGGGGGGGTAAAAAGATATGGCTTAGATATTTAATAGCTTTAGTCATTTGGTTTATAGCAACACGAATTGTAAATAGGCTTCCAGAAATGATAAGCAATCTATTAAGTTTGCAACTTATTGTCAAATATTTCCCTTATTTTCTGATGGGTAATATTATTAAACGTTATCAGTTACATGATAAGATTTTTGATAATTACATCCTCTTGTATGCTTCCATAATAATATGGATGTGTTCATCCTTGTTTTCCTTTCATTATGGAGAATATATAGTTTCATGTGCAGAAGTTCTGATTATTATGCATATCTGCAAAAGGATGGATTCTGAAAAACTAAAAATAAATAAAAGTTTAATAAGAGTAGGTCAGAGTACGTTATATATTTATATATTTCATTATTTTGCTATAGAGTTAATGGTAACAAATTGTTTTCAGCGTTTTTTAGCAAATGCTTCATGTTTCTTCATTGATTTATTGATGGCGACATTACCTGTTGCTGCAGCAATATCGTTCTCTCTTGTATTGAAATGGATACTGGAAAAAGACAGACTGATTATGAAATATGTATTTGGAAAAAAAGCATAAATAATATGATAAAGAAATTAATACGTAAGTTCATCGATGAACATTTCTTGATTCCGATGGCTTTCAAGAAAACCTCAAAACTTCAGATAATGAGCTCTATGGATTCAATAAGGTATATTATTGAACATAAATGTTCTCTGAGTCGTTTTGGTGATGGTGAGTTAGATAGCATAGAGGGTAAAGGTGGAGAATACCAGCATCCTTCGCCCAGGCTTTCAAAGATGCTTCTTGAATGTCTGCAATCTGATTTGCCAAATCACAAGGTTGCAATACCTAATCACCTGAACCATTATAATGGTAAACCGAAGCAAGGGTTTTGGACAAATTATGTAGTTGGACATCACAAGCAATTCCTCAAGTGGCTGTCTTTTGACAAGGTTTACCTTGACACTCAACTTACAAGATTTTATTATGAGCATAAAGACAAGAGCCATTGTGCAGAACATATAGGTTTGATTAAACAGATATGGGATGGTCGTGATGTCGTCATTGTGGAGGGAGCAAAGACCCGCTCCGGCATCGGTAATGATTTGTATGCCAACGCAAAGAGCATCCGACGTATATTGGGTCCTGCACTTAGCGGCTTTGACAGATATGACGACATATACAATTTTATAGTCAATAATGTAAATAAAGATAAATTAATTCTTTTATCATTTGGTATCTCAGCTACAGTATTAGCTTATGAATTGGCAAAATTAGGATATCAGGCTATTGATTTAGGACATCTTGATATTGAATATGAATGGTTCCGTATGGGAGCTAAAGACAGAGTTCCTATAAAAGGCAAGTTTACCAATGAATCAGAAGATGGTCATAATCCATCACAATGTACTGATCCAAGGTATGCAGAACAAATAATAGCTGACTTCTCATAAAGGTGACGGATATGAAATCAATTATCGTTATATTACCATATTTTGGTAAATTACCAAATATGTTTCCTTTTTGGTTGGAAAGTTGCAAATTGAATTCTTCTGTGGATTTTCTGATAGCCACTGACCAGCAGATTAATTGTGAAGCTTCCAATATTAAAGTCATACAAACTTCTCTGCCTGATATCAAAGACAAACTGGAGAGATTGTTGGGAATGCGGATTTGGCTGGAAAAACCATATAAACTGTGCGATTTTAAACCTCTGTATAAAGAACTATTCTTAGATTATGTCAAAGGATATGATTTCTGGGGATATTGTGATTGTGATTTAATCTTTGGAGATATTAGAGAGTTTTTAACAGATGAACTTCTTACCAAGAAAGATTATATTTTAGGAATGGGGCATTTTCATATTCAGAGAGTAATAAATGACAAGTTTGAAAATGTTTGGAAAACTGCACGTGGTCTATGGAGAGATATTCAATGGAAGGATGTTCTTAAAAGCTCCCAAAATGAATGGTTTGATGAATTGCCTTACGGTGTTTCTGGCCGATATTATGAAATGTATCCAGATTTGTTTTGGAGTGGGTTTGGACCAGAAAGACGATGTTATGATAGCCCTTCTTCGCAATATTTGCCATTCCGGGATGGTTATAACTGCTATGACCTGTATTTACAAGATCCAGCATACCAGAACCATGTAGACAGACTTTTATTCTGGAAAAGAAAAAAAAGTGATGAACTAAATAATATTATATATATTAAAGACGGAATATCACTTTATTCTGTCGGAACTAATAAAAAAGGTGAGATAATAAAAACTCCAATATTGTATGCTCATTTTTATAAACGTAAGTTTACGATAAAGACAAGCAATATGACATTTTATATGATTTATCCCAATACCTTTGATGATATAAAAAAAATAAGCGGAACATCATTGAGATGGTATGCGAATAATCCTTTGCTCTATCTGAAGACTAAGATATGCTCCGTCTTTTCAAGAATTAATGTAAAGTAGAATGGAAGATAATAATAAGCGTATTCTAAAAAATACGGTTTACCTTTATTTACGCCAATTTGCAATAATGGCGTTGAGTTTTTTTACTACAAGAATTGTTTTGGAGAAACTCGGTGCTTCAGATTATGGTGTTAATAATGTAGTAGGAGGTTTTGTTGCTATGTTTACTGTCTTGAACAGTATACTTCAGACTGGAACTCGTCGGTTTCTCTCCCTGAATTTGGGTAAGGGAGACGCCCTGATATTAAAAGACACTTTTTCTACAGCTTTTGTAATCCATTTGATTGTAGGAGTTGTTGTAGTAGTGTTATTGGAAACATTTGGAATATGGTTTCTTAATTCACAACTAAACATTGCTCCAGATAGAATGGGGGCAGCTAACTGGGTCTTTCAGTTTTCTGTACTTACGGTCTTTCTGAGTATTACACAAACGCCTTATGCAGCTGCGGTCACTTCCCACGAAAATTTTAGTATATATGCTTTTATGAGCATATTTGAAACCGTAGCGAAAGTTGCAGTTCTGTTTTTGCTGATTTTTATACCAGGTGATAAACTGATAATTTATTCAGCTTTGTTACTTGGAGTCTGTGTTATTAACATCAGTGTATATCGTATTTACTGTATCAGAAATTTTACAGAATGCCAATTTTCTCTAAGAGTGAATCGTAAATTATTGAAGGAAATGGTGAATTTTTCAGGATGGTCAGTTGTTGCTAACGTTTTTCAAGTGGGCAATACTCAAGGAGTATCGATTTTGTTGAACATATTCTTCAGTACGTTGGTAAATGCAGCAAGGGGCTTGGCTAATACAGTTACGTTCACAATAAGCCAGTTTGTAAATGGCTTTATAATTGCAGCAGAACCACAGCTAGTAAAGTATTATGGAGCAAATGATAAAGAACACTTTGAAAAATTAATTTTCAATATTACTCAATATACATTGTTCCTTCTTGCTATATTTGCTGTACCAGTTTTTATGGAGATAGATTATGTTTTGAAGATTTGGTTGACGGAGGTGCCACAATACACATCAGAGTTTATAAAGATTACAATCATTTCATCACTTATTGTCAATTCATACATTATGATAGACAAAGCGATTATAGCTTCTGGACATATCAAGCAAATGGCTTTAATTGGAAATACTATTCCTGTAATACAATTGCCATTAGTTTACTTATTCTTAAAATTGGGATATAGTCCCGTTGTTACTTATCTTATAACTTTAGTACCTCAGATACTTGGAATGTTCGCAAATCTATGGATTAGCAAGCGATATATAAATTTCCCTTCTGGCAGATTTTTCATTCAAATAATGACCAAAAATTATCTATTGATAGCAATAGCATGTATAATACCATACATTGTCAGAGAGATGATGACAGAAGGATTGTTGAGATTTCTTGTTGTTTGTTCTTTATCTGTTATTTGTACCATTGGCGTGATGTATTCGTTTGCAATGAATGCAGAAACAAAACAAATGGTTAGACAGAAATTTGTTGGAAAGGTTTTAAAACGTTTTCGTTAGATGCTGAAAGTTTCAATAATCATACCTGTATATAATGCCTCGGATTCTATAAGGAATATGCTCGATAGTATTCTTGCTCAGACATTGAATGAATTTGAGGTGCTTATGATCGATGATGGTAGCACTGATGAGTCTGGCAGAATACTTGAGGAGTATTCTGCAAAAGACAATCGCTTTAAGGCCTTTCATAAGCAGAATGAGGGGGTTGCTATGGCTCGCCAGTTGGGAGTTGATAATGCCAAAGGAGAATATTGCATTCATGCTGATGCAGACGACTGGATGGATCCTACAATGTTGGAAGAACTTTATGCTAAGGCAAAGGCAGAAAATGCCGATGTCGTTATTGCCGATTATTTTATTAGCTCTAAACATGGTGAGACTGTATGTAAGCAACGGCCATCAGAACTTTCTCCTGAGCAAGTACTTCAAGATATGTTTGACAACAAACTATTTGGTGCATTGTGGCATAAACTTGTTCGCACTGCTTTATATAAGAAGTATAATGCAAGGTTTTTCAAAGGAATAAACCATTGTGAAGATTTGCTTGTATGGGTGCAGTTATTACAGCATCCGGAAATGAAAATAACATATCTTCCAATGGCGTTTTATCATTATGTGGCAAATGACACTTCTATAACTCGTCATTTCACACGTAAGACATACGAGATGCGTTTGCGGTTTCGGGATAAGCTACAGGAGTTGCTTCATGTAGCAGATGCCAATAGCATTATAGAGAAAGTTTCTTTTGGAATCTTTACGGAAGGATTTATATACGATGTCTTGACGCAAGAAGAAACAAGGGAAGGATTGTGCATGTATAAACAACAGATTTCGGCATTGAAGAGCTTGAAATGGAAAATAGGCTTCTTTATGTTACGAATGAGTATGTGGAGAATGGCACATAAGTTTATTCATTATTAAATGACAGAAATATATTATGCAAAAATCAAATTATGCTTTAGTATCGGCACTTTATTCCAACAAAACTAAGGGACTGTATTCTGATATATATTTTCCTATTATACGTTACGCACTGGTTAAGATATTTTCGGGAAAAGTAGAATCCGACACGTATAGTTCGGCAGATAAGGTCGCTGAGTATATAGATGAAAAGTTCGGCATTCATATTCCTACGATAGTCATAGCGAAATCAATAACTAAGATAAGCATGCAGAAAGATGAAAATCTGCAGTTGGTTATATATGAGGGCGGTCAGAGTTTCTATATAAATAAAGCTCTTTTTAGCGATGACGAGCTAAACATAGAAAAGGAAGAACATTACTTTTCTGACAATTTGGAGACAATAGAGCGTGAATATAAATTGTTTATAGAAAGCCAGGGATGTAAGGATGATGGCATCTCGTTCTTACAATTCATATCAGATAATACAGATGATATTTTAGGCTATTTTGATGGTGAGGACAAGACTCGTGTTGATGATAAATATGCAACACTTATTTTCTTTCTTCAATATCTCCATAATTCAAATTTAGAATTGTACAATATTGTTAACCAGTTGTTCTGGAGTTCCATTATTGTTGCTTTTCTAAAAAGCGAAAAGCCTTTGGTTGAGGATTCCGAAAATGGTGTGAAAGCAGAGTTTTATCTTGACACATCTATAATATTAGGATTGTTGGATTTATCAACTCCCATGCGTGAAACTTATTCCAAAGAAGTTTTTACGATTATCAAAAATTCAGGCGGAATCCTTAGAGTAAATCCATTGACAATTGATGAGGTAACATATATTTTAAAGTCTGTTGAACAGAATGGAGCTAATCCTTTGACTGATATCGCTTCTGCTTGTGAAAGAAAAGAGTTAGAGTCTAATCAGATTGCACAAATCCGTTTAAATATTGATTCGATTTTAGCAAGAATAGGAATTCAGATATTTCCTGTTATGTCGCCTTCGGAAAAGCAAAGTGTAGTTGCAGAATATAAAGGCAAGCACGTTACGAAACTTTTAGGCGAATTTAGAAGTAAGAAGCCTGAATCCTATTCTCGTGATAACTATAGAGAGATACATGATCTTTATCTAAATGATTTCGTTAAACGTCGTCGAAAAGAGAAAAACGATACAGAAAATGTTTTTTTCTTGACAAACAATATAGACCTTATAACTTTTTGTAAAACGCAGAATAAGGGTGAAAGCTATATGATAAGTACAGGAAAGGTTGTACTTGACTTGTGGATGCATTATTCTAAGCCTATAGATATTTCTAATTGTGTATTAACAGAGACGATGGCAAGATGCTTGGAACTTCATCGTTCCAATGTCAGGTATAAATTAGCAGAAGTAGCTCGTTTTTTTAATAAAACGAAGGATAATTTCGACCCTAAGGTTTATAAAGATTTTATTGGGCATTTGTATCGAAGAGCTAAAAATGTAATTTCTACGGTTGAATCCAATCTGAATCCGCAGGATTCTGCATTTGCAAAGTTAATAACAGAATCGGTTGAGGCTGATAATCAGTTTTACAATGCGTCTTTGGCGAAAGTTCAGAAAGACAATGAAGAATTGAAGCAAGCAACAATACAGAAAGATTCTGAAATAGAAAAGATAAATATACTTGTAGACAACCTTAAAGGGCAAAATAATGACAAGGATAAACAAATTTCAGCATTGTCTTCTGAAAAACAAGATTTAGAAGCAAATTTGCAGAAGCATAGAAATGATTTGGAAAAAATAAAAAAGAGTGAGGAGGCTGCAAAAGCTTCAGCTTCACAAGCAGAACAACTAAATCAATGGTATAAGGAAAGAGATTCTTTGAATGAAGAAATTGGGCTATTAGAGGCCGAATTAGCTCCATTGGAGTCTTTAAGGTATAAATGCTTCAGAAACTATTCTCCTTTTTTATGGCTTGTCTGTGGCATATTGATTTTTTTGTCTTTTTTTTCAATAGTTGTACTTGTATGGTTTAAAATAGTTGCTACATGGACAATATCATTAGGAGGTGTTGGGGTAACTTTTAGTATATTTTGTTTTAATAGATATTATACTCTAAAAGAAAGAACAGAAGTGCGTGCAGAAGAAGCATATAAAAAATGGGAGACGAAAGCAGAAAATAAGAAATACATTCTTTTAAAACAACAACTTGCTTTCAAGCAAGAGCGATTGGAAGAAATAACCATAAACTTAAAACAAGTTAGTAGATAACATGAAAATAGCAATAATATCATTACCGCTTTCGTATAATTACGGAGGCTATTTACAATGTTATGCTTTGATGGAAACATTGCGCAACATGGGACATGAAGTTTTTTTTCTCCAACGTGAAAATACTTCAGAACCGTCCTTAGCAAAGCGAATTATTGATAAAACAAAGTGTGAACTTGAAAAAGTTGGTTTAGGATACTTCGTTTATGCGTTTGAGAAAAAAACGAATTCTGGTATCTATTATAAGACAAAGAATTTTCGAAATTTTGTAAAATTATACATAAAATCCTGTTCGCCCAAATTAAGAAACACAGAACAAGTTATCAGCTTTTGTAAGTCTCACCACATTGATGCTTATATTACTGGTTCTGATCAAATATGGCGAGGAAAGTATTCTCGTTCTGTAAACGATGCCTTTTTGGGCTTTGCACCACAAAATTCTTTAAAGATTGCTTATGCTCCATCTTTTGGTACTGATGAATGGGAGTTTAATGCAGGACAAACAACTTTTATAGAAAAGCAACTCAATACATTTCAGGCAATTTCTCTACGTGAAGAAAGTGGAGTAAAATTACTGCACGACAATGTGCATCTGAATCAGCATCCTAAAGTTGTTCTTGACCCAACATTTTTATTGCCAAGGCAACTTTATTTACAAATAGCGAAGTATGAGCCTATGAGGCATGGGGTGCTAACATATATTTTGAATCAGGATACTCAAAAGAAAAAAATGATAGATGAATTTTGTTTGGGGCAGGGCTTAGGGCAATATTCTGTTATTAATCCTAAGACAAATACTGACGTAATTGCAGGAGGACAGGGATATTCTGTTGAACAATGGCTTGCCGGATTTAGAGATGCAAGCTATGTGATGACTGATTCTTTTCATGCAACTGTGTTTAGTATCATTTTTAATAAGCCGTTTTGGGTCTTTGAAAATAAAGAACGTGGGAACTCACGAATTCTAAATATCTTGCACTTATTTGGGTGTGAAGATCGCTTGGTTCATTCTGATATGCATTTTGAAGAGGTGGATTGGAAGCGAACGATTGATTGGGATAAGGTTAATCAGCAAATGGAAAAAATGATTTCTTGTTCCAAAGAATTTCTAGAAAAAGCTTTGAAATATGATTGAGATAGAGAGAAAGGAACTTTGCTGTGGTTGTTCTGCTTGTGTGCAACGATGCCCCAAACATTGTATTTCTTTGAGTGAGGATGAAGAAGGATTCTTTTATCCCATGGTAAATAAAGACGTTTGCATAAATTGTAGATTATGTGAAAAGGTTTGTCCGGTTCTTCATCAAGATAAGCCCCAAAAACCTCAGGTTGCTTATGCTGCCATGAATCCTAATGAGCATGTTAGAATGAACAGTAGTTCTGGTGGAATCTTCACGATGCTTGCAGAATATGTAATCAATGATAATGGTGTTGTGTATGGGGCATCTTTTGATTCTGAATGGCATGTTAGGCATGAGGCGATCATGTCTATGGGCGAATTGGGTAAACTAAGAGGAAGTAAATATGTACAGAGTGATATAGGGCAAACTTATTTGCAGGCAGAAAAATCTTTGAGGAATGGTTCTCATGTTTTGTTTTCAGGAACACCATGCCAGATAGCTGGTTTAAAGAGTTTCTTGAAAAAAGACTATGCTAACTTGCTTACAGTGGATTTTATTTGTCATGGAGTTCCGAGCCCTGGAGTGTGGAAATGGTATGTTGATAAGCAAATTGCCGCCTTTAAGGCGGCTCATGGCGGAAGTACCGTTTTGAATTCTTCTCTAAACATTTCATCCTTGTTAAAGGATGTGAAGTTTAGAGATAAAACCGATGGATGGCGGAAGTACCGTTTTGTTCTTACTTTTGCCGAAGCCTCGGCTGAAGGCAAAATAAGTTCCGTTTTGTCCTCACTAAAGGATGATGATGGTTATATGGTAGCATTCTTGAATGATATATGTTTGCGTCCATCTTGCTATAATTGTCCATTTAAAAGTGGTAAATCAAGTAGTGATATAACGATTGCTGATTTTTGGGGCATCTCAAAATTTGATATAGGGATGGACGATGACAAGGGAACTTCTTTGGTGCTTGTAAATTCAAAACAAGGAGAGCTTGCCTTGAATTGTGTCCATGCAAAAATGTCAAAAGTGGATGTAAAAGCTGCTTTACAGTCAAATCAGTCTTGGAACGTAGCTGCAAAAAAACATGAATTACATGATAAGTTTTTTAAAAAATATAGAAAACATCATTCTGATTTTAAAAGATTTGTCTATGATTTGGTGCATACGAATAGCTTGTCAAAGCGTGTGCTACGTAAGTTGTTTAGAATGATAGGATTAACACAATTGCCAGTATAAATAAACAGATTATGATAGATAAGATAATAGATAAATATAATTATTGGACTAAGATAGTTGAGCGTCGTAAGTTGGCTGCTTCTGCCACTAAAGGACATCAAGTACATATGTATAATTGGTGCAATTTCTGGCCTCAAGATATGTGGTATATCGATTTTATTGAAAAACGAGGTCTTTTAAAAGAAAAGCCTAATCTTAAAGTGGGATTATATAGCATATTTGCTCCTATGTGGCTTAGAATGTTTGACAATAGTGATATACGCATATTTCAAGCACGTGAGAATTTACATAAAAGAGGAATGGAAAAATGGCTTCATCAGTTTGTAGATGATCCCAAAATTGATTTGTCAATAGGATTTGATTATATTGACCATACGCAATATCTAAGGATTCCATTTTGGCTTACTTGGAATGTATTTTCGCCAACAGATACATTCGAAGATATAAAACATAAGGTTAGTGATATGAATTCTCAAGCTAATCATAGTTTTCATAATCGGAAATTTGCTGCATTTCTTTCAAGTCATGATGACATAGGACGAAAATTGATTTATAACCAATTGTCAAAAATAGGAAAAGTAGATTGTGATGGAAGGTTATTTCATAACAATGATGAGCTGAAAACTGTCTATGGTGATAATAAGTTGGAATATCTTAGACATTATCGATTTAATATAACTCCAGAAAACACAAATTATGATGGATATGTTACAGAAAAATTGATGGAAGCCATTCATGCAGGTTGTGTACCTATATATAATGGAGGAGATAATTGTCCTGAACCTGATGTGCTAAATCAAGAGGCAATTATATTCGTTGATATGGGTAAAGAAAATATTGATGCCATAAAACTTGTTTCCGAACTTAACTCCGATGAGAAAAAGTATATGGACTTTGCTTGCCAAAAGCGATTCGTAGATGGGGCTGAGGATGTTATTTGGGGATATTATGAGACTTTGGAGAAGAAGTTGAGGGAAATAATTGCTAATGTGTGATGAAAGAGACAGCTAATCAGCGTAATCCATGGATTGACATTCTTAAGGCTTTTGCTATATATTTAGTTATAGTAGGGCATACGTTAAGTAATTGTATACAAAATGGGGGGGCAAATAAAATTAATAGTATAATTTATTTTGTTCACATTCCTTTGTTTTTAGTCATCAGTGGAGGCTTAGTTAAAGACAAAACTATGTGTAAAAGATTTTGGTTGGGACTTGTGAAGCGTTTTGTTATACCATATACTGTATGGACAATTATTCTGACTACATTTTATTTAGGTTTTGAACATTTATTGCACGATGGAATAGAAGCAAATGTGTATGTATATTTAAATAATTGGTCCCATTCGTTCCTTTGGTTTGTCAAAGCTTATCTTGTTACTTATATTTTGTGGCAGGCATTGCAATATTTTAAGCATCCATGTAGCCGATTACTGGTAGGATCTATAATTCTTGTTCTTATAAATTTAATTGTACAAGGGAATATGCCTTTAGCAGAAATATCCTCTCTATCGCTTTATTCCTATACCTTGTTCGGAGCTGGAACATGGGTTAAGAAATTCATAAACAAAATAAGTATTTATAGTATAGTAATGCTGATTATATGTTTTCTTTCATGTTTGCCATTTGCTACAAGCCAGAACAACTATTTCGAGTGCTCTTTTAGCCATATGCTCCAATATGGGGATTGGTATATTTTTATTATTCGTTTAGTTGCTGGTGTTTGTATAAGCATAGCGTTGATTTGGGTAGGACGAAAGAAGCAATTAGGTTGTTTTGCTTATAACCATATAATACAGAGTGTTGGGAGAAGAACATTGCAAATTTATATGCTGCAATCCTTACTGGTAGAAGCAGCGTTGAACAGAGTGATAAGATTGAATAATGATTTCATGGGAATCGCCACTTCTTTTGCTGTAGCAATTGTAATGACATTGCTCTGTTATATAATAATAGAAATAACAATGAAAATTAATTTATGTAGAACCCTTTTGTGGGGAGCAAAATAATTATGAAATATAAAGTGGCACAAATAATTCCATATTTTGGCAAATGGCCAGAATGGATAGAGCTGTATTTCTATTCTTGTGGTAGGAATCCGATGGTAGATTTTATCTTCTATACGGATTGTCCATTACCTAAACACAGATATAAAAATACTATTTTTCATCAATGCTCATATGAAGATTATTGTCAGTTATTAAGTGAAAAACTGGAAATAAGTTATGAGAATCCTCATCCTTATAAATTGACAGATTTAAAGCCTTTCATTGGTTTCATTCATCAAGAAGAATTGAGAGACTATGATTTTTGGGGAATGGGCGATTTAGATTTGGTATATGGAAATCTAAGTATGATTATTAATGATAGTAATATGGAACGTTATGATGTCATTACTACCCATAACTATCATATAGCAGCTCATTGTTGCTTTTGTCGCAACAACGATTATTATCGCAATCTTTGTTTTAAAATTGAAGATTGGAAGAGGAAAATTACAAATGAAAAGCCGATTTCTCTTGATGAGGGTGAATGGTCTGACTTAGTGTGCCCTCATATCCGTACAATTCGAAGAATCTATAAGTATTTGTGTCGTCCTTTTGGCGTTCATTATTTTAAAGTTTTAGACTTTCTAAATCCTGTATTCCATAAAAAAGTATTGCTTCATGAATATTGGACTAGTCCTCAGCCAAAGGATGGAGAGCAATGGATTTATGATGTAATGAATAATAGGATTGCTGACTTTAAGAAACGCTCACTCCCTTATTTACATTTCCTCTTTTTCAAAAAGACTCCTTGGCTGAAAACTGAAAATTACTGGCATGAAGGCTTTTGGAAACTGCAAGAGCCCATTGAAAGCTATAAACATATAAATATTGATATTAACGGTATTTCGTAAGCATGATAATAGAAAGAAATAGTCAAGAGAGCTTTGCATTTGACTTACTACGTTTTCCACTGGCTGCATTGGTGGTATTGCTTCATACGGCTGCGCCAGACAGTTCTGATGATTTTACATATTGTTTGGCCCATTATGTGAATGCTCCAATAGTACAGGTTGCTGTACCAGTTTTTTTCCTGATGTCTGGTTATCTGTTCTTTGCAGGAAAGGAAGAGTTTGGGTGGACGGTCTATAAAAAGAAAATAGGCAAGAAGGTACGTTCTCTGCTTGTTCCATATATTATCTGGAATTTTATCGCATTGTTTTTAGGCTATGGTTATTCTTATTACAAGAGTAGAACAATCGGTACTGTAATGCCTTGGGATTTAATGGAGATCCTTTGGGCTCATGGCGATGGAATAACTGCTACATCTACTTTGGGTTATGAATATCCTGTAATCGTCTCGCCTGTAGCTGGTGTCTTGTGGTTTATGAGGGATTTGATGATGATGATGATTTGCTCCATAGTAAGCTATCATATCATTAAAAGGTTAAAATGGTGGATTTTCCCGATTCTGATTATACTGAATGTGTTTAAGTTAGGTTTTCCATTTGTTGGTTTTAGCTTGGCAGCCATAACGTTTTTCCACATAGGCGCATTTTTTAGTATTCATCAAATACATGTGTTTGAATGGCTTGATAAGTATAAAGCTATTTGGCTTATATTGTGGCCATTGCTTGTGATTCTTCAAACGATAGGTGGGTTGTATGGTTATGACTTGAATAGTCTTAATAGTTTGCTCTTGATGTGTGGCGTAGCTTTTGTTTTTGTGCTTGCATATAAGATAGCAAGTTATCCAAATAGAGGGGCAAGCCTTGTCGCCCGCTGGGGAGAGACGAGCTTTTTTATATATGCTTTTGGAAATACGCTGATTTTGTGGTTTGTAAATAAGAATATTGGCTATATGTTGGAGACTGTTCCCTATATAGGCTCATTCTTAAACTATGAGTTCTTGTTTGTGGCTAAGGTCGTAGAATGTGTCATTGTTTATTATGTGATGAAACGATATGCACCTCGGGTCTTAGTTTTTTTGGTTGGTGGAAGAATTAAATAAAGATAAAAATGAAAGCAAAGAAAATTCTTTATATCATATTGTATTTGGTATTGCTAAATGGAGTTATTCAAACTTATTTATTTAAGAGTGAATTTGTACCCATTATTTCTGATATTTTGTTGTTCTATTTGGCATTTTCTCGAAAACACGACATTAAAGCGGTAAGTCGAGCGGTTGGCGTTTGGGTGGTAAGGCTATTTGCCATATTGCTTGTTGGCAGTACGGTAATAGCAATTGTGAATATGATGCCTCCGATATCTATCGTTTGGGGATTTCGTATGGTTGTTAGATATTTGCTGCTATTTATGATGGTATATAAATTCTTCAACTATACAGATGTAGTGAAGTGTAAAAAAATGATTGTTTGGTTCTTTTGGATAAATACCTTTATGGTAGTTTTTCAGTTTTATGTAGAAAGGAAAGTTGCAGATTTTATCGGTGGTACTTTTATGGGTAATAATGAACTCTTTGTATTTTACCTATTTTGTGCAATGTTGCTTTCAAAAGAATATTTTATAGGTCGATTAAGCAAATTATATTTTTTTCTATTGATTGCAATTGAGATGTTCATAGCAATGGTAGCAGAAATTAAAATCATGTATTTCACAATACCACTTGCGATATATGCTGTATATGTATTTACTAAGAAATTTAGTGTGAAGCATATCTTGATATTGGTACTTGCTTTCTTCTTCCTTGTTCCGACGATGAAGTCGGTCATGTCCCTTATGTATGGTGAAGAGTATGTAAATAGCACTTTTGATTTAGATTTTATTCAACCTTAATTCCGCAACACTATAGTTTAACATTATTTATAAGTGCCTGAGCAACAAAAAGTTGCCCAGGATTTTGCCATGTCAGAATTTTCACTTACCTTAGTGTTGCGAAAAGAAGACAAGCAAA
>NZ_SGVY01000067.1 GCF_004535825.1 Segatella hominis | reverse complement strand
CCTCCGAAGGATGGTAATATTCCAGATTTCAACATTTCAAAGATCGATATTTGCCCTTTTCGGGCCTATCAGAGAAGCTTTCGGCTCTTTCATGGCAATTTCTCGAAAGATATTCACCAGCGGAGCCAATTGCTATGTTTCACTCAGAATGACCACACTGGTCATGCTGGATTCAAAATATGCCCCCTTTTTAAAGTGGGCTCAGTGATGTAATTTAAATGTTAATAATTAAAATTGTATGCTTAATACGTTTTCTGTTTAAACGCATTTTTATGATTTAAAATTAGGTTTTTGGCATTACCAGGTGCAAATATACGAATTATTTCAATATGTTCCAAGGTTTTTAGAGAAAAGTTGCTTGATGAAATGGATAAAAAAGCAGGAGGGTGTGTCTAAAGTATAGAGACACACCCTCCCGGATAATTATATTCTTTAGATTTCCCCTTTCCACAGACCATGAAGGTTGCAGTATTCGCGAGCCACAACATCCTTGGCTTCTGCGTTGGTCAGGAAGATAGCTTCAGGCTTTTCGCCTGGCTTCAACTCGTGACGAAGCACATCTGTAGGGGTGAGCAACTCTATCCACTGGATGTAATGCTCTGGAAGCATCGGATGTTCTACGCTTCCTACCGTTACACGATATCCGCCCTCGATAGGTTCTATCACAGGCACATGTTTCTCCTTGGCACCATCACTGGTGTTTTCTTTCATGAGCTTCATTGGCTCGCCGCAGCAACTGAGCACGGCTCCTGGGTTTACTACTTCTACCACGTTGCCGCAAATCTGGCAGCGGTAGATTTCTCTAATCTTAGTCATAATGATTCCTCCTTAATATTAATTGATGACCAAATTGAATGATAAAAAGCTAACCGGGACAGGATGATAGGATTCTGTCCGGTCTGGATATTCAGGTTTATTCCTCAACAGGACTAAACTCGTCTTTTCCTACTCCGCAAAGTGGGCAAACCCAATCATCTGGAATATCTTCAAATGCTGTACCTGGAGCGATTCCTCCCTCTGGGTCACCTACTTCTGGGTCATAAACCCAGCCACAAACATCACATACATATTTTTTCATAATGCTTTTGTTTTTGATGTTAATATTGTTAATTAATTCACTCACTATCAGTAGAATATATTCTAACTGGTAGATGACACAAAGATACGTTTTATTTCAATAACTTCCAAGTTTTTTAAGGCAAATGATGTTAAAAGCATGAGTTTGATAGCATATTTACTCAATTTGCCTTATTCTTCCTTGCTGTCAGCTACGATTTGTGGACCGCGTACCTTATCTTTCAGCGACAGACCCTTTCTGATTTCTATATTCACGCCATCACTCAAGCCTGTAGTTACCTGGGTGCGTTCATAGGTCTTATCCTTATTGCTACCTTTTATAATATATACGAAGGTGGAGTCGCCGCTGAACTCGATGGCACTTTCCGGTATGGTGAGTACATGGGTTGCCTTGGAGAGAACGATTTCGGCATTGGCACTATAGCCGGAACGAATCTTTCCACCCTTCACAGAACGGACGGCTGCCTTCACCTCAAACTGGTTGGCTCCATTGTTTTCAACAGCCTTTGGAGAGATGTATTCCAAATCTGCATCAAACTTGAGATCCTGCAGGGCACCAATGGTAATCTTCATCGGCATTCCCACTACGAGATTGCCCACCTCCGTCTCGTCAATATTGCCACGGAAAATCAGGTCGTTCATGTTAGCTACACTGGCGATGGTAGTACCGTCATTGAAGGTGTTGGCAAGAATCACGGAGTTACCCACCTTGACAGGAATATCGAGGATAACTCCCGAAATGGTAGAACGGATGAGGGTGGAAGAGGCGCTGGCGTTGCTCTTGGAAACACCATCACGAACCACTTCGAGCGCATCAAGGGCGGCAACCTTCTCCTCCTTTGCCTGTTGCAACGACTGTTTCACTTTGTCAAACTCATCGGCGCTGACCAGCTGCTTCTTGTAGAGCTGTTCCTCGCGACCATAGTTTACCTGTGCCTGCTTCAGGTTTATTTCGGCAAGGCGCACACGAGCCTGCGCCGAACTGAGCTGTCCCATATCCGGAATCACCTTTACCTTGGCGATTACCTCGCCTGCCTGCACGAAGTCGCCTGCCTGCTTGCAGATTTCGGTGATGATACCGCTAATCTGAGGCTTAACGTTCACCTCGTTGCGAGGCTCTATCTTACCCGTAATCACCGTGGTTTTCAACACATCGCCCATCTTTGGGGTAAACTCGGTATATTCCACAGGTTTAGGCTGTGATTTCTCATAAAGGAACACAAAGGTTCCGATGAAAATCAAGGCGACGATTGCCGCAACAATCAACTTTGAATACTTTTTCATATCTTTTATATCTTATATTTTCTTTTATTCGTCTCTCATGGCATCTACCGGCTTGATGCTCATGGCTCGCCAGGCTGGGGCAAGTCCGGCAAGTCCGCCAAGGATGCAGATGAGGATGGCTGAAGAGATGGCCGTCCAGAAATCTACCTGGAAATGGGCGGTGAGAATGCCATCCGTGGTGTTTGCCATTTCCAGCATCTGCAGGATGGCTACTCCGAAGATGATACCGCTCATGCCTGCCACCAGGGTGAGGAGAATACTCTCTGAGATGATTTGCGAGAGAATCATCTTCGGCGTGGCGCCGATGGCTCGGCGAATGCCTATCTCGGTGGTTCGCTCCTTCACCGTTACCATCATGATGTTGGAAACTCCGATGGCGCCGGCGAGAAGGGTGCCGATACCTACCAGCCAGATGAGGAAGTTGACACCCTTAAACAGATTGTCGAGCATCTGGAAGAGCACCTCCGTATTGAACACCATGATTCCTTTTTCATCTGAAGGGTCGATATTGTGGGCTCTGGCTATGGTTTCACGCATTCGCTGGGCGATGCTGCTCATTACCACGCCCGGCTTACCGGTGGTGGCGATGATGTCGATGGCGGTTCCGCGGTTGTAGGCGGTGCGGAGCACGGTTTGCGGAATGGTGATGGTTTCGTCGGCTCTACCGCCGAAGTTCACGCCATTTCCCGAGCGGTAATCCACACCTACCACTGTGTAATAGGTGGAATCCACTCGCACGCTCTTGCCGCACGGGTCGCCGCCGCCAGGGAAGAGGGTCTTGTAAATCTGTTTGCCGATGACGCAAACCTTGCGCTGGTGGCGAACATCCATCTCGTTGATGTATCTGCCGTAAAACATTTTAGGCACGGAAACCTGGGCGTAGTCGGGATTCACGCCCTGCGTGCTGCCGCTGAATTTCTTGTCGCCAAACACCACCGACTTGTTACCTCCGAAGAGCAGCGGGGTAATGACATCGAGTTCGGGCACCCTGTGCCGCAGTCGCTCCAGGTCTTTCTCTTCCATCTGCCAGGAGCGCCCCTTGTTGAACCCCTTGTAGGGCTTGGTGGTGTTCTGCGCCCAGATGATGGCGGTGTTGGTGGCGAAGCCTGCGAAGTTGTTTTGCAGCATCTCCTTCAGTCCCTGTCCGCCACCCATCAGGGCGATGAGCATGAACACGCCCCAGAACACGCCGAAGCCCGTAAGCAGACTGCGGCTTTTGTTCCTCGTGATGGTATCGAGAATCTCTTTATATGTATCTAAATCTAATCGCATAGCCTAGTCTATATTTATAGTCTATATATAATAAGGTGTAAGCCCCATTAATCACTAATCACTACTCTGCTCTCAGCGCTTCTATCGGTCGGATTCTTGCAGCCTTGATAGCTGGGATGAGTCCGGCGATAGTGCCTGCGATGACGATGGCGATGGTAGCACCGATGCAGGTGCCGAGGCCCACCGTAGGGTTCACAAACATGGCGGCTTTAAACAGTCCGGTATCTACGGTGGTGTGGCCGATGGTTGCGTCCATGATTTCGTTTGCTGCCACGCCGCAGACCATTCCGATGTAGCCGAAGAACGAGGTGATGATGATGCTCTCGGTGATGATGAGCTTCAGTATCGACCAAGGTTTGGCGCCGATGGCTTTTCTTACACCAAACTCTCGGGTTCGCTCCTTCACGGTGATGAGCATGATGTTGCTTACGCCCACGATGCCGCTCAGCAGGGTGAACAGACCCACTATCCAGAGTGCCGTCTGCATGATGGCGATTCCCTGGTTCATCTGGATATTGTCCATGTATCGGTTCCAGAGCCAGATGGTGCGATCGTCATCAGGGGCAGCCTGGTGGTTGTTGTTGATGCTGGCACGATAGTTCTTCTCAAACTGCTCGTTATCTTCCTGGGTCTTCAGGTTCTTGATGGTGAACTCCAGACTTCCTGCATCATCGCCCTTGGCATAGATGGTCTTTATGGTGGAGTAGGCGATGAAGGCTTCGGTATTGTTGCGCGATTCATCATCCTTGTAGATTCCTACCACCTGGAAGTTGAGGTTGCTGATCTTTACGTTCTTGCCTACCAGCGAACGGTAGTCTTTGCAGAGTTCCTTGGCCTGGCTTCGGCTCAGCACCACATTCTTGCGCTGGTCCTTCATATCGATTTCGTTGATGAATCGTCCGGCAATCAGCTCCGTCTTGTCGATTTTGGGATGTGTAGGAGCCACACCCACCAACGACTGGCTTGCCACATAATTATCGCCGTAGTTGATGTTCACGTTATACTGTTCCAGTCTTCCACCCACATCATCCACGTACTGGCCGTAGGTCTGGTTGCTGATGAGGATGTCCCTGTCGTTGAGCGTGATGCTTCTGCCTTCCTTCAGTCCCTTGTAAGCCTTGGAGGTTTCGCCCGGGAATACTCGCATGGAGTTGGCAAGGAATCGGGTGCTTTGCTGCAACTGGGCATTAATCAGTCCGTTGCCGGCGCCCAGCAGGAATATCAGCATGAAGATACCCCAGGCAACGGCAAATCCCGTGAGCGAAGTGCGGAGCTTGTTGCGCTTCGACGTGCTCCATATTTCTTTGATTAATTCTCTCATGTTCCAAGTTCAAAGTTATTTCACGTAGTCTTTCGATACGAGATGATGGTCTCTGTTGTCTTCGATGCTTCCGATGAGTCCGTCCTTGATATGGATAACCTTATCGGTCTCGTTGGCAACACCGCTTTCGTGGGTTACCACCACGATAGTCATTCCCTCTTTCTGGTGCAGTTCCTTCAGCAGGTCCATCACTTCCACGCTCGTTTTGGAGTCGAGAGCTCCGGTAGGCTCATCGGCAAGGATGATTTCGGGTTTGGTGATGAGGGCACGGGCGATGGCTACACGCTGCTTCTGTCCTCCCGACATCTCGTTGGGATAATGGTTGGCCCATTGTTTCAAGCCTAACTTGTCGAGATATTCCATCGCCAGTTCGTGGCGCTTCTTGCGGCTCACGCCCTGGTAGAAGAGTGGAAGCTCCACGTTTTCCACCGCCGTCTTGAACGAGATGAGGTTGAACGACTGGAAGATGAAGCCAATCATCTTGTTGCGGTATTCGGCAGCACGGGTTTCCGAGAGGTCTTTGATGAGCACATCATTGAGTCGGTATTCGCCCGTATCGTAGTTGTCGAGAATACCCAGTATATTTAATAAGGTGGATTTTCCCGAGCCGGAAGTACCCATGATGCTGACGAACTCGCCACGTTCGATGTCGAGGTCGATGCCCTTCAGTACATGGAGTGGCTGAGCACCCTGATAGGTCTTGTTGACGTCTTTTAGATGAATTAATGACATATAATACGTTTGTTTATTGATATGAATTTTAAACGTTAGACGCTTGCAACCTTCTGAAAGTTGCAAGCGTAGCTCTTTTTTAAAAACGTGATTATATCCACCTTATTATATATAAGGCAAAGATAGTAGTTAAAAATATGCTTTTGAAAATGAATAGTGTCATCATATCTTTATCTTTTTGAGATTCTTCTCCAACTCTTCCTTCACTTCATCGATGGAGATATCGAGAAGCTGCATTTGTCGGGCGAGTTCCGGGAGTCTTTCTTTCATAAACTCCTTTTTGCGGGTCTTCTTGATCTGCTTCTTGGCTCCAGCGGAAACAAAGTAGCCCAGGCCTCGCTTGTTGTAGATGATCTCATCGGTGGCAAGCAGGTCGTATGCCTTCACGGTTGTGTTGGCATTTACCTCCAGCAGCACGGCGTATTCCCTGACGCTCGGTATTCGCTCGTCTTCCTTGTACTTGCCCGCCAGAATCTCATCGCTCAGTCGCTCGGCTATCTGTACGTATATTGCTTTATCGTTACTGAAAATCATAATCTTCAAATTTTAATTCTTAGATGTTGATCCACTTGTTGCAGATAACCTGCATACGGGTGAAGAACTTGTAGGATGCCCAATAGTTGAAGGCAGCCAAAGCAAGGAAAACAAAGGATGCTGTAATTGTTATACAATAGTCAGCTGTGGAACCATTGCTGAAGTTAATATGACTGAAGAAATCAAAAACTCCAGCTTCTCCTAATTTGTTGATTATGTATCCCAAAATCATACTAAGAAGAATGCCCGTGCAAGCTGTTAGCAATACAGGCAACTTGCGATAGAATGTTCCGCCAAGTGTTGCGAAAGAATGGGAAAATAGTATGAATGAATAGAGGGTAATCCATTTCAGCCAGTCGTTGTCGAAAGGTTGAATTGTGGGAATAATATGGCTGAGCACAGCCCAGGTGATGCTGATATGAAAATCTGGAGTGATGATGAAACTAAAGATGAACTGTATAACATCGGCCAAGATTACTGCTGCAAAAAGTTGAACCAGAACACCGATACTCATCATGAGTAATCGGGCCACAAACTTCTCTAGATTACAAGCAGGAAGCATCAGGAAACTCTCTCTTTGCAATTTAGTCTTCATGTTATTGAATATACAACTTGCCAAGACGTAGAACGCGATGAATGCTATTACAGAAAAGAACATGCAAACACTTACCTGGTATTGATGACCAGCCAGCTCTACATCGGTTGAGTTAAGCCAATATCTCATGCTAAAAAGTCGCAATACACAATAGATGGAAATGCAGATGGCGAGACCTGCTGTAGCTCCAAGATGACGCTGCCAGTTGGTGAGAATATCCCAACGAAGTACCATGCTTAATCTATGTAAATCGAAATTCTTTTTCATAATCGTCTAATTTTTAATCGTTTAATTTTCCATTAATTACTGCATTGAAGAGCAACTCCAGGTTCATCTGTGTTTCCTGTTTTCCCTCCTGACGCTTGCAGATGGCGGCATTGCCCTGCAGGGTTGGCTCGGCGTAGAGCACGGTGTCGTCCATCTCCTGTGGGTTGCGGTACTCGAAGGTGTATTTTTCGCAGATGTCTGAAACCGATGCATCGAGCAGGAGCTGGCTCTGATTCATGATGATGATGTGGTCGAGCAACGACTCTACATCGTGCACCTGATGGGTAGAGATGATGAGGGTGCGGTCTTCCGTCATGTTGTTGGCGATGACCTTACGGAACTGGCTCTTCGATGGGATGTCGAGACCATTGGTTGGCTCGTCCATCAGAAGAAAGCGGGTACCCGTGGCGAGTGCGAAACTCATGAATACCTTCTTCTTCTGTCCCATCGAGAGTTCGTTCAACTTGAGAGAGAGTGGTAAATCAAAATCCTTGAGGCAACGGTCCAATACTTCCTGCGAGAAGTTAGGGTAGAACCCCTGGTTCATCTTCACGTAGGTGGCGAGGGAAACGTTGGGCAGTTCAAACTCTTCGGGCACCATGAAGATGTCCTTCAGCATCTCGGCTTTGCGATCTTGTGCCGAAATGCCATCCACGAGAACGGTACCTTGTTGCTGGCGGAGCAATCCGCTGATGAGGTAGAGCAGGGTGCTCTTGCCTGTACCGTTCTTACCGAGCAAGCCATAAATGTTGTTCTCCTTGAGTTCCAAAGAAAAATCTCTAAATACAAGGTGCTTGCTACCTGGGTATCTGAAATCAATGTCTTTAATCTGTATCATAATCTTTAATGTTTTAGTGTACTACTTCAATAGAACACTGCAAAGGTATGCTTTTCTGCGATAAGTTCCAAACTTTGGGGCAATTATTTTCATACTTTAACGTATTGTTAACAATCCCACCTTATTATATTATAAGAAGAGTATGATATGGATGAATGTCTTGTAATATAGAGCATTATAAAAAAGTAAAGGCATCAGAAAGCGAAAAACTTTCCGATGCCTTGATCCTTATTCTTAAGTTGTTTAGATATATTTCATGAGAATGTCCCAAACGGCGATGATGTGGCAGACACTACCTGCCAGTACAAAGAAATGGAACACGGAATGCATGTATTTCTTCTTGTTGATACTGTAAAATACAGCACCCGTGATGTAGCAAATACCTTCTGCAATAATCCACCAGACTGTGGCTGGGGAAACAGAATCGATAAGAGGCTTGAAGGCAACGAGAACAGAGAGACCCATGCCGACAAAGCAGAGCGTCTCTAAGTTGCTGTGGTCCTTGAGCTTGGCAAAACTCATGACGGTTCCGGCAATGGCGCAAGCCCAGATAAAGATAAAAAGGCTCCATCCCCAGTAACCCTGTTCGCGCATGGCTATGAGCGTGATAGGGGAGTAGGAACCGGCAATATGCCAGTAGATGGCGGCATGATCCCATTTGCGCAGACGTTCCTTCCACTTGCTCCAGGCAGAAATGGCATGATAGGTGGTGGAAGCGATGTATGACATGAGCATACCGAAAAGATAGAGGATGATGCCCGCTGTGGCCCAACCATTGTGCTGAGTGAAACACCAATAGAGGAAGATGATGCCCACGATGACACCCAGCAGGATGCCTCCGGCATGAGACCAGGAGTTCCAGAGTTCCTCCTTATGGTTGAAATGAATTTTGAGTTTCATATTGTTTGATTATGTTCTTATCTTTAATACCCTGTTTATTTCTATTGCTTTTATATCTTGTATTCGTGGACAAAATTAGTATTATTATCTGAAATGCACAAACTTTTTTTCATAAATCTTCTCAAGAGATGATTTCGCATCTCTTTCCTATTGATTTTTCTTTGCTTTATTTATCAATTTCTTGCCCTTTTCTGCTTTCTCCTGAAAATAAATCAAAAAAGTATTGGTATGTATTGCTCTTTTTTATATTTTTGCATTCGAAAACAGAAGAAAATCTCTCTACTGCACTCCGACCGTATTCGTGCCAAATATAAAGATGTAGTTATCCAGTGCTGAGCGAGTGGTGGTGGTAGAGCCAACTGGGGAACCAGCTATTTCTTTCCAGCCATCGCTATGGCAAGCCATATCTCTGCGGTTCCTAATCATACTGTCTTCCGTACCACTTCCTTGAAGTATCGTATTGATGTGGCGATGAGTGGTCGTCTGGATATGGAAATCCAGCCTAAGAATATGACTGATGAGGAGAAGGCGCTTTGCAAGAAAGCCATTTCTGAGTATAAGAAAATTCGGGTATGTGTTCTTACCTATTTGAATATAGACAATACTGATATTTCTGTTCTTGTTAAAACATCGTCTAAGACAATAAGTAATGCCCGAAAGAAGGCAAACAGGAAATTGTTTGGTGATGATAGTGCTTCTACATTAGACGAAAATCTATTGAAATTTTAAGAGAAAGTCCACCAAAGGATACGTGATGTATTTTTGGTGGACTATTTTTTATCTCAAAATTTGCATACTTGTATTTTTTTTCTTAATTTTGTTGCCGAACTTTAATTCTATTAAAATAATAATAGTATTAATTTTGATATTGCTGTTGTTGCCTTGTAAACAATTAAAGGTGGCAATACAGAAACAAAAAAGTAATGATTGAACTCCTAAATATTCTGTCTATGAGATTTAGCTTATTTTTGATTTTCAGCGTCCTATTTTCTATTTCTGCATCTGCTCGGGAGCAGGAACTTTGGATATGGAAGAAAGTTTTCAACATCTTCACTAAGGAGCCTGTCTTGAACGCTAAGGTGGATTTGTTATCTGAAGACAGCATTCTCATTGCTACGAGCTTCAGTAATGCCATCATCAATGGCAAGAAGTGCGCTGCCATGTTTATTCTTAAAAAACCAGGCAAATATATTTTTCATGCCTCACATCCTGATTATGAAGATGTTTACGAGAGCTTTGAAATAGAGAAATTTTACAAAAAAGAGAGGTCCATAACCTTGAGAAAGCCTTTGTATATGCAGCGTAAATATCCTAAACAGCGCTCTTTGGACAAAGTACAACAGTTGGAAGAACTGGTTGTGAGAGGGCAGTTGGTTCAAATGAAAACAGACAGAATCATTTACCATGTCGATGCAGACAGCAGTGCCATGAAGGAAAACCTGATTGAGACTTTGAGAAAGATGCCGGGGCTTATCGTCAGCAGGAAAGGTGAAATTTCGGCGGACGATAATAGGAAGATAGTATATAAGCTAAATGGTCTGCGAGATCCGCTGGTCAATAATCCTATAGAGCTGCTTAGTGCGTTGAATTCAAAATACGTAAAGAAGGTGGAGCTTGTAACACATCCCGACTTACAGTATGGAAATGATGCCGTGGTCTTGAATATTACAACCAAAGGCAGACTGGAAGGTTATATGCTCACCATGTATGGAAAGGGAACCGACAGCAGTTTGTTTGGCTCCATTTGGGGAACATCTAAGATAAAACGTATCCGTTTTTCCGGTTGCTATTCCTTTAACGACATGTTTGGGCATTCCTCAACGTCTCGTTCGGAAGAGTTGCGTCACGAAGTTCTCGTTGACCACATGAGTATAACTGAAGGCAAAATAGGTGGAACCAGTTCCAAGGATCATAATATGGAGCTGTCTGCGAGCTATGATGTAGATGATCATAGTTTGTTGTCAGCCTATGCCCGGATTTTTTTGCGTAACAATATGCATTCGTCTTCCCGTTATGATGTTCAGGTAACCCAGGCAGATAATTCTCCCAGCTATTCTTATGTAAAGCAGCTGAATCATAGGCTCAAGTCGCCAGAGTACCAGGCCTCGCTGAACTATGAACGGGTATTCGGACCAGGAGGTGAAGGAGGAAAGTTTTTTGTGGGATACAATTATTATGGCCGTCCTTATATGGAAAAGAAAGAAATTTGCTATCAGGACCTTGATTCTGTAGCAGGATGTGCCAACTCTATTTCTGGCTTGATGGATTGTCTTCTCATGACCAGTAGTGGAGAAGACTGGCATACATGCGAGTTGGAGTACAATAGGCGTGTAGGAAAGCATCATTTGTTTGTCTTCGGTCTCAAGGGCTTGCTGCGCTTGGATCATGACGATAATGAGGAAAAATACTCCCCGATAGGACTTGGATATTATCGGGATAATACGGGAGTAAGTCTTTGCAAGCGCACTCAGAATTTTCTGCAGTCCAGTTTGGGCTATACATACAATGATCGTAAATGGCGGATTTCAGCTGGTCTTCAGTATGAAAATGACTGGGAGAAGTTGGCCAGGGCAGACAAAGGTTATACCTACAAGGTGAGTTTTTGTGATTTTCTTCCCAGCATGGGTATTTCCTATATCCTGTCGGATAGGGGAACCTTATCCTTAGGGTATGCTATGTCTGTATCTCGTCCCAATATTTTTGCTTTAGATCCCTATGTTGACAGTAGCACCGTCAATGAGTTGAGCTATGGAAATCCAGGCTTGAAGCCGCAGAGGAATCAGGACATATCTTTAACCGCTGCTTTCAGGATGGGAAGTGGTGATGCCTGGTATTTGAGCATGTCGTTGGCGCATCAATATTCCGACCGGCTTCTCCTGGGCTATAGCTATCTTGCTGGTAGCGTATTGCACACTACGAAGGATAATATAGGTCATAAAAACAATACCAATCTCGAACTGTCTTTGCGTAAGCGTTTTGGCGGATTCTTTTTCCGCACAGTCACATCTTTGTCCTATGTTCAGTATTCCGCTCAAAGAATAGGGCAATGGCACAAGGGATGGTTTGGCAGGTTGCGTTGTATGGCAGAATATGAGCTTCCCAAGGATTACTATCTTGAACTGGAGGGAAACTACCATACCAAGTATGTTATGCTCCAGGGTTATGGTTCTGAGGGATATGAATATGGTTTGAGCCTTACGAAGAAAGTGCTTGGCAATCGTCTTACGCTGATGGCTTCTGCCTATAGCTTTCTTCCCATTCATTACAGATGGACAAGTTCCACGGAATCAAAAGGTTACCATTACAAAGGTGCTGGTCGTAACTACCAGGCATCATTTGTGATTTCAGCAAGATATAATCTTGGTCATTTGAAGAGTCGTGTCAAGCAAACTCAAAAGCAAATAGTCAATAATGACGTAAAGACGGATTATACAAGATGAAAAGAGAATGTATGATATTTTTGTAAAGATTTCTTTTGTAAGAAAAGACTTATATTTGCGCAAGCTTTTAAAATAGGTCTTTTGACGGAGATGCTACAATTCTTAATGCAATAAATGTGCAGCGTTTTACAGGTTGCTTAACTAAACTTTAAATTGATGAAGAAGATTCTGTCTTTCTTTTTATTCTTCTTGCTTTTGTTGACAGGAAGTTGTTCAGACTAACGTGTACAAATGGCATGGTTGGTAGAAATGAATAGTCTGATGGAGAAGAATCCGCAGGCTGCGTATGACAGTCTGTGCAATCATCGCCAGGACATGTCACAATGTGGCGAAAAAGTAGAAATGCGTTATCGTATGTTGGAAGCAAAGGTATTGAATAAGCTTTTCAAGCCTATGCCTTCAGATTCCTTGTTTCAAGAAGTCGTAGATTATTATGATAGCAAAGGTGCCCCTAATGAGAAGATGGAGGCTCATTATCTCTTGGGATGTATCTAATAAGCGGCACAATATTGATTCAGTAACTAAATAGTATGTTATTGTAAAAGTTTTTATACTTTTGCAATAGCATAGTTTAATGATGCAATATAATGATGAAACAAACTTTTATATTTCTGTTCTTCCTGTTGGCGGCAAGAGTTCGCAGTCTTGAGATGGAGTGTAATTTGCTGATTTTCAGTAATATAACTGGTAGAAAATCTACATAACCTAACGATGCGCTTCTTTAAGGTCTAACGATGCGCTTCTTTAGCACCTAACGATGCGCTTCATTAACACCTAACGATGCGCATCATTAGACCTTAATAAAGCGCATCGTTAGAGTTCGTACTTGCACTTCTTTAGAGGAAATGGAATTTAAATATATATTTGTTAATAAAAAAGATTAATTTCCATTGTCTATAGCTACAGTATCTTTTTACGAAAAAGGGTGTGTCATGAACTTATGACACACCCTCTTGTGATTATAGGGTAATATAATATTTCTTATAATTACTTCCAAGGATTCTCTGTAGGATAAGGTAGACTTGCTGGCTGGTTGTAAGCGATGTCCTTGATGCCGAGATACTTGAATACCTCAAATAGGGTCTTACCTACGTGAGAGAATGCTACGGCTCCATGATGTGGATAACCCTTCTGTATCAATACGTGGCGGTAGAAACGACCCATCTCGTTGATAGCGAAGATACCGATACCACCGAATGAACGGGTAGGAACGTCGAGAACTTCTCCTTCGGCAATGTAGCTGCGGAGATTGCCCTCTGAATCGCACTGCAAGCGATAGAATGTGATGTCTGAAGCTGCTATGTCTCCTTCCAGAGTACCACGGGTAAAGTCTGGTTTGCCGCCATTCTCCAACAAACGGTTCTGAATCAACTGATACTTGATGGCACGAGTAGAACACATCTTGCACTGAGGCGTGTTACCGCAGTGGAAGCCCATGAAGGTATCGGTCAATTTGTAGTCGTACTTGCCAACGATGTCCTCATCATAGATGTACTTAGGTACTGAGTTGTTGATGTCGAGCAATGTTACTGTATCGTCGGAAGCACACATACCGATATACTCAGAGAGTGCACCATAGATATCTACCTCGCAAGCTACAGGGATGCCACGGCTTACCAAACGGCTGTTTACATAGCATGGTTCAAAACCGAACTGGCTTGGGAATGCAGGCCAGCACTTGTCTGCAAATGCTACATACTGGCGTGAACCCTTGTGGTTCTCTGCCCAGTCGAGTAATGTCAACTCAAATTGTGCCATGCGGCGACTCAAGTCAGGATAGTACTTGCCTTCGCCCATTTCTTCAGCCATATCTTTGCATACATCATCGATGCGTGGATCGTTCTCATGTTCCTTATAAGATACGAGAAGGTCGAGTTCTGAATTTTCCTCGATTTCTACACCCAGTTCATACAAGCCCTTGATAGGAGCATTGCAAGCGAAGAAATCCTGAGGACGAGGACCGAATGTAATGATCTTTAAACCCTTCAAACCGAGAATGACACGAGCCACTGGTACGAAGTCTGCTATCATCTTTGCTACATCCTCTGCTGTGCCTACTGGGTACTCAGGAATATATCCCTTCAAGTGGCGCATACCGAGGTTGTAAGAGCAGTTGAGCATACCGCAATATGCATCGCCGCGACCATTGATCATGTCGCCATCGCCTTCTGCTGCAGCAACAAACATTACTGGACCATCGAAGTTTTTGGCAATCAATGTCTCTGGTGTCTCTGGACCAAAGTTGCCAAGAAATACAACCAATGCATTGCAACCCTGTTCTTTCACATCTGCTACAGCCTTGAGCATATCTTGCTCATTCTCTACAGTTGTCTTGCAGTTGTACAAGTCACCTTTGTATTCTTTTACGATGTTCTCACGACGCTGAGTAGAGAGAGCAATAGGGAAACAGTCACGGCTAACGGCAATGATACCGAGCTTGACTACTGGAATGTTTTTGCTTACCATAATAGTATTGTTTTTGTATATTTGTATATTAATTATTTAGATTCTTAAGTTTTGTCACTGCGAATTCAGATTCCTTCCTTCGCTTGTTTACAGAGATGTCTCCATATAAATGGAAATTTTCTGACGACAAAAGTACAATTTTAATTTGAATACACCAACGGTTTTAAGATTATTTATCGTGAAAAATCGCCTGAAAATGAGCGTTTCTTTACTAATGAAACATAACGAAAGGTAAATGAAACATTTTATGCGGTTGTTACTTAAGTACTAAAGACTTGTTTGCGACTCGTATCTCTGAAAGATAGAAATCTGGGCTTCGGATTTACGGGTGGTGTCTGACTTGTGTACCATTGCGCTTCTCGGGGGACAAAAGTGCTCTTACCCGAGCACGATGGTGCCCTTGCCTTGGCACAATAGTGCCCTTCCTTAGGCGCTTTGCAAACTTGGCGAAACGAGAAAATCTGCTTGGCATTCTGTTTTTTGGAAAAATCTTTATAGCGTAGAAAATTTAAAATCGAAAAATGATTTTTCCCTTCACCCTTCACCTGTTCGCCTGAAAAGCCGATAAATACTGGGGATTCGTGGGTGAATGGTAAAATTTAACCCTTCACCACCCTTCACCGCCCTTCATCTTTTTTGCCGTTCTCACGGATTTTCGCGAAATTTGGCCTTGCGTCCATTGACTAATATGCCGTAATGACACACTCTCTCTTGGTCTTAATAGACGACCAGAGCTTGCCTTAATAGACGACCAGTTTTGGTCTTCATAGTAGGTTTTAAGGGTAAATGCGATTTTTAGATTGAGGTGATGGGAGGTGAAGGGTGGTGAAGGGTGGTTTTTAGTTGTTTTGTCTATAACTGTCTGTATGTTAGATATTTATATTGATAGGGTGAAGGGTGATGGGTTTTTCTCGTTTCGCTTTTCAAATTTCCTATTATATGATGTTTATGCCTGTGTATGCGTACCAGTGTGCAGGTGCAGGAGTGCGTATGTATATAATAATGTCAACTTGCATTAATTACTCTTTGATATGTGATTAAATGTTAAAATCTTAATGTTTTTGAAACTTTTTTCTTGAAATATTTGGTGGAATGGAAAATAGTTAGTACTTTTGCACTCGCTTTTGAGAAATCAAGCATTCCTCAAAGCGATAAAGAAAGAGTTCTTTGAAAGATTTTACATAAACAGACAAGTAGTACAAGAAGCGGTTAACTTCTTAGAAATAAGCGAGTTAACTGGGTAAAAGAA
>NZ_SGVY01000066.1 GCF_004535825.1 Segatella hominis | reverse complement strand
AAAATTGTATTAGCATGGATATCAAGAAAATGGAACGAAATAAAGGAGATCAACCTCACATTGGCCTAAAGGGTGTGATATGGGATAAAGAAAAAGGATTGATCCAATATTCCTTGCTGAATGGGATTTCGTACACCATAATATCTGCTCATAAACAATAATGAAAAATGTGTAGTAAAATATATACAAGTGGTAAAGCCAAGCAGGCAAGTTACACATGCAGATGACTTTTGGACGCATGAGCGAGCCACTTACCAAGGTTCAAAAGGTGGACTCCACAAAGACAGCACAGTCTTACGACTTCATGTATAAGTACGAAGATAGCAATCACCCCACCGCTCCCACGCAGATAGGGCATGAGCATTACACATACGATGTCAACGGTAATCCAACGCTGGTAACAAATGACTCTACGAATACTACCCGTGAGATGTACTGGGATGAAGACAACCGCTTGATGGTACTCTCTGATAATGGCAAGACGAGTCGTTACACTTATAATGCTGCTGAAAAAATATGGAAGAATTTGTCTGGTAATGATGAACATCATGATTTAATAAGAAGATCTCCGAAATTACCAGGGTCTAAGTTGTTCTATAAAACGGTTTCAGAGTTAATCGGACAAAACAAAAAAATTAAAATCCATTTTCAATGATGCTTCTAAATATTACAAAAAACATTATTAAAATCGGTATGATACTTACAAGTATCAGCATATTGGGTTGTTGTAAATCGAAAAGTCAGCATATTTTGTTGCCGATAGACAATGTTATATATTTTATGCTTGATGTTAATAATGACACAACAACAATTATCGAAAAAAAAGGACTATACTCTAGAGAAGTCTTAAAGTATTATCGCGATCACGACAATGTTTTCACATCTGATTACGGCGGAGATAAAGAACTGCTCATGTCTGTAACTCAGTTATCTGATTCAATATATACAGGATGGAGATTTAGACGGCATAGGATTCTGATACAAAAAGAAAGTTTAAACTTGTATTCAACTTCAATATTCGACATAGATATAAAGCAGGTTCCCGTAATAACGATTTTCTATGATAAAGCTTATAATGTCAAAGCTATTCGGAATTGGTTGGTTTACACGACCTATAAGCCATAATACTCCCTGAAACAGAGAACTCTGCAATATTCTAATAAAACTTTAGATACATGGATTGGTTAGCCATAGCAAGCCATGAAGTTGGTCACATTAAACATATCATACAAAGTAATAAGTTGGCAGATCAACTCTATTTAACTTTATTGAAAGCAAGAGAAAATTCAAATGGGAGTGCTATCGTTCCGAGTAAAGATGAATATCGCCTCCAGTATTATGTAGGAATGTTTGCAGATTCATATATTAAGGCCGGTTCTCATGATGGCTCTACTTTAGAACATGAAGCGGAAAGAGGACGTGCTATCTTTTATGACTTCAGTAAATTCTTAAGTAAAAATAAAAAGTATGGATCTGGTTTTTTAAGAAATCTTTTCCATTCAAAAAGATCAGACTCATATAAAATAGGAATAATTGATAAAATATGGAAAGAATATGTTGAGTCTCGTAAAGCAAATGATAAGAAATAACACATCGTTTTATATATTCCTAATAGGTGCTTTATTGATGCTAAGCTGTACTCATTCTAATAGATTTAGGTATGACTTTATTTCCCAAAAATTAATACCAGAAGGTACCTTCAAGCGCATTAGGATAATAAGTATAGATGGGAAAGACGACATTATAAAGAATAAATGCTATGATTCTTTGTATATCTATGTAAGGGGGTTAAGGCCTAATATGATATATGTTATTTCGAATAATGGAGGAGACAGGAAAGGTTACACATCATGTTTTGAGACTAATTCAGAAGGGAAAATATATAAGGAATTGGATGTAAGCATTATTCCCGATTCCTTAAAGGAATGGGCAATATACTAATAAAGTTACAGAGTATGCACGACTTTTACAAAAAACGGTCATTGCTTATTATGAATTAAAAAAATATTCGTGTGGTTTCTGGAATGCAAGATTACATTCAAGGAGGATTTGCTTCTGACGGCGTCAGCTATACCGAGGCCGCGATGAGGGGCATTGACGGTGACGGACATCCAGATATTATTGTTGCTGACGGAGGAAAGCAGCTTATTGTCTACCGTAACCTTACGGGCAGAACGAACATGCTGCGCTCCGTGACGCTTCCTTTCGGCGGCCATATCAGTATCGGGTATGAGCAGACAACTCCACAATTTAAAAGTTTATATAAAAAATTAGAAAGAAACAATGCAGAATATCAGTTACACTAAAATATTAATAATAAGCTTTATAGTTGTAATCTTGTTTGGTTGTTCGAAAACAAAAAGTAATCAGGTTGATGCATGGCTCTTCGAAGTCATTGATAATTATCCTCTCCCAACATTCAATAATAGTTTTTTTGCTGAAAATTATCCTCGGGTAATACAATTTAAATACATGATTAAGAATAATACATCTGACACTTTATTTGTACCGATTAATGTGGTTAATGGTTATAATACATTTCATTCTAGAATTAAGATGGGGATAGGTACTCATTATTTTAATAATCTTCTAGATCAAAAACTTACTATGGGTAAGAACGATGTAATTTTAGCTCCAAATGGGCAGACAAGTGTAACGATAACTTTATACTCTCAAGACATAGAAAGCCTCCATCTAAAGAAAATTGTTTCTTTGGAAAATATTTTAAGAAAGGTATCTTTCCGCTATTTTTATAGTAATTCAGACGTATCTCATTATTCCCCCATTGAGCTAATTTTTCATAATTCAAATGAAACGGACTGGATAGATATAAAAGATATTAAAGAAGAGAGGGAGAAGCAATGGAATGTACATTATGATTCTCTTCGGAATATACTATTAGTCAATTATATTCCTATGACTAAAATTCGAGAGGTTGAAGGGGCAACTTTTTGGTAGTTACAACGACACAGCCAAGGGTAATAACTTTGCTTATAAGTATGAGGACAGTAACCATCCGACGGCTCCAACGCAGATTGGTCACGATCATTACACATACGATGCCAACGGTAATCCAACGCTGGTAACGAACGATTCGACGAATACTACCCGTGAGATGTATTGGGATGAAGACAACCGCTTGATGGTACTCTCTGATAATGGCAAGACGAGTCGTTACACTTACAATGCTGCTGGTGAACGCATCATGAAGAGTTACGGTACAATGGAGGGCGTATATATCAATGGCGCTCCGCAGGGAATCTCCTTCCAAATCTTTAGCGAAGCAAGATAAAAAGCATGTGGGGGTTTCAAATTATAATCAAGTAAAAAAAGAATTGATAAATAAATACCCATCTATAAAAAAGTGTTTAACAGTGAGCAAAAGAAATATGAAAAAGTTTTTGGAAATTAATAGTTTTGCTTTAATAATGATAGTAGCAGCAGCTTTATTGATGCTGCTATCATCATGTCATGGAAATAGGAAACGATTATCTTCTAATGAAGAATCATCTTTCTTAATAACATATTCCAAAAAAGAAATAGTAATAGAATCAACTAAAAGTAATGGTGTCGTAGATCATTTCTTTTATAAAAATGGAGAATACTTTGCTTCTTCTGATTCTATTTTGTTTTTTTCAACACTTAAAGATACTATATTAAATGTAACAAGTTATGAAACAAAATACAAAATAATAATAAAGAAAGAAAGAGATGGAGTATATAAGACATCTAGTTATTATGTGAATGATAAGGGGAGTCTATATTTCATGATTTCATATAGTTATGATTCTAAATATCAAATTTTTCAAATAGAAAAAGGTAGCAATGTGATGTATCAATAATGTGATTAAACTTATGGTGGAATTAATCACCACTGGAATAAGAACCAGAAGAAAAAATGATGGTATAGGAAAGTAATTATACTTACTCTTCGAATAATTCGTCAATTCTACTTCGCTCTGAATCATGCCTTCTTGAGCAAGTTTCTTTAATCCCTCAAATCCGCAACCTTATAGGATGTAGTGGGACTATGCCAGAAGAGCATCAAATTGCTCCATAATCGAAAATATTCCTCCAAAAGGGGTGAGTTTCTCGGATTTTATTTGTACTTTTGCCATGTCATTCAGAGTTTTATTTGTTTTTAAAAGCAACACTAAAATAAGTGAAATTTCTGACATGGCAAAATCCTGAGCAACCTATTGTTGCTCAGGTGCTTATAAAAAACATTAAATTATAGTGTTGCAGAAATAAGGATGACTTTAATAGGCGAAGCAACTGCTTACGATAAGAAGCAACAACTCGAAGTCAAGCGACCTAAGAGTTGGCTAAAAAGTGTTTCTGCCTTTGCCAATGGTGAGGGCGGAACATTGGTATTTGGTATCAGTGACGATGACCAAGTGGTAGGACTTGCTGATGCTGAAGGTGATGCAGAGAGAATAAGTGAGGAGATAAAAACAAAACTTGACCCTATACCTGCTGTCAACCTCGAATTTAAGGAAGTGGATGGCAAGAAGCTTGTGCTACTTCATGTCCATAAAGGACAAGAGACACCATATTATTATATAGGTGACAAGCAACGATTGGCATTTGTAAGGGTTGGCAATGAATCTGTGGTAGCCGACAGGCTTCAATTGAAAAGCCTTGTTATGAGAGGTGCTGACCGTTCATTCGATGCTATTCCATCACCATACAAGTTTGAGGATATGTCTTTCTCCAAGCTCAAATCTGTTCATTTTAAGCGATTGAACCAATCGTTTGATGATAGAGATTTCGTTTCATGGGGAATAGTAGACAATGACGGAAAACTAACCAATGCTGGGGCTTTGTTGGCAGATGATTCCCCTATACGCCATTCTCGTATTTTCTGCACACGATGGAATGGACTTGACATGACGAGTGGTTTGGGGGAGGCTTTGGATGATGCCGAATTGGAAGGTAGTGTCATCAGTCAATTGCAAGATGCTGTTGCTTTTGTGAGAAACAACTCTCACAGAAGATGGTGGAAAGAAGCTGAATATCGAGAAGAACTGCCAGATTATCCAGAGCGTGCCGTAACCGAAGTGATATGTAATGCCATCATTCATCGTGATTACATGGAGCTTGGCAGTGAAATACATATAGACATGTATGACGATCGCATGGAAGTGTATTCCCCTGGTGGCATGTTTGATGGACGATTGATACAACAACTTAATCCACTGACTGTACCATCGAAACGTCGCAACCCTTTACTTGCAGACTTTTTCCATCGCTTGAAACTCATGGAACGTAGAGGCAGTGGTATGAAAAAGATAATTGATGAATATAAGCGTTTTGAGACATTAGAGAACTATCATGCGCCAGAGTTCAGTTCCAATGCGACGGAATTTCATGTTACTCTATGGAATCTCAATTATGGGGTGGATGTCGTAAAAGACAACCCTCATGTCATAAAAGAAGCAAATAATGTCGTAAAAGACGTCGTAAAAGAAACAGATGATGTCGTAAAAGGAAAAGCAAATGTCACAAAAGAATTTGCAAAAGCTCAACGACAAATTTATAAGTTAATTTCTCAGATGCCACAAATCAGTGCTGCGCAAATGTCAGAGAATATGGGAGTTTCCTTACGACAAGTACAGCGATACCTCAAGCAGCTTTCTGACCAAAAACTAATTGTAAGAGAGGGAGGTCGCAAAAATGGTGTTTGGAAAATCTTGGATGACGAATATGAAGGATTCTTCAAAAGAATATAAGCGATAGAGGCAGGTGGTTATATCCATTAGTATGGGTTAGCCACTTGCCTTTTATATATGCCTCGAAGTCCTCATCATAGAGGCTTAGGTGATGGCGCACGATGTTCTCGATGATGACTGTAAGTTGATAATTATTAAAATCTAATATGTCTTTTCCCATTTATTATTTCGCATCCGGATATATCGCTATTTTAATGACTCCATCCTTTCTGTTTTCAAAGATATCGTAGGCTTCTTCGATTTTTGAAAGAGGGAAATGGTGGGTGATGAGAGGAGTGGTGTCTATCCTGCCCTGAGATATCAGATGCAGGATTTCCTCGCAATCACAACCATCTACACCGCCAGTCTTGAAGATGAGATTTTTGCCATACATATCTGGGAGAGGTAAGAGCTGAGGTTTATCGTACATCGCCACAATGGTAACTATCGCATTAGGACGGGCACATTGCCATGCCAACTGGAAAGTATCAGGACCGCCTGCTACCTCCATCACCACATCCGCACCACCGTGCAAACTCTGTTCCTTGACAAAAGCCTCGCAATCCTCTGGTTCTACCACCAAAACCTGCGGATAATGCTCCCTGATAAAAGCTCTTCTGGCTTCAGACTTCTCGCAAACGATGATTTTCTGCGGATTCTTCAACAACGTGCAAAGCAAACAGCACACTCCCGTAGGTCCTGCTCCGATAATCAAAACTGTATCTTCTTCCTTGATTTCAGAAATCCTTGTTGCCCAGAAACCTGTGGCAAGGATATCACCAACAAAGAGTGCCTGCTCATCACTTACATTGTCAGGAATCCTGTTTAAGCCCGTGGTGGCATAAGGAACCCTTACATATTCGGTCTGCCCGCCATCGATACGACAGCCCAAAGCCCAACCGCCATGAGGAGAAGTACAATTGTTCACATATCCATGTTGGCAGTAGAAGCATTCACCGCAGTATGTTTCCACATTCACAGTTACTCTATCGCCCGGTTTCACATGAGTTACTTTCTCCCCTACTTCATCTACGACACCCACCATTTCATGTCCCACAGTAATTCCGGGAACGGCACGAGGAACAGAACCATGCTTGATATGCAGATCGCTGGTACAGATACTGCTCATGGTTACTCTCACGATGGCATCGTGTTCATCTATCAGGATAGGTTTCTCCTTTTCGGTGAAGCCAAATACACCTTGTTTAATATAAGTAAATGCTTTCATTATGATGATAAGTTGAAAATTGTCAAAAAATGATAGTTTATCACACCTAAAAAGAAAGTTTCGTTCCAAGTACGGAGCGAAACTTTCTCTTATTTATGAATACTTTTACTTACAAGATAAGAAACTTATTCTATATCTTATCTTTTGTAATAATCATAGAGGAATGCATCAAGGAATGCACCACGCATATTGGTCTTGTAGAAATTACCATTCTTGTCCAGAATCAGACAAGCAGGAATACCATTGATGCCATACTCTCCCATCACCATACCACCGAAACCTTCTGGGTTGCGCAACTGGGTCCAGTTCATACCTTCCTTCGCCATTGCCTTCTTCCAGTCTTCATCTCTTTCATCTACGGAAATGCTGATGATATTGAAATCCTTGTACTTCTCATGTACCTCCTTGAGATGAGGAATCTCCTGACGGCAAGGATGACACCAGGATGCCCAAAACTCCAACATGGTATATTCGCCCTTCTTGATAAGGGAAGACAATTTCACCTGCTTGCCCTGAGGAGTGAGAAGCGTACCATCGATGAAGCGGTTGCCTACGGCTGTATGCTTCGCCATTTCAGACTGTGCCTGCAGCATTGGATACTGAGGTGAATTGCTCCAATCATTCTTCAACCAACCCATCATCTCATCGATTTCCGCTGAGGTATAAGGAGTTGGAAGGGCTGAAAAACTCTCATTGAGCAAATCGAAAGCTACCAATGAACTGGTATGATCCTGGATAAACTTGCTGGTTTGCTGGCGCATATCGTCCATCAGCTGGATAGCCTCCTTTGCTAAGGCCACTCTCTGTGCCAGAACCTTACAGTTGTTGATACTGTCGTTCAGGCTATGCAGTTTATCCTGGATAGGAGTCATCAGGTCGAGATAAGCCTGATAGGTATCCTGTGTCGCAGAACCCTTGATGACAGGTGTAATCATGCTCATGTCCTTCTCAGTAGGGAAACCAGTAAGATCTACATCATAAGTCATTGGCTTGTTTTCGATATAGATACGACTGGCGAAAATCTTCTGATAGTCAGGTTCTGCCACGCCCGGTTCATTCATATCGATGACCATCTGGTATTGTTCAGGCTGATTCACATCCCCCTTGAGCACAAACTCGCCGTTCTTGATAGTAGCACTGTCCAGGTTGCTCACCTTATCGATATCATATTTCTGCAGCATAACGGTGCAGCCTTCCACGTTACCCTTCACCGTACCTTTCAGTACAAAATTCTGGGCATTAGTCACCATTGCCAGCATTAAGCCAGCAATGGTCATCATTGAATTTCTCAATTTCATCATGTTCTTTTGATAATGTTCAAATATTATTCTAAAATTAGTTGTTTACATATTCCGGATTCTGCTCCAACAGATTGTTGGCACCCATAGATGCCTTTGGAATTGGGAGCAGGTTTCTTCTGAATGTTGGCAACTCAGCTTTCTCGTCTTCAGTCCAGCCTTCGAAACCGCCCTTACGTTTGTAACGGCAGAGGTCAAACCATTCCTCGAAATTCTCATTACTGATGTCCACCAACTTATGCTTGAGGATTTCGCCCAGCAGATCGCCGTCGGCAATGGCGTTCACATCGTCCTCCGTATATCCAGCACGTTCGATGACTGTAGTCAAGAGCGTACGAGCCTTAGCATACTGACCCTGACGAGCCTCTGCTTCGGCAGCGATATAATAAACTTCGGCAAGGCGCATGAAGTAATAAGAGTCAGCATAGAACATTTCAGGAGTCAACTTGTTATATTTTCCAATACCGTTCATGGCATCTCCCTTATAGGCCCATGTATATAGCTTATCGTATGAAGCTACATCTTCATCACCTGGGAAGAATGGGAAATCACTGCCATCACCACCAGGGATGACTACGCCTCCATCGCCGCCTGGAATTACTACTCCACCATCGCCACCAGGAATAACAACACCACCATCGCCAGAAGCACTACCATCTGAAGAACCATCAGGATCTGGAACAACAACGTCCCCACCATCTCCCGGGTTTGGAATAACAATATCTCCACCTGTTTCATCATCTGGAACTAAATCATCTGCCACCTTCTTGAGCAATGAACCTGGAGAAAACATATACCAGTTTGAGTCCATCAACTCACTTGGATTGGCGGTATAAGGAGCAAAGAGCATCTCCTGAGAATTAAACTGTTCGTCGAAGATCTTGGGATAATCACTTTCCAAAGCATAACCAGCTGCTTCTGCCTCACCAATCACTTCCTCTGCCAGTCTTGCAGCTTCAGCATAATTATCCTGAGCCATATACATTTTCGCTTTCAAAGCCTTGGCGAAAACGGAACTCATGTGATAATGATCTGCAGGCTGCTGTTCACAGTGAGCAATGGCATAGTCGAGATCGTCAGATATCAACTTGTAAGTTTCAGCCACAGTAGAACGCTTGCGTGGTTGGTTATCTCTTACCAGTTCGTCCTGGAAAATGCAGACACCGTATGGTGAATCCTGCTTCCAATATTCTCCGAAGCACTTCAGGAGAGTAAGGTAAGCCAAGGCACGCTGGCAACGAGCCTCTGCAATCATCTCTGTACGTTTCTCCTCGCTCAGTCCTGGTATATTCTTATTGATATGTACCAGGAAGGTATTGGCCGTATTAATCACATTGTAGTAGGCGGTATAAGCCAACTCCACATTACTGTTATTGGTTTCGATGTTCTCGTCAGCATACTCATCCGCCCCCATCACCATCGCCTGAGTCTGGGTATGAGCCATAGACGACATTCCATAGCGCAGGTAAGATACACCCGTGCTGCGCCATGAGGCATAGACACCATTGAGCGCCGTCTGTGCAGTTGAGACATCAGTGATATAATTGTCATCAGTAACCACATGTTCTGGTTCGATGCCGTCGAGGCTACCTATCAGGTCACACGATGTAAGAGTCAGTGCTGTGGCTGAAAGGAGCGTAAGAAATTGAAATCTTATATGTTTCATAATCTACAGTCTTTGTATGAGTTAGAATTGTAATTTCAGACCGATGGAGAAAGAACGGCTCATTGGATAAACGTCCTTATTCTCTGTAGTCTTTAAGAAGGCATTTGTTGCCGACATGTCTGGATCCAAACCTGGCCAGTTGGTAATGGTAAACAGGTTGGTGGCTGTGAAGAACACAGATGCTCCGCTGATGTGCAGGCGCTCCAGAAGAGATGGCTCGAAATTATAGGAGAGCGTGATATTTCTCAGACGGAAATATGAGTTGGAATATACATAGCGGTCGTTGGTATTTGTATTGTCCATGTTTGCAGGCAACCATACCAGCTGAGCATACTTGGCATCCGTGCGATCCGGTGTCCAGGTATTGCCGTACATTTCTCTCAGAATACTCTGACCCAGACTACCGGCTGCAGATTCCTGCATAGTACTGTAGTATGCATGACCTCCAAACTGATACTGGAAGAGCATTGACAGGGTGAGGTTCTTATAAGATAAGGTATGAGACCAACCTCCGAACACCTTTGGCTCCGGATTGGCGATAGCCGTACGGTCTGCCTCGGTAATATACCCGTTGCCATCTGTATCCACAAACATATAGTCGCCTACGTGAGCACCATTCTGATAGAAATCATATCCGTTTGCCTGTGCCTGAGAATTCAGTTCATCAATCTGTTTCTGACTCTGGAAAATACCAGCCACCTTGTAACCCTTCACGGTTCCCATCGCATGACCTTCCATGTAGAGATCCTGGTGAATCATGTCGAGTGTAGAACCATTGAGCTTGGTTATCTTATTCTTGTTGGATGAGATACTGAGCATCGTATTGTAGGTGAAATCCTTGGTGCGAACCACATCTCCACCGATAGAGAACTCAAAACCATTATTGGTCAAGTCGAGGATATTGCTGTAGAATGTACCGATACCAAACTCCAAGGCGATAGGAGCTGGAGCCAAGGCGCCATCTGTCTTACGATGATAGATATCAAAGCTACCGTTCAGTCTGCCATTGAAGAACGAGAAGTCAACACCGGCATTGTACTCAGTAGTCATCTCCCACTTGATATCCTTGTTAGGATAAGTAGTGGCTAAGGTAACGGCACTCTGTCCACCATAGATATTGGAGTTGAAATACTGGATGTAAGAGAAGTCGGATACATTGGTAGAACCGGTCTTACCCCAGCTCAGACGGAGTTTCAGATCATCCACATCCTGTACTGATGCCATGAAAGGCTCCTGATTGACGCGCCATGCCAAAGAGAGTGCAGGGAAAGTACCACGCTTGTTGCCAGGACCAAACTTGGATGACTCATCGGAACGGAGACTGAAGTCGAGCAGATAACGTGAAAGATAATCATAGCTCAAACGGCCATAGAGGGAATTGAGTCCACTCTTGGAATAAGTCTCCATAGGCTTGTTGACGGTAGTTGCAGAACTGGCATTGTTGAGCACATCGTCATTAGGGAATCCGCTGTAAGCCTGGTCGTGTTCCTTGCTCCAGTATCTGTCAGCACTATAACCAGCCATCACGTCGAAGCGATGGTCGTCAGTAATCTTGAATTTATAGTCAGCACGGAAGTTGATAGACGTATTCGTGTTGCGATAGTTAGCCTCTGCGAGCGTAGAAGTTGGTTCTGTCTCATACTGTTCCGGCAAGGAAACTTTCGGAGAGAAATAGCTATTGCTGAAGATGAAACGGGATATGTTGGCATCAGCATGGAGGGTAAGACCTTCAATAGGCTTGATGTCAATATAGGCATTTCCGGAGAACTGGTCGTTCTCATACTGGGTCTTTCTCTGGAGTTTGCCCACCGGACTTGCATCCATATAGCTATCTGCATATTCGCCAAACTTATCTACTCGATTCAGGTTACCGTCTGCATCGCGTACGGTCAGGTCTGGGCGAGTCTTCCATGAGTCGTTGTCATAACCCAATGCAGGATCGTTGCTGCCGCTCTTGCGAGAAGAGTAAGTATAGTCGAGCACACCACCCACGGTGATATACTTATTGATTTCAGAATCCAAAGAGAGTCTGGCTCCATATCTTTCCATACGGTCGTTGATGAGCAGACCTTCCTGGTTCATGCCGTTGAAGGAGAATGAATAGTTGGTCCTGTTGCTGCCACCTCTGATGGCTACATTATACTGGTGGGTAGGCGCATTCTTGTTGATCACCTCCTTAGCCCAGTTGGTATTCGTCGTACCAAAGAGACTCTCATTGAGTCCATTATATGTATAGACACCCGTCTCGGCATTATATCCGATGTTACCAAATTGGCTCAGATAGTCGGCTACACCATACATATCCACCATCGAACTGCCGTTGTTCATGCCGTTTACCGTATTGCGCAGGATTTCGTCCTGTACATTCTTGTATTCAGCCGTGTTCAGCGGTTCATAATTCTTAATAGGATTGCTGAAAGAGAAGGTGTAGCCGAAGCTTACCTTGGTCTTTTCATTGCGCTTACCATTTTTCGTCTTGACGATGACCACACCGTTGGCACCACGAGAGCCGTAGATGGCTGTGGCAGCAGCATCTTTCAGCACATCGATGCTTTCGATGTCGTTAGGAGAAATATTAATGAGCGGATTGATACCAGTATCCTCCATGAAGGTAGGCACACCGTCAATCACGAAAAGAGGCTGGTTGTTGTTGCCCTTACCCGATTTTGGATAAGGAGAAGTGATACCACGGATATTCAACTTGAGAGTAGAACCCGGTTCACCATTGGCAGTAGTAGCCAATACACCCTTCACGGTACCTTGAAGAAGTCCGTCGATAGTAGGAATCGTAGCAGCCAACTTGCTGATCTGTTCCTGGTTAACGGTAGAGATGGCACTGGTCACATCCTTGCGACTCTTGCTGCCATAACCAATTACGACGAGGTCGTCGAGAGCCACATGATCCAGTTCAAGCATCATGTTCTGTTCTTTCACACCCATGAATTCGATAGATTTCGTCTTGAAACCGATGCTCGAATACACGATTTTAGGATGAGACATGGAAGGGAATTCCAGGATATAATTGCCGTCAGCATCCGTGATGACGCCATAACTGGTGCCTTCAATCTTGACGGTAACTCCTACCAGAGGATTTCCTTCGGAATCAATAACACGTCCTTTCACAAAAGTGTGACCTTTCTCTTGAACTTTTACAATACTCATCTCTTCGCCCATGCTTGCAGGAGGGGTAGCATGGACTGCTCCCACTGAAGCTGCTGCCATCAGGAGCAACAGGCTTTTTTCCTTCTTCATAATAACTATGTGTTAGTTGAACTTCATATTGATGTTGCAAATTTAATAAAAAACATTGATATACCTAACAATTTGCTAAAAAATTAACGAAAATCTGCATAAATATTTAAATTTCGGGGAAAATAGGCAGGAATAGCAGCTAAAAAGACAAAAAATAGCCGGTTCTTATACACTTTAAAGAACCGGCTTATATTTATTCTCATTTGATTTTCTTCATCGGATGACGCTGAGTTAACGGAACATCTTTAGTTTCCATCTGGCTTGGTAACATCCAGGTCTGTGGATGGATACCAGAGGAACTTATTGAAGTCATCAGGCTGGGCTGGATTGAAATCCTGCCAGTCTGGACGGAGATATTTCAGGAATGGCAGATGGAGCTGCTTCATTCCCATCACCACCATCTTGGCCACCTCATAGGCTCCGTATGGATTGAAGTGGGTATTATCCTCTAATGCCTTCGGCTGATTAGGATAAGTGTTGGCTGGATAGTGAACCAGCGATTTCTTACTGTTCTCATAACCCAAAGTCTCGAAGAATGTACGGGTCATATCATGAAGTTCGATGACAGGCACACCCTCTCTTTTTGCCACAGCTCTCATGGCATCAGGATAGTCGCCATGCGTTTCCTGTATTTTGCTGCGGGTAGCTTTGTCAAAGAAACGGCGCTGGGTAGGGGTCACAAAGATGATGTTTCCACCCTTAGCGCGTACCTTATCTATATACAGCTTCAGATTGTAGGAGAAATTATACCAGGCTCCACTTCCTGGAGTCTTCTCTTTCTGGTCGTTGTGTCCGAACTCACAAATCACATAGTCGCCCTTTTTCATCATGGCCAATACTTTCTCCAGACGGTTGGAAGCTAAGAAGGAACCGGCTGTCAATCCGCTCTCTGCATGATTGGAAATAGCTACTTCCGGACCAAACCAGCGTGGAATCATCTGCCCCCAACTGGCGTATGGTTCATGAGCCTGATCCACTACGGTTGAGTTACCACAGAGGAAGATGGTTGTGGCAGTCGTGTCACGCTCTATCTTCACCTGTTTTACGGCAGGAGCAGCACCATAGAAGTCAAGAGTCAGCTTGTCATCCCAGTCAGGTGTGCCCTTCTCACGAGGTTTGATACGTACGTTCATCTTATCAGAAATCTTAGGTGAACGCTTGTTGACGATAAACTGGATGGTCTGGAATTTACCCTTCTTGGTAGAGATTTCATCCACCATGAGTCTTCTGGCTTCAGCACGCACCACCGTCTTGGCTGCCTTTTTCTTGGAGCCGAGGACAACCGTCACCTTGTAGTTGCCATCAGGCACTTCCACAGCGTAACTTTTAGGATTTTGCTTACTCAGATCTACGTCGAAAGTCTGGGCTTTCACATTTGCGGACATCGCCAGCATCATCATGCCAGCGAGTAGCCATTTCGTTTGTTTCTTCATTATATGTTTTAGTTATTTGTTAATTTGGCTACAAAAGTACAATATCTTTTTCAAAAACATTAGTTTTTCCGCTCATTTTTTGCATATTGTTCAGATATTACTTCGCCATATTGTAGGACTCGTCTTGACGATGCGGGAGAAGACACGGGAGAAATAGGAAGCAGAAGAGAAACCGACATGATAAGCTACTTCTTCCAATGTGGCACCGGGATGAGCCAACATATAGACCTGTGCCTCCTTGATGCGCAAGGTGGTAACCCAGGTACTGAAGTTGACGGCATGTTTCCCATTGATATAACGGGAAAGATAAACCTTATTGGTGCCCATTTCGGAAGCCAGACTGTCGATGGTCAACTGGGATGAGAGATACTTCTTATCATCCACCCACTGTTGCAATCGTGCTCCAAAGAGATTCTCATAATTCTCCAACTTGGAAGTTTCCTGTTTCTGGCTGGAATAGTTTTCTATTTCATCATTCACCACTGAAGCTAAATTGAGCGTGCCATAATATGGGCGGTAATTGATAAAAGAGATGACGATATAGAGATTGACACTGACGATATACACCTGGTAGGCATAATTGAAATAGATTCCGAAGAAGAGAGTGAGATAGGCAAAGACACCCAAGAGGCACAGGAAAAAGAGGCTTTTCTTCGTCCAGAACATGAAGCGCTGCATATTATCATCGGAGAAGTAATTATCCAACTGTTCCCTTTTCTTCCTATAGATAAACTGGAAATGGAACATGTATCTTACCACGATACTACAGAAAATCAGGGTGGAAATGATATACAGATAATTGGCATAAGGCACCAAAGGCTCCCATAGGCTAATCCAGGAAATGGAAACCGTCAATATCCAACACCCGAAATCCTTCAGCATCCTCTTTTTATTGATATATTGCGAATCCAGCAACGAGGCAAACGAATAAGCAAAGCATATACATGTCAGGAAAAACAGGCTGATGTCCATACAGGCAATGATGGAATTGAGCGCCTCCCAATCTTGCGAGGAAAAGATTTCCAACCAAAGATACAGGTTGATGAACATAACAAAAAATGCTGATGCCAAGAAATATTTTGCCTTACGATAAGGGGCATAGTCTGCAGTATCCGGTACACTCAGGAACACCAGGATAATGCCTATCACCAGATAACTGGCATCGACACACTGAATCAGTTCTGCGAAATATTTTTCCAGTAACTCCATAATAAACAGCTTTTATTAAATCCATAAATTATCATCACTTACTTTTAGCAAACTTTGATTCACATAGCAATCTGATTGCCATACGAACAGAGAGTATATATTAGACGTACATAATCTACTAAAAGTCCTTAGATCTTGATTATTTTGAAGATCGTCATTAGGTTTCTATCACTTTTTGTTGAATCTATATGATGTTTATAGGCATAGTTTTTCAACTACCCTGTTTGCAAAAGTACAAAAAAATAAGTTATCTCCCTCAAATCCGCAACCTATAGGGTTTAGTGGGATTTTGCTTGCAAAGCGACAAAATTCATTTTATTGTACATATTTCTTGCACAACAGAAATGTCGCAGACACAAAATCCCCTTACCCCATAAAGCG
>NZ_SGVY01000065.1 GCF_004535825.1 Segatella hominis | reverse complement strand
GAGGTCTTGCCGTTTCCGAAGTTGATGATGGCTGAACCTATCATGTAAAGGCTACAGAGGGCAAACAAGCCGAACATGACGAGCACGACTTTCAGTCTCACCCTTGGCGGAAGGGAATCCAGCCTGTCACGCAGTCTTCCCTTCATACCATTCACCTTTTCTTGGATTGTCTTAATCGGATTTTCCATTCTTGCTATTTTTATCGTTCTACTGTACTGATGTCCCTGTTCTCCACAATGGTGAAACCTTCAATGGTAAAACCATTCGGGTTATCGTCGGAGCGTGTGGCGTTTACCAACCTGCATACGGTGACAAGACTTCTCTCCGTCACATTGCTCTCTCGGAGTATCACCTGCCGTGCGTAGGTCTTGGCTTGATAAGGGTAGTTATCAAAGTTACAGACCACGCTGTCAACTTGCAGCGACTGGTTGATGTTTCCCGCAATAAGTCGGTTATAAAAACCTTTCTCCGCAAAGTCCTGGTAATAGTTGTATGCGCTCTTGTCAGCCAGCAGCAAGGCTCGTTTCACGTTGTGCTCGATAGCACTCTTCTCCGGTGATAGCGTGAAGAACAGCTCATGAAAGCGTCTCACGTGTTCCCTTGCCTCGGCAGGTCTGTTCTGTGAGAGGTCTTGCGAGAGGGCGAGCATCAGCGACTTGCCTCCATCAAGGACGTATATCTTCTCGCGCTGCTTCTCCGCAAATCTGAATGCGAACACCACCGAGCATATTGCAACAACAGCGCAACCGATGACGAGGACGATGCAGAACAGGCGTATCTGCCTGAACGAGGTCTCGATATTCTTCAATGACTTGAATTCCATTTTTCTTTTCGTTGTATTGTTCATGAATGACTATATTTTCTTAAATCCGCTCTTGATGAGCCTTCCGGCACGTCCTGCCACATTTCCAGCCGTTGCTCCTGCGATGCTTCCGCCCAGTGAGCCTGCCGTGTTCACGTTCCGGTTGTAGTTGCCGATGCCGCCACCTGCCTGTATGATCCAGCCTGCCACGGTCGGTATGGTGAAGTAACCGATGATTCCGATGATGAGGAAAACGATGTAAACACCGTTGCTTGCCTCAATGGAAAAATTCGGGTCGTTCTGCAATGCCTCGATGTCGTTTTGCAGCATCAGCACCTGTATCTTGGCAAGGATGGTACTGAACAAGTCCGAAACGGGTAGCCAGAGATAAATCTGTATGTACCTGCAGAACCATTGCGTCAGCGTGGACTGGAATCCATCCCATACCGATATGGCGAAACAAAGCGGTCCGAGGATGGACAGGACGATGAGGAAGAATGTCCTCAGCACGTCTATGACCAGTGCAGCGGCTTGGAACAGCAGTTCCAGCAGTTCACGGAAGAAATCACGGATGCTCTTCTTCATGCTGTACATGCCACGCTCCACATACATTCCCGCCATTGTCACCACGTCGCCGGGTGACCAGCCGAGTTCGTCAAGCTGCTTGTCAAACTCCTCGTTGCTTACAAGGTATGCAGTTTCCGGATTGCGTTTCATCGCCTCATACTCCAGTTTGTCTTTCTGCGCCCGGTATTCATTCATGTCGAAGGTCTGTGTCTCCAGCATGGAATGTGTACCTTGCACGATGGGACTCATCACGCTGTTGAGCGTTCCGAGCACGATGGTCGGGAAGAACATGATGGCAAGTCCGATGGCAAATGGACGGAGCAGCGGAAATACGTCTATCGGCTCTGCTCTTGACAGTGACTGCCAAACCCTCAGGGCGACATAGAACAGCGCCCCAAGTCCTGCAAGTCCCTTGGCGATGTCCGTCATGTCGGAACACAGCGGCATCATCTCGTCATACAGGGAACGCAGTATCTGGTGAAGATTCTCGAAATCCATAGGCTACCAGTATTTCTCGTTTGACTTGCCGTAGAGTCCCATGATGCGGTCAAGGTCGTTTTTCTTCTTGGCACGCAGATAACTCACGGAAATGTTCTTGTTGGTATAATAGCTCACGAGATTGCGGTAACGCTTCATCTTCGAGTAGCAGCGTTCCACCACGTCCATTCGCTCCTTGTCCGTCATGGAAAGGGTCGTGATGTTCACCACGTTCTTCAGTTCTGTCAGCACATCGTTGCTTTCCTCCAGCAGTTTGGTGTAGCCGAAGCCGATGGCGGAGAGTTCCTCCACGGAGAAATTGTCATCGTGCATCATCTTCTGGTAGTTGTTGATGTAGATGTCTGTGATGTCACCCACCATGAGGATGGTCTGCTGCACCTTGCGTGCGTCCTTGACGAGGTTGTTCACCGACTTCAGCGCATCGTAGTACTTCTTGCCCTGCTCGTAAATTTTCACGGTCTCCTTGAAGTTGTTGATCATGTTCTGAGCCGTCGAAGACGTGTGGACGATGTTGTTGGACGAGTTGATGATACTCTGCGCAATGTTGGTAGGATCTATGACAGACCACTGTGCGCTTGCCTTTCCCGCCATCAGCAGGAACAGGCAGATTGTCATGATTACTTTTGTTCTCATTTTACTTTTGGATTAAGTGGATAATAAATTTACTTGTTCTCTTGTTTGTCCTCTGCAAGCTGCCGGATGGCGGCTTCCATGTCGCCACCGAGTTTCTCCGCCAATGCCCTTACCTCCAGTTTCTCACTTTCCTCAGTCGTATAGGCGAGATATTCCTGCGTAGACACCTCTGTGGCATATACTGCCGACTGTGTTCCTCCGAGTCCTATCCATACTTCCTTGTAGATACGTGAGGGGTCGTTGGACTGGTTGATGGAGAGAATCTGCGACTTCTCCTTTTCCGTCAATCCGAGCAATGACTGTATCTGCTCGAACTTGTTCATGAACTTCCTCTGGTCAAGGAGTATCTTGCAGTCTGAGTTGTTGATGATACTGTCCTTCACGATAGCGGAGGATATGATGTCCTCGACTTCCTGCGTCACCACAACCGCCTCACCGAAGAACTTTCTGACCGTCTTATAGAGATACTTGATATAGGACGCCATGTTTGCCGAAGCTATCGCTTTCCATGCTTCTTCTATCACTATCATCTTACGGATGCCTTTCAGACGGCGCATCTTGTTAATGAACAGCTCCATGATGATGATGGTCGTAACGGGAAACAAAATGGCGTGATCCTTGATGGAATCTATCTCGAAAACGATGAACCGCTTGTGCAGCAGGTCAAGTTCCTTGTCTGAGTTCAGCAGATAGTCGTACTCGCCACCCTTGTAGTAAGGTTCCAGCACGTTGAGGAATCCGTCTATATCAAAATCTTTCTCACGGACTTTCTTTTCTTCCAGTACCTTGCGGTATTCCGTTCCCACAAACTCATAGAAGGTATTGAAGCACGGCACGATGTCGCTTTCCTCTTTCAGTTTACCGATGTAGAGCGACACGGCATTCGACAAGGCTACCTCTTCCGCTCGTGTGGCAGGCTCGTTGTCCTTCTTCCAAAGTGTCAGGAGCAATGTCTTGATGCTCTCTCGCTTCTCGATGTCAAATACCTTATCCTCGGTGAAAAAGGGATTAAATGAGATGGGACTCTCATCCGTATAGGTATAGTAGATACCGTCCTTTCCGCCTGTCTTTCTGTTGATCATCTCGCAGAGTCCCTGGTAGGAGTTTCCCGTATCGACCAAGACCACATGCGTGCCTTGCTCGTAATACTGTCTGACGAGGTGGTTCATGAAGAACGACTTTCCGCTTCCCGAAGGACCGAGCACGAACTTGTTGCGGTTGGTTGTCACGCCTTTCCTCATCGGCAGGTCAGAGATGTCAATGTGCAGCGGCTTTCCACTGATACGGTCTGCCATCTTGATGCCGAAAGGTGAGGGAGAATCCATATAGTTGGTTTCCTCCGTGAAGAGGCATACGGACTGCTCGATGAAGGTGTGGAAACTTTCCTCTGACGGGAAATCACCCTCGTTGCCGGGTATCGCAGCCCAGAAGAGTGTCGGACAATCCACCGTATTGTGGCGTGGTACACATTCCATGCTTGCCAACTGACTGCCCACATCATTGCGCAGGTGCTTCAACTCTTCCAAGTCTTCGCCCCATGCCATGACATTGAAATGGGCACGGACTGACTGCAAGCCTTGTGAGTGAGCCTCGTTCAAATACTCGTCAATCCATTCCTTGTTGATGGCGTTCTGTCGGCTGTACCTTGACAGCGAGTGCATGTTACGGGCGGTCTTCTCAAACTTCTGCAAGGTCTCGTCACTGTTGTCTATGAATACATACTGGTTATAGATATGGTTGCAGGACAACAGCAAGCCAACTGGAGCGGCAAAGGACAGACGGCAGTCACTTCGGTCAGTTGACAATCGCTCAAAGCGGTTGTCCGTAGATACTTCCGTAGGAAGGTCTTCCGTTTGCGACAAGGTATGAAGGCATAGGTGTTTGTTTCCGATACGCATACCACTTGCAGACAATTCCATGTCCTCCAAACATTGCACGTTCTCCGTGGAAAGCAAGAGGTACTTACCTACAAGCCCGGTTGTCCGTTCCGTACCTGTGATTTCATCATCCGTCAGTCTGCGTAAGGAGATATAGCCGGAGTCGTTGATGATTCTTGCGAACTGCTCCACGGCATCGAGGAATCTTGCGACCGTTTCCTTGTCCTTTATTTCCTTGGGGATGATATGCCCACGGCACAAGGTGGAAAAATTGCTCTGGTGTGCCATGCGCTCCTTGGAGGTCTTGGTAAGGAACAGGTAACACTGGTGATGCAGGTAAGGACGCTCATTGAAGTGTCGCTCATAGCTTCTTGACAGAAAGCTCATGTCGCTATTCTGCAAGTCCGGCGAATAATTCTCTTTCACGAACCAGTCCTGCTTGTGTACGATGCTGTAGTCGGGCAGCACCTTGATAGCCTTGCACCATGCGGCATGTACCGACTCATACTCCTGCGATGTTACCGTGAAGATTTCCGGCAGCGTCACTTCGTAGGCGACCGTGATGTCGGCATCCTTGGAGATAATGCAGCCTTGCTCCACGGCAAGCAATGGGAATTTGCTTTCAAGGGTGCTTGATTTTCTGATATTTCTCATTCTTCTTTCTTTTTATGTTTGAACATTCGGTTTGTTTTCCTTCGGTTGAGGATATAGCGTGGGTGGCTCTTGGAGGCAAGGAGCTTCATCAGTCCATGTTCTCCGTACTTGTTGTTCAGGTGAAATGTTCCCCATACAAGCAATGATCCGAGCGTGAGACCCAAGCCGATGCAGACCAGTTGGTCTGCACCTGCCATATAGAGGACGACCACGAGGAAGAAGACGGCAAGCAGTCCACCTGCAAAAATGAAGAGGTACTGTGCCTTCAGTCCCATGAACTCAACCGAATGACCGATGCCCTTGTTGATTGGGTAGTCAGCCATAAGTCTTATACCTTATTATATTATAAGAAGAACGAGCGGAGAATGGTTGCACTCACGATTAGGAAGATGCAGGCTCCGAACCAGCTTGCGGCAGTCTTGCTCGTGTCGGGGTCGCCAGACGAGAACTTGCCATACACCTTGATGCCTCCGATGAGACCCACCACGGCACCGATGGCGTAGATGAGTTTCGTTCCTGGGTCGAAGTAGGAGGTCACCATACTTGTTGCTTCGTTGATACCTGCAAGTCCGTTGCCTTGCGCGAATGTCTGTGATACGGCTGCGAAAATCATCGCAGCGAGAAGAATGATTCTGTTTTTCTTGTTCATAAATCGTTTTTTGTCTGTGCCTTGGGGATTGGATGATCCCGTCTGGCGGTTGATACTTTTATTTACTCATGCGGCATGATGCCGACTTGTGGATTCAGTGGCGAGCTGAGATTTTAGCCGTAGTCTTTCTTTTTCATTGTCTTGTACTTTTTTATGTTACACAAAATCGAGGATATTGAAGTCCTCATAATTGTTAGGCAACCGGGAACTGATGTTTTCCTCCACCGTATCTTTTTCATTCATCGCTTGGACGGCAATGTTTATGGATGCCTCTATCTGCATAAACAGTTTCTCGTCATTGATCATCCGTGCGAACAGTTCCGTTCCATCCAAATCTTTGAACACTTCTCCAGCCTGTACCATTTCTGCCTTGGATGCCTTTGGCTTTTTCACCGTGCGGACAGCAAGGTCTATGTCCTCAAAGGATTTACCCTTGGCTCGTGGAACATCACCCTCGTCCTCGTCAGAATATTCTGTCGGTACATCCTCTATTCGACAATCCTTGAAAGTTTCATCCAAGTCTTCGTCAGGAATCTGAGCAGAGGATTTTGTCTCTTGTTGTGTTTCCTCAAAAGTTACATCTTCCTCTTTCACTGGCTCGGACATATTGCTTTCTGTCTTATCCTCGTCCTTATTTTCTTTCAAGGGAGGCTTATACTGATACTGGCTCTTGGGAACAAACTCATAAGGGTCTATCGGTGGTTTTGTTTCTTCACCTTTTCCCTCTTTCGGCAGACATCGCTCCTTTTCCTCTCTCATAAAGAACCATATTGTCCAAAAGTTGAACAATACCAGCAATATGATAAAAACATTCTCCATAGGCTTACACTTCGATAGGTTATTTGCCCACAAAAGCACTAACGCTCGTAGATGTTCGCTGCTTTTCCAAATACATCTCGTCTATCACTGTGCCATATTGCTTGAAGTGTTCCGTCAGAACATGGTCAATGTAGCTTGCTATGGACACGGTTCCATCACTGATGAGAGGTATCATATTCGCAATAATATGATGATAGTCCTTGCGAATATAGGTCATTCTTCCAGAACGAGCAGGAAACTCGGTAGGACGTATGAACTTCTCCGTGTATCTGTTACGGAGTGCATTTCCCTTGTTTCCATTAGTGGACTGCTTGCTTACTGTTGTCGTTGGCTTTTTACCATAATTCTTCTTTGTCTGTTTCATGTCTCTTATTTTTATATGTTAGTGAATGTCTTGATATGCTTGCCGAAAGACTCGGCAATATCCTCTTGATAGTCCTCGAAATGAGATGCCAACACATTGTCGATGTAGCTGGCTATCGTCACCTCGTTCTTGCCGATGACTTGTATCAACTTCATGATGCGGTCATGGAAGTTACTGCGGATGCAGACTTGCTTTCCTTTGCGTGCCGTCATTCCCGACTCTCGCATAAAGGATTCCTCATAGTCACGTTTCACAATGCATTCCTTGTTTACTGCAATATCCTTCGTCTTGTTCTTTCTATTTTGTGGAACTTGTGGAGTTGCTATCGCCACATTCTTTTCTGTGGAGGTAGATTTTTTATCCACTTTTGCGCCATCTGCTTCTTGTGCATCACCTTTGTCTTCCATGTCTTGCGACTCATTGGATGTAGCAGCACTTTCAACAGGCTTTGAAACGCTGTAGTCTTCTTGAACCAAGGACTGTATGACAAGGTCGGCATACTCTTCCTCTGCTTTTGTCTTTTTTGCCATGTTACTTATGTTTTGATGATTGTTAATACTTCGTCCACCAACTTGTCAAGATTACTTCCTCTTACAAGGCTCTTGTCTGCGGGAAACACTGTAGAGCGAAATACCGCTTTTCTCTCATTGGCAGTCTCCTTGCGGAAACGCTTGCTGTCTGGCAAAAATGTCTTCAATACAGAAAGTGCATGCTCTGCGAATACCTTTTCGTAGGTATCATACAGTTCCGTCTTTTCACGACCATCCACCATGTTCCAGACAAAATGAATGCTCTTGACGTTGCCCCTTCCGATGGTGATGAACGCCTCATTGATAGTCTTGGCATATCCGATGGAACTTGTCAATACCACACGGTCTGCTATAATCGGCGTGAAGATATGATTCATCTTGGAAACCAAGCAAATCACATCGTTGTTGTTTGCGGTTCCTGGCAAATCAAAGAAGATGAAGTCCAATGTAGGGTGCTTTGCCTTCATCTTCTCGGCAACCTCCAAGGCATCCTCTGCCTTGCTTTTTGTTACAGGATACGGCTTTTTGTTCAACTTCTTGATTTGCTCATAAGCCATCTTCTTGTAATGTGCGTCCTTGACGGTTGCTTCCGTATCACGGCTACGGATACCGCTGATACTGTACTGAGGGTGGTCGCAATCAATAATTGCCACATTGTAGCCCTTCACATAATGCAGGTAACTTGCCACGAGTACCGTGAGTGTCGTCTTTCCTGCGCCTCCTTTTTGGGTGGAGAATGCCACATACTTTGTCTTTTCCATTTTTTTGCCTATTTGGATTATTATACATTGTTTTGTTGGGTTGGTTGCCGTTCTGAACGTCCACCTCTCCGTTTAAGCGTTTGAACGTATTGTTGTTCACATAAGTGTTCAAATGAATATTCAAATACTTGTTCATCCTATGAATTATTCAAGTGGTTCTGTGCGGTTGTTATTGCATGTCTCTCCGAACATCCAAATGTTCCTCCGCATAGTCTTCCATACAGTAAATTAAGCATCCCAATGAACACCGATTCATCTGAATCACGCTGCAAAATAACAACGAAAAATCCGAAAAACAATGGTTTTCAAATCAAGTGGCAGTCCGTGGCACTGAAGTGTCGTCCGTGGCACTCGAAAACGTTCATTTCCAACACTTTATTGCTGTAATTTTGCACTCGAAAGGCAAAGCGATGGATAGCGAATCCATATCGTTCCGAGAAGAACTAAGGCTTGATGCTCCGCAAAGGACAGAATTTCCCGAACCGTTTCCATTCGGGATGGGGACAGCTTCTTACGAAGGCTAACTTCAATCCATCCTAAGCGGATTTTTATGTCCTCAAAGACATAGCAAGGTATGTTTTGAGTTACTCAAAACCTTTGGAGTTACTCTCCGTAACATCGTGCCAGCGAGTGAAGAAGAAAAGTTCCTTTTCATTCTTCCGAGCGCAGCAGATGTTCGAGGGTACCTCAAAGACCTTGCCCTTCCGGGTTGGTAGCCTCTCCGAAGTCGGGCTCCCCATGTTCCAATCTGACGATAGTTTGTGTAATTCCATTATTGCCGCAAGTACCACTTAATCCATTTTAATATGAACACAGAAAGAAAACGAGGGGGACGAATCCCCAAGCTGAACCCGAAGTCGCACCATGTGATGCTTCGGTTCGACGATGACGAGTGGATGAAATTCCTCGTCATGTATGAGCAGACTGACGTGAAGGCGAAAGCCGTCTTTGCCAAGGCACGCATTTTCGGCGAGCCGTTCAAGGTGTTGCGAGAGGACAAGACACTGGTGGAATACTACACCAAGCTTTCCTCTTTTCACTCGCAGTACCGAATGATTGGCAACAACTACAACCAGGTTGTCAAGGAACTCCGTTGTCATTTCTCAGAGAAAAAGGCGATGGCTTTGCTCTATAAGCTGGAGAATTGCACCAGGGAACTGGTCTCTCTTACCCGTGAGATTGTTGAACTAACCCGTAAGTTTGAGGAAAGATGGTCGCAAAGATAAGTTTCGGAAGTTCATTGTATGGCGCACTGGCATACAATGGTGAGAAGATTAACAAGGAAGAAGGAAAACTCTTGACTACAAACAAAATCTTCGATGATTGTTCGGGAAAGACGAGCATCGCCAATGCCTTGCGTGATTTCCAGCGATACCTTTCTCCACATATCAGAACGGAAAAGCCTGTCGTGCATATCTCCCTGAATCCGCATCCTGATGATGTGCTGACGGATATGGAGATGGAGAATATTGCCCGTGAATACTTGGAGCGCATGGGATATGGCAACCAGCCATACATGGTTTACAAGCATGAGGACATCGACCGTCATCACATGCACATCGTGACCATCCGAGTGGATGAAAACGGCAAGTGTTTGGATAGCCGATACAACTACCATAGGAGCAAGGCTATCACCCGTGACTTGGAGGAGAAGTACAATCTCCACAAGGCAGACCGCAAGCAACGCCAGGCAGACAATCCACTTCGTAAGGTGGATGCAAGCCAAGGCAATGTGAAGAAGCAGGTTGCCAACACCGTGAAATCACTCTGCGCCACCTACAGGTTCCAGTCCTTAGGCGAATACCGTGCACTTCTTTCCTTATATAATATATCCTTGGAGGAAGTCAGAGGCGAAGTTGGCGGTCGTGAGTATTATGGTTTCGTCTATTCTGCCACGGACGGACAGGGCAACAAAGTTGGAAATCCTTTCAAGGCTTCCAAGATAGATAAGTCTGTCGGTGTGGAGGCGATAGAAAAGCGGTTCGCTTATTCAGCCAAGAAGTTCAAGGAGGACAAGAAACTCTCCGAGATGACCAAACATAGTGTGGAGGCAGTGTTGAAGCAGACTTACCATAAGGATAAGTTCGTTGAACTGCTGAAAGCAAAGGGCATTGATGTTGTTTTCCGCCATACAGCTGACGGCCGTATCTACGGAGCAACATTCATTGACCACCGCACCCAAAGCGTGTTCAATGGTTCAAGGCTTGGAACGAATCTTTCTGCCAATGCCATGCAGGAGCACTTCACCTTGCCTTACGAGAACGAGCAGCCAATACCGCTTACCATTCCAAAAGAAAAAGACTCTGGCTTGGAGCAGGAACTTCAAGGTTCTGGCTTGTTCGATGAGTACGGCAGCGGTCTTGGACTTATGGCAGGGAATGGTTCTTCCAACGAGGCACAGGAAACAGCATTCGATAGAGAGTTACGCAGAAAGAAAAAGAAACGAAAAGGGAGAAACCTTTAATCGTATTATCAAGGTATAACTTCAAAACAGAAAAACAATGGCACAAGAAGACGATTTGAGAGCATTGGGAAAAATAATGGATTTTCTCCGTGCTGTGAGTATCATACTCGCAATTATGAATGTATATTGGTATTGCTACGAGGCAATGCACATTTGGGGAGTGACAATCGGGGTGGTTGACAGAATCCTGATCAACTTCAACCGTACAGGTGGTTTGTTTCATTCTATCCTCTACACAAAGTTGTTCTCGCTTTTACTCTTGGCACTCTCATGTCTTGGAACCAAGGGCGTAAAGGCAGAGAAGATGAGTTGGAGCAAGATTTGGACGGTTCTTGCCGTAGGCTTCTGTCTGTTCTTCCTCAACTGGTGGATATTATTGTTGCCTATATCTAATTTGGGCAATGCCACGCTGTACATATTTACAATGACAGCGGGTTATATCTGCCTGTTGATGGGAGGACTTTGGATGAGCAGACTTTTGAAACACAACCTCATGGAGGATGTCTTCAATAATGAGAACGAGAGCTTCATGCAGGAGACCAAACTCATGGAGAACGAGTATTCCGTCAATCTGCCAACACGATTCTATTACAAGAAAAAATGGCAGAGAGGATGGATCAACGTGGTCAATCCGTTCCGAGCCACCATCGTGTTAGGTACACCGGGTAGTGGCAAGTCTTTTGCTGTAGTGAACAACTACATCAAACAGCAGATAGAGAAGGGGTATTCAATGTATATCTATGATTTCAAGTTTCCCGACCTTTCTACGATTGCCTACAACCACATGATGAACCATCAGAATGGATATAAGGTCAAGCCCCAGTTCTATGTCATCAACTTTGATGATCCTAGCAGAAGTCATCGCTGCAATCCGATTCACCCGGATTTCATGAGTGACATTTCCGATGCCTATGAGAGTGCATACACCATCATGCTCAATCTCAACAAGACGTGGGTTCAGAAGCAGGGCGACTTCTTCGTGGAGAGTCCGATTATCCTCTTTGCAGCCATCATCTGGTACTTACGCATCTACAAGAACGGAAAGTATTGCACCTTTCCCCATGCCATCGAACTGCTCAATCGCAGATACGAGGATGTTTTTCCGATACTGACGAGCTATCCCGAACTGGAGAACTACCTATCTCCGTTCATGGATGCCTGGCAAGGTGGAGCGATGGAGCAGTTGGCGGGTCAGATTGCCAGCGCAAAGATTCCGTTGTCACGAATGATCTCACCACAACTCTACTGGGTAATGTCCGCAAGCGAGTTTACACTCGACATCAACAATCCCGAAGAACCGAAGATTCTATGTGTCGGCAACAATCCCGACCGTCAGAACATTTATGGTGCAGCACTCGGTTTGTACAACAGCCGCATCGTGAAACTCATCAACAAGAAGGGACAACTCAAATCATCCGTTATCATTGACGAGTTGCCGACTATCTATTTCAAAGGCTTGGATAATCTGATTGCTACGGCACGAAGCAACAAGGTTGCCGTCTGCCTGGGTTTTCAGGACTTCTCGCAGTTGGTTCGCGATTATGGAGACAAGGAGGCTAAGGTGGTTATCAATACCGTTGGTAATATCTTCAGCGGACAAGTCGTTGGCGAAACCGCCAAGACTTTATCCGAGCGTTTCGGCAAGGTGCTCCAAAAGCGCCAGTCTATTTCCATCAACCGTCAGGATGTCTCTACATCCATCAATACCCAGATGGACAGTCTCATTCCGCCAAGCAAGATTAGCGGACTCACCCAAGGTATGTTTGTCGGCTCTGTTTCCGACAACTTCACCGAACGCATAGAGCAGAAGATCTTCCATGCCGAGATTGTCGTTGACACCGACAAGGTAAAGCGAGAGGAAAGCCATTATCAGCCAATCCCTATCATCAACGACTTCAAGGATGCCAATGGCAATGACTGCATGAAGCAAGCTATTCAAGACAACTACAATCAGATAAAGGAGGATGTCAAGCAGATTGTCAAGGACGAACTGGAGCGCATCGCTGCTGACGAGAATTTGAAACACTTGATACAGAAATAAAAACGACAAAGGCAGTGGAACAAATCTTCACTGCCTTTGTCGTCTTTCTATTTTAATAATGCCTTGCCTTTTTCTGTAAGCATATATTTTTGTCCCGGATGCTTTGGATTTTTAGGGTATTTCATTGAAATTAGACCATCTTCCAAAGCAGGGGTAAGATAAATTCTCAGGAAATTAACCCTATCCTTCAATTTTAAGAGAGACATGATTTCTTTTACTGAATATTCATTGGTATTTACAACAGAAATCAGCTCCTGAACAAATTTTGTAGCTTGTTGGGTAGCTTGTTGGGTAGCTTGTTGGGTAGCTTGTTGGGGGTTTACCACACTGCTCCTATTATACTTAAACACGACCCACACAAAATTACCATCAGTATTGAATTCTGGAGCAGGCAAGCCTACACGTTTGCATTCATCAACCATTGTACCTATTCCACGTCCCCAACTCTCCAATATCTTGCTCTTATAGAGTACGTTGGCGATAATTGGATTCTGTGGCTTGGAGTCATGTTCCTGCATAAGACGTTCTATAGGCAAGTCGGCAGGAAAAGTTCCTGTATTTCTTATTTCAACACGATCATCGTAGATAGCGATGCTTACAGAACTACCCGGTTGATGATACGAGCGATGGCAAAGTGAGTTGATGCAGCTCTCTCTTAAAGCCTTGTACGGAATGCTCAACTCTTCATCACGATAAAGACCATTTATCTTACCAGACAGTGAGAGATGCTTAAAGAAAAATGCCATTGCGGCATCAAGCAATTCATAAATGTTACCTTCCGCACGTTGGTTGTCTATAAACTCTTCTTTTGTTGTTCCTCTGAAACGAGCCATACGCACAAGGCATTGTGGATAGCCATACAAATTCTTGCCAAACAATACTGCGGCAGCATTGTTTAGTTTCCCAACATGGAGCAGACCGAATTTTTTCAAGATTACAGGTATCTCCTCGCGAATGGTTGTTTCTGGAAGTCTTCCGTTTCGTATTCCCTCACGGACAGCACCGAGAATGGCATTCTCATCCAAGTCGCTTATTTCCAAATCAGAGTTGATCATTGCCTCCCAACCATATTTGCCGCCTCTTTCCATTAAGAGATGGTTATATCGTTCTTGCGGCATGAAGGTAGTGGTACTTTCAATACGCATATACGCTCTTCCTTTGTAGGTGAACGGACGCATATATCGTGTACATTCAGCATGAATGCATATCACATACTTATTGGTTTCAGGAATAGGCACATACGCTATCTCCAACTCCACGAAAGGCTCAATTCTATTGACTGCCTCTGCAATGGAACGTTTGGTACTGTCGGAGACCTCCTGACCTATAATTTTGCCATTGTCTTTGACACCATAAAGTATATTGCCACCATCACCATTGAGAAAAGCACACAACGTTTCCATCGAGCGATCTAACTGTCCCGTCGATTCCTTGAACTCCAAGTTGCTGCCTTCCTCTAATTCTGCTATTCTTTCTATATCTTGATAATTCATTGTGTCTGCATTTTTTTACGAACCCAGATGGGAGCCAACAAGATGTCCTTCTGGAAATCGTTTGCTGGAACTTTTTTCAAATGACATTTGATGATATTCATCTGTTGTTCTGTTACGTTTCTTTCACCAATTTCTCTCAGCGCCATTACGATAAGTAACATAAGTCTTGAACGATAGGCAAATGTCCGCATTTCAGAGGTATGCTTGAACATAATGCTTTTGCCCTTACCCAATGATACCTTGCGGGAGGAACCATCGGTAACAAAGACAATATCTGATGGCATCTGTGAGGATAATCCTAATAGAATCATGGCATAAGCACCAGTCGGGGCTATTCTTACCTTGTCACGATTTGCAATACCTTCTGCTATTTCTTCCACAGATGGCGTGATAAATCCACTTTCACATTTTTCGTCAATTATTGGATAGCAATAGATTCCTTGGGCTACCCGTATGATGTCTCTGCCTTTGCATAGACGAACCAAGGCAGACCTTACAGCGTCAGATGAAGCTGTATGGGCAAATAAGTCTGGAAAGAACAACGTTCCCCGTTTGGAAGATTTTACTTTCCTTTTTATTTCATTGTAAGCACTCTTCTCTGCCATATCCATTCATTGTTTTGCCACAAAAATACAGTAAATTTGTGGCAAAACCAAATCTTTTTATTCTTTTTCACTATATAATTTGCTTATATGTACAGAGTCGGCATAAATAAGCAGTTTATCCCCAATAAATCTATAAATTAACTCCGAAAGTTGTTCCTACGGCAAGTGTATTCATCCATTCACCGTTTTTTTGCTGTGAGAAGGCTGGAGATTGTAATCAAGGAAGAAACGGATGCAATAGTTTTCCTTAGCTTTGTAGGAGAAAGATATTCCACTTCCGAAACAGACGCCACAATTCTTGGGAACGACATTGTCTCCTGAGAGAGAAAGTTTTGGTTAGACGATATATCCGGTCAATAGCTTGCTTCCAATATTCCATCTTGATGTAATGGGGTAAGAAAAGTAAGGTCCAGCCATTGCCATGACGGCATCGAAGGTTTCACATTCCGCGACTTCGCCATTCGACGTTTTATAGTCCAGTGCTGACTACAGAGAAATAGAGCCGTTCTTCTGAGTCATCGTAAACAGAATTTCATCTCCTCATCCTCTCTCTTTCTTCATCTTGCTCCATTCTTCGGTTTACTCTTTCCTGCATTCTGTCAAGGAAGTAAGTCCTACTTTCGTTCTTGCGCATCTTCATATCCGCATAGATGTGGTAGCACTCCTTTGCATTTACTCCAAGCATCTTGTAGAAATATGCGGCTACTTCCTTCAAAGGTATCTCGCCATCGTTGACACAGCCCAGTTCGTCTATACCATAAATGAGTTCAACAAGGTCGGAAGCTTTGCCAGTCCAACGGATTGGGGTGACTTCATTTGACTTTTCCTTGCCTATGGCATTCGTAGCTACTGGGGCGGAAAGCATATTGGATATCCCCGACTTGGCATGCTGCACCATCTTTCGGATAAACGACAAGGCTTTCTTCACATACATGCAGGGAATATGCTCAGTACCCAAATGCAACAGTGGATGATACTGCAATTCGGTTTCGGCAAATACGAGAGAGTGCATAGCCTCGTGCTGCTCATGAGCCTGGCGGCTAAGGTCTATCACACGACCAATAAAGATGTGGTATTCTACCTGCAATTGGGTTGGGTCTATATTGTCCATACCATCCAAGAGTTTGAAGAACTTTGTTTCTGTCAATATCTGATGCTTCATATCGATAAATATTAAAGGGTTCAACACTAAATGATGCGTGTACACACTTAGTTTTGTACTAAATCCATGCCAGAGAATGGTTTCAAATAATAACGAATTTAAGTAACCATATGATTATCAGTATATAACATCGCGATTAGAAGCTTATTACGCAGCGAAGCTTACAGAAAAAGTGTTTCAAAAATGAAACAACAGTATCATCTCTGAAACACTTATCCGTCACTACTTTAACTTTCTTATATGCTTTATGCCATGATTCTTCATCTTCCGGTACATCGTAGAACGGCTTATCCCCATTGACTTTGCTGTAGATGTGACATTGCCTCCGAACACCTCCAATACCTTTTCATAGTGCTCCTTCTCAATACCGTCTTTTTTCTCCTTCCTCAAATCCGCAACCTATAGGGTTTAGTGGGATTTTGCTTGCAAAGCGACAAAATTCATTTTATTGTACATATTTCTTGCACAACAGAAATGTCGCAGACACAAAATCCCCTTACC
>NZ_SGVY01000064.1 GCF_004535825.1 Segatella hominis | reverse complement strand
CGCTTTATGGGGTAAGGGGATTTTGTGTCTGCGACATTTCTGTTGTGCAAGAAATATGTACAATAAAATGAATTTTGTCGCTTTGCAAGCAAAATCCCACTAAACCCTATAGGTTGCGGATTTGAGGATTTGTTGTAAATTTAGAGCTATTTCTTGAAACCGAAAATTCGTTTGATGAATTTCTTTACGACATTTTCTTTCTTCTGAGGGTTGACAATTGGAGTTGGTTTGCGAGAATTTGATTTCTCGTTAGCCTTCTTCTGTGCAACACCTCTTCCTCTTCCGTTGCTGCCAGGACGTACGTTTTCTGGTGCATTGCTGCGCTGGTTGTTATTGCGCTGCTCGCCGTTCTTGCGATTGTCCTGTCTGTTGCGGTTGTTTCTATTGTTGCGCTTTCCGCCTTGTCTGTTTTCACCCTCCTGCTTACCTTCGGTATTCTGCTGACGGTTATTTCTTGGCTGCTGCTTGTTTGCGTTCTGCTGTTTGTTTGCATTCTGCTGCTTTTCGGCATTCTGCTTATTTGCATTCTGCTGCTTGTCAGCATTCTGCTGTTTGCCGTTTCTGCCATTTCTGTTGTTTGGCTTGTTTGCAACCTGTTCGCCCTGTTGTTCACCTTGCTGGCGAGGAGCCTTTTCCTGACGGTTGTTCTGTTTGTTCGGCTTGCGCTTGTGTGCAGTCTGGTCGCGGTCTTTCTGGCGGCGGCTCTTTGCACTGGTCTTGCCGTTGCCATTGTTTTTACCCTGTTTCTTAGGCTTGTCCATCTTGACATACTCAGGACCTTCGCCACACTCTGCAGGCAATGGCATCTTTTCTACCACTTTTTCCAGGAACTTTTCTATCTGCTGGAACCAGTAGATATCCATTTCCGTAACCAAGGTAATGGCTCTTCCGTCTCTATCTGCACGAGCGGTACGGCCGATGCGGTGTACATAGTCTTCTGTGTCGTGCGGAACGTCGAAGTTGATAACTAATGTGATATCATCGATATCGATACCGCGGGCAACAATATCCGTAGCAACCAACACATCAATCTGGCCGCTCTTAAACTTGAACATGATATCATCACGTTCTTGCTGAGAAAGGTCGGAGTGCATTTCGCCACAGTTGATCTTCTGTTGTTGTAGTGAAGCAGAGAGCTGTTTCACCTTTGTCTTACTGCCGCAGAAGATGATGACGCGCTTCAGGTCACCAGCCTTGAAGATATCCTTGATGATGCTCATTTTCTGAGCCTCATAGCAGACGTAGGCTTCTTGTTTGATTTTCTCGGCAGGTTTGCTGACAGCAAGTTTGATTTCTACAGGATTCTTCAGCAAGCTCTTTGCCAGTTCCTCGATCTTGGTAGGCATGGTTGCAGAAAACATGATAGTCTGGCAAGACTGAGGCAATTTCTTGGCGATGGTCATGATATCCTCAGAGAAACCCATGTCAAGCATGCGGTCTGCCTCGTCAAGGATAAAGAAGCTTACCTTACTTAAATCTACATTTCCGAGACTAATATGGGTGATGAGTCGGCCAGGAGTAGCTATTACTACGTCAGCTCCCATACGGAGACTCTTCAATTCCTGATCGTAGCGGTTGCCGTCATTGCCACCATATACAGCCACGCTGCTCACTCCCTGCAGATAGTAGCTGAATCCCTGCATAGCCTGATCTATCTGTTGTGCCAGTTCTCGGGTAGGTGACATGATGATGCAGTTGATGGCATCTTCAGGGTATCCGCCGTCATCCAACTTACTCAGAATAGGCAACAGATAGGCGGCAGTCTTGCCAGTACCCGTTTGAGCCACACCAAGAACGTCATTACCTTTCAATATCTCAGGAATACATTTCTCTTGAACAGGGGTGCATGTGTCAAAATGCATGTCATATAACGCATCAAGCACATTGTCATTTAAATCTAATTCGTCAAAATACATTTATAATCTCTTTATTATTATATATAATAATGTGTAGGCCTCTCTTGAAAAAAGTGATGACCATCATACATTATCTATTATTATATGATACAATCTTACATTATCTTGGTGCATTGCGATAGCAGAAATATGCTACGACGGCAAAGAGGATATTTGGCATCCATGCAGCAAGCATTGGTGGGAAGTTGGCTTGTATGGCAAAGGTTGCCGATACGGTCTGAAGCATGATGTATCCGAAACTCAAGGCGAGTCCCACACCGAGTGCCATACCCATTCCTCCCTTGCGCTTCTTGGCAGAGAGGGAGAGACCGATGATGGTCAGGATAAAGGAGGCAAAGGATGCTGCTATTCGCTTGTGGTATTCCACCTGATATTGCACTACATTGCCGGAACCTCGGTCTATCTGCTTGTTGATGTACTCTTTCAATTCCGGACTGGTAAAGGTCTCCTGCTGTCCCTTGGAATATACCAGGTCGGTTGGTTCCATGGTTATCAGCGTATCTTTTTCAGCACCGCTGGTAATTTGTTCCTTCATACCTTGCAGCTTACGTACCTTCCAATTTCTGATCTTCCAATGGTACTTGGAATCTGAGATGGTATCGTACTGTACCTCCATCGCAGTAAGGTGGCTGACCAGTTTTTTCTCCTGAAACTTATCCAGACAGAAACCATATCCCCTTTTGGTCGTATTGTCGTAGTGCTGGATGTATGCGATGACTCCACGGTCCACTTGCAACTGCACATTGTCTGCAGACGTGTTCTTGGCCTTCTTCTTATACATGTTTTCAAAGTTCTGTCTGATGACGGTACCATGTGGTATCACGTATGCAGACAGCGAGTAGGAGAGTGCAGAGAGCATGACACACGTCAGCATGTATGGTCGCATCAAACGCTTGAAGGATGTTCCGGAAGCGAGGATAGCGATAATTTCTGAATTGCCAGCCATCTTAGTCGTGAAGAGGATGACGGCAATGAATACAAACAAGGCACTGAACAAGTTGGCGAAGTATGGCACAAAGTTGGCATAGTAATCGAAGATGATGGCACGCATAGGAGCGTGGTTCTCCGAAAACTTGGCCAGATTCTCATTGAAGTCGAATACGATGGCAATGGAGATAATCAGTGCGATACTGAAAAAATAATATCCCACGAACTTCTTGATGATGTACCAGTCTAATCGCTTGATATATCTGAAGAGGTTGAGAAACCTGAGTACCCTCAGGAATCTCAACTTGTGGGCAGTCCATTTCGCAGCCTTTACGAGCCATGCGAAATGTTTGCCAAACCATCGCTGAAACTTGTATCTTCTGCGATGTTTCCTTATTTGTTTAAAATTCTTCATTATATTTCTTTAAATTCTTCGTCCTAATTGGTCGATGATGGAACGCTTCCATTGTACGAAGTCGCCCTGTTCGATGTGCTGGCGTGCATCTGTCACCAGTCGGAGATAGAAGGCGAGGTTGTGGATGCTGGCAATCTGCATTGCCAAAAGCTCCTGTGCTTTGAAAAGGTGGTGGAGGTATGCCTTGGTTGTTATGCGGTCGATATCGCAGCCATCTGGATCAACCGGGCTGAAATCCATTTCCCATTTCTTATTGCGCATGTTCATGGTGCCATTATAGGTGAACAGCATGGCGTTTCTTCCGTTTCGGGTAGGCATGACGCAGTCAAACATATCAACCCCTCGTTCGATGGCTTCCAGAATGTTCTGTGGAGTACCTACTCCCATGAGATAGCGAGGCTTGTCCTTAGGAAGAATCTCATTGACCACCTCTATCATCTCATACATCACTTCTGTAGGTTCACCTACGGCAAGACCACCGATGGCATTTCCGTCGGCACCCTTGTCGGCTACATACTTAGCTGCTTCTCTTCTCAGTTCCGGGAAGGTACATCCCTGTACGATAGGGAAGAGACTCTGGTTGTAGCCATAGAGAGGTTCTGTCTCATCGAAGCGCTTGATGCAACGGTCCAGCCAGCGCTGGGTCAACTCCAAACTTTTCTTTGCATACTGGAAATCACTTTGTCCAGGAGGACATTCATCAAATGCCATCATGATGTCGGCACCGATGATACGCTCTGTATCCATGACATTCTCCGGAGTAAAGATGTGTTTACTACCATCTATGTGAGAACGAAATTCGCAACCTTCTTCTCTCAGTTTGCGGATGCCAGTCAGTGAAAATACCTGAAAACCACCGCTATCTGTAAGGATAGGACGGTCCCAGCCATTGAAACTGTGCAGACCGCCAGCAGCCTTGATGACCTCCAGTCCCGGACGGAGGTAGAGATGGTAGGTATTGCCTAAGATGATTTGTGCCTTTACCTGTTTGCGAAGCTCGTCAAAATGTACGCCCTTTACAGAACCTACAGTTCCTACGGGCATGAAGATAGGAGTCTTTATCTGTCCGTGGTCTGTGGTGATGATACCGGTACGTGCATCACTTGCTTTATCTGTTACTTGTAATTCAAACTTCATGATAGTCTTGATGTTATTTTTTGTTTTCTTCTTCTTCGTCAATCGTGAAATCGACAGGATGCTCCACCTTTTCGTCAGTGAGTGCAAACTTCCAGACATCAGCAACATTCTCTACATAGTGGAATTCTACACCCTTGCGGTATTGCTCTGGAATTTCCTCTATGTCTTTCTGATTGGCCTGGCACATCACGATATCTGTGATACCAGCTCGTTTGGCTGCTAAGATCTTCTCCTTGATGCCGCCTACAGGGAGTACTTTTCCACGGAGCGTGATTTCGCCCGTCATGGCAGTATTCTTGCGAACCTTGCGCTGAGTCAGGGCAGAGGCGATACTGGTTGCAATGGTGATACCGGCAGATGGTCCGTCTTTAGGAGTTGCACCCTCTGGTACGTGGATGTGGATATTCCAGTTGCTGAAAATTCTGTAATCTACTCCGAGCAGGTCGATATGTGCCTTGACATATTCGAGTGCAATCACGGCAGATTCCTTCATCACGTCTCCGAGGTTACCTGTCAGCGTGAGCTTTCCTGCCTTGCCCTTGCTGAGGGAAGTCTCGATGAAGAGGATTTCGCCTCCCACGGAAGTCCATGCCAATCCGGTAACGACACCCGCATAAGCATTGCCCTGATAGATGTCACGGTTGAATGGAGGATTGCCCAAGAGGGTTGCTACCTCGGCTGGGGTGATGCTGGTTGTTTCCAATATGTCTTCATAAGCCAATTTGAAAGCCATTTTGCGCAAGGCTTTGTTGATCTGTTTCTCCAACTGGCGCACACCGCTTTCTCGGGTATATTGCTCGATGATCTTCTCGATGGCAGCTTTTGAGAACTTGATCTTTGGAGTATATTTCTTGAGACCGGTATTCTCCAACTCTCTTGGAATCAGATGACGCTTGGCAATCTCAACCTTCTCCTCTGTGATGTAACCACCTACTTCGATGAGTTCCATACGGTCGAGCAGTGGACGTGGAATAGAACTCAGGTCGTTGGCTGTGGCTATGAAGAGAACCTTCGACAAATCATAGTCGATATCCAGATAGTTATCATGGAAAGCCTTGTTCTGTTCTGGGTCGAGAACTTCCAGTAATGCTGAAGAAGGATCACCATTAAAGTTGGCCTGTGATATCTTGTCAATCTCATCAAGGATAAAGACAGGGTTGGCGCTACCAGCCTTCTGAATATTCTTGATGATACGACCAGGCATAGCACCGATGTAAGTGCGGCGATGACCTCTGATTTCAGCCTCGTCGTGCAAACCGCCAAGAGAAACTCTCACGTATTTACGACCCATCGCTTGTGCAATGCTTTTGCCGAGACTGGTTTTACCAACTCCTGGAGGACCATAGAGGCAGAGGATAGGGCTCTTCAGGTCATCACGCAAAGCTCTTACAGCGAGGTATTCCAGAATGCGCTCTTTCACCTTTTCCATGCCATAATGGTCTTTGTCCAAAACCTTTTTGGCATGTTTGAGACTCAAGTTATCTATGGTGCAGTCATTCCAAGGCAAATCTACCATTGTCTGCAGGTAGTTGATCTGTGTGGAATAGTCAGGACTTTGCGGATGCAAGGTGTCGAGTCGCTTGAATTCCTTATTGAATATTTTCTTTATATTCTCATTCCAATTTTTGCTCTTGGCTTTCTCAAGAATCTCTTTCTTCTCTGGGCTCATATCGTTTCCGCCGAGCTCTTTCTTGATGTTCTTGAGCTGTTGTTGCAGGAAGTATTCACGTTGCTGTTCGTCCAGATCATTCTTTGTTTTCTGGCGGATGTCAGACTGTATGTCAAATAACTGTTTGAGTCTGTTCTCATATTTGAGTGCTTCAAACATGCGGTCTGTCATACTATTCATTTCCAGCATCTTGATCTTTTCCTCTATGCTGAAAGGCATGGATGATAAGATGAAATTCGTGCGTACCAGCGGATTGGATATAGAGTTGATTGCATACTCTGCATCATCAGGTATCTCATCGCTGTCTTGGATCAGCTTGATGGTTTGAGAGAACAGAGAACTTTGCAAAAGTTTGAATTCCGTATCCGTTTTTTTAGGCCATTCTTCAGAAATGTTTTCCACATATCCGCTATAGAATGGTATTTTTGTATCGATACTTTTCAATTTGCATTTTCCCAATCCTTGTACTACGATGGTAACCTGTCCATTTTGCTGACCAGGAAGTTCTACCATTTTGATGAGACGGCAGAAAACACCAGTTTCATAGAGGTCTTCCTTTTCAGGATCATCCAGATTGGCATCCTTTTGGGTAAAAGCGCAGAAAATAAGATCGTCGTGTTTCTGTTTGAGATAATCTACAACTGCGATACTTTGCTTTCTGCCAAGTATGATAGGGGTGAGAACAGTAGGGAAGATCACTAAGTCTCGGGTGCAGATAATAGGATATGTCCCGGAGTCTCTATCTTTTAGCAATTCCGTAATGTCGCCTTCAAAATCGGCGATCATGTGTAATTGATTATTTTTAATATTGTCCATATTCTGTTATAAATGCATTTTGGCTTGCAAAGATAGCCTTTTTTGGTGAATTTTGGGTTGAAAGATACAAAATTTAATATTATAATGTGTAATTTCTTTCTTTATGGACTGTTTTTTGCTGAAAAGTAAAATATATTGCGTGTTTTTTCGTTAGAAAATTAAATGAAGCATGAATTTAGAATATGACAGGTTTTCGATTTAAAAAGTTTGAGATATTACAAGACCGTTGTGCCATGAAAGTGGGAACGGATGGCGTGTTGTTAGGAGCATGGGCTTCTGGCGGAACTCGTATTCTCGATATAGGATGTGGTACGGGGTTGATAGCCTTGATGATGGCTCAGCGTTTTCCTGCTGCCCAGGTGGTAGGTATTGATATTGACGAAGAGGCTTGTGGACAGGCAAGGGAAAATGTGGCAGCCAGTCCTTTTGGTGATAGAATTGATGTTGCCCATTGCCGGTTGCAGGATTATTCTGGTGAGGAATTTGATGCGATAGTCAGCAATCCTCCGTTTTTTCTGAATAGTTTGAAAAATCCGGATAGTAAAAGGGCAATGGCTCGACATGCGGATACCTTGCCGTTTAGGGATCTCTGGCAAGGTGTAAAACGTTTACTTTCTGAAAATGGGATTTTCTCGGTTGTGCTGCCTTCTGAAGTGAGGGAGAATTTTGTGTCAGAAGCCTGTATATCAGGATTTTACCTTGTTAGACAATGTGCTGTAAAAACGGTAGAAAGAAAACAACCAAAACGCTATCTCCTGGCATTTTCCAGACATAGAAACGGTGAACTGGAAAATGCCACGGAAATCATGATGAATCAAGATGGAAATCGCAGCGAATGGTATGCAAAAATAACTGACGAATTCTATCTTTAAACGCATCGTCTTTAGGGGATGGTTTAAGATGGTTATATGCGTCTGCTTTTATTTAAATATTCAGTTTGCGTTGTACAAGTTTGCTTAAAGCCTCCACTTTCTTGCTTTGCTTGTTGAAGTCATCACGCATGGCATTCAGGTCGTTAAAGAACTCTGTAAATGCCGTTTGGATGGCATTTGGTTTGCGGGCATTCTTGTCTGCGTGTGGATTGACTATCATCTTGATGCCTTTTTCTTCAAGATGTACGTCAATTTCCGTTCCCGACATCACTGGGTCGCCATCATAGTGGATGACGCCCGGTTGGCTTCGGGTGATATGAAGTTTCTTGCAGCGGAAACTTTTTATCTTGGAGTTCTTGTCCAAAGTCTTGTTGAACATGTCGAAACTTACCTGTGGAGCTTCGAGCACATCGAAAGGTTCCATGATGATGACGTCCATCAGTCCGTCGCTCATGGAAGCTTGAGGGGCTATGTATGCATTGTTGCCGTATTGGGAGGCATTGGCACATGAAATCAGGAAAGCCTTGTATTGTTTTGTTCCGGTCTCGTCCTCTAATGTATAAGTTTCCGGCTGGTACTTCAAGCCTTCTCTGAGGATATTCTCAGCATAGCTGATAGGACCACGCTTTCCGCTTTCTGCAAATTTCATGCTGACAAAGGCGTCAAATCCCATGCCGCATGTACAGAAGAAAGGATATTCATTGATGACTCCGTAGTCAAGGTCGTGAATTTCGCAATGATTGATGATTTCAATGCTTTTCTTCAAGTTCATCGGTATCAGGAGATGGCGTGCTAATCCGTTGCCCGAACCGCAAGGGATGATGCCTAAAGCGGTATCGGAATGGACGATGGAACGAGCCACTTCATTGATGGTTCCATCGCCACCTACAGCCACAACGATATCCACATGGTTGTTCTTAGCTTCGGTGGCAATCTCCGAAGCATGTCCAGCTCTTTCTGTCATCCTAATCTCGTACTCGAAAAGCTCTTTGTTCAATGTTGACTCTATCAGACTTGGAATGGCAGCCTTGCTGCTGGTGCCTGAAATAGGGTTCATTATGAATACTATCTTTTTCTTCATCCAATGCAATAATTTTGTAATATGGTCTTGCAAAATTAGCAAAAATCCCCAAAAAACTGGTTTTTATCACATAAAAAAACGCTAAAATGTAACTTTCTTAGAAAAAAATAGGATTTATAAGTTCTTTTTTGTATCTTTGCACCCTGAAACAATTGAAAATAATAAAGTACACCTATTAATAATGGGACAATTACAAGAAAGATACAAGAATTATCGTGAACCACAGAAGTATATGGCTGCCGGTGTGTATCCATATTTCCGTGAGATTACAAGTAAGCAGATGACAGAAGTTACTGACATCGATGGTCACAAGATTTTGATGTTTGGTTCTAATGCTTACCAGGGTTTGACTAATGATCAGCGTGTAATAGATGCAGCTAAGGCTGCTCTCGACAAGTATGGCTCAGGCTGTGCTGGAAGCCGTTTCCTTAATGGTACTCTCGATTTGCATGTTCAGCTCGAAAAAGAGTTGGCTGAGTTCATGGGTAAAGATGAGACTCTTTGCTTCTCAACAGGTTTTTCTGTAAATCAGGGTGTGTTGGCTTGCGTTGTAGGTCGTAATGACTACGTGATTTGCGATGACCGCGACCACGCATCTATCGTAGATGGTCGTCGTCTCTCATTCGCTACACAGTTGCACTACAAACACAATGATATGGAAGACTTGGAGCGTGTGCTCTCTAAACTTCCTCAGGAGGCTATCAAGCTGATTGTTGTGGATGGTGTGTTCTCAATGGAGGGTGATTTGGCTAACTTGCCAGAAATCGTGAAGTTGAAGCATAAGTACAACTGCTCTATCATGGTAGATGAGGCTCATGGCTTGGGTGTGTTTGGTAAGCAGGGTCGTGGTGTCTGTGATCATTTCGGTCTGACAGACGAGGTGGATCTCATCATGGGTACATTCTCAAAGAGTTTGGCTTCCATCGGTGGATTTATTGCATCAGATAAGGATACTATCAATTTCCTCCGTCACAATTGCCGTACCTACATCTTCAGCGCATCTAATACTCCAGCCGCTACTGCTGCTGCTCTTGAGGCGCTTCACATTATTCAGAAGGAGCCTGAGCGTTTTGAAAATCTCTGGAATGTAACCAACTATGCTTTGAAGCGTTTCCGTGAGGAAGGTTTTGAGATTGGTGAGACTGAGAGCCCTATCATTCCTCTCTATGTTCGTGATGCAGAGAAGACATTCGTCGTAACAAAGATGGCTTATGATGCAGGTGTATTCATCAATCCTGTGATTCCTCCAGCTTGTGCACCTCAGGATACTTTGGTTCGTTTTGCCCTGATGGCAACTCATACCAAGGAGCAGGTAGAAAAAGCTGTTGTAATCTTGAAGAAAATTTTCGTAGAAGAAGGTATTATCAAGTAATCCTTATATTATATATAATAAGGTATAATGATAAAGGTCAAGTTGGACAGTTCCTGTTTAGCTTGGCCTTTATTTTTTCTTTTTTCAACATTAGATAAAGTACGATGAAATCATTAAAGGAATTATATAGAATCGGCAAGGGTCCTTCGAGCAGTCATACGATGGGACCTCAGCGTGCAGCAAAACTCTTTTTACAGCGTTGCGGTAATGCTTCTTCGTACGAAGTGACGCTTTACGGCAGTTTGGCTGCTACAGGAAAGGGACATATGACAGATGTGGCTATTGAGGAAGTTATCCAACCCTATCATTCTGTCAAAATCATCTGGGAACCTCAGACGTTTCTTTCTTTTCATCCCAATGGAATGAAATTTGTGGGAAAGGATGTTGATGGCGATATCCTGGATGAATGGACGGTGTTTAGTATTGGTGGAGGTGCGCTTTCTGAAGGCAATGGCGACCAGGATGAATTGGGTGCCAAGGATGTGTACGACCTGAATAAGTTGGGTGATATCCAGAACTGGTGCTATGAGAATGGTCGTTCGTATTGGGAATATGTAGAGAAGTGCGAGGGACCGGAAATCTGGGATTTCTTGGCTAACATCTGGAAAACGATGAAGGAGGCGATTGAAAGAGGTCTGGAGCATGAAGGTGTGCTGCCTGGACCGCTGAAGTTGCCTCGCAAGGCTGCCAATTATTATACCAAGGCGAATGGTTATCGTACTTCCTTGCAGAGTCGTGGACTTGTTTATGCTTATGCTTTAGCAGTCAGTGAAGAAAATGCATCTGGCGGTATTATCGTTACTGCTCCTACTTGTGGTGCCTGTGGTGTGTTGCCGGCTGTACTTTATCACATGCATAAGGCGCATGAAATGGGTGAACAGCGTATCCTTCGTGCTTTGGCTACAGCTGGTCTTGTAGGAAATGTCGTTAAGCAGAATGCTTCCATCAGTGGTGCGGATGTCGGTTGTCAGGGTGAGGTAGGTGTAGCCTGCGCTATGGCTTCAGCTGCTGCCTGTCAACTTTTTGGTGGAAGTCCATCACAGGTAGAGTATGCTGCGGAAATGGGACTGGAGCATCACCTCGGTATGACCTGCGATCCTGTATGCGGTTTGGTTCAGATACCTTGTATCGAGCGCAATGCATTTGCTGCGGCACGTGCCTTGGATGCAGATCTGTATGCTTCCTTCTCCGACGGTCATCACCGTGTTTCGTTTGATAGAGTAGTGGAGGTAATGCGACAGACAGGTCATGATCTCCCATCGCTCTATAAGGAAACTTCTGAGGGAGGATTGGCCAAAGGATTTAAGAGTAAGTTCTGAATGTTCAATAGTCAATATTCATCAGCAATCAGTCACTGATACTGAGTTGTGGATGCTGAGTTTCAATCATGAGAAAAGGCTTGTTTAGGAATGAAAAATCCTACACAAGCCTTTCTGCTATAGGGGAAATCCTGATTGATAAGATGTTTATCCTCGCTTTTGAAATCAAAGTTTTTTCCCTAATGCAATTGCTGCAATCACGTTAGCTCCTTCTTCCTTGAGCTTGTCTGCGAATTTGCAAACGGAGCTGCCTGATGCGATGATGTCGTCGAAGAGCAGGATGTCCTTGCCCTTGATTGCTTCGAAGTCAAAGGCATATTCGTCCTCTTCCTCTCCATCGTCAGGATTCGTTTTGGTAGTCCAGGAAATAAGCGGATAGGCATTAGCCATACCGGTCTTTTCGCAAACCTCCTTGCTGAATTCCTCAAAACGTCGTTTGGTATTTGCACGGGTAGATGCAGGAATACAAACGAGGGTCAACTGGTTAGCGGCATCGCTGAAAGTCTCCTTGATGAGAGTGGTGATGTCGGAAATCGCTTTCTTGAGGGCCTGTTGATGGTCAATCTCTGTAGTCAACTCCGAGTTTCCCTTGAAGTTGACAATGTAATCTCTCTTTTCCCAGTCTTCTGCAGACAGTTTGAAATTGCCATACGCATTGTAGGAAGCGTAATCGACAATCCATTTGTAAGGAAGACCGTTTTTAAGATGTTTCCAGTTTGTAATAATCGTAGTGTATTCTGCCATAACTTTCATGTTAATTAATGAAACAATAGAGTATTTTGAATGCTACAATATTATATGATATGTAGTAATGATGCAAAAATAGGAATATTTTTTTGAATATCTCACATATTTGTCTTAATTTTACGAAAAACTTTGTAATTTTGCACCCATATTTAAAATATACATCATTTTTATGACGAGAAAAAGTAAAATTCATGAGATTAGAGATTACGTCATCATAGCCTTGGCGATGTTGATAGGTAGTATTGGATTGAACATTTTCCTTTTGCCTAATCATATCACGATGGGTGGTATCGGCGGTCTCGCTTCTATCTTGTACTGGGGTGCAGGCATCCCTGTATCAGTTTCTTATTTCGGTCTGAATGTCTTCCTGTTGGCGATAGCCTTGCGCATCCTCGGATGGCGATTCTGTGTGAAGACGCTCTATGGCATTTCCCTTTTTGCTATTTATACTCGCATGATAGAGTTCTATGGGGAAGGAAATATTACCTTGTTGCATGACCAGCCTTTCATGGCGACCGTCTTGGGAGGTTTTTGTATGGGTACGAGTGCCGGATTAGGTTTGTCTTGCAATGGCAGTACGGGTGGTTCGGATACGGTGGCAGCCATGATCAACAAGTTTTATAACATTTCCTTAGGACATGCCATTCTGATTTGCGACCTCTGTATTATTTCGAGCAGTTATTTCGTGCTGAAGAGTTGGGAGATGGTGATTTATGGTTATGTATGCCTCTTTGTGTCGTCTCTCTGTGTTGATCATGTCATCAATACCTTGCGTCGTTCGGTCCAGTTCTTTATCATCTCAGATAAGTATCTTGAGTTGAGTGCTGCTATCAATACGACAGCCGACCGTGGTTGTACGGTGATGGATGGACATGGTTGCTATAGTGGCAAGGATGTCCACATGCTCTTTGTCTTGGCGCGTCAAAGGGAATCGCAAAAGATTTTCCGACTGATAGATGAGATAGATCCTACTGCTTTTGTCAGTCAGAGTGCCGTTATCGGTGTTTATGGTTTAGGCTTCGACCGTTTCAAGGTAAATAGAAAACTGTTGAAGAAGTAGTATTATGACTAATGGAACACCCTTATTTGCGTGTAAAAAAGGGATTTTTTAGCAAAAATGAAAAAAAGTTCGGAAAAAATTTGGTGGAATCAAATAATTGTAGTACCTTTGCACTCGCAATTCAGAAATGAGGCTAAAAGCTAAGTAAATGAGTTCGATGAGCGGGGTGTAGCGCAGCCCGGTAGCGCTCCTGTTTTGGGAACAGGTGGTCGCAGGTTCGAATCCTGTCGCCCCGACTCAATCTATTACTAAGTTAGCATCATGCAAGCGGGGTGTAGCGCAGCCCGGTAGCGCTCCTGTTTTGGGAACAGGTGGTCGCAGGTTCGAATCCTGTCGCCCCGACAAAAAGCTAAGAAGTCTATTCTTCTTAGCTTTTTTGTTTATATATAAAAGCCGTTGTACTTTTGTATCGTATCAAGATAGGGTAACAATTTTTAAAAATTAGTATAGCTCATGATTATTACAATAGCCCGCCAGTGTGGCTGTGGTGCCGTCAATGTAGGCAAATTGCTGGCAGAACATTATGGTATTCCTTTTTATACCAGAAAGAGCTTGCTTCGGATGGCAAGCGAGAAAGGTGTGCTCGATGAGATGGAAGCATTCTTTGATGAGCGCCCAGTAGATGAACTTCTGTTTGCCATGTCTTCCTTTGGTGAAACTCGCAAAGATTCCACGGAAAGACCTTTGCGTGTACTTGCAGACATGATTGGAGACGAGAACTGTATTATCATCGGTCGTTGCGGTAACTATATTTTCCGTGAACGTAAGGATTTGGTTTCCGTATTCTTGAAGGGAACGATGAAATCCCGCATTGCAGATATCCAGATGGAACAGAATCTTTCTTATGAAGATGCGAAGGAGTTTGTGGAACAGTTAGACGACTGTCGTGTGGCATACCATAAGTATTATACAGGGCTTACCTGGGGAGATGCCAATGATTATGACATTTGTCTGGATAGCGATCGGTTGGGAACAGAAAAAACAGCCAGTATGATTGAACGCTATGTGGAGCAAATCGGTTTGGACAACGAAAAGTGATACTAAAATTAACTTGAAATCATGAAGTTTCTTATTCAATTTATGATAATCATCGCTTTCTCGTTTTTGGGAGAGCTGTTGCATTATTTTCTTCCATTGCCTATACCAGCCAGTATATATGGTATAGTCTTGTTGTTTGTCGCCTTGGAGTTGAAATGGGTCAAGGTGAAGGATATTCGTGAGACGAGCAGTTTTCTCATCGCAGTCATGCCTGTCATGTTTATTCCTGCAGCTGTAGGACTTATCGATTCATGGAAGTCGATAGGCAATTCCTGGCTGGAGTATATCATCGTTACGGTATTGAGTACTTTTGTGGTGATGGGAGTCTCTGGTTGGATTACACAGTTTGTTATCCAGCGTAACAAGGTACAGAAAGAAAATAAGAAGTAATTAACTAAAATAATAAGGGAGAAAACAAGATGGAGTTGTTTCAGGAATCAGTATTTTTTGGAGTGCTGGTCAGTTTGGTATCGTATGGAATAGGTTTGGTTTTGAAAATTAAGACGGGTTGGTCTCTTATGAATCCGCTCTTGATAGCTATCATATTGGTTATCTGTGTGTTGTTGTTTACAGGTGTAAGTTATGAGTCGTATAGTGCTGGTGCCAATATCATCAGTTATTTGCTGACGCCTGCCACGATTTGTCTTGCTGTACCATTGTATCAGCAGGTAGAATTGTTGAAGAAGAATTATCGTGCCGTCATGATTGGTATTTTGTCAGGAGTATTGGCAAGTTTGTGTTCCGTACTTATCCTTGCATTACTATTTCATTTCGATCATGCTTCTTATGTTACGTTCTTGCCAAAATCCATTACGACAGCCATCGGTATTGGCGTATCAGAAGAGTTGGGCGGTCACGTATCAGTTTCAGTAGTCGTTATCATCGTAACGGGAGTTCTTGGAAACATCTTTGCAGAGAAGTTCCTTTCCCTCCTTCGCATCAAGGAGCCGATAGCAAAAGGTATCGCCATCGGTTGTTCTGCCCATGCTTTGGGTACGGCTAAAGCGATGGAGATGGGTACTATTGAGGGAGCGATGAGTAGTCTTTCAATCGTGGTTTGTGGTGTGATGACGGTGATAGGTGCGTCTTTTTTTGCTCTTTTCTTGTAGCTTTTGCACAATTTGCACAAAAAAATGGCTTAAAAGCGATACTTTTTTTGGTAGTTTGCTTAAAAAATATTACCTTTGTCTTGCAAAAATATGAAAAAAGGCAGAATGACCCAACTTCATATCATAAGCAGGATTTCACAGGGCAACGCATACTTCGGCAACCCCCTATGTTATCTGCTATCAGTAAAAAAAATGATGAGTTTGATCGAGACATGTAAAAGTAGTAACAAGTTTCGATTAACCCTAGAAGTGTCAAAACGACTCAACTCATGATTAAGTTTTTAGACTTACAGAAGATTACTTTGCAGCATGCTGATGAGATTCATGAGGCAGTTAGCCGTGTGATAGATTCCGGTTGGTATCTGCAAGGTAGTTCAGTCAAGCAGTTTGAAGAACATTACGCTCACTTTATCGGTACCCGCTATTGTATAGGTGTAGGAAACGGCTTGGATGCCCTGACCCTCATCTATCGTGCTTATATAGAGATGGGCGTGATGAAGGAGGGGGATGAGGTGATCGTCCCTGCCAATACCTATATCGCTTCCATCTTAGCTATTTCAGAGAATGGTCTGAAGCCAGTTTTGGTAGAACCAGATCCAGAGACTCTTGAGATAGACGATGCTCGTATAGAGGAAGCAATCACGGAGCGTACCCGTTCTGTGATGATCGTTCATCTTTACGGGCGATGTGCTTATACTCAGCGAATAGCCGATATTTGCAATAAGTATCACTTGAAATTAGTAGAGGATAATGCTCAGGCACATGGTTGCCGTTATCTCGGTGAACCAGCAGTTCCGGAATCTGTGCAGAAAGGTAAGCGCACTGGTAGTTTGGGTGATGCTGCCGGACATAGTTTTTATCCAGGAAAGAATTTGGGAGCATTGGGTGATGGCGGTGCTGTTACCACAGATGATCAGGAATTGGCAGAGGTCATTCGAGCTTTAGCCAATTATGGTTCGCATAAGAAATATGTCTTTCAATATAAGGGTCGTAATAGCCGTTTGGATGAGATTCAGGCAGCTGTACTTGATGTCAAGCTCAAGTATATAGATGAGGATAATGCCCATCGCCAGCAGATAGCCCGATATTATTATGATCATCTCCAAGGTTTGGAGACCCCATCTGCGCATTCAGCAGGATATATTCGTTTACCCAAGCAGATGCCAGATGCGAGCAATGTCTATCATATCTTCCCGATTTTCTGTAATCGTAGGGATGAGTTGCAGGAGTACCTTTCCGCTCATGGTATCCAGACATTAATCCATTACCCGATAGCTCCTCATCGTCAGGAATGCTATCCTGAATTACATTCCCTTTCCCTTCCTATCTCGGAACAGCTTCATCAGGAAGAACTGAGCTTGCCCATGAGCCCTGTTATGACATGGGATGAAGTGGAAGAGGTGGTAAAGAGTATAAAGTCATATTTACAAAGAAAGTCTTAGTAATACTTAATATTCATGACTTCTAAAAATTTAAAAGAGTCTGCGATTGCAGGAATGTTGTGGAGCGGTACAGGAAATATTGTACTTCAAAGTTTACAATTTCTATTTAGTATAATTCTTGCTCGCTTGTTGACTCCAGAAGATTATGGATTGACTGCAATTTTGTTCTTTTTCTATTCTCTGGCTATGTTATTTGTTGATGCTGGTTTTACAAATGCTTTAATTAGAAAAAAAAATATAACACAAAGTGATTTATCTACTGCCTTTTATTTTAATTTTATAGTAGGTTTGTTGTGTTTTAGTTTACTTTTCTTTTCAGCACCCTATATAGCTTCATTTTATGGAAAGCCGTTATTAACTAATTTGGTACGAGTTTTTAGCTTGACGTTACTATTTGTACCACTTATGTTGGTGCAGAATTTTCAATTACAGCGAAAGTTGGATTTTAAGAGAATATCTATTATACCTCAAATCCGCAACCTATAGGGTTTAGTGGGATTTTGCTTGCAAAGCGACAAAATTCATTTTATTGTACATATTTCTTGCACAACAGAAATGTCGCAGACACAAAATCCCCTTACCCCATAAAGCG
>NZ_SGVY01000063.1 GCF_004535825.1 Segatella hominis | reverse complement strand
CGCTTTATGGGGTAAGGGGATTTTGTGTCTGCGACATTTCTGTTGTGCAAGAAATATGTACAATAAAATGAATTTTGTCGCTTTGCAAGCAAAATCCCACTAAACCCTATAGGTTGCGGATTTGAGGATTAATAAAATTTGTCCGGAGAAAGCTTTCTTCTTACCTTTAATATGCAGATGTTTAATGGATTTTAAAGAGGCTGATTATGGGGAAATTCATTTTGCTAACCCTCCATATTCTTTGCCAGATGAATTTAATTCATTTGAGTTCTTTTATGTAATCAGCAAACTTCCAGAAGCAAAAAGTTTTGGTGAAAATTTTGAAGGATATGAAACTTTCAAGAAACAAACCAAACCTGATGATTTTTCTAAAAATACTACAATATCTGTATGGTTAGATTTTGTGAATGAAGAATTTTTGAAGGATGAGGATTTTAGACTTGATGTCAGATCTTCAGAATTGCTGGCATCAAAAATTGCGTTGGCAATTGGTGAGGCAGCAAATAAAAAACTAAGTTCTGGAAAAAGAGTAATAATTCATCCACTTTCTGTGACTATCAGTACAATACAAAGAGATAAAAAAGTTAGTGAATATGGTAGTTGGCATTATTGGAGAGTCAATTCCATACATGCTGAAATAAAGGATAAGACCTATATAGATGATACATGTTATTGTTATACAGATAAAGTTTTAGGAAATGTGTTGAGATCAGAAGAAGCTCTGTTATATGCTATTGGATTACTTTTCTTACAACTTCTTACAAAGCTAAAAGTGTTGCCATGGATATTTTATCGGCCAGAGTTTGGATTTGAGTGGGATAGTGTATTGCTAAGAATACTTTATGATGGAGCAATTTCGACGAAAAACTATTTAATTGTTCGTTCCTGCCTTTCTGCTTATAATCGGGAAATTTTGAAGATGTTACATAATAATACAGGAGAAAACGATATTCCTCCTTTATATGGGGTTAAATGTCTTGGTTTACAGGATTTAATAAAGGAATTGAGAGATTCTGTCAGTATCTTGGAAGATAATTTAGTGTCTGTAGCAAATGAAGAGTCAAGACAATTGACTGAGATAAGCTTATATTGATATGGAAGAATATTTGAAATTGGCGATTATTCAACCTTCAACTGATGACAGCGTAGCTTGGAATTCGCATAATCCACGATATCCTTTTATGGATATATCGGAAGCTGCAAGAACTTGGCATCAGATTCATATAGCCCTATCGCAATATGAAAGCATGGTTGAGTCTGCTAAGCCAGATATTGTAGTGATTCCTGAATTGGTTGTCGCTAAGCAGTATGAAAGGCAATTGAAGAAAATTGCGAGAAATATTGGGTCAATCATTATTGCTGGTCTTGATTTTAAGAAAGACAAACAAAAGATAAATAACAAAGCAATGATTATTGTTCCAAGTCATTGGCCGCATAATAAGGGTACTTGTTTTGAAACAATACTCACTTTTGGTAAAAAGTATGCGGCACGAAGAGAAATGAAATATGTGAATGGTGAATGGAATTCATGTGATAAATTTTATATTTTGGACACCAAGGAATATGGAAGAATAGGCTTTGCAATATGTGCTGATTTCTATGATATCGAAAGATATACACTATATAAGGGAAGAGTACAACATCTGATTATATTGGCTTTCAACCAAGATGTCAAGTCTTTCTATTTCTTGGCAGAGTCTATTTCCAGATTGGTATATTGTAATGTTGTAATCTGTAATACGGGCTATTATGGAGGCTCTGTTTGCTTTACTCCAGCCAAGGATGATTTTAAACGATATTGTTATAAGCACGAGGGAAAGGAATTGTTTACTTCTCAAGTTGTTAAATTACCTGTCGAATCGCTTTGGAAGGCCCAAAACGAAAATTCCGATGCCCTAAATAAATATAAAAGTCCTCCTCCTGGCTATCAATATTATAAAAAAGAAAATTTTAAAATAGAAAAAAAATGAATTATAGATGGCAAGAAACGATAAAAATCCTAATTCCTGGATTTTATCTTACAATTGGTATGTTGGTTTGTTTGCTTGTTGCGGATAACCCTTTTGCAAATGGTTTGTTTTTAGTTGCAGAAAAACTATCTGTATATGTATTGGTATTACTTCTTTTTGTCGCCTTTATTGTTGGTTTTGTGAATGAAGTAATCAGTGGCGAAATCGAATATTTAATGTATCGATTAGGAGTGCCTCGCCCTTCTCTTTTGATATTGAAAAATGTATTTTGCAGGTATTGTGTTTATGATATTTCAAAATTAAAGGAAAAACTTAGCATAGACCATGACGAAAGAATTGATAATGAAAAGGCTGCTACCTGTTTAAGAAAAGCAAAGCAGTCAATAGATATGGAAATATGTAAAGAACTATATTATCAGTCTGTTTTATCCAGAAATCTTTTCATCGCTCATTTGATTGTTTCTTTCTTAATACTTATCTTTGTTTCTTTCTCTTTCAAAATATTATTTTTCCTCTTTGTCTTATCTGTTTTGTTGGGTTGGCAATGGTGGAAGATGAATATGGTTTATGTGAAGAATATTTTTGTAGAATTTCTAAGAAGTTAAGAATTAATAGCTTTTTGATAATATGAACATTCCCGACATCTTGATTCTTCGCTTGTTCGTGTTGCGTATTGGTAAGAAGAATGCGAATCCGCTATATCGTATCTTCTATGGGGTGATATCGCCTTCTGAGGAAGCAATGCAGAAGCCATCTGTCAGCGAATTCAATAAGTTGAAGAAATATTGTGATAAATGGTTCTTTGTGAGTACTGTCAAGATGGCAGGGGAGAAAACACGCATCTTAAGAGTGTATCAGGAACTTTTGTATGGTATTTCTCTGAAGGATGCTTTTGCTCACATCGGTGCTGATACTTCATGTTTTGACTTTGATGTTTATTATCAGCAGTCTTATGTTGAGGTTCCCTGGAATGTGGATAAGATTTCTTCGCAGATTATCTATTCCATGATGGCCTGCATGATGGAACCTGCTCGCTTGTTTGAATTGGACGGAAGAATACCTATATATGCTTCAGAAGGATTAAGTGATTTAGACAATTGGCTGCAAGAAAACACCCATCTCCCTTTCGGAAAGGATTATGACCATGTTGGCAATTTAGAGGTTCTATTAACTCAAAGTCGGGATGCTTGTGGTAAACTGCTCATTAATTGCAGTCTCGTAGATGATAGGATGGGGCTACAAGTATTGGTCAATAAAGAATTGTTGCATGGTGTTTCCCGTGTGGTGGTAAATGCTCGTATGATGTCTGATAATAAGGTCCTTTGTGATACGATTTCTTCTAAGGACACCGTCATGGGAAGTGATTTGAAAATTGATATTTCTTCCAATACTCAGATAGATTCTGTCTTTGCGAAGGTGTGGTTGGAAAATGATGTTACAAGTTGGTTGGTGTATGATTCGGCTCTTGCAATTATTAAGCAGTTCTCCTTTACGATGACAGTTATTGGTCAGCAGATAAAAGCTTCTACAGACTGGTTGGAAAGATTAAAAAACAATCTTCCGGATAATAAAAAGTCTATCGTCAATAAAGCCGGAAGAATAGAGCATGGGGCAGAAGAAACACATATAGTAGGGAATAGGAAGAAAAGTTGGTCGGATAGAGACAGAACTTTCAAGAAAATATTGAAAACAAAGGATATGTTCTTTCCTAAGGGCTGGAACTCTGAGAGTAATGAAATTGGGAAACTTTCTTTCTTAGAATGGTTCAAGGAACAATGTAAGGGCTGTTCAACTGTTTTCTTGCAAGATCCATATTTTGAGGATGTTGCCCTGTATTTCTTGGCATCTATCACAACAAGCCCTGAAATTGTTGTACTAACGCAAACTCGATTGAAAACAAATTCTGATAACACCAGTTCTTTTGTGCCAATCGATGAGGAGGGTGAGAGAAAGAAGAAAATTTTGAATTACCTCAAGTCTTATCCTACTTTATTTGGAAGGATGAATCTAAAGATAATCGATGTTCCTGTGGGTAGTGCTATTCTGCACGATAGATACATGTTCTTTTATCGTGAAAATGGTAGCGTGGATGCTTTTTCATTATCCAATTCACTGCAAGGGGCGACTAATAAGCAACCGCTGCTTGTTACTCAGATAGGAGGATTGGCTTGGGAACGCCTCAATGAATATATTTCAGAACAACTAAAACAATATAAAACGGAAATAATATATGATTCGCAGCAAAAGGAAAAATCACTTCCTGCAAAAAATGAAATCGCTGATAAAGGATTCTATCTGTGGTTGAAACGAATGTGCAAGGATGCCGATCAAATAGACTATAACAGAGTGCTGGAAGATATTTTGTACGGAAATACTTTAGAGAAAATCGCTACTGTTGGCTATTGTCTTGCAACGACATCTCATGAACATGAATTTGTCAAAAGGATAGTTGAAGTTTTCAAAAATGACAGAAGGCTGATAGATTTATTGAAAGACTACATTTTGGTGCATCATTATGAAGATTATCCTATTGGATTTATAGGATGTCGTATGGGGTATGCAAATCGAGATCTTTCTGAGTTATTGATAAAGGAACAAGATGAACTACTGACTTTTTCATCATTGTATATGGTGAATAATTGTTGGGATGAAATGTTTGGCAATGGAGTTTGGGGACAGTTTTTTGCCTGCAATATTCTTATAAAGATTTCTGAACGTGATGCTTTGGATGTTTTGAGACTGCTACGCCCGACATTGAAATCTATAAAAACGGATATTTCCATTGAGCCTGTGGCTAAGGTGTCTAACTTGTTGTTGCATGAAATATTTCAGTATGTTTTGTTGCCTGATGGGGAATGTCTCTTACAACTAATGCTGACTGATCATGAAGACTGGATGCGAGGTCTCGGTATGCTGGCTTTGGTGTCAAAAGAAGATGAGTTTTTGACACGTAAATGCATCGGCGTTCTGAATGAGGATGAGCAGATAAAACTGTGCCAGTTTGCGGTTATGAGTAATAGATCAAAATGTAAATTGTGGTATTATCAGAAACTTGTTAGTTTATTGTCTTCATGTTCTAAAGAAAAGTGCTTTGACAGGTTTAAGCAGATCATGATGGCATCAACAGGAATAGATTCTAAATGCGGTTATGCAGATCATGTCATCTCTCCTTTGTTGACAAAGGCTATTTTTGATAGAGAAGAAGCGGGACGTCTGATATTTGATTTATTGTTCTCTGGGGCTGTTTGTAAAGATTCACATAATATCAATCAAGTTAGCTTTGCAAAATTATATTCCATAATAGGCGGAGATACGAAACAACTTGTTGATAAATCTCGGTCACTGTTGAAGAAATATTTGATGGCTAAGAATAAATATGTAGTCCATAGTTCGGATTCATTATCTGATTATTCACATGCTCTGCAGAACTTGAAATTTGTTTTGACGTCAGTGCGTCAAGGGTATAGTGAAAAATGGAATATTTCGTTACCAGAGATTCAATCTGTAATTAACGATATAGATCAACGATTATCCAATTTGGGGATGATAGAGTAATCTTTCTTGAGTAATACTTATGAAAATATAAAAGTTATGAAACATAATCCAAGAGTTTTAGTTGTAGCCACGAGCAGAAAGACTCGTGGTGGTATTACTTCGGTAGTGAAAGCATATGAAAAAAGTTCTGTGTGGAATCACTTTCACTGTAAGTGGATAGAAACGCATAGGGATGGAAACGGATTTACTAAATTGCTATATTTGCTTAAAGGTTTTGTGCAGTTTTTAGTTTTTATCCCGTTTTATGACATTGTTCATGTACATACTAGTGAACCCCCTTCTGCGTTGCGAAAAATTATATTTGTGCTTATATCGAAGTGTTTACACAAAAAAGTAATTGTTCATTTTCATTCTTTCTCGGTGGATACTACAATCAAAAGCAAGTATAGACGGGTTTATCAATTCCTATTTTCAGAGGCAGATTCTGTTTTAGTTTTGTCAAAGTATTGGCAAAAAGAATTATGTAATACCTTTGGATTTAATGAAGATAAAATAAAAGTACTGTATAACCCTTGTTCTACGGAAGTCTCAAATAAAGTTTATCTGAAGGAAAAGGAAATCTTATATGCTGGTACCGTGAGCAATCGTAAGGGGTATGCAGATTTGATAAATGCATTTGCTTTAATTGCTAACAAACATCGTGAATGGAAAATCGTGTTTGCTGGCAATGGAGAAATAGATAGAGGTAAAGCTTTAGCTTCACGACTCGGCATTGATAAGCAGACAGTTTTTCTTGGATGGGTTAGTGGCAAAGAAAAAGATAAGGCATTTAAAGAGGCATCAATCTTTTGCCTTCCCAGTTATGCAGAAGGATTTCCTATGGGGGTTTTGGATGCTTGGGCATATGGTATTCCAGTTATTACAACCCCAGTTGGTGGAATCCCAGATATTGCAAAAGATGAACATAACTGCTTGTTATTCAAGGCTGGGGATATAAACAAACTAGCAGAACAAATGGATAAACTGATATCATCCAAAAAATTAAGAATGGATATAGCTAATGAATCTTCAAAATTATCAAAAAGTATTTTCTCTATTGATGAAGTTACAAGTAAATTAGAAAATATTTATATGACAATAATATAAACAACTTATATAAGTAAACAGATTGTTGCTATATTTTTTTCCTTGGCTATAATCGGTGTTCTTACCTAATAGCTCAAAATGAGATTTACCTATGAGGAAATCAAGGAGCACGAAAGAAAATTATCGTAAAATGACTTGAATATTTGAACATATTATCTATCCGCTATTTACTTTTATGGGGATTGATAGGGATTAGGGCGAGTTTTACCATTGTGATAAATATGCTTGTGTGAAATCTATGAATGTTATATATAATGCTGAAATCTAAGAATTCATTCGATAAGAATGTATCAAGCCAACTGAAGGCTTTTGCTTTGGTATTGATGGTTATGCATCATCTATGGCATCGGCCTTATTTTGCTCTGTTTGAGCCAATAGACTATGGATATCTGTTGCTGTCTATTGGTATGATGGGCAAGATCTGTGTGGGCATGTTCCTTTTCGTCTCTGGCTATGGTTTGATGGCTTCTTACTGCTCTAGAGGAAATGGCTTTCATATTTGGAGGAGGCTGAAGAAGGTTTTATTGCCCTTTTGGTTGATTGTCATCCTGGTAGCGCCTTTCTTGTTGATTATTCATGAAGTGAAATGGTATCAGGTGGTGACGGATGCACTGCTGCTGACAAGAAATATGAATGGGAACTGGTGGTTTATGCAGACCTACGTGATTTACGTAATCTGTTTTCCACTATTTGCCAAAAGTCTGCAATATAATAAGGTATGGATTTTTTTGCTGATAGTCTCAGTAGTCTGCTTCCAACCTTTAGCTAAGTTTCTCAGATATTATTCTGAAGCTGGGCATTATGTGCTGCATTATTTCCCTCTGCTTTATTCGGGTATGATTGCCCGTAAATTCTCTTTGTTTGATTTCTTGGCAGCGAAAAGGGTATGGTATAGATTATTCTTGGTGGTGGCTTTAGTGGTTGCCCGCTTTGCTTTGGGATGGAACATTTTGAATATCGGTCTGATTATCGCTATGATTATGTTTCTGATTGATATTCAGGGATATTTATCTGATAAGGTGAAGCGTGGATTTGATTTCTTAGGTAAAATGTCTATGAACATGTGGCTCATCCACTTGTTCTTTATCAACTATGGTTTTCACTTTAGAAATCCATTTGCTGATTTGGCATGGATATATCTGGAATCTCTGGTTGCTGCTTATATAATATGGTGTGTTTATCATAAACTGTGTGGTTATAAATGGTAGATTTTTATAGATTGATTACTCGCTTTCAGCAGTTCGGGAGCTGGAGGCTCGTGTGGCAATATGTCCGTATGGGGGTGTTGTGGACGGGTGTCTGTGCCTTGATACGCTGTGCCTTGAAGGGGAAGTCCTTGAAGGCTGCTTATCCTGTGATTACTGAGAAAGTGGATAGGATTCTGATTCGGAAGTATCGCTATATCTTAGATGAGAGGAAGGTGAGGGATGCGGAGGATCAGACTCCTAATGATGGGGGTGTACCGAAGATTGTCTGGTTCTCCTGGCTGCAAGGTATCGATCAGGCTCCTGATTAGGTGAAGGTGTGCTTGGCTTCGCAAAGGAAGCATCTGCCAGATTATGAGTTCAGGGTCTTTGATCTCAGTAATTACCAGCAATGGATTGAACTGCCTGAGTTTATTGTCAGGAAATATAAGAAAGGGTTGATTCCGGCTGCTTCTTTCAGCGATTTGCTCCGCCTGTCGCTTTTGCAGAAGTATGGTGGTGTCTGGATGGATGCTACGGTGTTCTGTTCTGGCTTTGGGAATGAGAAGCTGCAGGGGCGATGGAATAGGATTATGCAGAGTGAACTGACGGTGTTCCGTTACTTAAAACGTGGGGTTATGGCTCCTGTGGGGTTATCTAACTGGTTTATTGCTGCTGTGCCTCATCAGATTGTGATTTCTTCTGTCTTGGATATGCTTCTTGCTTACTGGAAGGATTATAACTGTCTGGTGGATTATTATATCATCCATCTTTTCCTGGGTTTGTCTCTCTGTGAGTTTCCGATGGTTGAGGCTCGGATGCCTCGTGAGAATAGTTATCACAGTATTCTCTTGGGTGATGCCTTGGGGCGTACTTTCCATCAGGAGCAATGGCGGGATCTGATTAATCATGTGAGTATTCATAAATTGAATTACAGAAAAGTCGGGGAAGTGAGTAAGAATCCGAGGGGGTATTATTGGTATATTGTATCGTAATTTTTTCGAAAACCAACCCGTCCTTCCTTACCGTTAAGGAAGGCTCCACCTCTCATCTCGGTCTTCTCCCCTCAGGGAAGAAGAGGAAACCGCTCCTCCTGTCGCTCTTAACCGCTTCGCTATAAGGTTGGCGGGGCATCAGAGCCCTCGCCAGGTGTTTATGCGGGATGGGACCGCCTTGCTAAAGGAGAATATGTTTGTAGGTATACCCCTGCAATTTATGGTGAAAGTTATAGCTATTTACACGTAGCAATATCTCTTTTTTATGAAGGTGAGTTCATTTTTACCAGAAAGAATAAGTTTAATCCAATTAATCAAGATAGTATGGAAACAAAAAGTTTATGGCTGTGGAATTTAGGGTCAATAATCTTGGAACAATCGAGTAAAATTCTACCAAAGTATTATGCTCTTTTCCATTATATGACTAATGATGAATGTGCAATTGATGATAATAAAAAACAGTTGTGCCAACAAATTGTGTCTCTGGAGCTGTTTTTGAACTATTTCTATTCTATTTATATCGTTTCTTTGAGAGGAGCATTACGAGCTACAAATGCGAAAGAACAGAAAGCTAACTTGAAGTATGTTAATGCCTATATAATAGAGGGATATAAAGCCTTATGGGGATTTACAAAACATAACCAGAGTTTATGGGGGCAATTTATCAAGTTATATGCTAATGTTAAGAATACTGAAGCCTTCGATAAGATGTTGGAAGAAATTACTTGTGCTTTAAAGGAGTATGGGGATAATACTATAACTGATAAAGATGAAAGGTGCTTAGCTATGCATTATCAAATAGATAAAAATGGTAATCCTCAGGAATTATTGAAGCTTGATGAGATAACTATTGAGAAAGAGCAAGAAAGGTATGATCAGTTTAGACCTATATATCATAAAATGATAGATTGTTTTGTTAAATTGATTGATTATTATTTGTTTAAGCCTTATCGCACAGAAATTCTCAAAATCCAACCTATACTACCGGAATTAAATCTGATGGATCAGATAGTCTGGCATGATAAAATCAATGAAATAAACTTTGCAATTACTAAGAACATAGAAGCACAGGCTAAATCTTTTGAAAACTGTAAAGAGATGTTGCGAAAGTATCCTCTTGTGTTTAAAGAAATTAGCAGAAAGTATAAAGTTGATTTGAGCGATTGTAAAGAACTTCTAAAATCGACTGAGGCAATGTTGGCTATTTCATATTTTTCTTTAGATTTATGTAGTATTTTAAAGGTCTATTTTAATTCAACGATACCCTTGGAAAGAAATATTGCCTTATCCAGAATGAATATTATATGCCATTCTATCATTGATAGGGTTTATGGTTATAGAGATCGCAGAGGATCGTATTGGGAGCAGTATATTACTAAACCATATTTGAACATGGAACTTCCTGATGGCGTGGTGAAAATCAGAAATGTTATGGAGTCTTTGATTGCGTCTAATACCTATACTCAAGAAAAGCGGTCTTCCTTTGTTCATTTGAAAAAGGATAATTATATTCAGGCAATTACATATTTATATTCTAATAATCCATTGGTAGAGATTCAAAATTCGGAAGCAATAATAAAAATACTTCCAGAGATTCAGAAAGCTATAGTAGGCGTGGTGAAGCAGGTTGATTCGAATATTAAATGTAGCTATGCAAGAAAGAATTCATGGATAGATGAGAATTTGAAAAAGGTGGCTCCTTTTAAAAATCAGCCTGGGGTTAAATCTGTTTACGAATCGCTTTTGCTATTAAAGAAAGGAAAAATAATGGAAGCAATAGAAAAATTGAATGATATTTAATTGAGGCTAGTAAAAAGGAATATATTCCGCAACATGGTTATTGGTAAGAAATCTTTCTTATTCTGTTGTGACTTGTATGTATACAAGCGAGCAGGCATGATTTACTCTTTGTTTGGCGCATGCATGGTGTTTGATAAAATCCTGAGCCTTGGCTATGTTATGTGTTGAAGAATATCTACTCAACGGCTAAGGATTAACTTTATACTCTTCTTCCAGAGTTATGGGAAGGTAAGGAACCATAAAAATGAAATTTAAAAATTAATCGAAGTCAAAGGGTAACCTCCTTTTTGGCATTGCCTGAAGGAGGGCTAAACATCGTATGCTTGTCTATATACAAACAAAGACGATGCCGTTGTGCAAAGTTACAGTTGCATAGTAGGATATATAATACGGAGAACTGCGATTACTTAAAGTGTTTGTTATGCAAAAATGTGAATATATAAGAGCCATTCATGAAGATTGTGAATCCTCTTTTCATGAATTTTCAATTTCTGTTGTACATATATTGCCAAAATGTAATCCTTTGTTAAAAAAAGGATTGCGGCAAGAGTATTATATACTTAATGATAGATGTAGTATCAAGGGGAATCGTGTGGTGTTGAATTCTGAAAATCCTATGCAAGACTTCTATGGCAAGCGCATCTGTGTGCAAGCTATAGTGGGAGTGAATGGCAGTGGTAAGTCTTCTTTATTGGAAATTATCTATCGTATTATTAATAATCTGAGTTGCTTGCTCAATCGCAGTAAGCGGCGCAAAGATGCTGATAACCTTTATTATGTAGAGGGGCTTTTTGCGGAGATTTATTATGTTATAGATGGTAAATTAGCAAGAATAGCTTGTCTGGGTGACAAGATCTATTTTCATCTGATAAGTGAGAAGCCAGTAGTTCTTACCGCCTTTTCTGGAAATTTTGTGTATGAAGAATATGTCTTGAAGAATATGTTTGTGGAATGGGCAAAGAATAACCTTTTCTATACTATTGTTACAAACTATAGCTTGCAAGCCTTTAATGCCAAAGATTTTATTTTGGAGAAATCCCAACTGTTGAAAGTAGGGCAAAAAAGGGAAGATTCAGGTGAAAATATCTGGATAAATAGTTTGTTTCACAAAAATGATGGCTATATGACTCCTATTGTTTTGAATCCTTATCGAGACAATGGCGTGATAGACATGAATATGGAACATCGGCTGACTATATACAGACTTTCAGAAATTATGATTTATGCAGAAAAGCATGAAAGAGATTTTATGGAAGGTTATAAGCTAAATTCCATCAATTATATATTCAAGAATAGTTTCTTGTATAAGAAATTTGTAGAGGAACATAAGGTTGCTGCTGATAAATATAAAAATTATAAAGTAGGAGCAAAGCCACGTAATGATATAGGTAGTTTAATATTACGAACTTATGGTATAGCTGGAAAACTTGATTTTAATGATAAGGTGCATCGCACGGCTGGTATGTATATCATTTATAAAACACTTTCCATAGCAGATAAATATCCTGCCTATGAAGATTTCTCTGAAATAGGAGATGTAGCAAGTTTCCAAAACCAAGTTAACGAACAATCACAAGTTCAGATTATAAAACTAGTTAAAACAATACAAAGAGATAAATCTCATATTACGCTTAAAATAAGACAGACTTTGCATTTAGTAGAGGCACTGAATAATGGAAATTTAAAAGCAAGTATGTTGTTGAAAGGGGATTTCTCGTATGATTGGTATATAAAAATGATTGCTCCTATCAAAGATGTACGTAACATCAGGGACATACAGGAATATCTTCCGCCATCTTTCTTTGCAATAGAAATTAAAGTGGATAGATTTGTGGATGGAAAACGACAAAATGATGACCCCATCTCAATAGAGCGTCTTAGTTCTGGTGAACGGCAATACCTTTATTTGTTTAGTACATATATCTATCATATCCTCAACCTGCTTAGTATTCAAGAGTCTCACCGAGTGAAGTACAGGAGAATCAATCTAGTATTAGATGAAGTAGAAATTTGTTTTCATCCTGAATACCAACGTAAGTTTATTAATGAAATGTTGGGATATATTAAAAGGCTGAATATGAATTCAAATGCTTCATTCAACATAATGATTGCAACACATTCTCCTTTTATATTGTCTGATATACCTCAATGTAATATCCTTTATTTGGAAGATGGGTGTGTACCTGATACTAGCAGCTTTAAAAATCCTTTTGCAGCTAATATTTGTGATATTCTCTACCAAAGTTTTTTCTTGAAGAACGGGTTTGTCGGAGAGTATGCCAGAAGAAAGATCAATGATATGATTACGAGATTGTTGCCTAATGGATATTTCACAGAGAAGTGGGTGAAAAAGTTTGAGTTGTTGATGGAAATGATAGGTGATCCATTCTTGAAAATGCAGTTGCAGCAACTATATGATGAGCGGAGGGATAGAAATGCGAAAAATTGAAATTGATAATGAGATTCGGCATTTTGCCGATGATTATAAAGTAAAAGTAGAGGAACAAATACAAAATGTAACAGATAAATTACAAAAATTGGCAACATTTGTTTCGGAGAATAATCATTGGACTGACAGATATGCTATCACTAATTATATCGATATGATGATAGCTGATTATCCCAATCTTCTCGTTTTGGAACCTAAGGATTGGCAAGTATATATCAGTAAATATAGTATGGTGTTGGGGCGTGAACCTAATATGTTGATAAAAGAGGTTAATTATCGTCGTAAAGCCGATGGAATTTTTTATAAAGGTAAGTTTTATGAACGAATATTGGAGTGCCTTGGTTATGAAGAAGCGCGTTTAATATTAGGTCCCATACATCAAGATATGGGATTGAAAACATGTGTGTATTGCAATGTGAATCCTACTTTAGCTGTTGAAGGTGATGTGATGTATCAGATGGATCATTTTATGCCACAAAGTAAATTTCCATTTCTTGGAACTTGCTTTTATAATCTACAGCCAAGTTGTGGTATTTGTAATGGGCATAAAGGAAAAAATATTTGTGATTTTGGTCTTTATGTTAATGTGGAACAAAATAAGAATTTGAATCCATTTCGATTCGTGACTAAAGTTAATAATATGAATGGGGCTTTTCCTGTTTGTGAAGAAATCTTATTCAAAGGAAATAATAAAATACTGACTAATGAAAGTAAAGCTCATGAAAAGATGTTTCATATCAATAATATGTATGCTGGATACAAAAATAAGGTTTCTAGATTATACTCAGACGCCTATAAAATGAATCCCGCAATGATTAGTGCTTTTGCTGCTAGTTATGAAATTCCAGCTACGAAAAAAAATGTTTTGGCTTATATGTCTGAACATTTATCCTTAGACGAGAAGGATATTCATGAGAACTCTTTGACAAAGTTAAAACAGGACACCATTAAACAAATGGAAGAAGGTGGTGCTCTATAAACAATGCTATCATAACTCTTGATACCATTGAAAAGTGGGGAGAGGAGCACATGCGGATTTCATGAAAATGATACTGAAGACAAATTATGTAAATGGTGTGTTTATCATAAATTGTGTGAGTATAAATGGTAGATTTTGATAGACTGATTACTCGCTTTCGGCAGTTCGGGGGCTAGAGGCTTGTCTGGCAATATATCCGTATGGGGGTGTTGTGGACGGGTGTCTGTGCTTTGGTACGCTGTGCCTTGAAGGGGAGGTCCTTGAAAGCTGCTTATCCTGTGATTACTGAGAAGGTGGATGGGATTCTGATTCGGCGTTATCGCTATATCTTGGATGAGATGAAGGTGAGGGATGCGGAGGATCTGACTCCTAATGATGGTGGTGTTCCGAAGATTGTCTGGTTCTCCTGGCTGCAGGGTATCGACCAGGCTCCTGATTTGGTGAAGGTGTGCTTGGCTTCGCAAAGGAAGCATCTGCCGGATTATGAGTTCAGGGTCTTTGATCTGAGTAATTACCAGCAATGGATTGAACTGCCTGAGTATATTGTCAGGAAATATAAGAAAGGGTTGATTCCGGCTGCTTCTTTCAGTGATCTGCTCCGCCTGGCGGTTTTGCAGAAGTATGGTGGTGTCTGGATGGATGCTACGGTGTTCTGTTCTGGTTTTGGGAATGAGAAGTTGCAAGGGCGATGGGATAGAATCATGCAGAGTGAACTGACGGTATTCCGCTATTTCAAGCGTGGAACTATGGCTCCTGTGGGGTTATCTAACTGGTTTATTGCTGCTGTGCCTCTTCAGATCGTGATTTCTTCTGTTTTGGATATGCTCCTTGCTTATTGGAAGGATTATAACTGTCTGGTGGATTATTATATTTTTCACTTATTCCTGGGTTTGTCTCTCCGTGAGTTTCCGATGGTTGAGGCTCGGATGCCTCGTGAGAATAGTTATCACAGTATTCTCTTGGGTGATGCCTTGGGGCGTACTTTCCATCAGGAACAATGGCAGGATCTGATTGATCATGTGAGTTTTCATAAATTGAATTACAGAAAAGTCGGGGAAGTGAGTAGGAATCCGAGGGGGTATTATTGGTATATTGTATCGTAATTTTTTCGAAAACCAACCCGTCCTTCCTTACCGTTAAGGAAGGCTCCACCTCTCATCTCGGTCTTCTCCCCTCAGGGAAGAAGAGGAAACCGCTCCTCCTGTCGCTCTTAACCGCTTCGCTATAAGGTTGGCGGGGCATCAAAGCCTTCGCCAGGATTGCTGTGCGGGATGGGACCGCCTTGCTGGAGGGATTTTTATTTGGTTTATGTAACTGATAAAAGCGTAGTTTAAGGTTTGGTTGCCTATATCCTAACAGGAATATGTGGGTAGTTCAAAAGATAAAGATTGCTAAAAAATAAGGAAATAAGTTGGACTATATTAGTTTTTATCGTATATTTGCAGAGATAAAAAATACGTAAGCTATGACAGCAAAAGAAGATAAGGAGAAAGAAAAGACCCGTAGAGAAAACCTGAGCAAGTTTATATATCAACTTGCAAATACCAGCTTTACAGCAATGGTTGTTGTGGCTGTGGTAGGTTTGGTACTTGGTGTAGATGATGCTAAACCATATGCTTTTTTGCTTGGTGTGGGATTGTTTGCTACTGTTTTCTTAGCGCTGTTTGCTGATAACATATTAAAGAAGAAATGATTATGGAAGGAATGTACATAGTTTTAGGTGGGGTAGGTATCATTGCATGTTGCCTATACTTGTGGTCTGCTTTTACGAAAAGTGGGAGAAAATGGGTTGAAAATCTATAGTTTTTCGATTCCCAGGATTCCCTTTTGCGAAGAAGCTTTTTTCGAAAACCAACCCGTCCTTCCTTACCGTTAAGGAAGGCATTTTCGACTCCCCTGTTCCCCTCTTGCGAAGAGGGGATCCTTAACCCACTCCCAGGCCCTCTCCCTTTACAAAAGGGCGAAGGATGTAACCGTTCCTTTCAATAGTCTTTACGACCCCTTCGGTTCCCCTTGTAGGGGACAGAAACGTCGCTCTTAACCGCTTCGCTTTACGGTTGGTGGACTATCAGAGGTCTACGTCAGGGTTGTTTTAGCGGGGATGAACCCGCAGGGAGAAGACTTGCTAAAATGGTTGTGCGGGATGGGACCGCTGGAGGTGACTTGCTAAAACCAATGGTTATAAGGGATGGGACTGCAGGGACAAGGTGACAGGCGCATTGAGTAATTTGCTGATAGCTTGTAGATTTTCTGCTATTTTCTTGGTGGTTTCAATCAAAAAGCGTATTTTTGGGGCAGATATATGAACAATATAAATGAGGCTTGATTATGAAGTTAGGTATTAATGCAAAAAGATAGATCAGTTTACGTATCGTTTGTGTTAAAATCATGTAAGAAGTTTGGCGATGTGAGGGGAATAATGTATCTTTGCATAGTCAAAAAGACTTTAAACGTTTAAAAGGAGAAGATTATGGAACAGATATTAGTAACGGTAGATTCAAACCAGCCTCTGCAAAACATTCGTAAGGCTATTAATATGCTTCGTGGTGTTGTGTCAACTACGGTTGTAAAAGAACCAATCTTGACAAAAACACAGAAGCAGCAAGCTTTTGTGAAGGAAAGTTTGACAAGAGCTTTGCAGGAAGTGAAACTTGCTAAGTTGGAAGGAAGAAAACTACCTGATGCAAGGGATTTATTAAAAGATTTAGAAATGGAGGATTGACATGAATGTACATATTGAATATGGTCCTGAGTTTAAGAGACAGTTTAAACGTTTGGCTAAAAAATATCATTCATTGAAGACTGACTATGGTGCTTGGTTAGATGAAATTTATAAGAATCCTCTTGTTGGAGATGACCTTGGTGGTGGCGTTCGTAAGATAAGAATGGCCATTGCTGACAAGGGAGAAATCTCTAATGTCAAGGATGAATTTATTGAATTCTTGATTAAAAACTTGTCTTCAGAACATGGCACTTCTTCTGGAGAATGAAGAACTAGAAATAACAAAATACAGAGATGAAACTTTGTATACTCCTGAAATCATCCTTGATTAGTAATATTATAGCCCTAAGGATATATATTCAAGAATAGCACTAACTTCTAACAGTGATATCACCTACCCGTCCTTCCTTACCGTTGTTATAAAATCAACCTGTCCTTCTTTAGAATTAAAGAAGGCTCCACCTCTCATCTCGGTCTTCTTCAATAGTCTTTACGACCCCTTCGGTTCCCCTTGTAGGGGACAGAAACGTCGCTCTTAACCGCTGCGCTTTAAGGTTGGCGGGGCATCAGAACCCTCGCCAGGAGGTTGTGCGGGATGGGACCGCGGGGGAAGGAGGAATGACAAATGAGAAATGAGGAATGAGAAATGAATGTGATGAGGCTTATTTAGCTTCGCTTATATTTTGATAAATAAATATTTACTATAATCCTTAATTCCGCAACACTATAGTTTAACATTATTTATAAGTGCCTGAGCAACAAAAAGTTGCCCAGGATTTTGCCATGTCAGAATTTTCACTTACCTTAGTGTTGCGAAAAGAAGACAAGCAAAACT
>NZ_SGVY01000062.1 GCF_004535825.1 Segatella hominis | reverse complement strand
CGCTTTATGGGGTAAGGGGATTTTGTGTCTGCGACATTTCTGTTGTGCAAGAAATATGTACAATAAAATGAATTTTGTCGCTTTGCAAGCAAAATCCCACTAAACCCTATAGGTTGCGGATTTGAGGATATAGAGAGATAGATTTATATTTAATCAGGTTTTTGTTGATTTTTGTTAGTCATGTATATATAGTTGTCAGTTAGAGAGAGGTATTTGCTAAGCATAGAGTAATCTGTATCTTGCCATGAGACAGGCTCCCACTACGCCCGCTTGACCTTTCAGTTCGGAGGTTACAATCTTAGAATCCTCGTTCATGACGTTGAGAGAGAATCTCTTGATGCCCATTCTGATAGGCAATGTCAGATAATCTCCTGTAGCCGACATTTCGCCTCCGATGACCAGCATTTCCGGGTTGAAGATGTTGATGATTCCTGCCAGTTGTTTTCCCAGTTCATCTGCAACATGTTGCAGGATAACTAAGCTAAGCACATCTTCTTTTGCGATGGCGTCCAGAATATCTTGTAAGTTTAACTCTTCTTTTCTGTTTACCACCTTGTCTGAAAGTATGGATTGTTTTCCTTCCAGAAGTGCTTCGGTCAATTTTCTTTTCAGTGCTCTGCCAGAAGTTTCAGTTTCTATGCAACCGATTTTTCCACAGTGGCAGATGATGTTGTTGTTGTAGCCAGGTGTATGTCCAAATTCACCGGAATATCCAGACTTTCCATAATAGAGTTTACCGTCTATGATGATTCCGATTCCGAGACCCCAGCACACATTCACAAAGATAATGTCTTTCATTCCTTTGCTGCAGCCTTTGATGTATTCTGCATAGGTCATGCTTCTGGTGTCGTTTTCGATGCAAACCGGCAAATTAATCATTTCTGATATTTCCGTTGCCAAAGGTTTTTCGGTAAATGTAAACATATTGTATGCCGTTCCTTCAAAAGGATTAACGCGTTCTGCTACATTGACACAGACATTCAGTATCTCCTCTTTCTTGATAGGAAGACTGTCTATGAAATCATTGATGATGCTTCCGAGTTTTTCCAGATTCTCCGGAGTGTTTTCGTAACAGTAGGGAATTTTTGTCTTTTCCACTATCTGGTTGCCGCAGAAATCACTTGCAGAAAGTGCCAGACTGTCCATTTCCGGATTGGCACCTATAAAGTAACCTGCCTTAGGCTTCAAACCGTAAAGCATTGGGATGCGCCCCATGGCAGTTTCCTTCTTTCCGAATTCTTTGACTATTCCCACTGTCATCATCTCATTCAAGGCGCTTGTCGTGGTTGGGAGACTTACTCCTATACTCTTAGATATTTCCGGGATAGTGGAATGTCCGTGAGATATAAAATGCTCCAAGATTTTCTTAGGTATAGTAGCTTTTTTACCTATATTCTTAATATATTTTATTATCTCTTGTTTCATAAGTAATATTTTTTATTTGCAAAGATAAAGATTTTATTAATACGTGCAACATTTTTGTAGTTAATAAACATTAAATATGTTCATTTCTTTGCTTTTTTATTATTTTGAGGCTGTTTTTTAGCCCCTACACCTTATTTATATATATAAGTAAACTTTAGAGTTTCTATCTTAAAGTCCTTTTTATTAAATTCTTATGATAGAAAATAGTCTCACTCTTTCCGTGAGTTATTTTGTTCCTTTACACGTAAATATCTGACAATATGGCAAATATACACTTATCTGCATAAAGATGACAAGATACGAAAAGTATTGGCGTTTTAGATTTATTAACCATAAAACCTTTGAAGTAACACAAAAAACATATATCTTTGCAAAATAAAATATTTTATTAAAATATTGGCAACTAATAAAAGATATTAGAAAGATTAAAACCTCAGATTTGAATAACTAGATCAAACTAACAACTGAATACGATATGAATCAGATTAAAAAACTATTTCCAGCATTCGCCCTCATGGTTTACTTGGGGATGAATCCTGTGTGTTCTTTGGCTGCAGAAGTCAATGTGATTCCAACACCAGTCAAACTCACCCAACAGCGTGGAGAATTTATTTTGCCTTCCAGCCTTGGTATTTCCTACAATACAGAGGAAGGTAAAGCGATAGCTGGTTATCTGGCAGGCAAGCTCAAGACTTCTACTGGATATGAGGTCAATGTGGGCAACAAGAAGGGAAATATCTCTATCATTATCAACCCTTCGATGAAAATGAATGAGGAGGGCTATCGCCTTCAGGTTATTGCCAAGGGAGTGGTTATCAAAGCAAAGACAGGTAAGGGTGCCTTTTATGGTATGCAGACCTTCCTGCAGTTGTTGCCAGCGGAAGTGGAAAGTGCTTCTCTGGTAAAGGGAGTCAAATGGGTGGCACAATGTTGTGATATCGAAGACTATCCTCGTTTCGGTTATCGTGGTTTCCATCTCGATCCATGCCGTCATTTCATTACTGTACAGAATGTGAAGAAGCAGATTGACCTGATGGCTTCTCTCAAGGTCAATACGATGCATTTCCATCTGACGGAAGATCAGGGCTGGCGTATTGAAATCAAGAAATATCCTAAACTGACTTCTATTGGCGGTTATCGCAAGGAAGGCGATGGCTCTATCTATGGAGGTTTTTATACACAGGAGGAGATTAAGGATATCGTGGATTATGCTGCCAAGCGTTATATGACGGTGATTCCTGAGGTGGATCTTCCTGGACACATGATGGCGGCTATTGCTGCTTATCCAGAATTGTCCTGTAAGGGAGAGCAATGGACTCCAAGAATGGTTTGGGGTATCGAGGACATCGTGATGTGTCCCGGCAAGGAATTGATGTTCCATTTCCTGGATGATATCTTCAAGGAAATGGTGCCGCTCTTCCCTGGTAAATATTTCCATATAGGTGGCGACGAGTGCCCGAAAAACAGTTGGAAAACCTGCCCTACTTGTCAGAAGCGTATTGTTGACGAGCATCTTCAGGGCGATGGCAAGCACTCTGCAGAGGAAAGACTACAGAGCTATGTGATCAAACGTGTAGAAAAGATGCTGGAGAAGTATGGTAAGAAAATCATCGGATGGGATGAAATTCTGGAAGGTGGATTGAGTGAGAATGCTACCGTCATGTCTTGGCGAGGTATTGATGGAGGTATCGAAGCTGCTAAGCAAGGGCATGATGTTATCATGACTCCTGGTTCTGGTGGTCTTTACCTTGACCATTATCAGGGCGACAGTAAGATAGAACCAATCACGATTCCAAGCAGTCCTGTCTATCTGGCCAAAACCTATAGTTTCGACCCTGTTCCTGATGTAATCCGCAAGGCTGGACTTGATAAGCATATTTTGGGTGTGCAATGCAACAACTGGTCTGAATATATGTATTCCAATGCCAAGATGGAGTATATGATGTATCCTCGTGCCCTGGCACTATCTGAGGTTGCCTGGTCGCCATTGAGTCGTAAGAACTTTACGGATTTCTGCAAACGAGTGGATGCTAACCTCGTAAGACTTGATGAACGTTGTATCAAATATCATCTTCCTCTGCCAGAGCAGCCATACGGATCCTGCGATAAAGTGGTGATTACCAAGGATACTACCGTAACCTTTACCACTTCCCGTCCGATGAAGATGGTCTATACACTGGATGGCACGATGCCTACTCCAGAGTCTCTGATCTATACTGCTCCTATCCCTGTAAACCATGATTGTATCATCAATATTGCTACGGTTTTGCCTTCTGGTAAGATGAGTCGCATCAGAACCATCCAGGTGGAGAAACAGAATTATGCTCCTTCTGTTGAGGTGAAAGATGTAAAGCCGGGTTTGGAGATGAAGCGTATCAAGGGGTATTATCATCATGTGAATGACTTAGAATGGACGGATGGCGTCTGGGAAAATTCTGTTATCCGCAACTTTGGCGAAATGAAATTGAAGCAGGCTGACGATGCTCGCACTCTGCGTGGAGAGAATGGTTATGCTGCTATTGCTGAAGGATATGTGATGGTGCCAGAGGATGGTGTATATTACGTTTCTTCCCGTGCCGACCAGGTTTGGATTGACAGTAAGTTGCTTATCGACAACTCCAGCGAAGTGAAGAGTATTTCCCATCGTGACAACTGCGTAGCTTTGGCTAAGGGGTTACATCCTATCAAGTATGTCTTCATAGCCAATATTACTGGTGGCTGGCCTTCTTGGTGGAACGGACTCAACCTGCAGATGCGCAAGGATAATTCCAAGGAATTTGCGGATGTTGAAGATAGTCAACTGTTCCATTAAATATATAATAAGGTAAAACCTGTTTTTAAATCATAAATATTCATGAATATGAACAAAAGAAATTTCATGTTTCTTGCCCTACTGGGTGCCATGGTTCTTAATGGGCATGGCGAAGTAAAGGCGCAAGATGCCAGCAGATGGCATAATGTAGATGTCAATCAGCAGAATCGTGCTCCTCGCCGTGCTGCGTTCTTTGCTTTCGAGAATCAGGATAAGGCTCAGGCTTTCGAGAAGAAAAATTCAGCCAACTACCTTTCGATGGAAGGCACTTGGAAATTTAATTTCGTCAAGGACTACAACAAGCGTCCTGTCAATTTCTTCGCTGCCAACTTTGATGATTCTCAATGGAAGGATTTTCCTGTACCGGGCTTGTTTGAACTGAATGGCTATGGCGATGCTACTTATAAGAATATCGGTTATGCCTGGGCTACCCAGTTTGACCCAAATCCTCCTTATATCAGCGAACTCAACAACTATACGGGTTCCTATCGCCGCACCTTTGCCCTGCCTAAGGACTGGAAGGGCAAGGATGTATATTTCCATGTAGGTTCTGCTACCAGCAATTTGACTCTCTGGGTGAATGGCAAGTATGTGGGATATAGCGAAGACAGCAAGGTGGCTGCAGAGTTTAATATCTCCAAATATCTGAAACCAGGCAAAAACCTCATTGCTATGCAGGTGATGCGCTGGTGTGATGGTTCTTATTTTGAGGATCAGGACTTCTGGCGTTTTACAGGAATTGCCCGTGAGGTATATCTCTATGCCCGTCCGAAAGTTCATGCAGCTGATATCCGTCTGGATGCAGGTTTGGAAAATCAATACCGGGATGGTGTCCTGAACTATCAGATAGCCCTGAAGGGTGGTAAGACTGATGTTACTCTTACATTGTGTGATAAGGATGGCAAGAAGATTGCTGAGGCTTCAGGTGTACAGGGTACTATTAAGGTGCCAGGGGTGAAGGCATGGACTGCAGAAACACCTTATTTATATAAGGCATTCATTACTTTGAAAAATAAGCAGGGTGTATCGGAGGTTATTCCTCAAAAGATAGGTTTCCGCAATGTGGAAATCAAGAATGCACAGCTCCTGGTCAATGGCAAGCCTGTCCTGATCAAGGGTGCTAACCGTCATGAAATAGATCCTGATGGTGGCTATGTGGTCAGCGTGGAGCGCATGATTCAGGATATTAAGATTATGAAGCAGTTGAATATCAACGCTGTTCGTACCTGTCATTATCCTGATGATCCTCGCTGGTATGACCTCTGTGATGAATATGGAATCTATGTGACTGCTGAGGCAAACCTTGAATCTCATGGTATGGGATATGATGAGAAATCTCTCGCCAAGTTCCCTGAATACCTCCAGACTCATATCGAGCGTAACGAGGGTAATGTGAAGACTTTCATCAACCATCCTTCCATCATCGTATGGAGTTTGGGTAATGAGTGTGGCTATGGCATCAACTTCGAGAAGACCTATGACTGGGTGAAAGCCTATGATCAGACTCGTCCTGTGCAGTATGAGCGTGGTGGATATGACAGTAAGACAGATATTCATTGTCCGATGTACATCGACTACGAGGAGAGTGAGAAATATTGCAAGAGTGATGGCGTAAAACCTTATATCCAATGTGAGTATGCTCATGCGATGGGTAACTCAGAGGGCGGTTTCAAGGAGTACTGGGATCTGATTCGCAAATATCCTAAGTATCAGGGTGGATACATCTGGGACTTTGTAGATCAGGGTCTGCGTGACAAGAGTCCGATTACAGGCAAGGAAATCTTTACCTATGGTGGCGACTATGGGCGTTATCCTGCCAGTGACTACAACTTCAATTGCAATGGTATCATTGCTCCAGATCGCCGTTTGAATCCGCATGCCTACGAAATCCAGTATTGGCATCAGAATGTATGGATCAAGGATCTGGATGCCGTGAATGGTGCTTTCAATATCTATAATGAGAATTTCTTCAAGAAGATTGACGACCTGCACCTTACTGCAACTATCTATGCTAATGGTGTGAAGTTATCTACTGTTGAGATTCCTGAGACTAAGGGTATTGCTCCTCAGACAACTAAAATGGTGAAGAGTGATGCTTTGAAGTATGCTATTGCTGAAGCAGAGACTGAACATGGTAAGGAGGAAATTACAGTCAATTTTGCCTTTGCCAGCGATGGTACAGAACCATTGGTAGAGAAAGGACAGGTAATGGCCCGCCAGCAGTTTGTCATCAATGAATATCAGTTTGATAAGGTAGATACTCCTATTGCGGCGACTTCTACTAAGTTTTCTGGTAAGAAAGGGAAACTCCAGAGTACCAGCAATATAGAGGTAGAGGAAACCAATAGCTATGTGAAGGTTTCTGCCAAGAGAATGTCGGTTACTATAGGCAAAAAGACGGGTTTGATAGACTATCTTGACGTGGACGGTGAGCCTATCTTGAAATTCCGCGAGAGCATGAAGCCTGAATTCTGGCGTGCTCCTACTGATAATGATTATGGTGCTTCTTTGCAGAAGGAGTTGAAGGTTTGGAAAAATCCTGTAATGAACTTGAAGTCATTCGACAAGAGTGAGATGAAGGATAGTGTTGTTTTGACGGCTACCTTTGAAATGCCTGAGGTGAAGGCTGAGTTGGTACTTCGTTATCGCATCAATGCGGTAGGTGAGGTTTCTGTTACCGAGAAGATGACCACGGATAAAGCGGCTAAGATAGCTGACTTGTTCCGATATGGTATGGTATTGGATTTGCCTGCATTATTCTCTAAGTTGGAATATTATGGCCGTGGCCCGGAGGAGAATTATATCGACCGTCATTCTTCTACCTTTATTGGCAAATATGAGTCGGATGTAAAAGATGAGTATTATCCTTATATTCGTCCTCAGGAGAGTGGCAACCATACAGATATCCGTTATTTCTCCATCTTCAATCCTGCATCAGGCAAGGGTATTACTTTCGAGGGTTATGCTCCGATGGAGTGTAGTGCCATTCCTTATTCTATTAAGGATTTGGATTCTGGTGATGAAAAGGAGCATGCTTGGGGACAGCATAGCGGTGATTTGGTTGACAAGGGCTTGACACAGGTACATATCCAGCAACGCCAGTACGGCTTAGGTTGCATCGACAGCTGGATGACTAAGCCTATGGAGAAATACCGTATGCATTATGGCGACCGCGAATTCCGCTTCGTCATCAAGGCAAAGTAGTTTTATTTTCAAGAAGTCATATTTGTACGAGAATAGGTTTATAATGGGCGGCGCTTTCCTGCGGATTTGCAGGCGGCGCCGCTTTCCTACTTCTGTAAGTTTTGAACAAGCAGATTACTACAACTTGCCCATGAGTATGAGGAACTTTGCCATAAGCATTGTTTATTTCTTTTTGCAATTTTTCTTTGTCAATGTCTTTTCGTCAGATCTTAATCTTCGTTCTACTTTCTTGACATCTTCTCCTGCAGGGAGATCTTCAGGTACGATACCACGTTGGAGCATCATGTTGCGAACAGCCTTATTATTATCGACATGTTCTTGACAGATAGTTTGCTGACCATGTAAATCCTTTTGCTGAACGTTGACAGAAGTCATTTCTGCAGCAAAATCTTTGGCTTTGATATTGAGTGTAGGGAGGAAATCGGCGAGAGGCCTGCTGTTGGGAGCACCCAATTTTCGTTTGAGAAGAGCCGTGTCGAGATTAAACAACGCCTTGTCGCCCAAGGAGCGAATGATGGCAAAGCCTTTGCTGTCCACACCTCTTTCATATAATACACCAGAGAGACGCTTTTCTGTTTCAGCAAGTTTTGCACGTGCTTGTACACGTTCGTATTCCTGCAAACGCTTTTGCACCAATTCTGCTCGGCGAGTTTGTACGGCAAAGTAGTTTTGGGCAAAAGAGATTTGTGGCTTGCGTGGGTCACCATTTTGTGCAATAAGGTAGCAAGCATAACGAGTCAGCATGTAATCTTTGACTTCACGCAGAGATCCAGAACCAAGGGTGACCATTTTGCTGACATCAGCAAAATGGTATGATACCTCTTGCCCTGCATTGGTACATGATGCTTTTGCTTTTTCGATAATTCCTTCGAAATTACGCCATTGGCTATAACCCAACACTTGTGCAAGTTCTCTTGCACTCCAACATTCTACGCCTTCGTATTCATTGGCAATAGCTTCGAATTGTTCAAACAATTCTTTAATTTCTTCTTCCTTCATATTATTTTGTTTAATATAATGTCTTACTCTTTTTGAAAAAACTCTCCGTTTCGTTCAGCTTGTTATACGGTTCATCATCAAATTCTCAGATATTTTTATCTGTCTTGGATTCTTTGCAGTTATTTCACAAACAGTTTTCCGATGAGATTCAAGAGGTTAGAAACTGTTTCCTTGCTCTCCACAGGAATCTTGATGGAAGTCTCGCCTGTCTGTTCGTCTTTTTCTACTATAGAATCTACCAGTTGTGCTGTTGCCTCTGGTGATTTCAAAGTCTCTGCCAAACCAGAGAGGAAGGATACTCCTTGGGCAACTAAGTCTTTTGGCTCAGCTGGGCGATGAGTAACTGTAGTGGCGGAATGTGGAGCAATGGAAGATATGTCTTTGGCTTTATCTGGTTCCGCTTTTACTTCTGGAGTATTTGCCTTGTTGTTCTTCTTTTCGCCTTCTTCGGTTATATCTTGATTAGTCCAGTCTTTCTTGTTTTCTGTTTTTACTTCCTCCATGATGCCGCTTACGGCTTCCATCATCTTGGTGAATTTATCGTCGCTGATGAATATAGAGTCCTCGCCATCATCGAGTACACCCTCAAACATAGAGGTCTTGAAACGTAATTTACCAAGCATTTCTTCCTCAATAGAGTGGGGAGTCACGAGATTGATAACTTGAATATTATTCTGCTGACCAAGGCGATAGATGCGCCCGATACGCTGTTCGAGAACGGCAGGGTTCCAAGGCAGGTCTATGTTGATAATGGTAGCGGCTGCCTGCAGATTCAAGCCTGTGCTGCCAGCATCTGTAGAAAGAAAAACTCGGCTTGACGGTTCATTCATGAAGTTGTCCACTAAGTTCTTACGCTTTTCGGATGGGACACCGCCATGTAAGTATTCATAACCAATCTCTTTCTTCTCCAGTTCTTTGGCGATGAGGCGAGTCATGCGTTCCCATTGGCTGAATACCACAACTTTTTCACCTTCTTCGCTGATGATGTCGCTGATAATATTGATACATTCATCCACCTTGGTATCGAATCTCGTTTTTTGGTCGAGGATATAACTGCTATCGCATACCATGCGCATCTGTGATAACAACAGGAGTAAACGCTTTCTGTCTTTGTCTGAAAGAAAATGGTGGGCGCGCCATCTTTTCACAAGGAAGCTTACTTGGAATTGCCATTCTGCATGCATTCCCATCTGCTCCTTTGTCATGGGTACGAAGAGATTTTTGTCCATTCGCTTGGGCATCTGGAGTTTCACGTCTTTCTTGCGACGGCGGATGAGAATGTCGTTGAGTTTCTCGCCTATCTTGTTCAAGTTTTTGTATCCCAATACTTTGCCAGTTTCGTCGGTGATGATATGGTTTTCCTTGAAAATATAGTATGGGGCAAGACGGAAATTATCGACAAATTCCACGATGGAGTATAGTTCGTCAAGTTTATTCTCTAAAGGTGTACCCGATAGAATCACGGAGTAATCGGATTCTATCTTTCTTGCTGCACGGGAAATTTGGGTATTCCAATTTTTGAGGCGTTGCACCTCATCCATGATGAGCATGTCGGTTTGCAGACTGCCGAGTATCTTAATGTCGTTGGCGGCACTATTATAGGAGATAATCTTGTAAGGTTCTGGACGATTGTAGGCATCCTTTCTCTTGAGATGATTTCCCTCTATAACAAAGACCTCGGCATCAGTGAACTTTTTGATTTCACTGCGCCACTGGTATTTCAAGGAGGTAGGGCAGAGGATGAGTACAGAGCCGATGAGTCCTTCTTTTCTTAGAAGTTCGGCTGTTCCAATGGCTTGGATTGTCTTGCCGAGACCCATTTCGTCGGCAATGATAGCTTTTCCTGCCTTGGCTGCAAAGCGGATACCCTCCTTTTGGTAAGGATAGAGTTTAACTTTCAGAAGATTATCGAGTTTCTTATCATCGTACGTCTTGACAATCTTCTCTCTTGTAGATTTCTCTCGTTTGTCGATGATAAAGTCAATGGCATCTTTATAGCATCTGAATGTATCGCTAATTTGGCGGGCTTGCTTTAAGAAAGATCCGATATGGGCATAGGCAGCTTTCTTTAGAACATGTTTTTCGTCGAAATAATCTTTGGCAAGTTTTTCGTATGCTTCCTTGTTTTCGCTTCCGATGCGAATCTTCACGCATCGTTCGTCTCTGTAAGATAGATAGACAGAGGTGTAAGGAGGAAGCTCACGATGTACATGTAAGCCTCGTTTTCCACTAAACCATTTCTTCACGGCTTCGAGATGCTTACATGTGCCAAGTTTTGAAGTTTTGAAATCCATACAAGAACAATAATTCCATTCGCTGTTGGCTCCACGATACACTACCTTGTACTCGTTATTTTTCTCTGGATTGCGAACGATATATTCGCCAGGGCAAAGTTCATCATCTACACAACTGATATTGAAGTGTTCTGTTTCTGTCACTTGTTTGCGAAGTTTGATTTGCCATTCTTCCAGAGTCATTTCTGCTGGTTTAACGATATGAGAAACCTTGACTTTTTTCTTTTTCTTTGTGGTTTTCTTTGTACTCGTTGCTGTATTCTTGGCATTCTTTTCAGTCTTGACAGCTTTTGGGGTATTGTTCTTTGCCATTTTCTTATGCTTTATGTTATTTTATGCTTATTGCTTTGTATGTCGATTGCTTTGTGTCGAATCTTTCTGCCTATTTATGGTAGAATCTCGCAAGAGGGAGTTTCTTGCCTTCTTGTATTCCTGATTCTCCTGCTCATAGTAGTGAGCGTAATTGAAGAAAGGCTCACTGACCGCTTCGGTACTCTCTGCGGTAAATGTATGACCATAAGGGTCTGAAGCCTTGATTGTTATTCTGGCATTCGGATTCTTTGGGACATAATAATACAGATGGTTCATGAGCAGATAACTGTTGCCTTTGCTCACAAAACGATAGGATACTGATTTGCTGTATTTATGATGATAGCCAGCGGCAAAGGCATCCTGACCTTTGCTGCTGATGCGGTGCATCCGGTATTCTTTGCCATCTTCTATTGCCACAACCCGCCAGTGGGAGTCGGCGTTAAAGACATTGGCTACCAGTATATTCTTATCTTTATCTTTGGAAAGTCCCCAGTCCTCAGCATACGATTCGCCATTGAAGTCGGTCTGTGCTCTGAAGATGGTCATCTGTTTGTTCTTATCCCAGAATGTGCCCTTATAATAGCAATCGGTAAGGCGGGTACCAATGAACTGATAGACATAATAGCCGTTTGGTGTACCGCAGATATTTATGTTGGATTGCCAGATATTGCCACATGCTGCAGCATGACAATGCTCCATCACATCCTCGCCCTCATACCGGATTTCATGGTTGCAGGCGAAATGGGTGTGACCGCAAAAGAGTTCGTATCCTCCCTCAAACTGATGCAGAAGTGCCAGGAGTTGGGATAGGCGAGAGGAGGAATAATGTCCCTTCTCATTCTCTATGCCAAGAGGTTTGGCTTTGCCGAAAGGTGCATTTCCGAAGGTGAAAGGAATATGGTAACAGAGTACTACCTTTTTGTCTTTGGGCGTGAGGGCGAGGTCCTGCTTGAGCCAGCGCATCTGCCGCTCTCGCAGTTCGCCTGGTGAATAATAGGCCTTTCCACGATAGAAGAAGCAGTTGTTGATGCACACAAAGTGCTCATCGCCACGGTCGAAAGAGTAGTCGGTAGGTCCGAAGTTTTCCTCCCACTTGCGTCTGTAGAGTGCCTTTCCGTCCTGGTCGTGATTGCCGATGACGGAGAAGAGGCGCATCTTCGATGAGCCCAAAGCTTGGCGTATCTGTCTCTCCAGGTGGGCATTATATCCTCCGTAATACTGTACGTCATCGCCCATGCTGAGTCCATAGACAGGAGTCCCGGCAGGCAGACTCCTGATGGTCTGCTTGATATCTGCCATCGTCTGGGTGGTAAATCGCTCTACGTCGCTCTTCTTGATGGGGTTGTCGGTGGGCGAGGTATAATAAGGACTGTAGGCATTGGTAACCTGCGGGTCGCCGATGACAATCATCTTATAACTGATTTCCTTTCCTCCAGGTAGTCTTTTCAGGGTAAAATCATATATTTTCTTTTTCTTGGATACTGGCTGGTAGAAGCAAGCCGTGCGATCTGTAGCAGAATGGGTAGGAACCTCACAGTCGGCAGGCACGCAGTAGTAGATGAAGCGGGCAAGACTGTCCCGTTTCATCTTGTATCTTCCGAGCGAATCAGTCTTCACGCAGTTATATCCATCGCTTACGATGACGTTCGCCACACCTTTTCCGTCAGTATCTCTCAGGGTACCTATGATATTGAAGTCCTGCTTGATGACAGGTTTTATTTTCTTGATGGTATCTTTTGCCACGGTTTTCTTCTTGCGGGTATCTGGTGCCTTGACAGCGGTAGGCTGAGGCTCCTTCTGATTGCGCAGATGAAGAGTGACCCCGATTGCAATGAGCGTGCAGCAAACGAGGGATATGATAGCAATATATATCTGTTTTCTTTTCATGTAAGCAAAAGTACGCATTTCTTGTCGGATAACCCTTAGATTATCATTTAAAAATATATAAATGTTATCTTTGGGTAACATTTATATCTGCAAATTGTGAATATAGCATTTTTTAACTAAAATATGTCTTCTATAGAAGTCATATTTTGCCTGTTTTATGTCTTTTATATCATGATTCTCTCTATTTTCTTTCATGTAAATTATCAAAAATAGATAATTTGTTTTGGATAATTCATTGAAAAATATTATCTTTGTGCCACAACTAAAAGAAGAAGTAAGAATTTGGGAGAGAATATCCCCCAAAGATAAACTTAAAAATAACGAAAGGAATAAAAGATATAATGGCAAACGATAATAAAGGTCTTACGCCGATGATGCGGCAGTTTTTTGAGATGAAAGCGAAACATCCCGAGGCACTGTTGCTTTTCCGATGTGGTGACTTCTATGAAACTTATTGCGAGGATGCTATAGAGGCTTCCAAGGTGCTCGGTATTACCCTGACTCGTCGTAATAATGGCGGTTCGGCAGGTGGTGCTGAGATGGCTGGTTTCCCTCATCATGCACTCGATACTTATCTGCCTAAGTTGATACGTGCCGGCAAGCGTGTTGCCGTGTGCGACCAGCTGGAAGATCCAAAGAAGAAACGCTTGGAAATCAAGGGTAAGAAGGGACTTAGCCAGATGGATAAGATGGTGAAGCGAGGTATTACGGAACTGGTGACTCCGGGTGTGGCGATGGGCGATAATGTCTTGAACTACAAGGAGAATAACTTCCTCGCTGCTGTCCATTTCGGAAAAGCTTCTTGTGGTGTAAGCTTCCTCGACATCTCTACGGGCGAATTCCTTACAGGGGAAGGTACTCCCGACTATGTGGAGAAGCTGATGGGCAACTTCCAGCCGAAAGAAGTGCTTTATGATCGTGCCATGAAACAGAAATTCGAACAGTGTTTCGGAACAAAATACTGTACATACGAATTGGACGACTGGGTTTTCACCGAACAGACTGCCCGACAGAAACTCCTCGGTCATTTCAAGACCAAATCCTTGAAGGGTTTTGGTGTAGAACATCTGAAGAACGGTATCATTGCCAGTGGAGCCATCATGCAGTATCTGGAGATTACCCAGCATACCCAAATCAATCATATTACAGCACTTTCCCGTATTGAGGAGGATAAGTTCGTGCGTATGGACCGCTTTACCATCCGCAGTCTCGAACTGGTGGCTCCGATGCAGGACGATGGTTCGTCGCTTCTGAATGTCATCGACCGCACCGTAACGGCAATGGGAGGCCGTATGCTCCGCCGCTGGCTTGTCTTTCCGCTGAAAGATGTGCGTCCAATCAATGAACGACTCGACATCGTGGAATATTTCTTCAAGGAACCGGAGTTCAAGCAGTTGATGGATGATCAACTGCATCGTATCGGTGACCTGGAACGTATCATTTCCAAAGTGGCTGTGGGTAGAGTTTCGCCTCGTGAAGTTGTGCAATTGCAACATGCCTTGGAGGCTATCCAGCCAATCAAGGTGGCTTGTCAACATGCCAAGAATGAAGCCTTGCAGCGAGTGGGTGAGCAACTCAATCTCTGTGAAACGCTGAAAGAACGGATAGCAAAGGAAATCCAGCCGGATCCTCCGCAGCTTATCAATAAGGGCGATGTTATCGCTGATGGCTACAATGCAGAATTGGACGATCTGCGTTCCATCAGCCGGCATGGTAAGGACTATCTGCTCAAAATACAGGAGCGTGAGATAGAGAAAACAGGTATTTCCAGCCTGAAAGTGGGTTATAATAATGTATTTGGCTATTATTTAGAGGTGCGCAATACCTTCAAGGACAAGGTGCCTGAAGACTGGATTCGCAAGCAGACGCTTGCTCAGGCAGAGCGATATATTACTCAGGAACTGAAGGAATATGAAGAGAAGATTCTCGGTGCCGATGAGAAAATTTTGATTCTCGAAGCCCAACTCTTCAATGAACTGATAGCTTCGATGCAAGAGTATATTCCTCAGATACAAATCAATGCCAACCTCATTGCCCGTATGGACTGTCTTCTTTCCTTCTCGAAGGCATCGGAAGAAAACCACTATGTGCGTCCTGTCATCGACGATTCTGAGGTGCTCGACATCAAGCAGGGACGCCATCCTGTGATAGAAACTCAGTTGCCTTTAGGTGAGCGATATGTGCCAAACGATGTGTTGCTCGATACTGAAAAGCAGCAGATTATGATGATTACGGGTCCTAATATGGCCGGTAAATCTGCGCTTTTAAGGCAGACGGCCTTGATAGTTCTGCTGGCACAGGTAGGCTGTTTCGTACCAGCCGAGAGTGCAAGAGTAGGTCTGGTGGATAAGATATTCACCCGTGTGGGTGCCAGTGATAATATCTCGCTTGGTGAATCTACTTTTATGGTAGAGATGACTGAGGCTGCGAATATCCTGAATAATGTTTCTCCTCGTTCCCTGGTTCTCTTTGATGAGTTAGGACGTGGTACTTCTACTTATGATGGAATCTCAATAGCTTGGGCTATCGTGGAATATTTGCATCAGCACAAGAAGGCGCAAGCACGTACGCTCTTTGCTACCCACTATCACGAACTGAATGAGATGGAAAAGAACTTTCCTCGCATCAAGAATTTCAATGTAAGCGTGAAGGAGGTGGATGGCAAGGTTATCTTCCTGCGTAAGTTGGAACCGGGTGGAAGTGAGCACTCTTTTGGTATTCATGTGGCTGAAATAGCCGGTATGCCTCGTAGCATCGTAAATCGTGCCAATGTTATACTGAAACAACTGGAGGATGACAATGCGGGTGTGGGTGCTGCCGGCAAACCTAATATGCAGCATTTGGATGAACCGAAGGATGGAGTACAACTCAGTTTCTTCCAGCTTGATGATCCGGTTTTGAGTCAGATACGCGATGAGATATTGGGTTTGGACATCAATAATCTCACCCCGGTAGAGGCTTTGAACAAACTCAATGAAATCAAGAAGATTTTGATGGGAAGATAAGAAGTAGATTATGATGGATTGAAAATAAAAACTCTCCCTTGTTCAGGATTGGATTCCTGCAAGGGAGAGTTTCTTATTTTATAGAAAAACAGTTCTAACTGTATGGTTAAAATTGAAAATGGTTCCTATATGCTACTGCATTGACAAAGTAAGTATTACTGCCTCGGCAAAGTAAATACTACTATCCGCAATGACATAACAAGCCCTAGACAAGTCCTATTTCTCTTGTTTCTCTTCCAGAGCCTTTGCTCTCTTAAAGCTGGAGGTGATGCTCCAAACTCCCAGAAGAATGAGTGGAATACTCAATATCTGTCCCATATCCATAGGAAGTCCAGCCTCGAATGCCACCTGAATCTCCTTCGTATATTCGATGAAGAAACGGAAGGCGAAGATGAGGGTGAGACAGAGACCGAAATATAAGCCAGTACCCACACTCTTAGGACCTTTCTTCTTATAGATGAAGAGAATGAGCAAGAAGATAATGAGGTAGGCGATGGCCTCGTAGAGTTGTCCTGGATGGCGAGGGTATTGATCTTCACGAACAAAGATGAATGCCCAAGGCACATCAGTCACCTTACCGATAATCTCTGAATTCATCAGATTACCCAGACGGATAAACATGGCTGCAATACCGGAGACAATACCCATATTGTCGAGCACAACCCAGCCCTTTACCTTCATGTTGCGGCAGTAGAGCCAGATGGCAACAAACATTCCGAATACACCACCATGACTGGCCAGTCCTTCATATCCTGTAAGTTTCCAACTGCCATCCGGCATGTGGTGCATAGGTATCAGCATCTCGATGAAGTGATCCCATTGCGTAAGGAAATACTCAGGCTGGTAGAAGAGGCAATGACCGAGACGTGCACCTACCAGAATACCGAAGAAGATATAAAGGAAGAGAGGCTCAAACTTGTCATCGCCCAATTTCTGCTGCTTGTAGAGTCGCTGCATGAGCAGATAACCCAATAGTAAACCGATAAGCCAGCAAGTGGAGTAATATCGGATGGTCAAAGGACCCAGATGCGCAAGAATAGGATCTGGATCCCAAACGATATAATTAAGCAGGTTTATCATAATTAAACATTAAAACGGAAGTGCATGATGTCGCCATCCTGAACGACATATTCCTTACCCTCGATACCGAGTTTACCTGCCTCGCGGACAGCAGCCTCAGAACCATATTGGATATAATCGTCGTACTTGATGACCTCAGCACGGATAAATCCTTTTTCAAAGTCGGTATGGATGACGCCAGCACACTGAGGAGCCTTCCAACCCTTGTGGTAAGTCCATGCCTTTACCTCCATCTCACCAGCAGTGATGAATGTCTCAAGGTTCAGGAGAGCGTATGCCTTCTTGATGAGGCGGTTAACACCACTTTCCTCCAATCCGAGTTCTTCGAGGAACATCTGCTTGTCTTCGTAGGTTTCGAGAGATGCAATGTCTTCCTCTGTCTTCGCAGCGATAACCATGCACTCAGCACCTTCTGCCTTAGCGATTTCCTCTACCTTCTTGCTGTATTCATTTCCGCTCTTGGCAGAAGCTTCATCTACGTTGGCTACGTAGAGTACTGGTTTCGTAGTGAGGAGGAAGAGATCGTGAGCCACCTTCTGCTCTTCTTTGCTTTCGAAAGTAACGCCACGTGCGTTCTTGCCTTGCTCCAACTCTGCTTTGTAAGCCTCCAGAACGGTAACCATCACTTTAGCGTCCTTGTTGCCAGCAGCAGCTGTCTTCTGCTGCTTGGCGAGCTGGGATTCGATAGTCTCCAAGTCCTTGAGCTGCAACTCTGTATCGATAACACTCTTGTCCTCCAATGGGTCAACTTTAGCGCCACCCTCACGTACGATATTGTCATCGTCGAAGCAACGGATTACGTGGATGATTGCATCGCACTCACGAATATTTCCCAAGAATTTATTACCAAGACCTTCGCCCTTGCTGGCACCCTTAACAAGACCTGCGATATCCACGATTTCGCAAGTAGCTGGGACGATGCGTCCTGGGTGAACAATCTCTGCCAATTTGTTGAGTCGCTCATCTGGTACGGTGATGACGCCCAAGTTTGGTTCGATAGTACAGAAAGGGAAGTTAGCTGCCTGTGCTTTTGCACTAGACAGACAGTTGAACAATGTAGATTTTCCCACGTTAGGAAGACCTACAATACCACATTTTAATGCCATTTTATTTTTAAACGTTTAAATATTTGGGTGCAAAGGTACGTTAAATCGAATAAAATACAAAATAATTCGTGGTAAATAAACTAAAAAAGGCATTCACGATGCTGGTGAATGCCTTTCTGATGATTACTTTGAGCAGTTTTTATTATTTTACGACCACTTTTTTACCGTTGATGATATAAACTCCCTGTTTAGGAGTTGAAACACGATGTCCCTGAAGGTTGAAGACTACGCTTTTAGCTTTGACGTCGCCGGCAATCTGGCTAATGCCATCGGTATCGGTGCGTACAGCTGTAGCTGATACTTCCTTAGTTACTGAATTGAAGGTGAAGGTAACGTCGTAGATTCCGTCTGCTGCGATATAAATGGAGGCATTACCTTCTGGGTCATTATCATCACCATAGTTCTCTGACCAATTGTGGTTAGCACAGATCTTATATTTATAACCGCCTTGAGCAATGGTCAGATTGGTCTTGGTCAGAATGTAGGTGACGTTATCTTCCTGTTTGATCATATCGTTTTCTGTTGCTTTCGGATCCCATTCTACTCCGAGAATTGTGCCAAATCCAGCTACAGTCCATGTCTTTTCACCAATGACAGCATCACCTGTCTTTTTGGTGATTACCCCGACTTCGTAGTTGGTTTCATTAAACTGGATAGTGACGTTATAGGTACCTGTCTCTTCTACCATAAAGACATAGTTGGCGCTGGTTTGAGGGTACGATTCTGCCCAATTATGATTCTTCAGGACTTTAAGTTCGTATTTCACATTTTTTTCAAGAATGCAGTCGGTTTTGGTGAGCTCCCAGATGCCATTTCCTTTATCGATCAGATCATTGCGGGTATCCGTTTCGTCCCAATGAGAACCGAAGAGTGTACTGGAACCTGCTGCAGTCCAGACATCTTGTGCCTGCAGGGTTAGGGTTGCGATACAAAGCATGATAAGGGTAAAAATTGTTCTTCTCATAATTGATGTAACTAAAGTTTCGCAAGTGAATAAATATCAACTTGCTTGTTTATAAATATACATATTACGTAGCGTATGGGCAACAGGATTACTTTCGATGAAATCTGCCAGTAACTCTGTGGCATCTATAGAGTAACGCTCTGCAGCTTCCAGAACGAAGTCCAAAATAATAGCCCATATCTTGTCCGTTACGGACAACTCGAGAGTGTCATTGGTAACCTCTGTAAAGAGACCACCGATGGTTTCATACGCTTCAAATCTCTTCACTGTACACAAGATGTTATACTGCATCATTGTCAAAGTGAAGCTAGCAATTTGAGCGGCAAAATGTACAGACTGGCATTTGCCAAAGTTCAGCAAGGTCTTGCAATCCTTGTATGCAACTTCGGTAGCCCATCGTCTGGCATAAATACGATACGCTTCAAGGAAGCTAAGAGAAAGGTCTGTGGTCAACAACCCATTCCAGTTTCCCTTGCGTCCTCGTTTGCAAAAGAACAAACGGACTGGCACACCATCCAACTTAACGTCCATTGTACAATAGGTACAACGAAGTATTTTGTTGTGTTTGCATGCCTTTTCCTTTTGCAGGTGCTTGATGATTTGCTTGGCATTCATCTTACCATGCTTCGTTGCATAGTTGGTTTTGCCCAGTTTAATCATGCCCAACAGGTGACACTTGATATGTCTGCCGGAAATGAAACGCACAAGCTTAGTGTTTGTAAACCAGCTATCTACGAGCAAGTAATCAAAGCGAACACCTCGCTTGATGGCATACTTGACCATATCTATGGCCTTGTCTGTCTTCTTCATCAGATATTCATCCACACGCTCTTTTACCGCTTGCCCTTCGTGGTCCTCGGTATAGCGAGCA
>NZ_SGVY01000061.1 GCF_004535825.1 Segatella hominis | reverse complement strand
AGTTTTGCTTGTCTTCTTTTCGCAACACTAAGGTAAGTGAAAATTCTGACATGGCAAAATCCTGGGCAACTTTTTGTTGCTCAGGCACTTATAAATAATGTTAAACTATAGTGTTGCGGAATTAAGGAAAACTTTATATAGAGAAACCCACGAAAAATAATGTCACTTTAACTAATAATGGTAATAACTATACTACAAAAATAGGCATTAGCTCTGGCTCTGAAAAAACGCAGGTTACTTCAACAGGAACAACAATTACAGAACTACAATCAGGTGACAACAGACATTTTAATATAAATGCCTCTGCTGGAGACCACTCTATGGTAATAGTAATTGATGCGGAGGCTGGCGAAGAATATTATATCTGGATGTATAAAGCAGAGAATTTCGCCCTCGGCGGTTTTACTTTCGATGTTGACGAATCCCAACTTTTCACCCCTTGGAAGCCTGTTGTTCACAGACAAATAGAATTCGGTAAAAGTCCCCAGAAGATGGAAAATGCGGATGGTAATGCGCCGTCTGGTGTAGAGGATATCACATTCATGTATGGTGGCTGGACCAATCATCCTAATGCTGTAAAAGCAGCAACCTGGAATGATACCGAAAAGACTTGGGGATTCAATGATAACGGAACCGCCAATACCACCTACACTGTCAATACCGAAACGAAAACGGATAAATGGGAGGAAGTAAAACCTGAAAGTGGAACTACAGACAATTTGAAAACACTTGACGGTTATACTAAGTTTACCTCCGGTTGCGGACAGGCTCCTACCAATCAATATGGCAAAGCTTACAATCCTACACAGGCATCCTCTGCAAATCCAAGTGTAGCAAATATCCCATGCCGCGGTACTTACTATAAGTTTGAACCTGCCAAGGATGGTACACTCAATGTATATGTTAGACAGGCTGCCAATAACCCTCTCTTCCTCGTAGATGAGACCGGTAAGCCACAAAAGTCAATAGATTACAAGGCAGGCAACGATGCAACCTTCACCGAAGGCACTGATGCTTCATATAAGATCAACAAGTTGGCTGCATGCCAATATGGTTTTGATGTAAAGGCAGGCAAGACATACGTTCTCTTCCAGAACAACGAGCAACTCGGTTTTTACGGCTTTACATTCGGTGCTTCAAGCACAGAAGCAACCACAGTCAACATCTCACAGGCTAATGGCTATACTTATGAAGCAAAAGACAATGCCATGGTAACCCTTACCAAACCACTCAAGGCAAATGTATGGAATGCCATCTGCCTTCCATTCAGCATGACTGAGCAGCAAGTAAGAAATACGTTCGGAGAGGATGCTCGTATTGCTGAATTCAAAAAAGTAGATAATAGCGGCAATAAAGCTGTAGCCTTGTTTGGCATGCATTACTACCAGCTGATTACAGCCGGCAAACCATGTCTCATCAAACCTTCTCAGGTAAACGAAAACGATACTTATACCATCAAGGGGGTAACCATCGATGCAGAACAGGCATTAACCATAGAAGATTCTAACAAGATGTTTAATTTCGTAGGAACATACGCTTCTACTAACATGCCTGTAAACAGCCACTTCTTAGGTAGCACAGATGGCAAACTGTACTATATCACAAAAGCCAAGGACATCAGTGGTCTGAAAGCATTCCTGAAGCCAGTTGATAACACTTCTGCTAGCACCGGCAATGCCAAGTTGAGCATAGCATTCGACAAGACCGATAATAGTCCTGACAACAACACGACTGGCATTGAAGCCATCAAGGACTACATGGATCAAGATGCAGCCAACAGTTCTGCCAACAAGGGCATCTACAATATCAACGGACAGTTCATGGGTACCAACCCAGCTATCCTCCCTCAAGGAATTTACGTAAAGGACGGCAAGAAGTTCATCGTAAAATAATGAGTTTTATGAAGATGAAAATGTATTAAAAAGTAGTAAGAAGATGAAAAAGATATATATGACACCCGAAACAACAGGTGTAGCAATCAAGACCGAAAGTTTTCTCTTGACGCTTTCAAGTGGTAGCGTAAAACCAGAAGCACCAGACTCTGGTCTGGGTGATGGTGGAACAATAGAAGGTGGCGGTAATGGCGACAGCCAGTCACCAGCCAAACTACACAGTACTAATGTTTGGGAAGCTTGGGAAAAATACTAAATTCATATACGTTCTAAAGCGGGGGAAGCACTCAGGAGAGCTGCTTTCCCCTATTTTTTGACCTATCATCTTACATATTTGGACTATTTTGTTTTTTTAGGAATAATAACCTTGCTCATATTGTTTTTTTTCCTATCTTTGCAGAAGATAAGCTGCACTCGGCAATTAGAAAGGCCACAGAAAAACAGCTTTTCAGTTGAATAACTTAAAAACCAACAACAATATGGACAAGATACTAAAAACGCAATTTGTCGGATTTTCCTTTGCATTGGCTCTGCTGTCATCTCTCGGCAGTCAGGCTCAGTCGCATTCTGGTGCGCTGTCGCTCCCTACCCCTACTCAGGAAGCCAAACCTGGTGTAAGATGGTGGTGGATGGGATCTGCTGTAGATAAAGAGAACCTAAAGTGGAACCTCGACGAATATGCCAAGGCTGGCATTGGAGCCGTAGAAATCACGCCACTCTATGGTGTGCAAGGAAATGACAAGAATGACATTCCGTATCTCTCTCCAAAATGGATGGAGATGCTCAAATTCGTAGAAGAAGAAAATAAGAAGGTAGGTATTGAAACCGACATGGCTACTGGTACCGGTTGGCCTTTTGGTGGTCCTTGGGTTCCTATCAATGAAGCTGCCTGCAAGGCTGTATTCGTGGATACGATCGTTGACGTGAAACAGAAATTGATGGAGATTGAATTCAACGTTCCCCAGAAAGAGCGTGACTTTGCCAAACTGAAACTCATCAAGGCATATCCAGTTGAGGGACAGAACAAGAAAAAACGTGTCATCGCTCTCTACGAAAGCCGCACCCGACAGAAGGTGAAACGTGCTGCACCGGGCGGAGAAGGATACGTCATCGACCACTTTGACTCCACTGCCGTGGCTAATTATCTGGCACATATCGATAGTGCCTTCGTTGCCAACAAGATTCCTTATCCACATACCTTCTTCAATGATAGTTATGAGGTATATGGAGCCAACTGGACTCCTAACCTGCTGACAGAATTTGAGAAGATGCACGGATATAAACTGCAGGACAAGTTTCCTGAATTCCTTGATGGTGATGCCGTGGTAGTAAGCGATTACCGCGAGACATTAGGCGATATGCTGCTCCATAACTTTACCGAACAGTGGACCAAGTGGGCAAACAAGCGTGGTGCCATCACCCGCAATCAAGCTCATGGTTCACCAGCCAACCTCATCGACTGTTATGCCGCCGTAGATATCCCTGAGATAGAAGGATTCGGGCTTACTGATTTCGGCATCAAGGGCTTACGCAAGGATCCGGGCAAGACCCGTCCTAATTTCAGCGACCTCAGCATGCTCAAGTATGCACCATCTGCCGCCCATATCACAGGCAAGAAATATACCTCCAGCGAGACCTTTACCTGGCTCACCGAGCACTTCCGCACTTCCCTGAGTCAGATGAAACCGGATATGGACCTCATGTTCTGCGCAGGTGTGAACCACATGTTCTTCCATGGTACAGCCTACTCGCCTAAAAACGACCCATGGCCAGGATGGAAGTTCTATGCATCGGTGGATATGAGTCCGACCAACAGTATCTGGCGCGATGCACCGGAACTGATGAAGTACATCACCAACTGCCAGACCTATCTGCAGTGGGGACAGCCTGACAACGACTTTCTGGTCTATCTGCCAGTAAGAGATATGTGGCGCAAGGATACCAAGAACTGGTTGATGCAGTTCGACATCCACTCCATGGCGAAGAAAGCACCGGAATTTATCAAGGTGATTCTCGACATCGACAAGGCTGGTTTCGACTGTGACTACATCAGCGACAAATACCTGCGCACCTGTACCTTTAAAGATGGTATGATCGAAACTGCTGCTGGTACCCGCTACAAGGGCATCATCATCCCAGGCAACAATATCATGCCAAGCGATGTAATCCAGCATATCTCCGACTTGAAGGCGCAAGGAGCCAAGATTATCAAGGGCGACAACATCAAGGCGATGGAACAAGCTGCAAAACCGGAACTGATGAGAAAGAACCTGGGCTTGAAGATGATCCGCCGCAACAACAGCATCGGTCATCATTACTTCATAGCCAACCTCACCGGCAAGGATATCACTTCTACCGTAGCACTGGCTGTAAACGAGAAGAACGGTATCTGGTATAACCCTATGACGGGTAAATATCACAAGGCCACTATCGGCGATAAGGGCATCGAAGTGAACCTGAAGAGTGGCGAGAGCCGCATTCTCATCACCTCGGATAAGCCTGTAAGCGAATGGAAACTCGGTTCCAAGGTGAAGGTAAGCGAAAAGGAGAAGTTTGCGGCTTCGGACAGCAAGACCATCGACCTGACCGCCAATAGCTGGAAACTGTCATTCACAGAGGAGGCTCCTAAGGTGGGCGAGATCTTCAACCTCAAGGACTTAAAGAGTTGGGAAAATCTCAGCGAAAAGGCTAAGGTGATGATGGGAACAGGTGTTTATGAAACCACCTTCAAACTGTCGAAGGATGATGCACAGAATCAGTGGGCTATCGACTTAGGTGATGTCCGTGAAAGTGCACGCGTCTATATCAATAATAAATATGTGGGCTGCGCATGGGCGGTACCATATATCCTCAACTGCAAAGACGCACTGAACAAGGGCAAGAATACTATCCGCATCGAGGTAACCAACCTGCCTGCCAACCGCATAGCAGAACTCGACCGACAGGGTGTGAAATGGCGCAAGATGAAGGAAATCAACGTGGTGGATATCGACTACAAGAAGACCACTTACGAGAAATGGACTCCTGTAGCAAGCGGACTCAACAGTTCGGTAAAACTCGTGGAATTGAAAAATCAACTCTAATCATTTTCATTTCGCATGTTTTGGAAATTCAATAAGAAATAAGCAAATTTAAAATAAGAACATAATCAATCAAAGAGTACAAATGAAGAAACTAATCCTGACAAGCCTCTGCATTCTGATGGGCATGACCTCTGTGTCTGCCCAGAATGCAGCCGTGAAAGTTGCAACAGTGAAAGCTGCATCTGACAAGGAATCTCTAAAGAAGGAAATCCTGGAAGTATCACAACGCACCAACAACTACTTCATGGCGAAGTACAGTGACCCAACCCTCGACACCTATGTCAAGAAGGTACGCACGAGCAACCTCTGGACCCGTGCCGTATATTACGAAGGATTGATGGCACTCTACGAGATAGACCCTCAGCAGCGATACCTCGACTATACCGACCGCTGGGCAGACTATCACAAGTGGACAGCCCGTGGCAGCGTGAATGATACTGATGCCGACAACCAGTGCTGCCAGCAAACCTATATCGACCGCTATATCCAGACTGGCGGCAAAAAGGATTTGAGTAAGGTAAAGGAGAACCTCGACCATCAGATGAGCACCAACCGCGTTTCATACTGGACATGGATTGATGCGATACAGATGGCTATGCCTGTCTATGCCAAATATGCTAAGTTGACCGGCGAGAAGAAATATCTCGACTATGCGATGAACTCCTACAAGTGGAGTCGTGATACCTTGGCTGGTGGTCTTTTCAATAAAAAAGAGGGACTCTGGTGGAGAGACAAAGACTATGTGCCACCTTACAAGGAGAAAGATGGCAGCAACTGCTACTGGAGCCGCGGAAACGGTTGGGTATATGCTGCATTGGTACGTGTGATGCAGACCTTGCCAAAGACTGATAAGAACTACCAGTACCTGAAGAAAGACTTTATCTCTATGAGTAAGGCGATATTGAAGTGCCAGCGTGAGGATGGATATTGGAACGTTAGCCTTGTTTGTCCTGCCAACTATGGTGGTCCTGAAATGACTGGTACTGGTCTCTTCCTTTATGGCATGGCATGGGGTGTGCAGCAAGGCATCCTGCCAAGAGCTACCTATCAGAAAGCAATGGATAAAGCATGGAAGGCATTGGCTGCATCGGTTCACGAGGATGGTTTCATTGGATACAACCAGGGCACAGGTAAGGATCCTGCTGCTGGTCAGCCAGTCACCTTCACTTCTGTTCCAGACTTCGAAGATTACGGCACAGGTTGCCTCCTGCTCGGTGCGGCAGAGTATTACAAGCTTTTAAAGGTAAAAAAGTAAAAAGGTAAAAAGGTAAAAAGGTAAAAAAGTTATGAGAAAATATATCTGGCTGATGGCTTGCTTGATGGCTTTTGCGCCATTAAGCACCAATGCGGCAAAGAAACTGAAGAAAGCGAAAAAGGCACAGACTGAACTCTGGCCAGACGGTACGAAGATGGATGCCTGGTTCTCCAATGCGCAGAAGGTGAATGTAGATACCCTTGGCAAGAAATACGTGATAACCGATTATGGTGTCAAAAACGATAGTACCCTGATTCAGACTCAGGCTATACAGGCTATCATCGACCAGGCTGCCAAGGATGGCGGTGGTGTCATCGTCGTCCCTGCCGGTACCTATCAGAGCGGTGCCCTATTCTTCCGTCCGAAAACCCATCTCTATCTCGAAGAGGGTGGTAAACTGAAAGGTAGTGACCGCATTGCCAACTTCCCTGTCTTGGAAACCCGTATCGAGGGGGAAACCTGCAAGTATTTCTCTGCCTTCATCAATGCTGATAAGTGTGATGGTTTTACCATTGCAGGCAACGGAACCATCGATGGTAACGGCTATCACTACTGGGAGGAATTCTGGATCCGTCGCACCTGGAACCGCCAGTGTACCAACAAGGATGCACAGCGTCCACGCCTCGTATATATCAGCAATTCGAGCCATGTGACCATACAGGATGTCCACATCCAGAACAGTCCTTTCTGGACCAACCACATCTATCGTTGCGACCATGTCCGCTTCTTAGGATGCACCATCTTCGCCCCCACCAGTGGTATGCGTGCACCAAGTAGTGATGCTATCGATATCGACGTATGCCACGACGTATTAGTGGAAGGCTGCTTCATGAGCGTAAATGATGATGCCATTGCCATCAAGGGCGGTAAGGGAACCTGGGCAGACAAGGCACCAGAAAACGGACCGGTCTATAATGTGCTCATCCAGAACTGCAACTATGGTAGAGTGCATGGTTGTCTGACTTTGGGCAGCGAGAGTGTGAAAGACCGCAACATCGTGTTGCGAAACATCAAGGTGGGCAATGCACAGCGCGTACTCTGGTTGAAGATGCGCCCTGATACTCCTCAGCACTATGAGTATGTGACGGTAGATAATATCACAGGCACCACAGGCAGCTTCTTGGTTGTCCGCCCTTGGACTCAGTTCTTCAAACCAGGCGACCGCAAAGACATGCCACTCAGTCAGTGCAACAACATCACCATCAAAAACATCCAGATGGATTGTGACAACTTCTTTGATGTGGGCACCAGCGACAAGTACCGTCTGGTAGATTTCACCTTCGAAAACATCCAATCTACTGATAAGAAAATGGCATTCAATAAGGATGTCATTGAAAACACAATCGTGAAGAATGTCAATATCACACCAAGAGAAAAGAGCAATGGTTTGAAAACTACCGGCGATGCTGATGGATTGAAATAAAAGAAATAAAATAAGAAGAATAAATAAAAAGAGAAAAACAGCATATCTTCCATTGATGGTTGATATGCTGTTTTTCTATTGAGGACTTTCGTCTTCCTTTATCACGAAAAATTCTGTTCGAGGTTTTATATCCACTATGCCCAACTCTTATCAAAATCTTCACCGTCGAAGGCAAGCCAATTCTTGATAATCGTCTTGCCCTCTGGAGTCAGTACACTTTCCGGATGGAACTGAATACCATGGATATCATAATGCTTGTGCTTCAAACCCATGATGCAACCGTCATCGCTCACTGCAGTCACATCAAGACACTCTGGGAAATTTGTTCTATCCACTACCCATGAATGATAACGACCTATCTCTATACGCTTAGACATACCAGCAAAAATAGGATCATTACCAAACTGAGTACAAGGAGTAGCAACTCCATGATATACTTCAGAGAGATTGGTAAGTTTGGCGCCAAAAGCCTCACCTATCGCCTGATGACCCAGACAGACACCCAACATTGGTTTTCTGCCAGCATAAGTCTTGATGACTTCCATCAGAAGACCTGCCTCAGAAGGAATACCAGGTCCCGGACTCAGGATGATCTTGTCGAAACGGTCAAGTTCGCGCAATTGGAACTGATCGTTGCGGAATACCGTCACCTCTGCACCTAACTCTTTTACCAGATGAGCCAGATTATAGGTGAAGGAATCGTAATTATCTATGATTACTACTTTCATTTCTTGTCATTTAAAATGTGTTTACAACTGCTCTGCAATATGGATAGCCTTGGTGAGTGCACCCAACTTGTTATTGCACTCTTCCAGTTCATACTGGTCATTGCTCTTGGCTACGACACCACTACCCGCCTGGAACCAGAGCTCACCATTACGACTGATAAAGGTACGGATAACGATGGCCTGATTGAGATCACCATTCAGTCCGATGAATCCGATACAACCGCCATAAGCACCTCGGTTGTGAGGCTCCAGTTCTGAGATAATCTGCATGGCACGAACCTTAGGAGCACCACTCAGCGTACCTGCTGGGAAAGTATCGATAAACTCCTTGATATGATCAGCATCCTTATCAAGCGTACCACTTACACGACTTACGAGATGAATGACATGACTGTAGAACTGCATATCCTTATAGAAATCTACCTTCACGCCATGACAGTTGCGACTCAGGTCATTGCGTGCCAGATCCACCAACATCACATGCTCTGCATTCTCTTTCGGATCATTGCGCAGGAACTCAGCAGCCTTGCGGTCCTGTTCGATATCGCCTGTACGCTTAGTAGTACCGGCAATAGGATCTATGAATGCCTTGTTGCCTACGATACGGTTGTGGGTTTCTGGAGAAGAACCGAAGATACGGTATCCGCCGAAATCAAAATAGAAGAGGTATGGTGATGGATTGATACTACGAAGCGCACGGTAGAGTTTGAAATCATCACCCTCATACTTCTGGACGAAACGGCGACTGACCACAATCTGGAAGACATCACCACGCAAACAGTGCTGGATGCACTTTCTTACATTCTCCTTATGCTGCTCATCAGTAAGCGTAGAAGTCGTATCTCCCACAGGATGGAAGTCGTATGGTTTCACATTTGCCTTGTTGATAGCCTTCAGGAGCGCATCCAGTTCAGCCTCACCAGCAGAACCTTCTGCATCACTCAGCGCAATCAGTTCCATCGTATTGTTGTAATGATCAAAAACGATGATGTCCTTATACATGATATAATAGATATCCTGCGCATCATTCTTTTCCATCGTCGTATCCTTTACCGGAATATTCTCAAAGTAGCGTACGGCATTGAAAGTGGTGAAACCATAGAGTCCACAGAAGTCCTTGCCCTCTCCCTCCACATGGAAAGACTTGACAAAGTCATTGATTGCCTTGGAGATGGCGAGTTTACACTCCTCACCCTTTCCCTCACCGAAGGCAGGGAGTTCCTGTTTTTCCACCTTTCCATCGGGATAAGTGACTGTCACGATACCATGTCCCACAGCGATGCTTGCCATCGGATGTACGCCGATGAAGGAACGAGAGTTCTCTGAGCCATGGTAGTCGGAACTCTCCATCAAGGCAGACTGGGGATATATGTCACGAAGTCGCATATAGACTCCCACCGGTGTATAGAGATCGGCGAGAATCTTGCGAGTCTTTGTTGTATAATTGAATCTACTCATATTTTAAACGATAAAAAAATGAAACCTATTGCATAGACACATGAAGCAGGCTTCAATGACCAACGAAGCCTATTTCAAAGCCGCATGAAGCAGGCTTCGCTTGATAATGAAGCTTAAAGCCTCTAATTTTAAAAATCTCCGTATTCTTTAGCCATTTCCTTATGACTCAAGTAGGTCTCCACGTCCTTGTCACCACGTCCAGAAACTGTGAGCACAACGACATCGTCCTTCTTGAATTTCATCTTCTTCAAGGCAGCCACAGCATGGGCACTCTCGATAGCAGGAATGATACCCTCCATACGGGTCAACTCATATCCAGCATAGATAGCCTCATCATCTTTGATGGCAAGCACATGACTACGGCCACGGGTAGCCAAGTCAGCATGCATTGGTCCGATGCCAGGATAATCCAAACCGGCACTGATGGTGAAGGCTTCTTCTATCTGTCCGTCTTCGGTCTGCATCACGAGGGTACGCGCACCATGAATGATACCTTCTGTACCGCAGTGCATGGTAGCTGCCGTATAGTTGGTATCGATACCATGCCCGGCAGCCTCAGCCAAGTAAATCTGCACACGCTCGTCATCGATATAGTGATAGATGGTACCCGCAGCATTGCTTCCGCCACCCACACAAGCGATAAGATAGTCAGGATAATCACGGCCAATCTTCTCTTCCAACTGCCATTTCAGTTCCTCTGAAATCACACTCTGCATCTTTGCCACGATATCAGGGTAAGGATGTGGACCCATCGTACTGCCCACGATATAGAAAGTATCCTGAGGATGACAGCACCAGTCGCGGATAGCTTCTGAACAGGCATCGCTCAAGGTCATATTACCCGTTCTTACAGGATTAACCTTAGCACCCAACATCTTCATACGTTCCACATTGGTATGCTGGCGCTCAACGTCGGTAGCACCCATGAAGATTTCGCACTTCATATCCATCAGAGCGCAGACCGTAGCTGTAGCCACACCATGCTGACCAGCACCTGTCTCGGCAATGATACGGGTCTTGCCCATCTTCTTTGCCATCAGAATCTGACCGATGGTATTATTGATCTTATGAGCACCAGTATGGTTCAGGTCTTCACGCTTCAGATAGAGCTGGCATCCGTACTTCTCACTCATGCGCTTGGCATAATAGAGAGGTGAAGGACGACCCACATAATCTTTCAGCAGAGCGTAATACTCTTTCTTGAATTCCTCACTCTCGATGATAGGCTTGTAAGCCTCCTGGAGTTCAGTCACACATTTATATAATATCTCTGGCACGTATGCGCCACCGAATTTTCCAAAAAATCCTTTATCGTCAACTTGATACATCGCAATCTAATATTAAATGACAAATGACAAATGTTAAATGACAAATGACAAATGTAAAATGTTAAATTAGGCTTTCGCCCTTGAGTCACAAACGAAACTAATGAATTCTTCACTCTTCGTTCTTCACTCTTCACTTAATTCTTGAGTGCCTCGAAAAGCAGGTCGAGCGCCTTATCCGGATCACCCACTTCATTGAGTAATGTCACGAATTTACTTCCAATGATAGCACCGGCTGCATTGTCCTGTGCACTGGTCAGAGTCTGCTTGTTACTGATTCCGAAACCAATCATACGAGGGTTGCGGAGATTCATACTGTTGATATGATTGAAATAAGCGAGTTTGGCATCACCAAAACTACTCTGTGCTCCGGTGATGCTGGCTGAACTGACCATATAGATGAAACCATCGGTATGCTCATCGATGAATCGGATGCGCTCCTCGCTGGTCTCCGGTGTAATCATCATGATGACACGGATGTCATACTTGTCGGCAATCGGCTTCACCACTTTCAGATAGTCATCGAAAGGAAGGTCTGGAATGATGGTGCCACTCACACCGCTCTCCACACAACTCTGAAAGAAAGCCTCGATGCCATAGTGCATGATAGGGTTGAGATAACCCATCAGAACCAATGGCAATTGCACTTCATCCTTGATGGCCTTGAGCTGACCGAAGAGCGCCTTCACGGTCATTCCGTTCTTCAAGGCTTTGGTATCTGCACTCTGGATGACTGGTCCGTCAGCCAAAGGGTCACTGAAAGGAATGCCCACCTCAATCATATCGATGCCATGGCGTTCCATGGATTTGATGACAGCACCTGTGCCCTCGAAGGTTGGACAACCGGCACAGAAATACAAGCTCAAAAGCTTGCGGTCTTTATTGTTTGCAAATAATGCATTTATCTTATTCATTTTTTTGTTTTTTTACCTTTAAGAGCAAGAATGCTCTTTTTACCTTTTTACTTTTTTACCTTTTTACCTTTAAAAGTAAGAATGCTCTTTTTACCTTTTTACTTTTTTACCTTTTTACCTTTAAAAGGAATTTCCTGAGTTTCTCTACATCTTTCAGAGCAGGTTCGATTTCAAATTTCGAATTCAAATCGATACCGATACACTTCGGGTGCTGGAAGGCTTTCAGCCGTTCTACATCTTCCGGTCCGATACCGCCACTCAGGAGGAATGGGGTCTCGCCATCGTACTGCTGCAGAACTTGCCAATCAAACTGCTCACCACTTCCACCGACCGTCTTACATTTGGTGTCGAAAAGGAAGAGGTCAACAGCGCCTGCATACTCCTTATATTTCTGGATATCCTCGGCTGAGCTTACGCTGATAGCCTTGATGATCCTGATATTGGGTTTGATGTCGGGATCGATGGTAGCACGGAGATTCTCGATGGTTTCACGAGATTCATTACCATGCAACTGGATGTAGTCGAGACGGTAATTATAGACACGTGTCACGATGTTCTGGGGCATATCATCCACAAAGACTCCCACCCTTGCCGGTTGCTTTTGAGTCTCAGCAGTCTTACGCGCCATCGCAAGTTCGATACGCTCTTCCGAGTAGTCTGGTATAATGCCAGCCTTGCTGCTGATCATCTGCACAAACCGCGGTGACTTCGGATAGAAGATGAATCCTATCATATCAACCCCGAGTTGGGATACTTCGCGAATGTTATCGGCATCACGCATACCACACACCTTAACCAACATTTTATCTGTATTCATTTCTCTTTCTTTTTTCTCGTTAGTATTTTCATCTGAACTCACCATTGATTTCCAGTTGCTTCAGAAAATCCGCAAGTCCTTGTCCCGGGTCAGCCTGTTTCATAAACTGCTCTCCCATCAGGAAGCCACGGAAACCGCCTTCCTCACGGAGCCTTTTGACAACTTCCGGATTGGAGATACCGCTTTCGCTGACTCTGCACACATCCTTCGGCAACTGCTCTGCCAGGCGGAAACTGTTTTCCACATCGGTAACAAACGTACCGAGATTGCGATTGTTGATGCCATACATATCAGGTTCGAGTTCTGCATATTCGAAATCCCGGTCGTTGTGCATCTCCAAGAGTACTTCCATTCCGAGTTGGTGCGCCATATCAAGAAGACGCTTACATTCCTCTTTCGTCAGACAGGCAGCTATCAGGAGTACGGCAGAAGCACCGCAATATCTCGCCTGCAGGAGTTGGTATTCCTCGATAACGAAGTTCTTATATAATATAGGTATATGAACCCCCACGTGGCGAGCCTCCTGTATAAACTCATCATAACCGCCGAAGTAGTCGATATCGGTAAGGATGCTGAGAGCAGAAGCTCCATTCTCCTGATAAGCCAACGGGATGATACTTGCCTTACCCTCCTCCTTGATCCATCCCTTGGACGGTGATTTTCTCTTAAACTCAGCGATGATACCCGTAGAGGACTCCATCAGTGCCTTGCGCATACTGCCTCCAGGTACCAGTCCGTCATCCGCCTGCATCTTCTGTTCCGTCAGGGAAATCATCTGCCGAGGTTGGATGAAGCGCTTGCGCTGTTCTATCTCGATTCGCTTATGAGCGACAATCTCTTCTAAAATATCAGCCATATCCTACCTTTTTACTTTTTTACCTTTAAGAGCAAGAATGCTCTTTTTACCTTTTTACTTTTTTACCTTTTTACCTTTAAAAAAGCCTTTAACTATTCAGTTCTACAAATTTCTTGAATGTAGCGAGTGCCTTGCCACTATCGATGCTCTCTCGTGCAATCTCCACGCATTCCGCAATACTCTTCTTTCCCTTCTCCATAACCTGAATACCGAAGGCGGCATTGGCAAGTACGATATTCTTCTGGGCAGGCAATGCACGGTTCTCAAGTACGGCATCAAAGATGTCCTTTGCCTCTTCCTCAGTAGCACCACCTCTAACTTCCTCAGGTTTAGCAAATTCAAAACCAAGATCCTGTGGCTTGAAGATGCGCTCATAATGATTGGTCGTTACCTTGAAATCACTGGTCAGGGAAATCTCATCGTAACCGTCGATGCTATTTACAATACCATAGTCGATACCTAATTTCTGATAAACCTGATTATAGAGTCGCATCTGATCCAGGTTGGCAACACCGAGCAACTGGCATTTAGGCTGACTTGGATTAACCAGTGGACCGAGGAGATTGAATACGGTAGGGAATTGGAGTGCCTTACGGATAGGACCTACAAACTTCATTGCCTTGGCAAAGAGTTGGGCATGGAGATAGACGATACCAGCCTCATTGATAGAACGGTTCAACTTATCCAAATCATCAGTAAACTGCACGCCATGGTTTTTGATGACATTTGAAGCACCGCTCACAGAAGTAGCCGCATAATTACCATGCTTGGCAACCTTATAACCAGCACCAGCAATGACGAAGCAAGCGGTAGTAGAAATATTGAAAGTATTCTTGCGGTCGCCACCTGTACCAACCACATCAATGTATCGGTCGCAATCTAAGATGGCAGGAACACCGGTAGCCAAGATACCATCACGGAAACCCAACAGTTCATCTACGGTAACGCCTCTCATCTGTAAACCGGTAAGCAAAGCAGTAATTTGCTCCTCAGGGAACTCACTCTTGGTGATACCCACGATGATATTCTTGGTTTCCTCACGGGAAAGTTCCTCGTGATTCAACATTCTGTTCAAAATGTCCTTCATTTCCATAATTTATTCTCCTATATTTTTTTTATTTTCTATTCCCAATCCCCCATTCCTGAGGTAAAAATATGAAAAAAGGCCTGTCGTAAGTACGGCAGGCCTAAGTTATATCATGGATTCATATCCACGCACGGCTTATCGTCTCACGACTTTTTAAATCTTGAGATACGCCACCACCATGCTGTTGAAGATACGAATGTTGTCATCATATTGTTTATTTTTTAATTCAATTGCAAAAGTACACTTTTTCTATTAAACTACAAACTTTTTGGCAAAAAATTTTAGAATTTAACAGAAATAAGTAATTAAAAGCTACTTTTGGGGGTAAAATCAAGTGTTTAGAGGCACTATACATTATTATATATAATAAGGCAAGAGTCATGTTGATGAGAAAAAAAGATATTTCAAATGTAATAAAGTAGAAAACCTTACGTTATACTAATAAAGATGAAGAAGCAAACTGAATCTTAGTATCATTATATTAACGATCATAACAGTAACGCCTATGAAGCAAGTTTTTACTTCCGAAGAAATGAGACCATCCAAAAGGACGATCAGCATTATCAAACAGATAGCATACACCTATCGAACGATCAAGAGGAATGGTAAGTACGAGGTGTACTGTCTTAACTAACGAACTCAAAATATGAAGACATTGGTATCACCATCTTTGCTTTCAGCCAATTTCCTGGATCTGAGAAGCGAAGTTGAAATGATCAATCAGAGTGAAGCCGACTGGCTCCACATGGACATCATGGATGGGGTATTCGTGCCCAATATCTCTTTTGGTTTTCCTGTTCTTGAAGCCGTAGCCAAGGTTTGCAAGAAACCTCTTGATGTGCATTTCATGATAGCACATCCGGAAGAATACATCGAGCTGACTGCCAAGACTGGTGCCATGATGATGAATGTACATTATGAAGCATGTACCCACCTGCACCGTACCATCCAGCAGATTCATGCAGCTGGCATGAAAGCGGGTGTCACGCTGAATCCATCTACTCCAGTCTGCGTACTGGAAGATATCATCTGCGATGTAGATATGGTACTGCTGATGAGTGTAAATCCTGGGTTCGGAGGGCAGAAGTTTATCGAGAACACCATCAAGAAGGTGGAAAGACTGAGAAAACTCATCAAGGAATCACACTCCAACGCCCTCATCGAAGTGGATGGTGGTGTACAGGCAGAAACTGCCCCACGCCTGGCAAAGGCTGGAGTTAACGTACTGGTAAGTGGAAGTTACGTATTTAAGAGCACAGATCCTATTTCCACCATCCATGCCCTTAAAGAATTGAAACAGCCAGAGGATTAAACCTCCGGAAATAACATATCCAATACTAGTCTAACTGAAGATATACGTCATGCTTCTTAGCCATTCTGCGAAGATTGAGAAGAGCATAGCGCATTCTTCCAAGACTGGTATTGATACTTACACCTGTAGCCTCAGCGATTTCCTTGAATGAGAGTTGCTGATAGTAGCGCATATACACTACTTCACGCTGTAAAATAGGCAACTGATCCATCATCTTTCTGACATCTGAAAGAACCTGGATATTAATCAAATTAACTTCTGCATTTGTTTCCAACAAATCTTCACCACTGATATTAGACAGATCATTGTCGTCATTCGATTCAACGACATACTTATAGCGCTGACCACGATACATATCCATCAAGACGTTATGGGCAATACGCAACAACCAACCTCCGAATTTTCCGTTTGCAGAATATTCGTGGTTCTGCAGTTTGCTTACCACCTTCAAAAACGTTTCCTGGAAGATGTCATTAGCCACCTCTTGATCACGCACAAAGAACATGATGTATGTAAACAACTTCACTTCATTGCGTGAAAGCAGTAAGTCAAAGGCACGATTGTTACCTTCGACATAAAGAAGGGCCAACTCCTCGTCGGTCAAATCTTGTAGATTTCTCATTTCTTAATCCTCTTATTTTTAATTAAGTAAATGTCTAATCAATAGGCTATTTTATTTAAGAATTGCACAATATAAGTTAATTATCGTTGGCAAAGATAATAAATTTCTGAGAAACCACCAAAATTTTAACATAAAAAAAGGTTGGTTACAGGACGTAGCCAACCAGAAATGAATGCTTTGAAGCAAACGTCTTCAAAGTATTACGGGTGCAAATATACGTCTTTTTCCGATTATCTCCAAACTTTTTTAAGGCAAAATCACTTTTTTAACATTGTGTGCGTGTACATTACAAAATAAAATCGTATCTTTGCAGTATCTTTATAAAAGATAAGGTTCTAAACCAAGCTAAATCAAAATTTAATATAAATCTACAAACAGAACAACAAGCATGAGACACTTAAAAACGTTGCTGCTTGCCTTACTTATCTTCCCTACCCTCGCTTTTGCATCGGGATGGAACGACCAGGAGTACAAGCAGATCGAACAAAGTATTCTAAAGCCTCAACTTCATGAGCGCCAGTTTGTCATCTCTTCTTTTGGTGCCAAGACCAATGCGTCTGCAGCCCAAAACCAGAAGGCTATCAACCGACTCATCTCTCTGGTATCCAGAAAAGGTGGCGGTAAGGTAATTGTACCGAAAGGAACCTGGAACACAGGGGCCATCGAAATGAAAAGTCATGTCAACCTCGTTCTCGAGGAAGGTGCGACGCTGAAATTCGCTTTCGATACCAATCTCTATCCACTCGTCCGTACCTCTTGGGAAGGTCTGGCTTGCTGGAACTATTCTCCATGCATCTATGGCTACAAGGTGACTGACATCGCCATCACGGGTAAGGGTACCATCGACGGTGGTGGTAACAACGAGACCTGGTGGCCTATGAATGGGCATCCACGTTTCGGTTATCAGGAAGGCATAACCAAGGAAGCACAGCGACTCGGCTCACGTGCCAAATTGCTGAAACAGGCTGAAGACGGTGTGCCTTTCGACGAAAGAAAATTCGGTAAGGGACAAGGGCTGCGCCCACAGCTCGTCAACTTCGTACGTTCTGAGCGCATCCTCATCCAGGGTGTCAAGATGCTCAACTCTCCTTTCTGGGTTATCCATCCACTGCTCTCCAAGAACATCACCGTAGATGGTGTGACCATCTGGAATGAAGGACCTAATGGTGACGGATGCGACCCAGAGGCTTGCGAGAATGTGCTCATCCAGAACTGTATCTTCCATACCGGAGACGACTGTATTGCCATCAAGAGCGGACGCAACAATGATGGTCGTCTCTGGAACCAACCTTCCAAAAACATCATCATCCGCAACTGTAAGATGGAAGATGGACATGGCGGTGTGGTTATCGGAAGTGAAATCTCTGGCGGATGCGAGAATGTATATGCCGAAGATTGCGAAATGGACTCTCCTCACCTCGACCGCATCCTGCGCATCAAGACCAACAACTGCCGCGGTGGTGTCATCAAGAACATCAACATGCGCAACGTCACTGTGGGGCAATGTAAGGAAGCTGTCGTAAAGATCAACCTCGATTACGAGCCAAAGGAGATCTGCTATCGCGGTTTTGAACCAAGCGTATCTCAGGTGTATGTGGAAAATGTAACCTGCAAGAAGAGCAACTATGGTGTGCTCATCGTTGGTCGCGACCAGGTAGAGAACGTAACTGATATCACTGTCAAGAACTGTAAGTTTGATGGCGTCATCAAACAGCCTGTCAAGATTACCGGCAAGACCCGTGATGTGAAGTTCGACAATCTCCTCATCAACGGTTCCCTCGTTCTTAACAAGGAAGACCGTCCATATCAGGCATACAGCGAGTGGCTTACCCATAGCGAGATGAGCCGTGTGGCTCATCCATACCTGCTCGATTTCAGCAGCAAACCTAAGTGGAGCTACGTGATGGGCATCGAGATGGAAGGTATGCTCGACACCTATTTATATTATAAGGACAACAAGAGCACTTTCAAGGGCAAGGATGCTGAAGCCAACAATGAGGCTATCCTCAACTACCTGAAGGAATACCCTGCCAAGATGATTGACGAACAGGGCAATATCACTGGATACAAGTACGAGGATTTCAATCTCGACAATGTTCGCACGGCTAAATTCATCCTCCGTATGCACAACCTCTTCCCTTCTGAGGGTACCGACAAGGCACTGAAGACACTTTTCAAGCAGTTGCAGAAGCAACCTCGTACCAAGGAAGGTGTTTATTGGCACAAGGCTATCTATGCCAACCAAGTTTGGCTCGACGGTATCTTTATGGGCTTGCCTTTCTACTGCAACTATGCGGTGCAGACCATGAAACCAAAGAAGGCAAAGAAATACCTCGATGATGCCGTTGACCAGATGATCAAGACTGACAAGCGTACATACGATGAGAAGACTCAGCTCTGGAAACATGCTTGGGATGAGACTCATCAGCAGTTCTGGGCTGACAAGGAAAATGGAAAGAGCCAGCATACCTGGGCAAGAGCCTTGGGATGGTATGTGATGGCAATGACAGAATGTCTCGATGCAATGCCAGAAGACTATGCCCGCCGTGGTGAAGTGATCGAACTGCTCAACAAGGCGATGGCAAGTGTCGTGAAGTATCAGGATAAGAAAACCGGTGTATGGTATGATGTGATGGACGTAAAGGATCCTCGCAACTATCTGGAGAGTACAGCATCCAGCATGTTTGCCTATGTACTTCTGAAGGGTTATCGCAAGGGTTACCTCGCAGAACAATATCGTGATGCCGGCATCAAGGCTTACAAGGGAATCTTGAAGGAATTCATCCAGGTGAACCCTGACAAGACCATCAGTCTGATCAAGTGCTGCAGTGTAAGCGGTCTCGGTCCTGGCGATGGTCCATACGTAAAGAAGCCAAACTATAAGCGTGACGGAAGCTTTGAATATTACATGAGCGAACCAATCCGTGACAATGACCCTAAGGGTGTAGGTCCATTTATCTGGGCAAGTTTGGAGATGGAACAGCAGGGACTAAAGGCAGAATAACTTGCTGATATAGAGCTACCTGAACGCACAAGAGAGTTGTAATACACAGAAAAATTAGAAAATACTGAGGTGGAAAAGGACTTATTAATGTTCTTTTCCACCTTTTTTTGTGCTTTTTGGTATATTCATCAAATTTTAATACGTTTTTTGAAACAACCAATTCATATTTTTACTATCTTTGCATTGTGTATAGGAATACACCCCATTCGATGTTCTTACACGGCACCATGTGGGTGTTAGGACTTTCACAAGAGATAATCAACTATATTACTAATACCCGTTGGCGGAATTAATTTAGCGCATACTTAACCCTGCCAACCGGTCTGTTGTTTACATAATTAATATATTGCAAGACTGTAAATGCGCTGATTTTCCCGATGATTCGGGTAAACAGTCCTAGTG
>NZ_SGVY01000005.1 GCF_004535825.1 Segatella hominis | reverse complement strand
ACTCCTGGGCGAGGAATATTTCCTAGCTCATTAACTAAATTTTTGGAGAAATCCTTGCATATCTCAAGAATTTTTACGAAATTTGCATACAAGTTGTGCATAGCGTGAAATATATAACTTTATAATTTGACACTACAAAGTTACTAAAAATCAACGAGATGCACAACTTTTTCTCCATAAAAATATACTAATTTTCAGGCGGTTTTTTAATTCCGCCAACAGGTTACCCTAAGTATTTCATCAGAATTTTGACATTTCCGGAATCTCTAAGTTTTGTAATACTTTTCTCACGTATTTGACGAACTCTTTCACGAGTCAATCCCATTTTATCTCCAATTTCTTCCAATCCTTTTTCAGTTTCTCCAATTCCAAAGCAGGCACAAACAATCTGCTTTTCCCTGTCTTTAAGAACCTTATCCAAAACCTGACGTAGTTCCATAGCCATACTTTCATGATCAACATGCTTATCTGTGCGACTATCTTCTCCACTTGCCATGACATCAACCATAGAATTGTCATCATCTTCACCAAAAGGCGCATCAATACTTACATGATGACCACTTGCCGCCATGCTTTGAGAGATTTTTTCCTCATCTATACCTGTGCGCTGTGCAAGTTCTTCTACACTTGGACGACGCTGGTTTTCTTGTTCAAATCTATTACTTTCCTGATTAACTTTATTCAAGGAACCAACCTGATTAAGGGGAAGTCTGACTATTCTACTTTGCTCAGCAATTGCTTGCAAAATACTCTGTCGAATCCACCAAACTGCATAAGAAATAAACTTAAAACCACGGGTTTCATCAAATCTTTCTGCAGCTTTAATCAATCCGATATTACCCTCATCAATTAAGTCAGTAAGAGTCAACCCCTGATGCTGATACTGTTTGGCAACAGAGACCACAAAACGAAGATTAGCCTCAACTAATTTGTTTTTTGCTCTTTCCGCAGCCCGACCACCTTTCTTAATGATTTGGGCCAATTCAATCTCTTCGTCAATTGACACCATTGGGGCACGACCTATCTCAACAAGATACTTATCAAGTGCCTCGCTGTTACGATTGGTTATACTTTTTTGAATCTTAAGTTGTCTCATCCTATGCTATTAACTCCTATTTTTAATTGCGTATATATAATATTACGCAAATATAAGAAAAATATTGCATCATTGTTATTTTTATTAATATACTTTAACGATATATTTTTGGAGAAAAGCACATTTTTTATTACGAGAGGCCTCAGATTAGAGACAAACTGCCTATTACGAATCACTTCAGATTAGAGATAAACTGCTTGAAAGAATCATGATAACCATTAAATACATTGATATCTACATGACCCCGAATTCCAGTAACCCTACCATCAGGACAAAGTTGCCAGAAAACCAATTTGATATCAGGCTTGTATTCTCCATATCTTGCAATCCATACCTGATATTTTTGCTTTATATCAGTCGCTTTGCTCAAATAGCGATTTACAAAAGTCTGACTTACATAAATAATAGGACGTTTACCCGTTTCTTTTTCAACCATTCTTAACCATATTCTCATTCTGGTCAAAAGGACACCCACGCCTCCCATCTTCTTAATTTGGGCTTTAGTAGGCTCAACATCAAGAACAGGTGGCAAGTCACCCGATTTGACATATGAATTTTTAAGGAATTGACGTGCCTGCAAAGTAGCAGGAGTTAGAGTAGAAAAGAAATGATAACTTCCTACCTTATATCCATGTGCCCGTGCTGCCACATAGTCTTTTCTATAGAAAGGATTTAATAAACTTGCCCCTTCAGTACTTTTAATATAGATGAAACTAATCGGATAATTAACATCCCCATTAATTGTTTTTCTACTGATATTTCCAAGATGGGAAATACGCAGACGTTTCCAATCGATATTATATTTCTTACCTTTTATAACATGCTGATATTTAGAGATATCAATACCGTAGATTCGATCAGAACTATAAACCAATCGTTCTCCTTTGTATTTATCCAGCACCCATTCTCCTATGCGTAACTGACTTTTATCTGCAACAGAAAAGCCAAAACCATCACGTTTTCCATGTTTCCAGCTTCCCTGATAATAGGCAGCATCGGTAAAGCCCTGCCATTCACCATGACCATGAGGCAATCCTAAAGAATCAACTTCACCACTATAGGTTCCTGTTGTGCCCAAAAGATAATTCAATTTGGCATCAAACAAAACTGGGACAATACTCAAAGAAGCCAATTCTTTTGACTTATGAAAAGACAAAGCGCAAGACTCTTCAGGTAAGGTTTCTGAGAACAATTGGAAAACATTTCCACCAACATGTTTTAATTTCTCAACTTGTTTTCTATTAGCCTTACCAGAAGGAGAAATCGCAACGAATTCCAAATGACGAACTATCTTCAAAGACTTATGTGAAAGATGTTTTAATGAATCCAACATCTTTCGAGTAGAATCCCGAAGGTTTTCTTCTTTCAAAGCAACCTGAGAAATATGAAAGAATCCTTCATCACTGGCATTGTGACATTTCAAATAATAAGACAACTCTCCATCAATCCACTTTGACTGACTATACATCGTTTTCAAGGAATCGATATGAAGTTGCACCAATTTTTCCACATTTACATCCTTATATTTATTCTGCCAGATAGTACTATCAAAATCAGCATAAATACGACCTTGACAGGAAGGGATAAAAAAGTATTTATTGAAGAAATATCCAGTAGCAGAAATGGTATCTTTATCAAAATGATAAACCACTTTTCCTCCATCCAATATTTCATATTGAGAGTAAACCTTGACAGGTATCATAGCCGATTGGATCTGCTTTTTAGAAAAGAAGCAACTGAAAGCTATCAGATATATGCAAATCAAAAGTGAAACAACAATCAATATTGCAACACTTAATCGATATTTTTTCTGTTCATTACAAAACATAGCACATTGAATTAAAACACCTTTATATAAATTGAGAGCAAAAGTATAAACTTTTTCGTTAACTACATCATTTTTTTTCGTTTTTTTACTGAATTAAGCGAGATTTAGTTAAAAAACATCTTTGAATTTTGAAATGCCAATTTTAAATAGTAACTTTGCAATCGTATAGAAACATCATCAGACTTAATATTGCAATCATGGTAAAGTATAAAACTCATATTTTAAATATGTGGATAGCAACATGCGCTTTGTTGCTATCTACCATTATACTTCACCACCATCATATGGGGCAAGTTTGTTTTATAGAACAACAATGCCAATATGATGGAAATATTAATGATGAGCATACTGCCCATCATGAGAAAGACAACAAGGGATGCAATATTCACCAGATGCATCAGTTTATCTCTAATGGCAAAAATATAAAATCCATATACAAACATCTGGACTACGACGGAAATATGCTCGTAGCTCTATTGCCTTCTTCTATTCAATTGACCCCATGCTACAAGATTGTCATATCAAAATGGCAACAAAAAACGATGGCAATCAAATTAGGGGCTTCTGTGAATAGTTCTTTACGGGGGCCTCCATTTTCTTACTTCATTTCATTTCTTTAGTTGATAACTGAAGACGGTCGCATCTTAGATGAAATTCCATCATTTCATTGCGACAGAATCTATAAAGAAGCTGCTTGATCTATAAAGAAGCAACTTGGATTGATCAGCAAATACTAAACAAAAGAATAATAAGAAAATGGTGAAAAGAATATCTTTGATTGTGGTATGTACTGCAATCGCATTTTTTGCTTTCAGCTTCTATTCTGAAAGTAAAGCAGACAAGGAGGAGAATGAGGAAAAGGAAGAAGAAGTGGATTTTCAAAACATTCCTTTAACCAGCAAGCAACTGAATGCTATTGACCTCAAATTAGGGGAGGCACAAAAGCGCGAACTGGATGCAATGCTTCATGTAAACGGCACTTTGGTACTTAGAGCCCAGAATATGGCAGACGTCGCTTCTTTGATGGGCGGTGTCGTCAAATCAATTTCTGTGAAAGAAGGACAACAGATCAATAAAGGGCAAGTTGTGGCAACCATTGAAAATACAGAAATCGTATCTTTACAGAAAGACTACTATTCTGCATATAAAGAAATGGAAAGTGCGAAGCTTGAAATGGAAAGACAGAAAACACTCGCTTCCTCTGGAGCTGGCATCAAAAAGACATTGCTTTTATCTGAAAAAGACTATAAGGTGGCTAAAGCAAATCTTATAGGAATCGGTCGCCAGCTGACTCAGTTGGGCATCTCTACAGCATCTGTGGCGAAGGGAAAATTTACAACTGTCTTCCCTTTATATGCTCCTATCAAAGGTACGGTAAGCGAAATTACAGCATCTTTGGGAAGTTACGCAGACATGCAGACGCCTTTGATGAAAATCAGAAATAACAATGCTGTAGAATGTGACTTGAATGTTTTTGAACGAGATCTGAATAAAGTAAAGATTGGAAACCGAGTATTACTCTCACTCACCAATCAACCAGGCGTAAAAGTCTCCGGTCATGTTTATGGCATGAATGAATATTTTAACGAAGGAACAAAAAGCGTTGCTGTACATGTCAAGCTTGATGCAACCAGAGGCACAAACCTCTTTGATGGCATGTATGTATCCGGCCAAATAGCGACCGGACGCCAGCTTTGTGTTGCGCTTCCTAACAAAGCTATTGTTAATATAGAAGGAAAACAATATATCTTTGCACTCAATAAACAGCCAAGAAATGGAGAATACAGTTTTTCACGACATGAAGTGACAACTGGAGTCAGCAATGACGGATATACTGAGGTTTCACTCTGCAAGCACATACAGAATGGACAAAAGATAGTGACTGATAATGCTTTCTACCTGGCATCGCAGATTGGCGATCATGGAGAAGAAGATTAGTGTCCGGAAATTAAAGTTATTAATCAATTTACAAATTTAAAAGGACATCATGTTTCAGAAACTAATTACAAGTTCCATCAAGCACAAGTTTGTGGTAGGTTTCCTCACTATATCGCTTATAGTTTGGGGACTTTGGTCGTTGGCTACATTGCCGTTTGACTCTACACCAGACATCACCGATAATCAGGTTCAAGTAATTACCCAAGCACCTTCCCTGGGTGCCCAGGAAGTCGAACAATATGTAACCACTCCTATCGAGATGGCATTGGCCAATATACCACGCCTTCAAGAACGAAGGAGCATTTCCAGAAGCGGATTATCAGTTATAACATTAATCTTTGATGACCAGGCAGATATCTATTGGGCCCGTTCTCAAGTAAGTCAGGTTTTAAACGACGCAGTAAAAGAGTTGCCAAAGAACACTTCTACAGAAATGGGCCCCATCGCTACTGCGCTGGGAGAAATATATCACTATACAGTACGAACCAAGAAAGGGTATGAAAACAAGTATTCCCTCACGCAACTTCGCACGATCCAAGATTGGATTGTCAGAAAACAACTTTCAGGAACTCCTGGTGTTGCAGAAGTGAGCGGTTGGGGAGGATTTGTCAAACAGTACGAAGTAGCCATCAACACAGACCGATTGAATGCTAATGGCATAACTGTATCCGAAGTCTTCGACGCCTTGCAAAAGAACAACGCCAATACTGGTGGAAGCTATATTGAGCAAAACTCAAACCAATACTATATCCGTGCTATTGGTGTGGCCAAGACTTTTGATGATATTGCCAATATACCTGTAAAGAATGTCAACGGAATAACAATAAAAGTCGGCGACATTGCCAAGGTACAGGAAGGTCACGCAACCCGTTTTGGTGCCGTTACGAGAAATGGCGAGGGAGAAGTCGTAGCCGGAATAGCTATCATGCTTAAAGGAGAAAACTTCCAAGAAGTAAGCAAAAATGTCAAGTCAAGAATTGCCCAGATTCAGAAATCCCTCCCAGAAGGTGTCATCATAGAACCTTTCATTGACCGTACAAATCTTGTAAAGCGTGTTGAGGGAACCATAGAGCACAACTTGATCATGGGAGGCCTCATTGTCATCTTTGTATTGGTCATTTTCTTAGGAAACTGGAGAGCAGGACTGGTTGTTGCAAGCGTCATTCCACTCAGTATGCTATTCGCTTTTGGAATGATGAAGACCTTTGGCATAGATGGCAACCTGATGAGTTTAGGAGCCATTGATTTCGGTATGATTGTGGATTCTGCTGTCATTATTGTGGAAGCCGTAGTTACCCATATCAACCAAAAAACTCAGAAGACGAGCCTCACGCAAGCCGAGATGGATGAAGAAGTTCATTTCTCTGCTTCACGTATCAGGCAAAGTGCAGCCTTCGGTGAAATCATGATTATGATCGTATATGTTCCTTTGATGACCTTAGTGGGCATTGAAGGCAAGATGTTCCGTCCGATGGCTCTCACTGTATTTTTTGCCATACTCGGTGCCTTCATATTGTCACTTACGTATGTTCCGATGGCAAGTAGCCTCTTCCTAAGCAAGAAAATCAGCAAGAAAGAGACTTTCGCCGACAAGATGGTCAAGAAAATACAGCAATGGTATCTTCCTGTCCTCAACTGGGTACTGAAACAAAACAAGAACGTGATAACAGGTGCCGTTGCTTTGTTCTGTGTCAGTCTTGTGGCATTCAAGTTTCTTGGAGGAGAATTTATTCCAAGTTTGGAAGAAGGGGATTTTGCCGTAGAAATGAGTATGTCGCAAGGAACTTCTCTCTCGCAAATGGTAGAAAGTTGTACCAAGGCTGAGAAACTGCTGAAGGCTGAATATCCGGAAGTGAAACAAGTCGTTAGCCGTATAGGAAGTGCCGAGATTCCAACTGACCCAATGCCTGTTGAAAGAGCGGACATCATGATTTCACTCAAGCCAAAAGCAGAATGGACTTCCGCTGAAACAACAGAAGAACTCATGGAAAAGATGGAAGAAACACTCCATACGATTCCGGGATTAGAGGCTGAAATATCACAGCCTATCCAAATGCGTAATAACGAGTTGCTGACTGGCATCAAGCAAGACGTTGCAATCAAAATATTTGGAGAGGATCTGGATGAACTCACCAAGTTAGGAGAACATGTAGGCAAGATGATTAGTGGCATCCAGGGAGTAAGTGGAACATCTGTGGAACAAGTTTCTGGTTTACCGCAGATTCAGGTGGTATATAATCATGAACGGATGGCGGAATACGGAATCAACGTTGATGACATCAATCAAGTGCTTGAAACTTCATTTGCAGGCGGAATAGCCGGTTCCATTTATGAAGGAGAACGGAAATTTGACATTGTATTGAGGTTAGATAATAACGACCGCAATGTTTCATCTATCCAAAATCTTTCCATCCCAATAGGTTCCGGGGAAACGATTCCATTGACCCAGGTTGCAGATATCATTTACGAACCCGCTCCAGCACAAATCTCTCACGAAAATGGTGCGCGACGTATCTATGTCGGTTTCAACATAAAAGGAAGAGATGTGCAGAGTACGGTGGATGAAATACAGAATCTGCTGGATGCGAAACTGAAGTTGCCGGAAGGATATTATTATACCTATGGTGGCGAGTTCCAGAATTTACAGAGTGCAATTACCCGATTGATGATAGTAGTGCCATTGGCGCTTATCATTATCTTCCTGTTACTTTATGCAACAGTAAAAAACGTAAGAGAAAGTCTGTTCGTATTCTCGGCAATTCCATTGGCTGCCATTGGTGGAGTATGGGCATTATGGTTTAGAGGTATGCCATTCTCTATTTCAGCCGGAGTTGGATTCATTGCCCTGTTTGGTGTTGCAGTTCTTAACGGAATTGTACTCATCGGTGAGATGAATCAAATGCAGAAGAATCAGTTGTCATCAGCAGTAGAGTCCGGGCGCAGCAACACCCAACTTATTCACGAAAGAATAATTGACAGTTGCATGATCAGACTCCGCCCTGTATTAATGACTGCACTCGTAGCATCGTTAGGATTTTTACCGATGGCTTTGTCACACGGAGATGGAGCTGAAGTACAAAGACCTTTGGCTACTGTTGTTATCGGCGGACTCATTACTTCTACATTATTGACTTTGTTGGTTTTACCGGCAATTTACAAAACGTTTACTAAGAAATAGTTATATGAAAAGAGCAATAATATATATTACTTTGTTGTGTTTGTGTAGCAATATGCAAGCACAACACAAAGTACTCAATTTACAACAATGCCTGAATATGGCATACGAAAAGAATTATAAGATTCTTGCAGCAAACAAGTCGATAGAACGTGCCAAAAACCTTCAGGCCACAGCATGGGATATTGACAAAACCGATTTGACGCTGTCACAGGATCCTACATCTGGCGGAAGTACGGACAATTCCATTTCCCTCACTCAAAGTATAGAATTTCCAACTCTTTATATTGCAAAGAACAAGCAATTAAAAGCGGAAACTCAAGCTGAAAAGAGTAAGAAGAATGTAGTATTGTCTGAACTTATTTATCAGATTAAAAGCAATTACTATCAGTTGATATATGAATATGAACGTTTAAACATTCTCAACAAGCAGGACAGCATCCTCAACCGTTATCGGACAATAGCTGAAGCGCGATTCAAGGCAGGAGAAACACGCCAACTGGAATTACTTTCAGCCAATAGGATGCACCGTGAAAACAAGTTGGAGATGACGAATGTCCTCAGCGGAATCGAAAGTAAGCAACTCCTATTATCCGGTTTGGTAAATAGTAATGAACCCATCAAACCTGCAGACCAGAATTTAGTAGCATTGGATTGGGTACAAAACAGTTTCAACTACCAGCTTACTCCAGAAGGACAATATGCGCAAGACAGAATTACTGTAGCAGACAAAGCAGTCAGCGTAGCAAAAAACGGCTATGCACCCTCTCTCAGTCTTTCTCTTCGCAACCAGATGGTCATCTCCTCATGGAATCCATATCATGTCAACAGAAACAGGTTTGAAGGAGGCAACTTTATGGGATTTGAAGTTGGAGTGGGGATTCCACTCTTTTATGGTGCAACCAAAGCCCGAATCAAGGCTGCCAAAAAAGATAAAGAAATTGCAGAATATGAAATCAAGCAAGAGCAGTTGGATAAGCAACAAGAATATCATGCATGTTTGAGTAAGTGCAATGAAGCATTTGTCCGAATGAAATATTATCAGGAGGAAGGCAAGCAAAACAACCAGAAACTGGAAGAAATGAGCCAGGCAGAATATGAAAATGGCGAAATATCATATATTGAATATGTTGAAGCGCTGAACAACAGCATTGACTTCTACATGAAGAAAGCTGCAGCAATCAATGACTATAATCAAAGCGTCATCGAATTACAAAAACTGATGGGGAACCAGATTTCTTCTGAAGGAAAGAAATGAGGCAGACATCCATATGATGATAGATGAAATCTCATGACGACAGACGCAATGAATACAAGTCATACAAAACACTGTATTCTCATATTTGGAAACATATCATAAATTGTAAAGACAATGAGTGAACCCTTAGCAGAAAGAATGCGACCACGTTCTCTTGACGACTACGTTGGCCAAAAACACTTAGTAGGTGAAGGAGCCATACTCCGTAAAATGATAGATGCAGGAAGAATTTCCTCTTTTATTCTTTGGGGACCTCCTGGTGTAGGCAAAACAACATTGGCACAAATTATCGCTCACACGCTCAAAGTACCTTTCTATACTTTGAGCGCTGTGACAAGCGGTGTAAAGGATGTCAGGGAAGTGATAGAAAGAGCCAAAAACAACCGTTTTTTTGACTCCGCTTCTCCTATACTGTTTATTGACGAAATCCATCGTTTCTCCAAAAGTCAGCAAGACTCATTATTGGGAGCAGTAGAGAAAGGCATCGTTACCCTCATCGGAGCAACCACAGAGAATCCTTCCTTTGAGGTAATACGGCCTTTACTTTCCCGGTGCCAACTTTACGTTCTGAAACCTTTAGGGAAAGACGACTTACAGGGGCTTCTTGAAAGAGCGATCCATAAAGATGTTGTTCTCAAAGAGAAAGACATAACGTTGAAGGAAACGAGTGCAATGCTAAGGTATAGTGGTGGCGATGCCCGCAAACTGCTGAATATTTTGGAATTGATCGTGAATTCTTTCTCTTCGGATGAAATAATCATCACAGACGAGGTAGTAGAAAGGGAACTCCAGCAAAATCCTCTTGCCTATGATAAACAGGGAGAAATGCATTATGACATTATCTCTGCTTTCATCAAGAGTATCCGGGGAAGTGATCCTGATGCCGCATTATATTGGATGGCAAGAATGATAGAAGGAGGAGAGGACCCGCAATTCATTGCAAGAAGAGTGGTCATTAGTGCCAGCGAGGACATCGGACTTGCCAATCCGAATGCTTTACTCTTGGCAAATGCGGCTTTTGATACGGTCATGAAAATAGGATGGCCTGAAGCACGGATTGCATTAGCCGAAGCGGTGGTTTATCTGGCCACCAGTCCTAAGAGTAACAGTGCATATTTAGGCATCAATGCAGCAATAGCAAGGGTGCGGGAAACGGGAAATCTTCCTGTTCCGCTGCATATCCGAAATGCTCCAACCCAATTAATGGCAGAATTGGGCTACCATGACGGATATAAATATCCACATGACTATCCTGGGCACTTCACCAGCCAACAATATCTTCCGAGTGAAATTCAAAATGAGAGATTCTGGCATGCGCAGCACTCTCCTAATGAAGAGAAATTATATAATTGGATGGTAACTTGTTGGGGAGATAGATTCAAGGAATAATACGTTCAATCAATCAAAATATAACAAAAACATTAGTAGGAGAATAATGAAATGATAATCCATCATGACCCGGAATTTGTCATTACACTACAACGTGTAATAGAATTCATAGGAACATTTGCCTTTGCATTGTCAGGCATAAGACTTGCAGCCAGCAAACATTACGACTGGCTGGGAGGCTTTGTATGCGGCATTGCTGTGGCAATAGGAGGAGGAACCATACGAGATGTCATGTTAGGTGTAAGACCTTTCTGGATGCTAAGTCCGATATACATGATATGTACGCTATTTGCACAGTGTGTCGTAATAGTATGCCACCATTATCTCAGACGTCTGGATGCTACTTGGTTTTTATTCGACACACTCGGTTTGGCCCTATTCAATATAGCGGGTATTCAAAAAACATTGGAATGTGGCTTCCCATTTTGGGTTGCTATCATTATGGGATGCATTACGGGAGCTGCCGGAGGAGTGATCAGAGATGTGCTGCTCAACGAAGAACCAGTGATCTTCAGAAAGGAAATATACGCTATGGCTTGTGTGGTGGGAGGACTCACATACTGGTTGCTGAGCTGGTTGCAGGTTAGCCTCTATATCACGGTCATTGCCACATTTGCTATCGTTTGCGCAATCCGATTCTTGGCAGTAAAATACCATATTTCTCTGCCAAAATTAAGAGATGAAGAATAAACAAATAATATAAAACAAGATGTATAAGAATCTAATCATTTTTGCGATGGCCCTTTTCCTTACATTGGGCGCATCAGCACAAAACAAACGTGAATTCCGTGGCGCATGGATCCAATGTGTCAATGGTCAATTCATGGGCAAAAGCACCCAACAGATCCAGACTATGCTCAGCAAGCAACTGGACGAGTTGGAAAAAGATGGTGTCAATGCCATTATCTTTCAAGTGAGAGCGGAATGTGATGCCCTCTATGAGAGTCAACTGGAACCATGGAGTAAATTCCTGACAGGAATCCAGGGACAGGCTCCGAATCCTTATTGGGACCCTTTGGCATGGATGGTTGAACAATGCCATAAAAGAGGAATGGAAATTCATGCCTGGATCAATCCATACCGCGCCAAACATGGATCCACAAGCATGTCACAAGTTAGCAAGAACAGTGTTGTTGTCAAACAACCTAAATTATGCTTTTCCTATGATAATTTAGTGCTCCTCAATCCTGGTTTGCAAGAATCTGCAGATTATGTCTGCAAAGTGGCAGCCGACATCGTCAGCAGATATGATGTGGACGGTTTCCATATAGATGACTATTTCTATCCTTATCCAGTAGCAGGCAAACAGATTCCAGACCAAGCCTTGTTTCAGCAGAACTCTCATGGTTATTGGAAGATTGGAGATTGGAGAAGAGATAATGTAAGCAGATTCGTAAAGCAATTAGGGGAGACCATCCATCATATTAAACCTTGGGTAAAATTCGGTGTTTCACCTTTCGGTATTTATCGCAATAAAAGAAATGATCCGAATGGTTCTGAAACGAATGGTTTGCAGAATTTTGATGACCTTTATGCCGATGTACTTTTGTGGGTGAATAACGGTTGGATAGACTACTGCGTTCCTCAGTTGTATTGGGAAATCGGACATAAGGCTGCTGATTATAAAACCCTGATTACCTGGTGGAACAAACATGCAGGTAAAAGACCTTTGTTTATTGGCGAAGACATTGAACGAACAGCCAAGTTTGCTGACCCTGCAAATCCAAGAAGTCATCAGCTTCCTGCCAAGCACAAGTTGCACCAGCAAATGCAGAATGTAAAGGGCACTGTGTTGTGGTACGCTCAGACTGCAGCCGACAATGTGGGAAATATCGGTCATACTTTGAGAGATTTCTATTGGAAATATCCAGCATTACCACCTCTCATGACTTTCTTGGATAATAAAAGTCCAAAAGCCGTCAGAAGTCTGAAACTGAAATGGACAGAGCAGGGACCGATGTTGAATTGGAAGGCTCCTAAAGGAAAAAAATGGGGTGATGTGGCCAATAGATTTGTTGTCTATCAATTTAAGGAAGGTGAGCCTGTTGACTTAAACGATGCATCCAAAATCATCAAGATCACCTACGATTCCAACGTGAAAGTACCATACATCAAGGATGGTAAAACCACCTACATTGTAACCGCATTAGACAGGGTGGGCAACGAAAGTAAAGGCAAGAAGAAGAAAATCAAATTCTAAACTATACTTTTCATTAAAAATAGAGGGTGTGCCATAAGTTCATGACACACCCTCTTATATTTTTATTGATATTGTCGAAGAGCTGATAACAATTCTATATTTTCACTCTTTTTACCGATCGTAATTCGCAGGCAGTTCTCACAAAGCTGCACTCTATTTCTATTGCGAACGATGATACCCTTATCAACCAAATAATCGTATATAGCCTGCGCATCCGTCATTTTCGCCAAGAAGAAATTGGCATCAGTTGGATAAACTTTCACGCAGATAGGAAGTTCTGTAAAGGCCGTAACCATCTTACCTCTTTCCTGCAACAGATTCTTCACCCATTCATCCACCTGATATGGATCATTCAAAACCTCCAGGGCATGTTGCTGAGTAAGTAAATTCACATTATAAGGATATTTCACCTTGTTGAACAAATCGATAATATCCTTGCTGGCAAAAGCCATACCCAATCTCAAAGCAGCACAACCCCAGGCTTTACTCATGGTGTTGAGCACGATCATATTAGGGAATTTAGACAAGTATGATCTGAATGGCTGAATACTGGAGAAATCACTATAAGCCTCATCCAAGACTACGATGCCATCAAAACGCTGCAATACACCAACGATTGCTTCTGGATTGATCAGATTGCCCGTAGGATTATTCGGACTACAAATCCAGATAACCTTCGTATGGTCATCACAAGCACTCAGTAACTTATCTGCCGTAATCTGGTAATTTTCATCCAGCAACACCTGACGGTATTCCACATCATTCACGTCAGCACATACCTGATACATTCCATAAGTAGGAGCAATGGCAACCACATTGTCTATTCCCGGATTACAGAAGATACGATACACCAAGTCAATAGCCTCATCACTTCCATTTCCCAAAAATATATTCTCCACAGGCACGTCCTTGATCTTGCTCAAGACCTTTTTCACATCCGTCTGGAAAGGATCTGGATAACGATTATAGGGATCATTATACGGATTCTCGTTGGCATCCAGAAAGTTGTGAGCTTTCTTACCAGAAAATTCCGTTCTTGCACAACTATAAGGAGAAAGGTTCCAAATATTGGCTCTACAGAGTTCTTTTAATTCTTTCATATTTCGATAAAATAGATTCTAAAATTAAAAAGTCGAAATGGACAAAACTATTTGCCAACTTCATCAACTCTCACGCGCATCGCGTTGGCATGAGCTTCCAACTGTTCGTTTTCAGCCATAACAACAACAGCGTTACCGATACTTCTGATACCTTCATCAGTCAAATGCTGGAACGTAATCTTGCGGTTATAACTATCCAGATTGACGCCATTATATGCCAGCGCATAACCATGAGTAGGAAGGGTATGATTGGTACCACTGGCATAATCACCAGCACTTTCGCAAGCATACTGTCCCAAGAATACACTACCGGCATTTACCACTTTCTCCGCCAATTCATCATAATTGCGAGTGGCGATAATCAAATGTTCAGGCGCATAAGTATTGCTGAGTTCAATGGCCTCATCATAATCCTTCACCAAGACAAGTTTAGAATTATCCAAAGACTTGGCAGCCATCTCCTTTCTCGGCAATTGTTCGAGTTGTTTTTCCACCTCTTCCTTCACTTTCTCAATCATCTCTTCAGAAGTAGAAATCAGGAAAACCTGAGAATCAACACCATGCTCAGCCTGAGAAAGCAAATCGGCAGCAACAAACACAGGATTACTGGTTTCATCCGCAATAACACATACTTCAGAAGGACCCGCAGGCATATCAATAGCCACATCGTGTAAAGAAACATGTTGTTTAGCAGCCATGACGTACTGATTGCCCGGACCAAAGATTTTATATACCTTAGGAACACTCTCTGTGCCATATGCCATCGCACCAATCGCCTGAACGCCACCGATTTTAAATATCTTGCTCACACCAGCAATCTTAGCCGCCATCAAGATGGCAGGATTCACTTTGCCTTCTCTGTTAGGAGGAGTACAAAGTACGATTTCCTTACAACCGGCTATCTTGGCTGGTGTTGCAAGCATCAGGACCGTAGAAAAGAGAGGAGCCGTACCTCCAGGAATATAGAGGCCAACTTTCTCTATAGCAACACTTTTCTGCCAACAAGTCACACCAGAGACTGTTTCCACCTTTTCTCCATGAAACTGCTGGCTCTGATGGAATGAAGAAATGTTATGATGGGCCAACTCCAACGCATGCTTCAGCTCAAGAGAAACCAGGCTTTCAGCCTCTTCCATTTCTGCATCAGATACAGATAAAGAGTCCAAATGCGCATGGTCGAATTTCTCTTCATAACGTATAACAGCGCTATCGCCATGATTCTTAACATCATTGAGAACACCTTCTACAGTAGCATTAAGCTCTGATACATCCAGGTGCGGACGCTTCACTAATTCGTCCCATTCTTCCTTTGCAGGATAACAAATTACCTTCATTCCTTATATTATTAATAATTTACTTTTATATTTGTTTCTAACTCCCAGAACATGAAATCAAAGTTCCGAGTAGAAGACAGATATGATCAAAACTCTTTTTACAAGATCATCTTCTCGATAGGAGTAACCAGAATACCCTGAGCATCCAGCTCCTTGAGCTTTCCGATGATTTCCCAGAATCTCTTCTCATCGAGGACCGTATGGATACTGCACCATTCATCATCAGCCAATGGGATGATCGTTGGACTCTTGATACCAGGCAAGACATCCGTAATTTCCTTCACCTTAGACTTTGGTGCATTCATCATCACATACTTCTTGTCTTGAGCAGAACGCACAGCTTCGAAACGGAACAGCATTTCGTTCAGAATCTGATGCTTCTCTTCATCCATATTCCAATTACCGATAAGCAAAGCCTCGCTCTTCATCACGACTTCCACCTCTGCCAAATTATTGCTAACAAGGGTAGAGCCAGAACTTACGATATCAAAGATACCATCAGCAAGACCGATACCAGGACTAATTTCCACAGAACCAGTAATGACATGGATATCAGCCTTGATGCCTTTCTTCTGCATGAAATTGCGAAGGATGTTAGGATAAGAAGTCGCAATTTTCTTGCCATTAAACCACTGCAAACCAGGATAATCAATTTTCTTAGGTATTGCAAGACTCAAGCGACATTTGCTAAAACCAAGACGGTCAATGATCTGGGCATTTTCCCCTTTTTCCACAAATTCATTCTCGCCAACAATACCGATGTCAGCGACGCCGCTTGCTACACTCTGAGGAATATCATCATCACGGAGATACAAAACCTCGAGAGGGAAGTTAGAAGACTGCACCAAAAGAGTGCGCTTAGAAGCACTCACTTTAATGTCTGCTTCTGAAAGTAAATTCATGGTGTCATCGAAAAGACGCCCTTTAGATTGTACTGCTATTCGTAACATATTTCTTCATTTTGTTTAAAAAACATTGCAAAAGTACATCTTTTTGCTTGAATATCCAAAAAAATATGTAATTTTGTAACTTGAAATATGAATAAAGTATATTTATCGGCAATATTTGCATTATTTTGGTTGGTTTGCAGTTGTTCTAATCAGAAAACGCAACCAGATGTTACACCTTGGGGGACACCTATAGGCGAGGAGGATTATTCCAACAACTCCAATCAGACAAAAGGTTTTACGTATGATGATATCGTATCCAATGGAGAATTAATCATGCTGACTGTCAACGGTCCTGATACATATTATATATATAAGAACCGGAATTTGGGTTTGCAATATCTTCTTTGCGAGAAATTTGCCCAGAAAATTGGAGTCAGCCTGAGAGTGGAAGTATGTAAGGACACTACTGAGATGATCAGCAAGTTGGAAAAAGGGGAGGGCGACATTATTGCCGTTCCCTTATCACGCAAGAAAGCGAAAGGAAAATTGTTGTTTTGCGGTCCTAAACAGGATACGACCCAAGAACAATGGGCTGTCATAGGAGACAACAACAGTTTGGCAGACTCTCTGAATGCCTGGTACAAACCGCAATTGACTGCGGAAGTGAAAAGAGAAGAAACTTTCCTCTTATCCTCACAAAGTATCAGACGCCATGTTTATTCTCCTTTCCTGAACAGGTCGAAAGGTGTCATCTCGGAATACGACGGATATTTTCAGCGATATGCTCCTACGGCAAGAATGGATTGGCGCCTGATGGCTGCGCAATGTTATCAGGAGAGTTGTTTTGACCCGAATGCCAAATCATGGGCTGGGGCTTGCGGACTCATGCAGATCATGCCATCTACCGCATCCCATCTGGGACTTTCCATAAACGACATACATCAGCCAGAGGCCAACATCGCTGCAGCATCCCGCTATATGGCTGAACTGCAAGGGCATTTCTCTGACATCCATGATCCAAACCAGCGAATCTTATATGCCCTTGCTGCATACAATGGAGGTTTCAACCACATCAGAGATGCCATGGCTTTAACCAAGAAATATGGGGGCAATCCATACAATTGGGAGGAAGTAAAACATTTCGTCCTCAAGCTTAGCAATCCTTATTATTATCGGGATCCTGTCGTGAAAAGAGGTTTCATGAGAGGCACGGAGACTGCGGATTACGTAGAGCGCATTCAGAAACGATGGAGCGAATACTGTGGAGGAAATATCAGAAGTGGCAGGAGGATGATTTCACCTCGCAGTTATTATGGCACTCCGACAGAAGCAAAGAAAAAGAATAAATACAAAATTTAAACCCATTTTTAAACGATTAGAAGAATGATTTTAGTTACAATACTTATCTATTTCTGCATATTGCTGATATTCAGCAAAATCACATCTCGTAAAGCAAATAATGAAACCTTTTACCGGGGAAACCGCAGGTCTCCCTGGTACATGGTGGCCTTCGGAATGGTGGGCGCATCCATCAGCGGCATCACTTTTGTCAGCGTTCCGGGAATGGCATACAAGATGAACATGACTTACCTGCAGATGTGTATCGGTTTTATCTTTGGTTATTTCATCGTAGCCTTTTTCCTATTACCTATATATTATAAGCATAATTTAACGACCATCTATTCTTACCTGAAAGATAGGATGGGCAATCATTCCTATAAGACCGGCGCTTCCTTTTTTATCATTTCCAAAATCATAGGAGCCGCAGTCAGATTTTATGTTGTATGCATCATCCTGCAAAAGTTTGTATTAGACAATTTAGGAATTCCATTCATATTGACAGTTCCCGTCATGGTCATGCTGATATGGTTTTATACCCGCAAGGGTGGAATCAAGACATTAGTCTGGACGGATACGTTCCAAACTTTATGTATGTTTTCTGCCTTAATCCTGATTATTTATTATACCATCAAATGCCTGGACTTCACTCCGATGGAGGCTTACCATGCCATTTGTGACAGTAAATATTCGCAGATATTTGTCTTCGACGATTGGGTTTCAAGACAGAATTTCTGGAAGCAGTTCTTAAGTGGAATATTCGTGGTCATAGTCATGACGGGACTTGATCAGGACATGATGCAGAAGAATCTCACCTGCAAGACGCTTCGTGATGCACAGAAAGATATGTGCACGTATGGCTTTGCTTTCGTACCAGCCAACCTGCTGTTTTTAGCATTAGGCATATTGCTGATATTATTGGCACAAAAGCAGCAAATGCCTTTCCCTGAATCACCGGATGATCTGTTGCCGATGTTTGCAGCATCTGGCTACATGGGCAATATGGTTGTCGTATTTTTTACTATCGGTATTGTGGCAGCCAGTTTTTCCAGTGCCGACTCAGCCATTACGGCGATAACAACCAGTATTTGCGTAGATATCATGGATTCTCCGAAGGATGAAAAGCTACGAAAATATACACATCTTGGCGTCGCCATTCTGTTTGTTATTTTCATCATCCTCTTCAAGCAGATCAACTCAACAAGTGTGATAGATGCCATATACATTATCTGCTCTTACACCTACGGACCCCTTTTGGGAATATTTGGATTTGGAATCTTCACCAAACGGAGAGCCAATGATCAAGTAACTCCCTATATTGCGATTTTGAGTCCGATTATCTGTTATGCAATCGACTGGTACTCATCCCATCATTTGGGCTACAAATTGGGCTATGAATTATTGATGCTCAACGGACTCATCACATTTAGCGGATTATACCTGTTTTCGCACAAAAATAACGCAAAAATCTGTGCGTAGTCAGCCTCCACATTTCGGGAAGTCTCATAGTAGTTTTATTTTTGCGTGCCCACGCAAAAAATTCTCCCTGCCCACGCAAGAAATCAAGTAGGAGCATGGATAAAAAAAATCCAGCAGGATAAAGGATAGGAAAGAAACTGTTCAATTAGTCATAAATACAATCAGGAAAGATAAATTTCGTCTTTCCTGATTTTTTTTTCTGAAAGTTTGCATATTAACAAAAAAAACTGTAATTTTGCACCCGATTTAGACAGATAACATTTTGAAAATGAGACTGAAATAAAAAATGAAGATTAAATTGTTTTTAGGGATATTAATGGTCATAGGCTTTATGACTAATATCTCAGCAGCCAATCATTCTCACCTGCATGTTGTCTTATTGGGTGATTCCAATACGTTCATAGGTGGAGATGATTGCGACAAAGACAGAGGTTGGAGCAAATGGTTCAAAGAGAGATTTTCCCCTTCTACCTGTAAAAGTTATGCCAGGAGTGGCGCTACTTGGACTAATTGTTCTAAAACAAAGATAAATACAGAGGAATATTCTGAGAAGTTGACGGATAACAATGTCATTTTCAATCAAGTACTGAGATTGATTCAAGCAACTAAAGAAGGCAAGGAGCCTCAGCCTGACCTGATTATGATTATGGCTGGAACGAATGATGCTTGGTTCAAATCTTCCAGACCTCAATTGTTTTCCAAAACTCCACAGCAGGTTTTTTCTGCGACTTCCAATACCGTATTAAGTAAACCGATTCATCAGGTAACCTCCCTTGCAGAATCTGTCAGATACAGTTGCGAAAAGATAAAGGAAGCTTTTCCTGACGCACAGATTGTATTGATAACACCGATGCAGATAGGCAAGCCTGGCGTTACAGGTATTCACAAAATCGGTGACATCATAGAAGAATGCGGCCATTATATGAGCCTATCAGTTATCCGCCTGGATTATGAGGGAACCATTCAGGGGGCAAAAGAAATCAACAATAGGATTTTTACGACAGATGGAGTCCACACCAACAGCAAGGGAGCCAAACGAAATGGTTACTTCATTGCCAACCAATTAGAAAGTCTGTTGTTATATTAATAGAATCAAACAGACACTCAGTCAAAATAGAAAGTTTTACAAAACAAAAATAAAATAAAAAATAATGGTATTTTCCGATTTATTTTTCATCTTTGCATTCTTACCAGCCTTTATGTTGTGCTATCTGTTAGCCTACTTGTTGGATAAGAAATTCTTCAAGACTGGCGAGCATCCAGCAAATGTACGCAATGCGATACTTGTACTGTTCTCACTGATATTTTATGCATGGGGCGAACCAGTATATGTTTTCCTGATGCTGTTCAGTGTCATGATCAACTACTTTGCCGGACTTGGCATAGACAGTCAGCAATCCCACCGCAAAAGGGCATTGGTAATCGGTTTGATATGCAACATCCTATTACTCGGCACTTTCAAATATGCGGGATTCTTTGCAACAACACTCAATTCGATAGGTATTCCTGTAGGCATTCCAAAGATTTCACTGCCTATCGGTATCAGTTTCTATACCTTCCAGTCCATATCCTATCTCATAGATGTATATCGCCGTGAAGCGCCAGCCCAGCGCCGTTTCCAGGACTTGCTTCTCTATATCTCCATGTTCCCGCAGCTGATAGCAGGACCTATTGTCAGATATGATATTGTGGCATTGGAAATCAGAGACAGAAAGGTAAGACAGTATGACATCGTAGAAGGCAGCTATCGTTTCTTGATCGGATTGGGTAAGAAGGTGATTCTTGCCAACCAATTTTCAGAGATAGCAGACCAGTTCCTTGCCAACGGACTTCAGAATTTATCCACCTTTGGAGCATGGGTGGGCATATTAGCCTTCACGCTTCAGATCTTCTTCGACTTCTCAGGATATAGTGACATGGCAATAGGCTTGGGCAGATGTTTAGGCTTTCACTTTGCAGAGAACTTCAAGCATCCTTACTGCTGCACATCCATTTCAGACTTCTGGAGAAAATGGCACATGTCATTAGGTAGTTTCTTCCGCGACTATGTGTATATTCCAATGGGAGGAAACCGACGTCACCAGCCTCTCAACATCTTTGTTGTCTGGTTCTTGACCGGTATGTGGCACGGAGCCAGCTGGAACTTCATCATCTGGGGTCTTTATTTCGGTGTCATCGTGATTGCAGAAAAATATACATTGCTGAAGGTGCAGGATAAGATACCTTCCTTCCTGCTGCATATATACAGTCTGTTGCTCGTCATCATCGGATGGGGAATTTTCTATTTTGATGACTTTACCAAGATGCAACATTTCTTCGATGCGTTCTGTGGAAATGCCAAGAACGTATATGACTTTGCAGCAGAAAGTGCATGCATGGACAATTTCTGGTTATGGGTGGCAGGTATTCTGTTCTGTCTTCCTGTATATGATACGGTGGCGAAGTGGTATAATAGATACCTGCCAAACAATACAAGGATGAAAAAGAATATCACCCTTGCAACTCGCACGGTGGTGTCCATCATCCTCCTCACGCTGAGCGTAGCCTTGCTTGTGGGAGCCACCAACAATGCCTTCATTTACACCAGATTCTAATATAAAATATACAAAAAAATGAAAAGATTATATACAGTCATAAATACTGCATTATTCTGCTCTTTCTGCGCTCAGGCTGTGATGGCAGAAACCCATTCCACATGCTATAAAACCAGAACGGGCATCATCATCAGCAAAGAGAACAACCAGATCAGAGCATTGGAACCATTTACCGGTTTGGCAACAGGAGGAACTTGGTATTCAAATGCCATCAACCAGTATCGGGACACGCTGAAGCATCATGTAAGAATCTATAGCATGATCGTTCCTACCTCTGCAGGTCTATACTGTCCGGAAGAAGCCAAGGAATGGATCCGCGATGAAGAGCCGGTCATCAATAATATGTATCAGCATCTGGAGAAAGGCGTAGAAATAGTAGATGTATATCCAGTACTCAAGCAGCACAAGGATGAGGATATTTATTCCCGCACCGACCACCATTGGTCTCCATTAGGAGCATACTATGCAGCCCGTGAATTTGCCCAGAAAGCACAGGTAAAGGTTCCTAACCTGAACGATTTCGAAGAGCGTACCATCCATAATTTTGTGGGGAGTATGTATCATTACTCAAAGGACATCACAGTAAAGAACTCTCCGGAGAAATTCATTTACTATATTCCTAAAGACAGCAATTATGTCACCACCTATGTCGGTCACAACATGGGTAAGAATAGGGTAGTGACAAGCCTCACAGACCCATTCACCGGACCATTCTTCATCAAATACAAGGATGGCAGCAGCAGTGCATATTGCACCTTCATGGGTGGCGATTTGCGCACAACGCATGTCAAGACAGACGTAAGAAATGGAAGAAAACTGATGATCATCAAAGATAGCTATGGCAATGCCTTGCCAGGATATCTTTTCGGTTCATTTGAGGATATTTATGTAGTAGATTTCAGATATTTCACAAAGAATATCGTCAACTATGTCAATGACAATCAAATCACAGATATACTCTTCGCCAACAACTTGCAGCATGCCTATGCAAAATCCACGGCAAGAGGCTTCGAGCGAATGTTACGCCAATAACACAAATGAAGAAATAAATAGATTGTGATATTTAACTATTGCATTTAAAGTCATGAAACAGAATTATATATACATATCAATCATGAGTATGGTGTTCTTAGGATTCACCATCGTTTTCCTGTTTTTTCCTCGGAGCACATACTCTGCACTTGAAAAGAGAGAGCTTGCCAAATTTCCAAAATATTCACTGGAAAGTTTGAAGTCGGGTGAATTTACCAAGAGCATCAATTCCTGGTTCAGCGATAGTGAACCTTACCGTGATGTGTTCATGTCTATGAGTATGCAGGAAAAGGATCTCATCAGTATGTCTGTAGGAGAAGAAAAAGTGACCTTCCATGCATCAGCAGATGCCACCGAGACATCGGGTCCTACAGATGAAGAACTGGAAATGGGAGAAAGAAACGTAGGTAAATACAAGAATAATATTACGGCAGAAGAGAATGCCAAAATCGCCAACCGTGGTATTATCATCGTGGGTAAAGGAAAAGAGGTAAGAGCTTTGATGGCTTATGGCGGTAGTTCCAAGGGTGGTGTGGATTATGCCCAGTCTGCAAATGAATACAAGAAGGTATTCGGACCAAAGGTAAATGTATATTGCATGGTCATACCGACTGCTGTGGATTTCTATTGTCCTGATAAGGCTAAGGGATGCTCCAATGAGGAACGCCCAACCATCAACAACATCTATGCTCACTTAGACAAGGATGTTCATGCCGTAGATGTCTATACTGCACTGGGCAAACACGTGGCAGAAAACATCTTCCTCAGAACCGACCACCACTGGGCACCTCTTGGAGCTTTCTATGCCGCCCAGCAATTCGCTAAAGTGGCAAAGGTTCCTTTCAAGCCGCTTTCAAGTTATGAAAGAAAAGTGGTACATGGATACGTAGGAAGTATGTATGGTTATTCTCATGATATTTCCCTGAAGAATGCCCCGGAAGATTTCGTCTATTATGTTCCAAAGAACGTAAAATACGAAACCTATTATACGGATTATAAAATCAACCGCAACTACGAGGTCATAGGCGAAGGCAAACCATACAAAGGCATCTTCTTCTATAAGTATAAAGACGGCAATGGTGGCGCCTACTGTACCTTCATGGGCGGTGACACCCGAATTACCCGGGTGAAAACCAATGTCAACAATCATCGCCGTGTCATGATACTGAAGGATAGTTTCGGAAATGCTCTTCCAGGCTACCTGTTCTATTCTTTTGAGGAAATCCATGTAGTCGATTATCGATATTTCACCAAGAATATGCGCAAATATGTCAGCGATAATAAGATAACTGATATTCTGTTTGCCAACAATATCTTCAATGCATATTCTAATAAGATATGCAAGAAATACACGAGATTCCTCCATCAGAATGGCACCATCTTGCCAAGCAACAGTTCCGTAAGCACTTCATCCAAGTCAACAACTGCAGATTCTGCCAAAAAGCAGAAAGGCACACACGCTACTCCTGCTTTGAATGAAACGCTTGATGCAAAGAAGGATTCACCTAAAGAACAGAGCAGTCATCATGATGCCAACAAGAAGCATGATAAACAACATGACAATCAGCATGTAGAAAAACAGAAACCGGAATCCGTGCCTACAGAATCTGGCGACAAGCAACAGGCAGAATAAGATGAAAACAGGAAGCTATTTTGAGACGGCAATACTCACCATCTGTCTGTTGTCCTTGACCGCATCATGCAAAACGGAAAATAAGAAGACGGAATATACGCCTTGGGGAACGGTGATAGAGGATGGAGAGACAGGTGATGCTGAGGCATCAGACTCCAGTTCCTCTGCCAGTAACTTCTCGCTTGCTGATATAGAAAACAATGGAGAACTGATCATGCTGACCCTGTCAGGTCCTTCCACCTATTATGATTATAAGGGAGTGGGCTTAGGTATGGACTACTTGCTCTGTGAGAAATTTGCCAGTTCCATAGGCGTTTCGGTAAGAGTCGAACTCTGCAAGGATACGCTTGACATGATCAACAAACTGAAAAAGGGCAAGGGTGATTTAATCGCTTATCCGCTTAAGAAGGGGAAACGCAATGATATTGCCTATTGCGGTGCCTACCAGACATCGAAAGAGAAAGATTCTGACCAGACGACCGCCTCAGTCCAATGGGCAGTCAACAAGGGAAACAAATCTCTGGAAGAAGCGTTAAACCATTGGTTTACGCCCCATATCTTGGCTAACGTCCAAAAGGAAGAAAAGAGGATACTTTCAGAAGGACTTATCATCCACAAAGTATATGCTCCTATGATCAATGCAGCAGGAGGCGTCATCAGCAAATACGACCATTTGTTTAAGAAGTATGCCCCTATGGCACGAATCGACTGGCGACTGATGGCAGCCCAATGCTATACGGAGTCAGGTTTTGATACCTATGCAAAATCATGGGCAGGCTATTGCGGACTGATGGCCATCATGCCTGGCACTGCCAAGGAATTAGGCATCCCCGTTTCCTCACTCACCAATCCGGAAATCAACATCTCCGCTTCGGCTACGTGCATGGCGAAATTCGAGCGTATGTTCCAGGATATAGGCGACCCATTCGAGCGTCTGAAATTCCGACTTGCAGCCTATAATGCAGGACCATGGCATATCCGGGATGCGATGGCACTGACACGTCAACACGGCAAGAATCCGCATCACTGGGATGATGTGGCAGAGTCAGTTCTCAAGCTCAGTGATCCTACCTATTATAAATTGCCAATCATCAAATGTGGCTATATGCGTGGAAGTGAGACCGTCAATTACGTTTCCAAAATCATGCAACGATGGTCAAGCTATTGTGGATCAGCAAGAGGAGGAGTTTCTACAGGAAATGGTTTATCACCTGATTTTGACCATTCCATACCGCAGCGGGCCACCAAGAAGTACAAATATCATGTCTGACTCCAACTGGTTGAGAACAAACCTCATAGTTTGTGAAAGCATATTAACTTGTTGCAAAGTATATGAAATAATGCAGGAAATCCAAGACAAATCTTGGTTTTCTGCATTTTTTATTGTAATTTCGCCAACATGAAAAAGATATTTTGTTTGACTATATTATTGCTTTCCGTCTTAAAGATATCTGCATACGATTTTCTTAGGGCAGTAAAGAATGAGATACCTGGAGGCTATAACTTCTGGGTTTATACACCAGTGGATTATTTCTATACGCAGGAGCAAACGCCAGTGATTATCTTCCTTCATGGTGCCAGTCTATGCGGTCGCAACCTTGAAAGAGTAAGAAGATACGGACCGCTGGATGCCATTGTGAAAGGCCGAGATATTGATGCCCTGACGCTTGTGCCTCAAAACCCTGGAGGTGCTTGGAGTCCCAAGAAAGTGATGGATATGCTTGATTGGGTGAAGCAGCATTATTCCTGTGACACCACCCGTGTTTATGTCTTAGGCATGAGTCTGGGAGGATATGGAACAATGGATGTCTGCGGCACCTATCCCGACCGTATTGCAGCAGGAATGGCGCTCTGTGGCGGTTGTTCCCTGAAAGACGTAAGCGGTTTGGGGAAACTTCCATTTTGGATTATCCATGGTACAGCCGACAGAGCTGTTCCTGTAAAGCAATCCAAAGTAGTAGTAGATAAATTAAAACGTGACGGAAATGATACGCGCTTGATTTATGATTGGTGGCAAGGTGCCAATCATGGAATGCCAGCCCGCGTTTTCTACATGAAGAAAACCTATCAATGGCTTTTCTCACACACGCTGAATGATCCAGACCGCCCTGTAAATCGTGATATAGACATCAGCATGGGGGATGTAAGGAATGCTTATGATGGTGTAAACCGTAATGCTCCGAAACCCGAGCTCATCGATGGTCCAAGCGTGATTAAGAATGAGGGAAATGAGTATTAATGGGGGCTGGAGATATGCTTGGCAAACTTCTCGGTCATCATCCTATTCACTGAACGCATGGTAATGCTGTAATTAATCATACTTTGTGTTGTTTAGATGGTTGATATTTCAATTCCCCAGAAGCCTCATTTCTTGCCTTTATTTTGGTCGTCATTGACGACAGGCGCCTGTCGTCTATTAAGACCAAGGTTTGTCGTCTATTAAGACCGACATCTGGTACAAGAGAAGCTTTCTTTCGATTGCTGGTGCAAAGGTACAACAATTTTGAGTTGGAAACAAATTTTTGGGCTACAGATTTTTCGATGGTGTCTGTAAGTATCTGACTGATAGCACCTTACAACGATATTCGGGAAATCAATTGCTGCATTTTGATAGAATTGGAAGAAAATGAAGGCTTGTGACTCAGGATTTTAGAAAAGCGGTCATTTGGCATGGTCATGTTCGGTCAAAATCATTTTCAATTTTCTTTTTCGAAACACCATCCACGGCAACAACGAGTTTTCCGCCAAGATCTGTCCTTGCTTCGACGTAAAGAAGGTACTGACATAAAAAGTCCTAAAGCATAGAAGATGGAATATATGAAAAGCACGGCTAAGGAAGATTATGATACCTTAGCCGTGCTTTAAATGTTATTATTTAAAGAGTTTTGATATTTCTTCTATAGGGAGATGAGTGGCTTGGGCTATCTGCTCTGGTGATAAGCCCATAGCTTTCAACTGATTAGCAATTTCTAAAGAACATTCTGCTCTGCCTTCTGCTCTGCCTTCTGCAATGCCTTCTGCTCTGCCCGCCGCAAGTCCTTCATCTTTTCCCTCCTGATAGCCTTCATCACGGCTAGTTTCGAAGAGGCTCTTCATGTGCCTTATTGACTCCATGTGGCGATAATAAGCCTTTTTGTCTTTTTCAGAGAGCGAATCGACACGTAAGCACTCACGGGCCTCAGCAAGACCAGCAGCCTTTGCCTTGGCACTGATATTACCAGTCTTCAGAAATTCTATCCACTCATCTAATGGAGTGGTAGCTACCTGATCGAAATCATTCACACGGAGCACATAATACTCAGGGAAGATATCACCTGCAGCCTTACGCTTCAAAATATCATATTCTTTGTTACCGAAGAATTTTTCATTTTGTCTGACGGATAGTTTCAAGGTATCATGAGGCTGATGAATACCCACAAATTCTGTCTTGCCGTGGTAAACATAATCCTTACCCTGACCCAATTCGAAATAAACAATATTGATGGAGTAAACCTTTCGCACTTCTTCATAAGGTTTTCCTAAACCGATATATTCTGTGATAGTCTTGGAAACGCCATATAACATACGGTGGAAATATGACAATTCACGACTATTCTGTACTTCAATAATGCAGAGTTCTCCCTCCTCGCTTTCAGCGAGGATATCTACACGATTGTATTTGTCTTCTTCATCACTTTGGTTGCCTTCGCTTTCGAGGAAGCGTTCTATCTTGAACTTTTTGCCTATCAGTGATGCCAAAAATCCCTCCAAGACCACAAAATTAGCCTTATTACGAAGCAGGCGTTTCATCGCCCAATCAAAACGAATATAATTTCCCTCCATAAGCAATATCATTTTTGTTTTACTGCAATGCAGCTTATATTTTTTTCTGATCGGAATTTCGTTATAATGATCATCTCATGACAGCTGAGTCATATGATAGCCTAATGCTTTCAATTCAATGGCAATTCCCATCAAATACATCTGATGCAATGCAGCGATAAAAGCTCTAAATGCAGTCTCTGTACCTGGTTCTATTCCCATATGAGCCAATTGATTCAATGTACGGGAAGCACATTCTGCCACCACACGATTCATATTCTGATGAGATTCCTCATCCAAAAGAAGTATTTTCTCACAGATGTAATCATCCATGTGATCAAAATCAATACTATTTTTCAAGTATTCATAATGATTCTCTACCTTACTATACAACTCCCAATCTACATCCCAATATTTAGCCATTGCCATTCCTACAAACATAATCCAACCGAGTGATACGGTAGGATATTTTGTAAATTCCTTCATTGCATCTGGCAAATAGTTTTCACCAATCTTTGCCCAGAGTTCTTCCAAATCTGGAGCTTCTGGCAAATGTTCATCTACTCGATTAATAGAACATAAATACTGGTGAAGATCACGCTTGAAGATTTCCTCGAAATTTGTATTCTTATCAATTATCATGACAATCTTCCGATTAAAGCTGTTGTAAATATCGGTCTGCCTCAATGGCTGCCTTTGCGCCAGAACCTGCTGCAACAATTCCCTGACGATAAACTGGGTCTGCCACATCACCTGCTGCAAAAACACCAGGTACATTCGTGCTCGTAGTGCCAGGAACAACCTTGATAAATCCCTGCTCATCCAAGTCGATGTAGTCCTTAAACAACTCTGTATTAGGCTTATGACCGATTGCCAGGAAGAAACCATCAATGGCAATATCAAATTCTTCCTCATCACTTTCGCCCTTGCGCTTCACAAGGTGAGCGCCTTCTACACCATTTTCACCAAAGAGTCCTAATGTATTTGTTTCAAAAAGAATCTCGATGTTCTCTTTCTCCTTCACGCGCTGCTGCATAATCTCAGCGGCTCTAAGATAAGGTTTTCTTACAATCATATAGACTTTCTTAGCCAGTCCGGCAAGATACATGGCCTCTTCGCAGGCAGTATCTCCACCACCAACTACAGCTACAGTACGCTTACGATAGAAGAAACCATCACAGGTGGCACAAGCAGAAACACCTTGTCCGCGATATTTTTCCTCATCAGCCAAACCTAAATATTTGGCTGAAGCACCAGTAGCGATAATGACTGTATCAGCAAGGATTTCATTTCCACGCTCGTCAACAATATGGTAAGGGCGCTTACTGAAATCTACCTTAGAAATACTGCCATCACGGATATCGGCACCAAAACGAGAGGCCTGTTCCTTCAAGTCCATCATCATCTGGTTGCCATCCACACCATTAGGATAGCCTGGGAAATTCTCTACGATTGTGGTGGTGGTCAACTGGCCACCTGGCTGAATACCTGAATAAAGAACGGGTTTCAAATCAGCTCTTCCTGCATATATGGCTGCTGTATATCCAGCAGGACCACTTCCAATAATCAAAGTCTTAACTTGTTCCATAGTTTTTATATTTATTTTATGCAAAGATACGGCAATTCAAATGAACTGCAAAATATTTCCCTTTCTTTTTTATACTTTATACTAATATTATGCGAAATTTGGATATAATCCAGATATTTTTTACTAACTTTGCAAACAAAATAAAGAAAATAAATACGAAATGAATACTATTAAGAAAATCGTGCTTACCGGTGGACCATGTGCCGGTAAGACTACTGCACTGGTGAAAGTTATTGAGCATTTCTCCAGCCTGGGATACAAGGTTTTCACGATCCCTGAGGTGCCTACGATGTTTACGCAGGCAGGTATGAATTATTTGACATCCAACAAAGATTTCTTCTACGTTGGAGAGAAAGCTACACTCCTGACCCAACTGCATCTCGAAGACAGTTTTTACAAAATGGCACAGACACTCGAACAACCTGTTCTCATCGTCTGCGATAGGGGAGTAATGGACATCTCGGCTTATCTTTCACCGCAACAATGGCAAGATATTATCGGAGAAGTAGGCTATACGCAGACTCAACTCAGAGACGAGAGATATGATGCCATACTTCACTTGGTTTCTGCTGCGGATGGGGCTGAGCAATTCTATACAACAAGCAATAATGCCCAGCGCCTGGAAAAGGCTGACGAAAAGGGACTTCAAATTGCCCGCGAACTGGACAAGCGTGTCATTGAAGCATGGACGGGTCATCCACATCTGAGAGTGATCAACAATCATGAAGACTTTGACAACAAGCTGAATCGCGTGCTCAAAGAGATTTCTAATGTACTGGGAATTCCTCAGCCAATAGAGGAGGAACGAAAGTATATTGTCAAATTGACTGGCAATGTGCCAAATAGTATTGACAGCGATATTGTACAGACATACTTGGCTGGTGAACCTAATTGCGAAATTCGTTTGCGCAAGCGCCGCTTTGAAGAAAAGGAAGTATTTGTACATACTACCAAGAAGAGAATATCTGACACTGAACAGATTGAAACAGAACGCCAGATAAGCAGTAATCTTTATGAGTCGCTTCTCCAGCAGGCGGATCCTTACCGCCAAACCATCAAGAAGCACCGCAAGAGTTTTATCTGGAAAGGTCAGTATTTTGAATTGGATTCCTTCGAATCTCCTATCAATGATCTGATGATACTTGAAACTAAGGGTATTGCAAAACAAGAGAGCGTGAAATTTCCGCCATTCATTCAAGTTGTAGAAGACATCACGGGTAATACTAAATACTACAATTATAATATTGCCTTGAAAAAATAAAAGCATTTCATCAATTACCCACGGAATTCAGAGATTGACACATTTTTTTGAACCCCAAATAAATCTGTGTAATCTGTGAAATCTGTGGGATTTTTTATGTCAATAGAGATTTGGCTAATGATGAACAAAAAAAAGATGTGTCATAAACTTATGACACATCCTCTTGATTTTTCGAGGTGTCTAGCGGAGTCGAACCGCTCTACACGGTTTTGCAGACCGTTACCTAACCGCTCGGTTAAGACACCTTGTAGATTGAGATATTGTATTTCTCATTTGCGGTTGCAAAGGTACTACTTTTATTTGGTTCCACCAAATTTTTTCCCAACTTTTTCTTGTTTTTTTTCACATTTCTCGAAAAAAGGGCATCCAGCGCACTTATAATCGTCACATTTCAGCTGAGATTTGCCATTTTTCCATATAATAATAGTGGCATACACAAGGCATGCCACTATTACTATTCCTATTATGATGTATTGAAATACCATAAAGATTAACCTACGGCATTATAACCGTTTGTAGAATTCTTGCGCATGATGTCGCGGATGTTCATCTCCTTGAAACCATCAGCACGCTTCATTTCTTCCAATTCCTTCTCTTCCTCAATATCCTTTTCAGAACGAGTGAAAGTGAAAGCCTTATACTTAAACTCAGCAATAGCCCATCCGACAAGGGCTACAACAACTAAAGCTATTAAACCAATTAATGCATTCATTTTATTTTATTTTTTAATAATCTTCATCGTCTGCGACATCATTAGCATCATCAAGACCTAAATTTTCAGGATCCTCAAATGTAGTACGATAACTTTCCTCTGTCAGTTTGTCATCATCGAAAGCATCATCATCTTCATCGATATCATTGTAATGATCCTCAATCTCTGGTGCATCCTCATCGTCGTCATCTTCTTCTGCACGAGCACGAAGTTCGTCTTCGCGATCCAATTCATCATCATCGGCAAACTTCATGCGTACTTTCTCAACCTGAGGTTTCGCCTTGGCAAAAATAGCCTCGGTCCAGGTTCCCTTAGGAATTTCCAGCACTTCGAAGCCATCATCTATTTTCTTCTCGTAGAGACCACCTGGCTTGTGAAGACGATCCTTAGGGAGGGTAGTTGTGCTGATATCAAAACCACTCTGGATGATATCTTGGATACTCTGTGGGAGAGATTCCCAGCCACCACCAAAGTTACGTTCCAACACTTCGATGAGTTTTGTAGCACTTATGTGACGGATATTCTCATAAGTCAAATCGGTAACACGAAGAATTGGACGCTTCTTGATAGCATACTTTACATTCATATCATCGATACGGAAGTTTCCGATTTTAAAACCTCTCTGGATATATTTATCAATTACGATAGGCTTATCGATTTTGATTTCCTCTATTTCGAAGGCACTACGGATGACATCCACATAGCGGCGCTGATTATCTTTCAAATCAGTATCCTTCTCAGCAGCTTCCCAGAGACGGAACACATCGTTCTCCTGTATTTCCCAAACACTTGACTTGGTCAAGGTCTTGAGACTCATATTTTTTTCCTTTTTCATCATAAATTCTCTTTTATTTTGCAAAAGTAATTACTTATTTTTTAATATGCAAATTTTATGAGATATTTTTCATCATTCTATATATATAATAAGGTGTACCTTCACAAATATTCCATATATTATATAAGGTGTACCGCTTCTATACCATTTAAATACCACTCCAATCGATGGTACGGATGAAGGCCAAGGTCTTGACCCAATCGCAATCTATACAGAACTGGATAGGGTAGTCCTTACGGTCATAATAAGCCAAGGTCACCTCTGTATCAGTATCATTGAACAACTTATGATTGCGAGTAGCCTGCTTGAACAAGTTTGTGACAACATCTCTGTTCTTCTTTTTGGCCTCAGAAAAACGCTTCTGATAGAGAGTGACATATTGATTCATGGCCAGAGCCTGTTCATTGAGTACCTGAATGGTGCTATTCACCTTCTTCAAATCCACATTCTTGCCAAGCAAATCTGCAGGTTGCAATAATTTGGAACGAAGATAGGTCATGGCATCATACTTGAAAACGGCAGTCTTGCGTACTTCGAGACTTTTGGTAGTATCATTAACAGTAGCAAGCGATGTCTTCACGATTTCATTGAGCACATCCTGTGCCGAAGCCGGTGCAAACGTGAGCGCCATGAGCGCCATTGCTATGATCATCCTTTTCATTTTTTCCTATTTAAAAAATTAATATTAAAGACCTTTTAAATCCATATCAAAACCCTTTCACAAAAAGTGTCAAAGACTTTCACTATGATCAGGCATGACGAATCAAGAAGATGCTGTGATCAATACAAGCAGGCAATTCTTCCTTATAATGGGTCACCATAATCATGGTCTTGTTCTTTCGCTTGCAGAACGCCTCGATGACATCTTTCACCAGCCGACGATTCACATTGTCAAGACCATGAAGTGGCTCATCAAGGATAAGAAGTTCAGGATCCTTCACGAATGCACGAGCCAGCAAGACCAGACGCTGCTCACCGCTGGAGAGTTTGAGAAAACCTGCTTCTTCCTTTCCTTCCAATCCAAAGACCTTCATCCAGAAACGGCAGATATCCAAATCCTCATCCTTAGGTTTGACATAAAGTCCTACTGAATCCATCAAGCCACTTGCTACGATACGGATGGCAGGAAGATCTCGCTGATAGGAGCGATGCAGTTCCGGAGAAACATAACCTATATGCATCTTAATGTCCCAGATGCTTTCACCGCTTCCACGTGGATTACCAAAGAGGGCAATATCACAAGCGTAACTCTGCGGATTATCAGCACAAACCAAACTCAAGAGGGTAGATTTTCCGGCTCCGTTCTGTCCGCTCAATGCCCATTTTTCTCCATTCAGAACAGTCCAGTCCAAATCCTTCAGAATAATGCGTTCACCATATTGGATGCGAACCTTATTCATCTTGACAACCTCCTCATTGTGATATTCGCGCTCACTATATGGTAAATCCACAATGGCCTGCTCCAATTCAGAACTTAAGATGTGATCAGGAACGGGCTGTCTCATCTTCAAATATTCCTCTTTGGTCACCTTTGGCAAAACTTTCATATCTTTCACTTCCACAACATGTGTGATGAAATCAGGAATATCATCGCTCTTGCTCAAGACCAGAATGATTTGCAGCGCACGTTCCGAAGAGAGTGTTTTCAGAAGCTCTTTCAACTGATCACGGGTATCTGCATCAAGTCCGATAAACGGATTATCCATGATCAGCACGCGTGGTTCTGCGAAGAGGGTAGAAGCCAGCTTGAATTTTCTCAACTCTCCACTGGACAAAAGTATCGTATATTTGTCGAGCAAATGCTCCATGTGGAAGAGTTCATAAATGTGCTTTTGCAGGGCACGTCGCTCTGGCGTATCCTCTCCAGCCATCTGATAAGCTTCCTCCAGTTTGTCTCTGACAATAGGAGTGGACTCATCTATCTCCAATTGGTTCCAGCGCTGCTGCAAGAAATAAGTGCGGTCATTATCACCGCCATAGGTATCTCGGAAAGTAATATATTTAATATTATCACTCACCATCGGCTTGTTGCTCGGTGAGAAATCATAATATGGATCATGCATTACCAGAGGATGGCGACCCACTATCATATCCACAAACATAGATTTTCCACCTCCATTAGGACCTACGATGGCAATATGTTCACCTTCACAAGCCTCAAAATTGACAGGCTCAGCCATACGCCATTCTGGCATACGCGTTACGCCATTTTCTATTTTGATAATTGTTTGCATCTTCTTATATCTTTATAATCAAAATTATTTATGTGTTGTACGGTTGAGGGCAGCCATCAACTGGGCTCTCGGTCCCGTCACAGGGGCGCTACCAGCAACCCTTGCTTGATTTTTCGAAGCATAATCCTTCCAGCTGCTATAATGCCGGGCATTGGTTTCTGGCTTGCCCATTTGCAGGAAATGACAATAAGCTGCACCCAAGGCATCCGTAGCATCCATGAATTTCGGCATATCCTCGTCACTGATGTGCAGCATCCTTTGCAGCATGCCCGCCACCTGTTCCTTGGAAGCCTGTCCCTGTCCCGTAATGGCCATCTTGATTTTCAGAGGGGCATACTCATGAATCGGCACATCATGATGGATAGCTGCAGCAATGGCTACTCCCTGAGCCCGCCCCAATTTCAGCATAGACTGGACGTTCTTTCCAAAGAAAGGAGCCTCGATGGCCATCTCATCCGGGAGATACTCATCAATGATACCGGTAACACGCTCGAAGATTTTACCCAATCGGAGATAAGGATCACTCTCCTTGCGCATATCGATGACACCCATGACTACCAGCTGAGCCTTATTGCCTGTCACCCTGATGACCCCATAGCCCATCACATTGGTTCCAGGGTCAATACCAAGAATGATTTTATCTACTTGATTCATCGATCCATATACGGATTATGAGCGAGTTCTTCGCCGATGCTCGTTGCCTGTCCATGTCCTGGCAATACTTTTACATCATCAGGCAACTGGGCCAGAAAACGGAGACTGTTGATAATCTGGAACATAGAACCGCCTTTAAAATCTGTTCTGCCAATAGAACCACGGAAAAGCGTATCGCCCGTAAAGGCTACCTTTTCATCAACACAGTAAAATGTGACTGAGCCACGGGAATGACCAGGAGTGAGGATGATTTCAAACTGATGGTTTCCTAAATGGATTACTTCATTTTCTTCAAAGAAATGACCTACAGGAGGAAAATCGTAATCCAACTGCATCTGATAGAAAACCTCAGCCTGCTGCTTCAGGTTCTTCATCAGCCTCTCATCTGCTGCCGACACTTCCGGTTTCAACCCAAAAGTTTCATGAATCGTATTGTTGCCGAAATTATGGTCAAGATGTCCATGGGTTACAAGAAGATGAACCGGCTGAAGGTTATTCTCCTTGATATAATTGACAATGGCAGTTCTTTCTTCCGGATAAAAAGCTCCGCAATCAATGATGACACACTCACGGGTTTCATCACTAACCACATAGCAATTCTCCTGAAGCATGTTTACTTCGAATTTTTCAATATGTAACATCGAATATTCTTTTAAATAATTAGAAACATTTGTATAATCAAAAACTCTTAAGAGACCTTTCCATGAAAGACTCCATCATTTGTTCAGCAGAATATGTGCAATCTATCACGCCGGCACATATACCAACTGCTTATCCTGCTTGAACCATTCTTCCTCAAAGAAATCACTCAACGGAGTAATCTCTGCAATATTTTTATATTGCTTCAATTCTTCCTGAAGGTTTCCACCTTTCAGGCAAAGAAGACCATTAGGGAGGGAATTTTGCTGGGATTTTTTGAAATTCTTCTTGATAATTTTCATCAAATCAGGAAGTTGCATCACTGCACGACTGACCACAAAATCATATTTTCCCTTTTCCTCCTCACCGCGGATATGCTCCGCCTTCAGATTTTCCAGTCCAATAGCAGCAGCTACCTCATTACAAACCTTGATTTTCTTGCCAGTTCCATCAATCAATTTGAATTTGCATTCAGGAAAGAGAATAGCAAGAGGAATGCCTGGGAATCCTCCACCGCATCCGAAATCCAGGATTTCAGAACCCGCACGGAAATGGATGGCTTTCGCTATTGCCAAGGAATGCAGCACATGATGTTCGTAGAGATTGTCTATATCCTTGCGGCTGATTACATTGATTTTTGCATTCCAGTCACGATAGAGAGAATCCAATTTTGATATCTGTTCTTTTTGCTTATCCGTGAGATTCGGAAAGTATTTCTCGATTATCTTCATACCTTATATATTATTATTTGAGTGCAAAAATATAAAAAAAATACGAAATAACTGACAATGATTATGATTATTTACTTTCTTTATTGATTTTAGAATAAAAATATGTAACTTTGCAACCGATTTAGAGAATTAAAAGAGATTGTATCAATCAATTTATCAAATTAAAATAATGATTAAAGCAGCACTTTTCGACTTAGACGGTGTCGTTTTTGACACCGAATCGCAATATTCGGTTTTCTGGGGAATGATAGGAAAGGAGTATCATCCTGAAATTCCTGATTTCGCACAAATCATCAAAGGACAGACTCTGGTTCAGATCTACGACAAGTATTTTTCCGATGACAAGATTTTCGCTTCTAAAGTTGATTTCTGTAGTGTGAAAGATGAACAGGCTAAAATTACCGCCCGTCTGGATGAATTCGAGCAAAACATGAGCTACAACTATATTGCTGGATTTGAGGACTTTGTGAAGAATTTACGCAATAACGGCATAAAATGCGCTGTTGTAACCAGCAGCAATATCCCTAAGATGCTCAATGTCTATCAGCAGCGACCGGAGTTTAAAGACTACTTTGACAGGGTTCTTACAAGTGAGGACTTTGCTAAGAGCAAACCAGATCCAGACTGCTATCTCAAGGGAGCGGCTTATTTCGGAGTCAAACCGGAAGAGTGTGTTGGCTTGGAAGACAGTTTTAACGGTCTGAAAGCCGTAAGAGCATCTGGTGCCTTTACGCTCGGATTGGCCACTACAAACTCAGCTGATGCCATCAGACCTTATTCTGACGAAGTGATTTCCGACTATATTGGCTTCACATTTGCAGATTTAGTTAAAATTGTTAGCCTATCTCGTAAATAATGTGTAACTTTGCAGTCGATTTATAAAAACAACACAAAAAATGGGATATTTATCAACAGATAAAAAGAAAATTACCACCAAGACTTTTGCTGAAATGAAGCAAGCTGGTGAAAAGGTAACTATGCTCACTGCATACGACTTTACAACTGCAGGTATTATCGATGCTGCCGGTATTGACAGCATTCTGATCGGAGACTCTGCATCAAACGTTATGGCAGGAAACGCTGATACACTACCTATCACCGTTGACCAGATGATTTATCATGCCAGAAGCGTAGCGCGTGCCGTTAATCATGCCATGGTAGTATGCGACATGCCTTTCGGTAGTTATCAGATTTCACGCGAAGAAGCCTTGCGCAATGCTTGTCGAATGATGAAAGAGACGGGTGTGGATGCCCTCAAACTTGAAGGTGGAGTAGAAATGATAGATACCATCAAAGCACTGATAGATGCCGGAATCCCTGTTCATGGCCACTTAGGATTGACTCCTCAAAGCGTCAACAAGTTCGGAGGTTATGGTATCCGTGCCAAAGAAGAAGCAGAAGCTGAAAAGCTCATCAGCGATGCCATCGCTCTGGATAAAGCAGGTTGCTTTGCCATCGTTTTGGAGAAAGTTCCTGCCAAAATAGCAGCTGAAGTAACACGTCAGGTAAAAGCCGTAACTATCGGAATTGGAGCAGGTAACGGATGCGACGGTCAAGTATTGGTTTATGCGGATGCAATGGGGATGACCCAAGGTTTCAAACCTAAGTTCTTGCGACACTTTGCACAGGTAGGGGCTGAGATAACAAAGGGCGTTCAGGCATACGTCGATGCTGTCAAGACAGGTGATTATCCTAATATTGAAGAAAGCTATTAAAATAGCTAATTACAAACACTATTTTAAAAGATGGATACTCAAAACACGCCGGTACACTTCAAATTGTGGCATCGGGATTTCTGGTTGCTGGCAATAGCAAACCTTTTCTTGATGACGAGCACTTACATGCTGATACCGGCTCTTCCGCCTTACTTAATGCAGGCAGATTTCTCTTCACTTGAAGTGGGAAGTATTATGGGTGCCTACGGCATCGGAATTTTCTTGCTTGGCGGTTTCTGCTCTTATCTGGTTCAGAAATATCGGAGAAATCATGTATGCCAGTTTGCGATTGTGGGCGTAGCTGTGTGTTTCGCACTTATCTATTATCTGGAGTTTGTCCTGCAGGTAAAAATAGAGTTTTGGATGTTGATGCTGGCAAGACTGCTACAAGGCGCATTCATTGGATTGGCTCAAATGACATTAGCCAGTACGCTCATCATTGATACGTGCGAGTCGTTTCAGAGAACCGAAGCTAATTATACGGCTGCTTGGTTTTCAAGATTTGCATTATCTCTCGGACCAGTAATTGCCCTGATTTTATTCAAGTGGCTCAATTATAGAGGTGTAGTCATCGCCGGAGGATGCTTCGCATTAATTCCTGTCTTGCTCATCTCATGGGTAAAGTTTCCTTTCAAGGCTCCGTCAGACAATATGAAAATCCTTAGCCTGGATAGATTTTTCCTTCCTCAGGGTTTTCTCTTATTCCTCAACACGGCTGCAATAACAACTGTTGTGGGATTATTGTTTTCCATACAGCATTCCGTAGTATTTTACACCATGTTGATGGGAGGTTTCATCATAGCCCTACTGGCTGAGAAATTCGCATTTCCCAATGCTGAGCTCAAGAGCGAAGTCTTTTCTGGAGTCATCTTCATGCTGGCGGCTGTTTTGATATTCTTCACAAACCATCAGTCGGCCATCCAGTTTATCTCTCCATCCCTGATCGGATTTGGCATTGGTGTCATAGGAAGCAGGTTCCTGCTTTTTTATATCAAACTGGCCAAACACTGCCAGAGAGGAACCAGTCAGAGTTCATTTTTCCTGTCTTGGGAATTCGGAATCAGTCTCGGACTGTTTTTAGGATATGGCTTCTGGGGAAATCACAGAATTGTAGAACTGCAAAAGTTCTTGCCCAAGATACAGACAGACCATGAATACATCCTGTCCATCTGTATAGTTTTGCTGGTACTGACTTTAGTATTCTATAATTATTGTGTTCATCCATGGTATATGAAACACAGAAACAGATAGACATAAATACGACAAAAGGGAAGTCCCGAAAGGAACTTCCCTTTTTTTACGCAAGAAAATGCTTTATCTAAATTTCACTCTATTTCTTACAAAATTGTCTTTACTGCCTCAAGCATACCTTTCTCCTGGATAAGATCAAGATCTTTCTTAACCAACTCTGTCAAACCAGGTACAGTCTTGTTCAGGTCTTCCTTCCAGATATAGTCGAAAGCAAGTACACCCTCAGCTACCTTCTGAGTATCACCTGTTGCCCAAAGCTCTTTCAACTTGTCGATGATCTTCTGATCGTCCTGTGGCTGGATAGGAGCACCATCAGCACGGGTACCACCCTTATAGTAAGTAATGATAGCTGCAAGACCGAATACCAAGCCCTGTGGCAACTCACCCTTACGCTCCAAGTAAACCTTCACACCAGGGAGGTCACGAGTCTCATACTTAGGGAATGAGTTCAGCATGATGCTGGTTACCTGATGATCAACGAATGGGTTCTCGAAACGCTCCAATACATCAGAAGCAAACTTCTGCAACTCATCCATAGGAAGATTCAATGTCTGCATCAACTCGTCAAACTGTACCTTGTGGATATACTTGCCCAATACAGGGTGCTCGCAAGCATCACGTACGATATTGACACCGCTGAGGTATGTTACAGGGCTCAATACTGTGTGAGGACCATTCAACAAAGTAACCTTACGCTCGTGGTATGGTTTCTCGTTGTCTGTTATAAGAACATGGAGACCAGCCTTGTGAGCAGGGAACTCTTCCTGCATCTGCTCAACTGTCATATTCTCAGCCTTCTCGATTACCCAAAGGTGGAAGCTTTCTGCCTTTACTACGAGGTTATCCTTGTAGCAAACCTTCTGCTGAATTTCCTTGATGGTATCACGTGGGAAACCAGGAACGATACGGTCAACGAGTGTAGCGCAAACATAGCAATGGTTAGTAAACCACTCCTTGAAGCCCTCGTAATCAGCACCCATATCTTCCTTCCAAAGCTCGATATACTGGTAAATGCATTCCTTCAAGTGGTGACCGTTCAAGAAAATCAACTCACAAGGCATCAAAATCATACCCTTAGTTGGATCACCCTCGAAGAACTTATAGCGATGGAACAGCAACTGAACCAACTTACCTGGATAAGATGCAGCAGGAGCATCTGTAAACTTGCAAGCGTCATCGAATGCAATACCAGCCTCAGTTGTATTAGAGATGATGAAACGCATCTCTGGCTGCTCAGCCAAAGCCATGAATGCCTGATTCTGAGAATATGGATTCAGTGCACGGCTGATTACATCGATACGCTCCAATGTATTGACAGCCTGACCATTCTCCTTACCCTGAAGATTTACGTGATAAAGGCAGTCCTGGCCATTCAGCCAATCTACCATGCCACCAGCCAAAGGCTGTACTACAACGACAGAACCATTGAAATCGGTCTTCTTATTCATGTTCCATACAATCCAATCTACGAATGCACGGAGGAAGTTACCTTCACCAAACTGAATGATTCTCTCAGGAGCGACACTCTTAGGAGCGGTACGCTTGTTTAATGCTTTAAGTTCTTTCATGATTTGTTTATGTTATTATTTTGTTTTAAATTTCCGATGCAAAGGTATAAAATATTCCTTTACCTTATATCATAAATGCACCAAAATCGTCCGTAAAGGTTTGCGTAATTAGAGGAGAAATCACTCACAAGGAATCTACACTTTTCATGCGTTACTCACATATTACTCACAAAAAGGCTATTTATACCTTATTTATAATAAGAACTGATGGATAGGGGAGAAAGAAAAAAATAAGGTATTAAAAACCACAACTATCTGATTTTCAATACCTTATCTTTTGAGCGGGATACGGGAATCGAACCCGCCTCCCAGGCTTGGGAAGCCCGTGCACTACCGATGTGCTAATCCCGCACAAATAGTGCTGAAAAGAGCCACGAGCGGGACTCGAACCCGCGACCCACGCATTACGAATGCGTTGCTCTACCAACTGAGCCATCATGGCTTTTCATTTTCAAAGCGATTGCAAAGGTAATGAAATATTTCTAATTGATGAAATAATTCATTACCCTTAACTTATATTAACACGGCAATCATCCTGGGCACCTCAGATTTTGCTCTTCTCATGAGAATTTGCCACCCGAGGAAGAACTACTCTACTACTGCAACCTTGAAAGTAAGTTCCTCCCTGTTCGGATTCTTACCGATACTGATTGTATCACCCTTTTTAAGTTTGCCGCCCAACAGAAGTTCGCAGACGCCATCTTCTATATAGGTCTGAATAGCACGCTTCAGAGGACGAGCGCCAAACTGCACATCATAGCCCTTAGTGGCTACAAGTTCCTTCGCTTTATCAGTAATCTGAATTTCATATCCCATATCGTGAACTCTTCCGAAGAGACCTCGCAGTTCAATATCAATAATACGCTTAATCGCATCAATATCCAACTGATTGAAAGTGATAATCTCATCCAGACGATTCAGGAACTCAGGAGAGAACTGCTTACTCAAACTTTTCTGAATGATACTTCGAGCATATTCCTTATCCTTCTCATCCATTACAGACTTCGTAAGTCCGCCAGCATTAAAGCCGATGCCTGATCCGAATTCCTTCAGTTGACGTGTACCTGCATTGGATGTCATTATGATAACGGTATTGCGAAAATCTATCAGGCGTCCATTACCGTCAGTCAAACGACCTTCATCAAGCACCTGCAAAAGCATATTATACACCTTGTCGTGGGCTTTTTCTATCTCATCAAGCAGTACTATAGAATAAGGTTTGCGGCGAACTCTCTCAGTAAGCTGTCCACCCTCATCATAACCCACATATCCCGGAGGCGCACCCAAAAGTCGGGAAGTATTGAAACTTTCTGAATACTCACTCATATCCACACGAATGAGTGCATCCTTAGAACCGAACAGTTCCTCTGCAAGTTTCTTGGCAAGATAAGTTTTACCCACGCCAGTAGGACCTAAGAACATGAAAGCACCGATAGGGTGGTTAGGATCTCTCAATCCTATGCGATTACGCTGGATAGCCTTTACCATTTTCTCGATGGCATCATCCTGAGCAATGACACTTTTCTTCAAGACGGCAGACATATTTTTCAGACGGACACCTTCTTCCTCAGCCATTCGCTGAACAGGAACACCCGACATTTTACTGACGACATCAGCCACATCAGATTCTGTCACCGGAATACGTTCTGTACAATCTCCACTTTGCCATTTTTTGTGCATCAAATCCAACTTTTTTTCCAAAGACAAGCCCTTATCACGATAACTGGCTGCCAGTTCGAAGTTCTGATTGCCAACAGCCTCCAATTTCTTAGCTGCCACTTCTTCGATTTCATTCTGAAGATCCAGAATATAGTCAGGTACTTTTATATTTGCCAATCTCAATTTGGAACCAACTTCATCCATGACATCTATCGCCTTGTCTGGGAAAAAGCGGTCTGTGACATAGCGTTCTGTCAGTTTGACACATGCCTCAAGAGCCTCATCACAGAATGTCACACCATGATGATCCTCATAACGATCCTTGATATTTCTAAGAATTGTCAGAGTCTGTTCTGTTGTAGTAGGCTCTACGATGACCTTCTGAAATCTTCGCTCCAAGGCTCCGTCTTTTTCGATACTGTTTGCATATTCCTTAAAGGTCGTAGCACCTATGCACTGAACTGTACCACGAGCCAAAGCTGGCTTCAGAATATTGGCCGCATCCATAGTTCCGCTACCGCCACCAGCTCCTATAAGAGTATGTATTTCATCTATAAAAATGATGATATCCGGATTGTTCTCCAATTCCGTAATAAGCCCTTTGATACGTTCCTCAAACTGTCCTCGATACTTGGAACCAGCCACCATCGCAGTAAGATCTACAGACACAATCCTTTTGTTGAACAAAGCTGGAGAAGTCTGCTGTTTTACAATAAGTTGCGCCAGTCCTTCTACTATAGCACTTTTACCCACACCTGGCTCACCGATGAGTATGGGATTATTTTTCTTTCTACGCCCGATGATTTCCAAAACCCTTTGGATTTCGTGCTCTCTTCCCACTACAGGATCCAATTTCCCATCTTTAGCAGCTTTGGTTAAATCTGTACTATATTTATCTAAGAATGGAGTCTTATTATTGTGCATTTGTCCCGTAACAGTATTGCTTGCAGTCTTGGAAGACGCAGATGAATCCTTGTCAGGTTCATTACCATTCAGAAAGAAGTCATCTTCGTCATCACTTGGAAAAGAAAACCCATCAAGGATAGTAATGCGTTTTATGCTTTTTTGAATTTCCATATTTATTTTATGTTTCAATGATTCTGTATATATGTTCCTTTTTAAAAATTTACCTTGTTATTATACTTTACAAAATTTATGCCAAAAAGAGAGGAAAAAGTTTTTCTCTTTTAATTCACAATTATCATACACTATGATAAGGCATCTATCTTGACGATTGTATGAATTCAATAAACATGTCTAAAGAGAAGAGGGTAAAACTATGCGGCTAATGAACAAAAGGAAGAATATTTGCAGAAGAAAGTAGCCTAAAACACAAAAAACGCTAAATTCTTGTTGTTTTTGCGCTACAAAGTCTTCTCTTAGAAAAAAAGTTTGTATCTTTGTCGTTAGTTTGGAGGGGCAAAAACGCTTAGAACGCAAAAAAATGCCCTTCTCGGCAATTTTCCATCAAAAACAGATGGGTCGGAATTAGAATTAAATAATGAAGTTCAAAGAACTCAAAATAGAAATTTAAGATAATCATTCAAATAATCAATATAAAAAATGGACGAAAATCAGACTCTTGATCATGACAGAATCATGAAGATTAACATCGAGGAAGAAATGAAGTCATCCTATATCGACTATTCTATGTCGGTGATTGTGGCTCGTGCGCTTCCTGATGTACGCGATGGTTTCAAACCTGTACATCGTCGTATTCTCTACGGTATGTTGGGTATTGGAAACACCAGTGACAAACCATATAAGAAATGTGCACGTGTAGTAGGTGAGGTACTCGGTAAGTATCACCCACACGGAGACTCTTCTGTATATGGTGCCCTTGTTCGTATGGGACAGGAATGGAATATGCGATACACCTTAATAGACGGACAGGGTAATTTCGGTTCTGTTGACGGTGACTCACCTGCTGCCATGCGTTATACAGAGTGCCGCCTCTCTAAAATGGGTGAGCACATCATGGATGACCTGGACAAGGAAACCGTAGATATGATGAACAACTTCGATGACACTCTTCAGGAGCCATCAGTGATGCCAACAAAGATACCGAACCTTCTGGTTAATGGTGGTAATGGTATTGCTGTAGGTATGGCAACAAACATACCGACCCATAACCTGAGCGAGGTGATAGATGGATGCTGTGCCTACATAGACAATCCTGACATCGACACAGAAGGACTCATGAAATACATTCCTGCTCCAGATTTCCCTACAGGTGCTACGATCTATGGTATCCAGGGAGTGAAGGATGCATACGAAACCGGACGTGGACGAATTGTTGTGAGAGCTACAGCTGAAATCGAAAGTGGAGATGCTCACGACAAAATCGTTATCACAGAGATTCCATATGGTGTAAACAAGGAGCAGCTTGTTATGGCTATTGCCGATCTTGCCAAGGAAGGTAGGGTAGATGGCATTGCAAATGTAAACGATGAATCTGGACGCCAGGGTATGCGTATCGTTGTAGATGTAAAGCGCGAAGCCAATGCCAACGTTCTCTTGAACAAGTTGTTCAAACTGACAGCCCTCCAGAGTTCATTCTCTGTCAACTGTATTGCCCTCGTCAAGGGACGTCCTCGTCTGCTTACGCTCAAGGAATGTGTCAAGTACTTTGTGGAGCATCGTCATGACGTGACTATCCGCCGCACACAGTACGAACTGAAGAAAGCACAGGAGCGTGCTCACATCCTGGAAGGCCTTATCATCGCATGCGACAATATCGACGAAGTAGTTCATATCATCCGAGCAAGCAAGACTCCTTCTGACGCACAACGCAATCTGGAGAAGCGCTTCGAACTGGACGAGATTCAGAGTAAGGCTATTGTTGATATGCGCCTGTCTCAGCTGACAGGACTCCGTCTGGAGCAGTTGCATAATGAATTCGACGAATTGATGAAGACCATCGATTATTTGAATCAGATCTTGAACGATCCAGAGCTTTGCAAGAAGGTAATGAAGGACGAACTCAACGAAGTAAAGGATAAGTATGGCGATGCACGCCGCACCATGATCAAACCTGACGACCACGAGTTCAACCCAGAAGATTTCTATCCAAACGACCCAGTGGTAATCACTGTCAGTCATCTCGGTTACATCAAGCGCACACCATTATCTGAGTTCCGTGAGCAGGCAAGAGGTGGAGTAGGTGCCAAAGGTGCCCGCACACGTGATAAGGACTTCACGGAGTTCATCTATCCTGCTACCATGCACCAGACCATGTTGTTCTTCACGAAGAAGGGACGCTGCTACTGGCTCAAGTGTTATGAGATTCCTGAGGGAGACCGTAATTCAAAGGGACGCGCCATCCAGAACCTGCTCAATATTGAGAGCGATGACCAGGTGAACGCATTCCTCCGCTTGAGAGGTTTGAATGATGCAGAATTCATCAACAACCATTATGTGGTATTTGCTACCAAGAATGGTACAGTCAAGAAGACTTGTCTGGAAGCATACTCTCGCCCTCGTGCCAACGGTGTGATCGCTATCAATATCGTAGAGGGAGACGAGGTTGTAGATGTTCGTCTGACCAATGGTCATAACGAGCTGATTCTTGCCAACCGTAATGGACGTGCAGTTCGTTTCGATGAAAACCAGATTCGTACCATGGGACGTACTTCTACAGGTGTTCGCGGTATGCGCCTCGATGAGGGTGACGATGCTTTGATCGGAATGATTGTAGTCAACGACCCAGAGCATGAGACCGTGATGGTTGTGAGTGAGCAGGGCTACGGCAAACGTTCTGATGTTATCGACTATCGCGTAACCAACCGTGGCGGTAAGGGTGTGAAGACGCTCAATATCACGGAAAAGACAGGCAGACTGGTAGCTATCAAGAACGTAACAGACGACAACGATCTGATGATTATCAACCAGAGCGGTATAGTAATCCGACTTGCAGTGGCAGACTGCCGTGTAATGGGACGTGCTACTCAAGGTGTCCGCCTCATCAATCTGACCAAGAAGAACGATGTCATCGCCAGCGTATGCAAGGTGATGAGTTCTGAACTCGAAGCATCAGTAGAGGAGGAGAGTCGTTCTGCCTGGGCTAAGAAGAGCGAGGAAATCGAGAATGACAATGTAGGTGCAAAGACTGCAGAAGAGGCTGCCGAGGCAGAAGCTCATCTCGATAACGAAGCTACAGAGTCTGAGGACAATACTGACACAGGGAACGTAGATTTCGAATAAACGAAAAGACGTGTAAAGAATAAATAATAACAACTTTTAAACTCATTAAGAAAAATGAAAAAGTTAATGATTGCAGCTATGATGGTACTAGGTGCCACATCAGCTTTCGCTGGAGACAGCGATGCACTCAAGGCAGTACTCAAAGCCAAGACTTATGCAGATGCAAAGGCTATGGTAGAGCAAAACCTCGGTTCAATGGCTAATGATGCTGAAAAAGCTAAGGCCTACAACTACCTCGTAGAACTCTCTATGAAGCAGTTCAACGACCAGCAGTCTATCATCCAGATGAACCAGATTACAAAGAAGAACGATCCAGTTGACATGGAGGCTATGAACGAGGGTGCTTACAATGCGCTTGTTGCAGCTCAGGAATGCTACAAATACGATCAGCTTCCTAATGCAAAGGGGAAAATTGCGCCTAAGTATGGCAACAATGCAGAGCGCGTATGGAATGCTCGTATCCAGCTCGTAAGTGCAGGTGATGATGCCCGCACCAAGAACAATACAACTTTGGCTTTGAAATACTGGAACGCATGGTTCAATTCTGAGTCTTCACCTTTGTTCAATAAGATTCCTGCTGAAAAGAAGGCAGAACCTTACAAGGAGCAGGTAGCTTTCTTGGGTGCATGGCTTTCTAAGGAGAACAAGGATATGGCACAGGCTTTGAAATATTGTGATGTAGCCATGAACTCTGACGAGTACAAGAAGCAAGCACTCAACATCAAGCTCGAAGTTTTGAAGGGTGACTTGAAAACTCATGAGGACTCTTTGAAGTACATCAACAATTTGAAGGATCTTTATGCTAACGATGCCAAGAATGAGATTCTTCTCGACAACCTCAACAGCATGTTCGCTTCTATGAGAATGGACAAGGAGCAGTTGGAATTGCTCGACAATGCACTTGCTGCAGATCCTAACAACTTCGTAGCTCTCGCTGACAAGGGTATGTATTACATTGCTAAGAATGATGCAGACAATGCTATCAAGAATCTGAAGAAGGCTTTGGAGATTAAGCCAGAAAATGGTGCTGTCATGGTTTATCTCGGCGCTTGTTTGAACGTTAAGGCTTCTAATCTTCAGGATCCTAACGGACGCAAGGTAGTTTACCAGGAGGCTATCAAGTACCTCGACAAGGCTAAGGAACTCGATCCAGAAAAGAAGCAGTACAACTGGGGTTACAACCGCTACCAGGCTTATTATGGTCTCTATGGTCCTAATGATCCTAAGACCAAGCAGGCTGAGGCTGATAGCCAGAACTAATTAAAATCTATAAATCCTACGATTATAAAATCATCATATAATCGTAGGATGAAAGAATAAATAAAAGACTTCAAAGGAGGCATTATTTTGTCTTCATTGAAGTCTTTTTTCAAATTAACCTAAAACTATCATCATCACAGTTGTCCAGATTAAATTTTGAAATATCCAAAAGATTCTGGCATTTTAGTCATGATTACTGTTTTATTTAGACAATAACGATTTCGTCTATTTATCATAATTTGTAAATCAGGATGATTTCTTATCCATATTATAATAGGTAAACCTTCACAAATTATGGGTTCACCACATTGATAGGATGCCCCTCAATAAAAGCTTTAACATTTGCAGCAACTTGCTTATTCAATCGAGTTCTTGCTTCTAAAGTGGCCCAGGCGATATGAGGAGTAATAAAGGCATTCGGCTCGTTGAAGAGTGGATTGTCCTGAGCTGGCGGTTCCTGTGTCATCACATCTGCGCCATAGGCTCCAAGCTTACCATGATGCAAAGCAGAAGCCACAGCTTCTTCATCAACCAGCGGACCGCGTCCCGTATTAATCAGAATACAGGAAGGTTTCATCTTTTTCAGACTGTCTGTATCGACGAAATGGTAAGTATCATCAGTCAACGGACAATGCAGTGACAAGATATCAGATACAGCTAAAAGTCCATCCTTGCTTACTTTGGTTATCCAATCAGGCAAATCACAGGCATTCTTACTGGTGCAGGCATAAACGTCCATTCCGAAATCACGAGCTATAGTAGCAACTTTCATACCGATATTGCCAAGTCCCATAATTCCCAGGCATTTACCAGACAATTCCATAAGCGGTGTATCCCAATAACAAAAATCCTTATTGTAAGCCCAGCGCTCATTGCGATTTTCGAGCGTGTAATGTTCAACTCTGTTTGTTATTGCCAAAATAAGCGCGAATGTCATTTGTGCAACACTATCAGTACTATATGCAGGAATATTGGTTACGACTACACCATGACGTTTGGCAGCCTCAATATCAACCACATTATAGCCAGTGGCCTGAATACCTATATATTTCAGTTTTGGAAGCTGATCTAAAGTTTCAGAATCAATCTGCACCTTATTAATTAATATAATATCAGCATCTTTAGCACGTTCGATTTTTTCTTCATCTGTTGTACGGGGATAAACAGTAACGTTTCCCAATTGCTCCAAAAGATCCCAATTCAAGTCGCCGGGATTAGAAGCATAACCATCTAAAATTACAATATTCATCATATTCTTCAAATTAATGTTGATTGTTCATAAAATCAATGCAAAAATACACAATTTCAGAGAAACATCAAAGAAAATAAGTAAGAAAATTCAATAAGAAAACAACAAATTATAGATTAAAGAAAAACAGAAATATGAAGGAGAAATACAAAAAAATTCGATAAATAAAACAAAGATAAAACAGGAACTGATCCCTCTCCTACAACATCCTACTACTAAGTTGTAAGCAACATTATGATTAATAAGAAACAGTTTGTATAACAACAAGTAATAAATAAACCCCTACCGATATTTATCCTTATGTCTGGAAATAAAATTCTAAGAAGCAAAACTAATCCCACAATATAACCTATTAAAATCTCTTTCTCATCAATTTAAAAGGAGAACATTTGAAATATCCAAATATTCTCCTTCAAACTATACCAATTATAACAATCGTATTTAAATCAAAAATCTAAATACTTTTAAGATTCGAAAACAATGTCCACATTTTTTTGTATGGACATCTTAAAAAGCTATCCTTATTCGCGTAAACATTCAGAATACTACTCCAAACCAAATAAAGCCTTCAGACCACCATCTACACCAGAGAATCCCATAAAGGCCAAACTGAGTAATGATGCGGTAATAAGCACAATAGCCATTCCCTGCATACCCTTAGGAATACGAACCAAAGCCTGCTGCTCACGGATACCAGCAAAAACAATCAGAGCCAGAGCAAAACCCAAAGCTGTAGAGAATGCATAAACAACACTCTCCAAAAGATTGAAATCTTTCTGGATAACCAAGATGGCTACACCAAGCACTGCACAGTTGGTAGTAATCAATGGAAGGAAAATTCCAAGAGCCTGATAAAGTGCAGGGGAAACTTTCTTGAGGATGATCTCAACCATCTGTACCAAGGCTGCAATCACAAGGATAAATGCCAGAGTCTGGAGATATTGCAATCCGAATGGATCGAGTACATACTTCTGAACACACCAAGTAATGATGGTTGCCAAGGTCAAGACAAAGGCGATGGCTCCACCCATACCGATGGCTGTATCAATCTTCTTCGATACGCCCAAAAAAGGACAGATACCGAGGAACTGCGATAAGACGATATTGTTAACGAATATCGCAGAGATAAATATCAATAAATATTCCATAATTTCTATTTCTTAACCTTATTAAATATTGCTATAATGTATCCCAATGTGAGGAATGCACCAGGAGGCAAGATGAATACCAGAATGTTAGTAGTCTCAGGCAACAAGGCAATGCCAAAGATACTGCCTGCTCCTAAAATCTCACGGGCACAACCAAGAAGCGTCAAGGCAAGGGTGAATCCCAAACCGCAACCTACTCCATCTACCAAACTGGACAGAGGCGAGTTCTTTGCTGCAAAACTCTCTGCACGGCCCAAGATGATACAGTTTACGACAATCAGCGGAATATAGATACCCAAAGCCTGGTTGATGCTATCTGGAGCATAAGCACTCATTACCATCTGAAGGATTGTAACAAAAGCTGCAATCACTACGATAAACACAGGGATGCGAACCATATCCGGAGTAATCTTCTTGATACAAGAAATTACAAAGTTGGTACAAATCAGCACTGCCATAGTAGCCAATCCCATAGAGAGACCATTGATGGCGCTGGTTGTTGTAGCCAAGGTAGGACACATACCGAGAAGCAACACGAAGGTTGGATTCTCCTTGATGAGTCCGTTCATCAAAATCTTAACATTACTCATATCGGCTTATCCTTTCTTTTCATTTTGTTCAACTTTTGCTGCATCACCCTCGCCTTCTGCATGCTTGGTAGCACCACTCTCGCCATCTACCTGCTTACCAGAATAAACCTTGTAAGCCTGGTTAATGGCCTTAAGGAAAGCACGGCTGGTGATGGTAGAAGCTGTAATCGCATCTACAGCATTGCCACTCTTATCATCCTTACTTACGTGAAGGTCGCCATCCTTTGGAGTCATACCAATGACACTACCCTTTCCGTCCTTCTGGAACCATGTGGCAGCTTTAGCTCCCAAACCAGGAGTCTCAGAAGCCTGAAGAATGGTATAACCTAAGATCTTACCTTCGGTATCGAAACCAACAAGTACCTTCACATCGCCACCGAAACCACCGGTTATACTCTCTACGGCAGCACCCAACTGCTTGCCACTCTTGTCTGAACAATTATGAAGTACAAAAGTAAACTCCTTACCTCCAAACTCCTGCTTCACCTCTTGCGGTTCTGCTACCTGAAGTTGATCAGTACCCATCACGTTCTTGATACCAGCAGCAAGACTCTGTTCTGCCTTTTCAGCAATAGGACCAGAAGTAAGATGATTGATATAAGCAAGAACGGCACCTACGATGAGCGCTACGCCCACCAGAACAAGCACCATGTTCTTTAATGATGATTCTAATTTCTGCATGTCTCAGTCCTCCTTATTTCTTAGCAGGCTTCTCACCGAAGCGCTTTGGTTTAACATATGTGTTAATAAGAGGTGTGAACGCATTCATGATCAGAATGGCGAACGACATACCTTCTGGATAGCTACCCCAGTTGCGGATAATGATGGTCAGAAGACCGATACAAACTCCATAAATGAGCATACCCTTGTGAGTCATTGGAGAGGTAACATAATCAGTTGCCATAAAGATGGCACCGAGCATCAAACCTCCACTTAATATGACAGCAAATGGATTGGCATAAACAGGGTTAGCCAAGTGCATCAGACCGCTAAATACAAATACGGTAGCGATGATGCTGACAGGAATATGCCAGGTGATAACCTTCTTCCAAAGCATGTAAGCCAAACCAAGCAAGAGAGCGACAGCACAAACTTCACCAGTAGTACCAGCTCCAAACGTATCGCCAGTTGCTCCGAAAAGCAAACTCAAAGAATCAGGCAACTGATTCAGAAGAGAAGCATCACCAGTCTTGATGGCAGTCTTCATAATCGCCAATGGTGTTGCACCTGTTGTAGCATCAGTATAGCTGAGCATCTGTCCAGCTACTGGCCATGAAGTCATCTGGGCAGGGAAACTGACGAGCAGGAAGCAACGACCTACCAACGCAGGGTTGAAAGGATTGTTACCCAAACCGCCGAAAGTCATCTTACCTACACCGATAGCAAACAAGGCACCGATAATAATGATCCAAAGAGGAAGGTTACTTGGCAAGTTCATGCCGAGCAGAAGACCGGTGATAATAGCAGAACCATCAAGCAAACTGGTCTCCTCCTTTAGGAGATATTTTGTAATTGCCCACTCAAAGAAAACGCAGGCTGCCACTGAGGTAAGCAGTACAACTGCTGAACCCAAGCCAAAGAAATAGATAGAGGCGAGAATAGCAGGCACGAGAGCGATAATCACACCGTACATATTCTTCTCCACGCTCTCATTTCCATGGGCATGTGGCGATAATGAAACGATTAATTTTCCCATTTTATCTTTTAAATTCTTTCGTTAATGAATTTTCTTTAGATTCTTTTCTCAAGGAAATTCCTTCTTGATGCAAATGAAATTTCTTCTTGACGTGAATGATTACTTCTTAGCGCTACGAGCTCTGATGATACCCATCACAGCAGCCTTACCATTGATGATATTATCAAGGATAGGACGATGAGAAGGACAAGTAAACTGGCAAGAACCGCAAGCGATACAAGAAGTTACCTCCTCTGCCTCCAGGCGCTCATAATCCTTCACTACGCTCAATGTAGCAAGTAAGTATGGCTCCAATCCCATAGGACAAGCATCCACACACTTGGCACAACGGATACATGGCTGAGCTTTCTTGCGATGAGCATCAGCATCACTCAATACGGTGATTGAGTTAGTACCCTTGGTTACAGGTACATCGAGGCTAATCACGGCCTTACCCATCATCGGACCACCAGCCAACACCTTATTATCACCCTCTGGCAAACCGCCACAGTTTTCAATCATCTGAGAGAATGGAGTTCCCATACGTACGAGGAAATTTCCTGGATTCTTCACCTGCTTACCAGTAACGGTGGTATAGCGTTCGAAGAGAGGTTTATTCTTCATAACTGCCTGATAAACAGCAAAGGCAGTACCTACATTCTGAACTATTGCTCCAACATTGACAGGGATTGCAGGAGGAGCAGGAACCTGACGACGGATAACTGCATCCACCAACTGTTTCTCACCACCTTGAGGATACTTCTTTGCGAGTGGTACTATCTCGATACGAGAATCGCCAGCAGTCTTCTCTTCAAAGAGTTTGATAGCAGCAGGCTTGTTATCTTCGATACCAATGTAACCCTTCTCCACTTTAGCAGCCTTCATCAGGAGATTAAGACCTACGAGAATCTCATCAGCATGCTCCATCATCAGACGATAGTCGGCTGTAATATAAGGCTCACACTCAACGCCATTGATAATCACACATTCAGCCTTAGCTCCTGGAGGCGGACAAAGTTTGATGAAAGTAGGGAAACCAGCACCACCCATACCAGTAACACCAGCCACCTTGATGCGATTGACAATCTCCTCTGAAGTCAATTCTGCGTGAGCTTCCAAAGTCTCAAGTTTGTCTGAGCGGTCAATACTCTCCTCCCATTCATCACCTTCTACATTAATAATAATACAAGGCTTACGATAACCTGTAGCATCAATAGACGTATCAACCTTGAATACAGTTCCTGATACAGAGCTGTAAATAGGAGCACTCACGAAACCACCAGCCTCTGCGATGAGAGTACCTACTTTCACCTTGTCACCCTTAGCAACAACTGGTTTAGCAGGAGCACCAATGTGCTGTCCAAGTGGGAAAATAGCCTGCTTAGGGAGAGGAGCTACCTGAGTAGCCATCTCGGCAGTAATTTTATTCTCTTCTGGGTGAACTCCACCAATTCTAAATGTTCTCAAATTCATGATTTAGTCCTCCTTCTTTACTTCTGAAGTCTCTGCCTGAGGAGCTGCAACTGGAGCATCTGCTTTAGGAGCTGCAACTGGAGCATCTGCCTGAGGAGTAACATCAGCAGCTGGCTTTGCCTTCTTAATTGGGAAATTTACTTTCACGAGTGCACCTGTAGGGCATTCGTCAACACACTTTGTACACATGCGGCACTTGTTGAAGTCAACATAAGCCACGTTGTTTTCGATTGTGATAGCATCGAACTTGCAGACTTTCTGACACTTACCGCATCCGATACAAGCAACACTACAAGCTTTCTTTGCTACAGCACCCTTGTCGTGATTTACGCACTGAACGTAAACACGGCGTCCCTTAGGACCCTTCTTGCGGAGTTCGATGATGTGACGTGGACAAGCCTTAGCACAAGCGCCGCAACCCGTACATTTTTCTTCATCAACCTCAGGAAGGCCTGTTTTTGGATTGATAGCAATCGCACCAAACTGGCAAGCAGCAACACAATCACCACAACCCAGACAACCGAATCCGCAGCCAGTCTCACCAGCACCACAGGAATTCATAGCTGCACAAGTGTGCAAACCATCATACTCGGCGATGCGAGGACGATTCTCGCAAGAGCCATTACAACGCACTACAGCCACCTTCGCCTCAGTGTTAGCCACTGCGATACCCAAAAGGTCAGCCACTTTGCCCATCACGTCAGCTCCACCTACAGGACACATCAATCCTTCGATAGAACCGGCATCAGCACCCTTGACAAGGGCAGCAGCCATGCCAGAACAACCGGCAAAACCACAACCACCACAATTAGCACCTGGCAGGATTTCTCCCACCTGTCCAAGTCTCGGGTCTTCTTCGACGGCAAATTTCTTGGATACTCCAAAAAGAACCAATGCAGCAACAAGCGCAATGGAACCAAGGACCAAGATTGCAATCACGATAAAATTCATAATTATAATTTGTTTTAGTTATTTATCCGAAATTTCTTATTTCAGGTTCATTACTATATGATTATTCTCTTGCTCTTTACTTACTATTCCAAGGTGAACGACAACTTTTCCTTCAGCTTATCCTTCAACAGAAACAGAGCCATATAATAAGGAAAGAGGATTCCCAAAGAAGAAAGTGCAGCAATGCCCTCACCTGCCCCACAGGCTATGACAAGAACCAAAGTTACAACCATCAGGACCAATGGTAATATATAACCATAGATACTTGCCCGAAAGCCAACTGACATATCAGCCACCACTACTACATGATCACCGATTTTGTATTTCGATTGAACGCCAGGTTGGTTTACCTCAATAATCTTCTCTTTTGTCTCAGAAGAATTACAGTGAGAAGCAACCTTGCAGCCACTACAGGCGGAGGATTGTAGAATACGTACTGATATACATTCTCCCCTGATAGCATTGATTATACCAGAATGTTTTATCTTATCGCTCATTTCTTTACTTAATTCATAATGTATGCCATAACTTGCAAGTCAGTCTTTAATACCTACACATTGCAAAGTCGAGATAGCAAACTGTATTTGAATGCAAAGATAATACTTTATTCGGAAACTGCAAAATATTAGTAAAGTTTTTATACGAAAAAGAAGCGTAAACGTTTTCTGTTTATATTTTTTATAGCAAAAACGAAAACTTTTGCTCATTTTATGGTTTATTACGCTAATTATATGTACTTTTGCAACGGATAGGAAAAGTCATACACTATCCATATAATAATTAATTGAAGAATTAACAAACAGCACTGCAGAATGGTAAGTATGATGAGAAAGCGCTGTTAAAATAAACTATGCAATATGACAAAAACGAAGATAGGAATGCTGATATGCATGACATTGAGTCTGAATTCCGCAGGAGTTCAGGCGCAGAAAGGCGTTGAGCATTTCAACATCTCTTTATTCTGTAATACCGACTCCTTAAAAGGGGCCAATCTGAGCATCCTTACAAATGCCATCAAAAAAGATATGCAGGGAGTTCAGATTTCTGCATTAAACAACTTTGCTACCAAAGGAAATGGTATCCAGATAGGTATGCTCAGCAATGCATCCACTTCTACGTTCAAGGGGATCCAGTTGGCTGGAATTTCTAACGTTTCCATGGGAATGAAGCGCGGCATCCAATTGGCTGGAGCAGCCAATATCTGTTCCTCGTCCATGAGGGGAATTCAAACAGCAGTTTATAACTATGCTGATACCCTCAATGGTTCTCAAATAGGATTGTTCAATGCTTGCATCAGCCATCCACGAGGTGTCCAGATTGGCATCATCAACTATAGCAGAGACACGGTGGCTCACAAAATTGGTCTGGTCAATGTTAATCCCAAGACCCGCATTGACTTGCTGAGCTATATCGGAACCTCAACAAAACTGAACATGGCTCTCAGATTCAGAAATCGCAGTACCTATAATATAATAGGTATCGGAACTCATTACATGGGACTCGACAGCAAGTTCTCTGGAGCACTTTTCTATCGCATCGGACAGTATTTTCAACTGAATCCAAAATTCTCTCTGAGCGGCGATTTGGGATATTATCATGTGGAGACTTTTGAAGAACATTCATCAGAAAAGCCAAAAAGACTCTTCTCCCTCCAAGCACGCCTGAACGCAGACTATCAATTAGGCCACTACAGTTCGCTTTTTGCATCGGTAGGTTATGGAGACACCCGATATTACCACCATGCCCAGCACTATCGCAACCGTTTGCTGCTGGAAGGCGGTATTGCATTCAGACTTGTCAGAAATGGGGCTTTGGAAAATCAAAAAAAAGAAGAAAAAGCCAACATCATAGAATCGCTGACCTTAGGCAATAAACAAGCAGACCAATATCTCCCAGCAACCGATAGTCTGATGCAGGTTTATGCAGCCAATGACCCATCCCGCCAGAAGAAACATCCATGGAAAGCTGCGCTGGAAGCTTTTGCCATCAATGTGGGCGTACAATGCTTTGACCAATTTGTGATGAATGAAGATTTTGCAAAAATCTCTCTCCACAGTATCAAGCACAACATCCAGAACGGATTTGTATGGGATAATGACCAATTCTCTACCAACCTGTTTGCTCACCCCTATCATGGAGGTCTGTACTTTAATGCTGCAAGAAGCAACGGCATGAATTTCTGGCAATCCATCCCCTATTCTTTCTGTGGAAGTCTGATGTGGGAGACGACCTGCGAGATAGAACCGCCTGCTATCAATGACCTGATGGCAACAACCATTGGAGGAGTGTGCATCGGTGAGGTCACACACCGCATCAGCAATCTGGTATATGATGACCGCCAGAGAGGATTCAGTCGATTTCTGAGAGAATTTCTTGGAGCCATAGTCTGTCCTATCAAAGAGTTGAACCGTATCATCAGCGGTGATGCCTGGAGAGTAAGGGGCAAATACTATAAATACCATGACTACGAGAAATTACCCGTTGACTTTTCCATTTCTGCAGGTTACCGCTATCTGGCAGATAACAATTCTCTTTTCAGGGGTGAGGGAAATCCATATATCAATCTGAACTTAGTATATGGTGATGCTTTCAAGGAAGAAACGAACAAACCGTTCGATTATTTCACCACGGATCTGACTTTCGGATTGAGCAACAACCAACCGCTCATTACGTCAGTACACTTGTTAGGAAGACTGTGGGGAGCACATGTCATCGAGAAAGATGATTTGAAGGTGCTGTTCGGTATCTTCCAGCACTTCAACTATTATGACTCCCAGCCTGTAAAGGACGGAACCAGTGAGGTTCCATACCGCATATCAGAAGCCGCTTCAGTAGGACCAGGAATCTTATGCAGTTATCCTACCATCGGAAATTTGACCAAACTGGAACAGAGCATCTTCATAGACGGCATCATTCTCGGTGGAAGCCTGACCGACTACTATAACATCATAGACAGAGACTACAATATGGGTAGCGGATACAGCGTGAAGATGAATAGTTTCATGGAATTTGGAAAAGTGGGAAGTATCAGACTCGGTGCAGATTACTACCGCATCTTCACCTGGAAAGGGTATGAGCAGAAAGACTGGGAAAATACCAACCCACTCTACCTGAACGCTCAGGGCGATAAGGGAAATGCATCACTGCTTGTTACAAACGCTAAGATGTTCTTCAATCTCTCGAGACATCTGAGTTTTGAAATGGGGGCATCTTATTATCTGAGATATACATATTATTCGTATCATGAAAATGTAAAATCCCGAACTTTTGATCTCAATATCGGGCTACGATACAAGATATAAAAAACAGTTAAGACCTTAAAGGGTATAAAGTATAAAAAAGGATGGCACTAAAAATAAAGAAGATATAAGGATGGCACTATAACAAGAAACAAAAAGGTGCTTTAAAATGAAACATGAAAAAAGGAGATAAGCTCACCGCTTGTCTCCTTTTTTATTTAGAATGAATGTTTCCTTGAAATCATCAAGATTACTACTTATTTTCTTAAATACTCAAGACAAACATTTAATTGTTGACACTACCGCCAACAATATCAAGCAATTCATTTGTAATGGCCTGTTGACGACTCTTGTTGTACTGCAAGTTGAGTTCGCGCAAGAGTTCATCGGCATTATCCGTAGCAGTTTGCATAGCCACCATTCGAGCAGCATGTTCGCTGGCTAAGCTATCCAGCAAAGCAGTGAATATCATCAGATGCAAATGCTTAGGAATCAGCACGCTCAGTACAGTATTCAAATCCGGCTCTACGATGAAATCATCATTCAGCGGTTTTGCTTCTGTAGTCTGGCGCTCTTGATCTTCCTGTTTCTTGCGGAGATATTCTTGAGCTTTGGCTGTAGCAATATTGGAAGTCAGATCACGGTCGTTATCTTCACCAATAGCCTCCGTAGAGAGGTCGATTGGCAAAAATGTCTTGCGGGTAAGAATCTGAGAACCAGCACTTTTGAAATGATGATAAATCATTTCTACTCGGTCCAGTTCACCTGCCACATATTTTTTGGCCAGTTCCTTTGCAATAGCAGCGCATTCACTGGAATTTGGCTTTTCAGCAAGCTCTGTAAAATCACCTGCAATATGAAGTCCCAATTTCTGCGCCTTCTCAGCAACCTTTCTACCGATAGGATAAACCGTAATGTCGTCAATGCCTTGAGCTTTATACTCATCCACAGCATGCATCATCATCTTAATGATATTGGAATTGAATCCACCGCAAAGCGAACTATTCGAACTGTAAACCACAAGAGCAATGCGCTTAACCAACTTATGCTCTACTTCCAATTCACATTGAACAGAAGGAGTACTGACTAAGAAACTCTTGAGAATATGTTCTAGCATATCCTCATAAGGTAACATGTTCTGTATAGCAACCTGAGCATGATGCAACTTACTGGATGCCACCATCTTCATAGCACTCGTAATTTTACGGGTGCTATTGACGCTGGCAATACGAGTTTTTATCTCTTTTAATGACGGCATAGGCTATTACACTTTATATTGTCCAGCTACATTTGCCATGGTCTCCTCGACAACCTTGATGCAGTCGTCGGTGAGTTTACCATCTGCCAAAGTTTCTATGACATCAGCGTGCTGGCTGCGCATAGCGTCGAGGAACTGATCCTGACACTCACGAACCTTATCCATAGGCACGTCGTGCATCAAACCATGAACACCACAATAGAGAATAGCCACCTGCTCGCCTACTGGCATAGGGCGATACTGAGGCTGTACCAACAGTTGGTCGTTCTTACGACCACGATCCAAGGTCATCGCTGTCACAGCATCCATATCGCTGGAGAACTTAGAGAAAGCCTCCAACTCACGATACTGAGCCATATCAATCTTCAAGGTACCAGCCACCTTCTTCATACTCTTAATCTGAGCAGAACCACCTACACGGGATACAGAGATACCTACGTTGATAGCTGGGCGGAAGCCCTGATTGAAGAGGTCGGTCTCCAGGAAGATCTGACCATCGGTAATAGAAATTACGTTGGTTGGGATGTATGCTGAAACGTCACCAGCCTGAGTCTCAATGATAGGAAGGGCAGTCAAAGAACCACCACCCTTTACCTTGCCCTTCAGGCACTCTGGCAGGTCGTTCATCTGCTCAGCTACCTCCTGCTGGTCGTTGATACGAGCAGCACGCTCCAACAGACGAGAGTGGAGATAGAAGACATCACCAGGGTAAGCCTCACGTCCTGATGGACGGCGGAGAATCAAGGATACCTCACGATAAGCTACAGCCTGCTTACTCAAGTCATCATATACTACGAGGGCTGAGTAACCGCGGTCGCGGAAATACTCACCAATAGCAGCACCAGCAAATGGTGCGTAGTATTGCATGGCTGCAGGATCAGCAGCAGTAGCACTTACGATGATGGTATATGGCAGGGCGCCGTGCTCCTTGAGGTTCTGTACCAATGCTGCAACGGTAGATGCTTTCTGGCCGATGGCTACATAGATACAATATACAGGCTTGCCTGCCTCATAGAAACTCTTCTGGTTGATGATGGTATCCACTGCGATGGCAGTCTTACCGGTCTGACGGTCGCCGATGATCAACTCACGCTGTCCACGACCAATAGGAATCATGGAATCGACAGCCTTCAAACCCGTCTGAAGTGGTTCCTTTACTGGCTGACGATAAATCACACCAGGAGCCTTACGATCCAGAGGCATCTCGAAAGCGCCGGTGAGATCGATATCACCCTGGCCATCGATAGCCTGACCCAGAGGGTTAACGACACGACCTAAGAAGTTGTCGTTCACGCGGATAGAAGCGATACGGTGAGTACGTTTCACGCTCTGTCCCTCCTTGATGCCAGCAGTAGGACCCAGGAGGACACAACCCACGTTGTCTTCCTCGAGGTTCATGACGATGGCCATCGTGCCGTTCTCGAACTCAAGAAGCTCATTAGCCTCTGCATTACGAAGACCATAGATACGAGCCACACCATCACCGACGGTGAGCACAGTACCAACTTCGTCAAACTGCTGAGCGCCATTTACCTCCTGTAGTTGTTGCTGAAGAACTTCAGACACCTCACTTGGTTTAATTTTATCTGACATTGTTATTTAAAATTTAAAATTTGAATTTAGAAATATATGAAGGGAAAAGCACCAGAGTAGTTCACTCTTCGTTTTTCACACTTCACTTATCTCTTACTTTTTAAGCTGTGTCAGAATGTTTGTGAGCTTTGTTTTCACGCTCGCATCCATTCTATAAGTATCATACTCAAGGATGAAGCCACCGATGATTTCAGGGTTCACCTCTGTTTTGAACTCCACAGTACCTTGCGTTCGCTGCTCCACCATCTGACGCATTTTCTGCTCAGTTTCAGGAGCTACTGCTGTGGCGGTAATCAGCTTACCACGGATGATGTTCTTCTGTTTCCTGTAAAGAGTGATATACGAAGCAGCCATGAATTGCAGGGTGCTCTCCCTATCCTCTTTCAGTACAAGAGCAACGAACTTCTTACTGAGGTCTGAAGGTTTTTCACCTAAAGCAGTCGTGAGAAGTGCCTGTTTCTTATCCTTAGAAAGCATAGGGTTGTCTATCGTAAATCTCAGTTCAGGCACGTCGATGTAGCTCTTGTAGAGCGTCTGCATCTCCTGGTACACCTGATCTTCGAGCTTCATGCCGGTAGCTGCCTTGATAAGAGCACGGGCATAACGCACCGATATTACACCTATATCCATAAGCTTTACTATTTGTTATCAGAAGAAACCTCGTCCAGCAGTCGATTTATCAAATCCATCTGTGCTTTATCGTCAGAGAGTTTTGCTTTGAGCACCTTCTCTGCTATTTGAACAGAGAGTTCTGCAACCTGTCCACGGATTTCACGAATAGCATTCTGCTTTTCGTTCTCAATCTGAGTCTTGGCATCAGAAAGAAGACGAGCGCCCTCTTCGCGGGCCTTGTCCTGTGCTTTCTCTACGATGGCATCACGGGTTTCAGCAGCCTCTTTCAGAATGGCAGCCTGCTTCTCGCGAGCTTCCTGCAAGATGGATTCACCTTCTTTTTGGATATTGGCAAGCTTTTCATTGGCTTCGTGAGCTTTACGCAAACTCTCGTCGATGTAGGCCTTTCGGTCGTTCACCATCTTGATGATGGCTGGGAATCCAGCCTTCCAAAGGATAATGAAGACGATGATAAAGACCAACGTCATCCAGAAAAGCAAACCGCTATCAGGAATCAATAAATCCATATATACTGGTTAAAGTTTTACTTAAACGTTTTTAATTAACTAACTCTTTTTGAGCCACCGTTCTCCGTCCCCAATCTTGCATAAACAACAAATATTGAGAACGGCAAACTGTGACAGCAAAATATTACATTACGATAGCCAAGATGGCAATGATGACTGCGAAGAACGCAACACCCTCAACCAACGCAGCTGCGATAATCATAGAAGAACGGAGATCGCCCATCTTCTCTGGCTGACGAGCCATGGCGTCCATAGCCTGGCCACCAATGCGACCGATACCAATACCTGCGCCAATAGCGGCCAAACCTGCACCTACTGCGGCACCCAACTTTGCAATCTCTGCTGCTAATAAAAGTGATAACATAATCTTAATAATTTAAGTTGTTAATATTTTCTTTATTTAATGTTTAATTGAATGTAGATTCCGTAATTATAAATTATAAATTACTTCACTACCTCTGGCTCAGCCTCATGAGACTTTACATGAGCCAGCGAGATGAATACTGCACTCAGCATGGTGAATACCAATGCCTGAATGTAGCTTACCAATACTTCGAGGAGCATCATAAAAGCGCTCATCGCAACACTTACTATTGTCATACCCGTACCTGCCACATAGTTGGCGATAGCATTCTCACTGATGTTGAACATGATGAAAATGATAGCCGCAAACGAAAGTGCGATGGCGTGACCCGCCATCATGTTGGCGAAGAGTCGGATAATCAGAGCCAGCGGTTTCGTAAAGATTCCGAAGAGCTCGATGAATGGCATCAGTGGCACTGGCACCTTCAACCACGTTGGTACCTCCGGCCAGAAGATTTCCTTCCAGTATTCCTTGGTACCGGTGAAGTTGGTAATCAGGAATGTCGTTACACCGAAGAATACGGTGCAGGCGATATTACCTGTCAGGTTACCACCACCTGGAGGGAATGGTACGATACCCATGATATTCGCCACGAAGATAAAGAAGAAGCAAGTAAGCAACCATGGTGCGTACTTTGGGGCTTCCTTACCCAGTGTGGCCTCAATTACATCGGTATATACCGACATGATGAACATGTGCATCAGTCCCACAAATCCCTTTGGTGCAGGGTCATCCACCTTGTGGTTCCTGCACCAGCGGGCTGGTATCAGGATACACAGCAACAGGATGATAGCATCGATGAAGAGCACGCAAACGGTCTTCGTGATGGAGATGTCGAGAGGACGAACCTCCTGGCCTCCCACCTTCTCTACTATCTTGTTGGGATTCGCCTGCGCATCAGCGTTCTTGATCACCAGGTTGAAAGGTCCTGGACGGTCTCCATTGGCATCCTTCTCTTCCGAGAATTCGCTGCTACAGAAGACGTGCCAGCCCGTTGAGCTCTTCACGATGATAGGCAGATGAATCACTACGGGATGGTCTCCCACCTTTGTGATATGCCATTCATAAGAATCCTTGATATGACCCCACAATATCTCTTTCACGTCGATGTTTTCCTTGGCCGATACCTGCAGAGGTGCCAGCGTGAAAAGCAGCATCGCCATCAAGAGGAATTGCTTGAGATGTTTCATATTCTTTAATTCTTATTTTTAATTTATTAATCTGTTTGTCTCAAAGTCGCTTAAGAAAGACGACCTTTTTTCTCTACCCGAGTGAAATAAACGCAATCGAATACGAGAAGAACTATATAGAAAAGAGCAAAGATAGCTGTAAAGCCTAATATGTTCTGCTTATCACATACAAGTACATAGATGAGAAACACCAAGATTCCAGCCATCAACTTCACAACCAAAGCCGCCAAGTAAAACTTGACAAGATTTGCAGGTGAAGACTTTGCTATCGCTTTCCATGCTTCACTGTAAGCAGTACTTGCAACAAGCGAGAACAACGCACTCACAATCAGAGGATTAACCACCTGAGCAATTATATCTTCGCATTGAGCAGACAATCTGCAGGCAAAAAGTATGGCCAAGGCCACACCCGCTGTCAACCAGAGCGAAATCTGTTTATACTTGATATCAACTTGCCTGATATATTGCAAGCGCATCTTTTCTTCCTTTTCCATATCTATACTTCTACACAGAGGCTTACTTCGTTTTTCTTACACTCCACGAATCCACCCTGTATGTTCATCACTTGCTTACCTTCCTTGGTAGTGTATTCCACCTTGCCTATTTCAAGCGAGGAGATAATAGGAGCGTGATCGTTGAGAATCTCGAATGAACCGAGAGTTCCAGGAACCAGAACGCTCTCCACTTCACCTTGGAAGACTATTTTCTCGGGAGAAACTATCTTAAGTTTTAACATAATCTTTAACTTTGAATTTTGAACTTTGAACTTTGAACTTTATAATAACCCAATATTGCTATCGAATTCTTCATTCTTCGTTCTTCACTCTTCACTAAAGACTACGCCTGTGCTGCTGCAAGCAACTGCTTAGCCTTCTCCTTTGCGTCCTCAATAGTACCTACGTTGAGGAAAGCCTGCTCAGGCAGGTCATCCACCTCGCCGTCGAGGATAGCATTGAAGCCCTTGATAGTCTCTTCGATAGGTACCATCACACCCTTCAAACCGGTGAACTGCTCTGCTACGGTGAATGGCTGACTCAAGAAACGCTGTACACGGCGTGCACGGTTCACGGTCAACTTATCCTCATCAGAAAGTTCATCCATACCGAGGATGGCGATGATATCCTGCAACTCATTGTAACGCTGCAACAACTGTTTTACTCGCTGTGCGCAATCGTAATGTGCCTTGCCGACGATCAGTGGATCGAGGATACGTGAGGTAGAACCTAATGGATCTACAGCAGGATAGATACCGAGAGAAGCGATCTTACGTGAAAGCTCTGTGGTAGCATCCAGGTGGGTAAATGTAGTAGCTGGAGCAGGGTCGGTCAAGTCATCGGCAGGCACATAAACAGCCTGTACAGAGGTGATGGAACCATTCTTGGTAGAAGTGATTCGCTCCTGCATAGCACCCATCTCGGAAGCCAATGTTGGCTGATAACCTACGGCTGATGGCATACGACCCAACAGCGCAGAAACCTCAGAACCAGCCTGGGTGAAACGGAAGATGTTATCGATGAAGAACATGATATCGGCAGCCTCACCATTCTTACCACCATGATCACGGAATTCCTCGGCTACGGTCAAACCAGAAAGCGCTACAGAAGCACGTGCCCCCGGTGGCTCATTCATCTGACCATACACCAGGGTAGCCTGACTCTTGGCAAGTTCCTCTGGGTCAACGAGGGAAAGATCCCACTTACCCTCTTCCATGGCTTTACGGAACTTCTCGCCATACTTGATAACACCTGACTCAAGCATATCTCGAATCAAGTCGTTACCCTCACGAGTACGTTCACCTACACCAGCGAATACGGAGTAACCGTTGTGTCCCTTGGCGATGTTGTTGATCAACTCCATGATAAGCACAGTCTTACCTACACCAGCACCTCCGAAAAGTCCAATCTTACCACCCTTCATATAAGGCTCGAGCAAGTCGATCACCTTTATACCGGTAGCAAGCATCTCCTTGTGGGTTGACAGTTCGTCAAACTTAGGAGCTTCGCGATGGATAGGATAAGCGCCCTTCATGTCCAATTCTTTCATACCATCAATAGGCTGTCCGATGACATTCATCATACGACCTTTGATTTGCTCGCCTGCAGGCATCACGATTGGGCTGCCCGTAGAGACAACCTCCAAGCCACGCTGCAAGCCATCGGTGTTGTCCATAGCGACACAACGTACTGTGTCCTCACCGATATGCTGCTGCACCTCGATGACCAATTCGCGTCCGTCAGGACGTTGCACCTTTAGAGCTTCATGAATCTTTGGAAGCACCTTCTCAGGGTTCTCGCCCTTGAAATCGAAATAAACGTCGATAACAGGACCGATAATCTGCGAAATGCGTCCGTTAATTTGTGACATAAGCTATAAGTTTAAATTTATTTATTATTATAGTTGTTATCTTATTTAACGACTCTGCAAAAGTAACAACAATTTAAGAAAACTCCAAATAAAAATGAAGTTTAATTCTCCTTTAAACCATTTTTAGTGCCGTTTAAATCATTTTTACTTTTATACAGATCCCCAAAACCATGAATGTTGAGTTTTTTTTCTGATTTCTTTTCAGAAATCCACACTCAACATTCGGCTTTGATATCATCAAGTTTAGATGCTCAATTCATCAAGCACCTTGATCAATTTACGGTCAAATGGTTTGTCTGAGCGGATAGCTTCTGACAATGGAACATAAACAACCTCATTATTACGCACACCAATCATGACATTTCTCTGTCCCTGTATGATGGCTTCTATAGCACCACAACCTGTACGGGAAGCAAGGATTCTGTCACGGGCAGAAGGACGACCGCCACGCTGCAAGTGACCTAAGATAGAAACACGCACATCAAACTCTGGGAACTCCTTGCGCACACGGTCTGCATAGTAGAGTGCACCACACTTAGGACTTTCAGAGACGATAACGATACAACTCTTCTTAGATTTACGGATACCACGCTCCATAAACTGAGCCAACTGGTCAACATCTGTACTGTCCTCAGGAATGATAGCAGCCTCTGCACCACTTGCAATAGCACTGTTCTGTGCCAGGAAACCAGCATCACGTCCCATTACCTCAATGAAGAAAATACGCTCATGGCTCTGGGCGGTATCACGGATACGGTCCACACATTCCACGATTGTATTCATGGTAGTATCATAACCGATTGTATTATCTGTTCCATAAAGGTCATTATCGATAGTACCAGGGAGGCCAATGCAGCAAACATCAAATTCGCGGGCGAAATTCATCGCACCAGTCAGCGAACCATTACCACCGATAACCACAAGGGCATCGATTTCTTCTTTCTGAATGGTCTCGAAAGCCTTCTGACGACCTTCTTCTGTCATAAATTCCTTAGAACGAGCTGTTTTCAGCATAGTACCACCTGTACCGATGATACCACTCACATTTTCTGTGGTAAAAGTCTTGATCTCATCATTGATAAGACCATCATAACCACGATAGATACCCTTTACGTTGAAACCATTGTAAATTGCAGAACGAGTTACCGCACGGATAGCTGCATTCATTCCTGGAGCATCACCTCCTGAGGTCAAAATACCTATAGTTTTAATCTTTGCCATAACTATATACCTTATTATATTATTATATGTTTATTCTGAATTAGTTTTATCTGAATTTATATTCAGTTTTATTCTGATTACGTGCCTTTCACGCAATGTGAATGCTTTTCATATTTTTATTCTCATTTTCCAGAGTATAAGAATACTCTTTTATCAAAATATAAGAATAAGGAAAAATTCTTTAAATCAACAAACACGTAGCTCCCGAAACAAGATTGTGTGAGAGCCAGAGGATGGCAAGTCCAATAACGCCACCCAAAAGAGCCTTCCAACCAACATTACGGAAGAACCAAGTAATGCGCATCCGCTCCATTTTCATCAGAGCCAATCCACTTACCGTACCGATACCCAATACATTTCCACCTGCCATGACACAATAAGCAATCACCTGCCAATACAAGCCATTGCAACTGTAATCTGTCATCCCTTCCAACAATTCATTCTGCAAAGGAAGATCAGGCAAAGAGAAGAAATTGATGGCTGTAGCGAAATTATCCAAAACTGTACTGATAACACCTGCCACCACACCATGTGTCCACACACTCGGATTCTGTTCATCCACACCCAGATACTCAGTCAGCGCATTGAAAGCACCAGTTTCCTTCACCACAGCAACCGCCATCATGATTCCCATTACAAAAAGAATCATCTGAATGACTCCATACTGCAACACACGAGGTGTACGACGATCCACCATGGCATCCATATTCATGAGCTTACGGTTGAAAATCTCATTTACCACCCACAAAATAGCGAGAACACAGAGTGCACCCAAGAATGGACTCAGTTTCGTAATATTATGGAATGTAGGAATAAACCATAATCCACCTATACCCACAAAAAGCATCACGAGGCGCTGCCAGACATTCAGACGGGTATCATCGCCTCTGTAGGGCATCACAATCCACTCCGTTTCTACCCTTTCCGGCAACTGTCTGGAAATCATATAAGTAGGAATCAGCCAGGCTGCCAGGCAAGGCAAAAACAACGCCATAGAGAAAGCTGTAGCCGTAACCAAACCTCCATTCCAAAGTACAAGACCTTCAGGATTTCCAATCACAGTCAAAGCACCACCGCAATTGGCAGCCAGCAATATAGCACTGCCATAAAACATACGCTGACGACGACTCGGGATAATGCCATGCATAATCGTAAGCATCATCACAGTAGTCGTGAGATTATCAAGATTGGCAGATATAATAAAGGTAACTATTGCTAAAGTCCACAGCATTTTCTTGCTTTTACGGGTACGCAAAAGTTGGCTGATAAAATCAAAGCAACCATTATTATTCAAGATCTCAACAATAGTCATAGTAGATAAAAGGAAGAGTACGATTTCAGCCGCTCTTCCCACGTATGGCAGAAAGACAAAGCGTGAAATGAAATTCTTGACAGCAACACTATTGTCAGGAATAATATTCCATTCATCGGCATGCAGATAGTTAGAAAATTCATACGCATGCTGACTGGTCACGAAGTCCATACCAAAGCAAATATAGAGTACCCATCCTACCGTTCCCGCGAAAATCGCAACGGCAGCACGGTTAACTTTGGTAACATTCTCCGTCGCAATGAGGAGACAACCAATCAAAAATATGCCTACAATGACTAATGTCATAACTATTATCTTTACATTTCGAACGCAAAGATAACAATTATTCTCAATATAACGACAACTCGAATGGATTTTTTTACCGGTTTTAACGGAAAAGTAATAATTTACGAGTATTTTGTTACACATTTGCCACATACGGTTAGCAATATCGCCCCTTTATCGTTTCAACCGTGCCATTATTTTTTCAATAAGATGCGTCTTGGTTTTGATGATGTATAAACTGAAACAAACATTCATCGCAGAAAAGACGAAAGCAGCCAGCCAATAATAGAAGTTCAAATCTACCGAAACAACGACAGTCAATGCTAAAAGACAAAACAACGTTTCAATACCCATATAGAGGTAAGCACTTTTAGAAATTGCCATAGAATAATAAATCCTGCTAAAGATACACACAGCTATGGCCTCCACAAAATATGCAAGAACAATGCCAATTCCCATGCCCGTAAGACCATATAAATTGAAACCAATAATCTCAAAAACAAAAAGAAGCACTACGGCAAAAGTCTCCTGCCCCAAGAACACAAAAGACTGCCCTTTGGATAACGGAAGATATTCTATAGGAAGATACACGGCACGGAACAACATGCTGACTGCAGCAAATTGCGCCATCAGAAGAATGCCCATAAAACTTTTATCGTAAAGCAGAGGAATCAAAATAGGCAAACCAAAAATCAGCATGATGATAAAAGGAGATATCAGAAGCGTATTCACCTCTATCTGTCGGTTAACACAGGCATTCAGTTCACTTCCCTTTCCTTTAATACACGATAATCTCGGATAATAATCAGACTCCATAGCAGAGAAAACGAGACCACCATACACCAATACCAGCGTAGAACAGGCATTAAACAGACCCACCTCTTCCAAATCTCCCACATTATTAAGATAGGTGCGTACCAAGAACTCAGCGCCACTATTGATGACACCGGAGAGAACAAACGCAATTCCTAATCTGATGACATGAACACCAGACTTCAAATAGCTACGTCTTAATGATATTAAATAAGGATAATACCTTAAAGAATAGCGCATTACACACACCAATTGAACAAACGCTTGAAAGTTTAGCACGAAGACGATTCCCGCCTGTCCCCACAGATAATATACAGGAGCAGATATGATCAAAGACGCTGCAACAACATAAAGAGAAGAATAGGCCAAAGCCTTCAATTGACGGGTAGCCTTCAGCACGGCCATTTCCCCGCCAACAAGAATAGTCAATCCAACCGTTGGTGCCAATAACATGTAATGAAGCGTATGATTACCCCAAGTAAAAGTCCAGTTATTGAAAAGTGGTCCTAAACATACACATACCAACACGCCCAAAACAGCAGTCAGAAGTACCCACGAGCGAATCAGCTTGATAGATTCAAGTAATTGTTTAGGAGCACGGTCATAATTCTCTGATATTTCGTGTACTGCGCTTGTAGGAATACCAAAAGAAGTAGCAGAAACCATCATATTGATAGTGGAATTCAACAGAGAGACCATTCCCATACCATTTGGCCCCAAGAACAAAGCAGCGAACTTGTTGCGTACAATACCAACAAGCACACTAAGTCCCTGTACACCGCCAAGAATGCCAGTGTATTTGAGAATATGAGAGTAGCTATCTTCTTTTTCTTTATTTTCCATCTATTATAAAACGCTAACCAGGAAGAAATATTGCCTTAAGCAGCAACAATATTCCTTCTACGCCCATCAACTATCTATCTATCATCAATTAGCATCTGCACCCAAGCTGTTTTTATAGAGTATATTTCATATATATAATAAGGTAAAATAGAAAATAACCCCATTTTATAGCCCAAAAATGTTAAAATACAATAAATATCTGTATTTACATCTCTCTAAATTGGGTTATTCCGCCAAAAATGAGTAATTTTGCGCCCGATTTATATAATTCACATAAAGTCTAACTTTATTAATTTTTAATTTTTTATTTAATTTTATGTCAGATTTAAAGAACGTAAAGCCATTGGACGACTTCAATTGGGACGAGTTTGAGAATGGCGGCAGCGCAAACGTCAGCAAAGAGGACCTCGAGAAGGCCTATGACGAAACCCTTAACAAAGTAACTGAGCATCAGGTTGTAGAGGGTACTGTAATCTCTGTTGATAAGAAAGAGGTTATCGTAAACATCGGTTACAAGAGCGACGGTATTATCCCAGCTTCTGAATTCCGTTACAACCCAGACTTGAAGGTAGGTGACAAGGTTGAGGTTTATGTAGAAAACCAGGAAGACGTTAAGGGTCAGTTGGTTCTCTCTCACAAGAAGGCTCGCTTGAGCAAGTCTTGGGAGCGTGTTAACGAGGCTCTTGAGAACGAGGAAGTTATCCAGGGTTATATCAAGTGCCGCACTAAGGGCGGTATGATTGTTGACGTTTTCGGTATCGAAGCTTTCTTGCCAGGAAGCCAGATCGACGTTCACCCTATACGCGACTACGATATCTTCGTAGGCAAGACTATGGAGTTCAAGGTTGTAAAGATCAACCAGGAGTTCCGCAACGTTGTTGTATCTCACAAGGCTCTCATCGAGCAGGAGTTGGAGCAGCAGCGTAAAGAAATCATCGGTAAGCTCGAGAAGGGTCAGATCCTCGAAGGTACTGTTAAGAACATCACTTCTTACGGTGTATTCGTTGACCTCGGCGGCGTAGATGGTTTGATTCACATCACAGACCTCTCTTGGGGCCGCGTAAGCGATCCACACGAGGTTGTAACACTCGACCAGAAGATCAACGTTGTTATCCTCGACTTCGATGAGGAGAAGAAGCGTATCGCTCTTGGTTTGAAGCAGTTGACTCCACACCCATGGGATGCTTTGGATGCTAACTTGAAGGTTGGTGACCACGTTAAGGGTAAGGTAGTCGTTATGGCTGATTACGGTGCATTCGTAGAGATTGCTCCTGGTGTAGAGGGTCTTATCCACGTATCTGAGATGTCTTGGAGCCAGCACTTGCGTTCTGCTCAGGACTTCATGAAGGTAGGTGACGAGGTTGAGGCTGTTATCTTGACACTCGACCGCGCTGAGCGTAAGATGAGCCTTGGTATCAAGCAATTGAAGGAAGACCCATGGGAGACCATCGAGGTTAAGTACCCTGTAGGTAGCAAGCACACTGCAAAGGTTCGCAACTTCACTAACTTCGGTATCTTCGTAGAGCTCGAGGAAGGTGTTGATGGTTTGATCCACATCTCCGACCTTTCTTGGACTAAGAAGGTTAAGCACCCATCTGAGTTCACAACAGTAGGCGCTGACATCGACGTAGTAGTTCTCGAGATCGATAAGGAGAACCGTCGTTTGAGCCTTGGCCACAAGCAGTTGGAGGCTAACCCATGGGATGAGTACGAGGCAATCTATACTCCAGGTTCTATCCACAAGGGTACCATCACTGAGATGATGGATAAGGGCGCTGTAGTTGCTCTCGCAGAGGGTGGCGAAGGCTTCGCTACTCCAAAGCACCTCACTAAGGAGGATGGCTCAATGGCTAAGAAGGGCGAAGAGCTCGACTTCAAGGTTATCGAGTTCGTTAAGGAGACAAAGCGTATCATCCTCTCTCACTCTCGTACATTCGAGGAGGGCAAGGACGATGTTAAGCCAACAGCTCCACGCAAGCACAACAACGCAGGTCGCAAGAATGAGGCTGCAGCTATCAACAACGTAGCAGCAGGTACTTCACTCGGTGATATCGACGCACTTGCTAAGTTGAAGGCTCAGATGGAGGGTAAGGCTTAATCATTAGCCTTTCGCTTCAATTTGAATCGCATTCAATAACAATGCAAAATATTTTATCCCCGGTTCTTCGGAATCGGGGATTTTTTTTATATCATAATATCAATCGCCATCGAAGCTTACTTCTATTGCCAATGAAGCTTACTCCTATTGCCAATGAAGCTTACTTCTATTGACAATGAAGCTTACTCCTATTGACAATGACATTTTCGGCATTCGTGCTCTGGGTTGGTTATGTAGCCCTTAAAACCATCCCACTTATGACAACATTGATGGCCCTGCTTATCCCCACTAAATTTCCACTTAGCCTTTTTTTATGCCAAAAAGAGAACAAATATGCATTTTAATGGAAAAACATTTGGAAGTTACAAGTTTTCGTCGTAACTTTGCACCCGGTAAAAAAGATTATATTAATAGTTTATGAAATATTTTAAATTGATGGCCGCTGCTATGATTGGCAGCGCTACCCTCACCTCTTGTTTCAAGGATGAGCCTCTTAACGCAGAATGCGATATTGAGCAGGCATATATTCATTTAGATGATCCATTGGAAATATTTTTCCAGAAAAGTGACACACTGATAAATGTGCTATCAACAGCTGAAGACATCAACTTTGTTGTACGCAAAAGTACCGACCTCACATCTTTGGCTCCTCAGTTCCGCCTGACACCAGGAGCAACCATATATCCAGACAATGGTTCAGAACAAGACTTCAGCAATGGTCCTATAGAATATACCGTAACATCCGAAGATAAACAGTATAGGCGCACTTACCGCATAAACTTCATGTCAAGCAAGGATATCATGGAGTATAATTTTGACCATTTCTTTTTGAATCAAACCCCAGCGCCAGCTAATAAATATTACGTATGGAGCGATAAAGATTCTGAAGGAAATCTATTAAACAACTGGGCCAATGGGAACCCAGGCTTCAGATTCGCCAAGGGAAGTGCTACACCAGAGGAATACCCTACAGTTCCTGCAAATGAGCAAGGACACGAAACATGCGTGAAACTTACCACAAGTGACACGGGGGACTTTGGTAGAAAAATGAAGATGCCAATTGCTGCAGGAAACTTGTTCCTTGGTGAATTTGATGTATCCAAAGCTTTAGTTGCTAATCCTGCTGGTGTAAAAGGAGTGTTGGCTACAAGATTCGGTGTGCCTGTCAGTTCCCAACCAATATCTTTCAGTGGTTTCTACAAATACAAACGTGGCAATGTATTTACTGATAAGAACGGAGCAGAACAAAACAAGCAAGACTTCGGCTCCATCTATGCAGTATTCTACGATAATCACGATGCAGAAGGAAAGCCTTTTGTTCTCCATGGAGATGATGTGCTGTCAAGTGACCAGATTATATCTATAGCGAATTTGGGAAAAATAGATGAAACTCCAGAATGGACAGCCTTCAACATCAACTTTACCATTCAGCCAGGTAAGGCTATCGACCCGGTGAAGCTTGCCAACAGAGGCTACAACTTGGCCATTGTTAGTTCATCAAGCATCGACGGCGCAATCTTCGAAGGTGCTATTGGTAGCACCTTATGGATAGACAATTACAGTATAAAATGCGCCAATGCAGAATAAATAATAAAAATAAAGCCCAAAAAGAATGAAAAAGATATTCATGGCAATTTCGCTGTTTACAATCAGTATTGCAACATACGCATGGAAACCTGCCGACCTGCTACATAATTATAGCTATTACGCTCGTGCTGCTTATAATCTGGGTGGTACTGCCCCTATCGGAATGCCTTCTACTATCCGCAAAATGAACAGCTATAGCTTACGCCCTAACTTCATGTTGGGCGTAGATGCCTACCACCCTTTCAACGACCGTTGGGGAATCATGTTCGGCCTCCATTTCGAGAACAAGGGCATGAAGGTAGATGCTACGGTAAAGAACTACCACATGAAAATGGTTCAGGGAGGAGAGTCTATCGAAGGTATGTTTACCGGTAGAGTTATGACTCAAGTTGACCAAAGTTTAGGTACTATCCCAGTACAGGCAACTTACGATTTGAGCGATAAGGTTCGCCTGAAGTTAGGCCCCTACTTCTCATACGTCAGCTCTCACAAATTCTGCGGATATGCCTATGACGGCTATCTCCGTGAAGGCAGTCCTACTGGTCCAAAGATAGAATTGGGGAATGATGCCAACTCACGCGGTGACTTCGACTTCTCTGATGACATGCGTAACTGGCAGTTTGGAATCGATGCTGGTGTTGACTGGTATTTCTCTAAACGCTGGGGTGGATTCGCAGGACTTACCTGGGGACTCTCTGAAGTATTTAAGAAAAACTTCAGTGTTATTGAGCAGCCAATGTACCCCATCTATGGTGAAATCGGATTAATATATCAATTAAAATAAAAATAAATAAGACTATAATTTAAAAGAAAGGAAATGTAATTATGAAGAATTTATTTACTTCTGTAGCATTTTTACTTGCTGCATTTTCCATGCAGGCAAAAGAGTATTCAGGAAATTTGAATATTTTTGTTGCAGACATGGGCAACTTAAACATTAATCAGAATACCACTATCACTGTAAACCAACAGACAGATGGTAAATATGAACTTATTATCAAAAACTTCTACTTCGAAGCTGGTAGCAGCGCTATGAACGTTGGTACAATTCATGTAACAGATGTTGAAGGAAAAGAAACTGGTGATATTACCAAATTGGCTTTCGATGGCGAAACAATTATCCAACCAAATGAAGATTCTACAGGAGAGTTACAAGGAGTTCCTGTAGCTATCAATCTTAATGCTCTGCTTAATGGAAATGACTTAGGTGCCAATATAACCATCAATGCTTTGGGTATGGATATAAAAGTAGATTTTACACCTGCCGGAACATACATTCAAAACTTTGACTTCGAAAAGTTCCACACTGCAACATATACTGCTTATGGCAATGATTACACATCTGAAGAGGCCAACCACTGGCATTCTTTTACCAGTGCAAAAGCTGGTTCTGGTTTAGGAACAGCCAGACAACAAAAGCAATCTTTTATGTCTGAAGATGTTAGAGAAAACTCATACAGTACAAAATGTCTTCTTATAAAATCAGCACTTCCTTTTAATGTACCAGCCAACGGTACAGTAACAACGGGAAGACTCAATGCAGGTAGTGCCAACCCAAATTCAACATCAAATCATGCATTCTTAGATATAAGCAATACAGATGTAGATGACAATGGTGATCCTTTCTACGCATTATTCACAGCAAAGCCTGACGCAATTGAATTTTGGACACGCTTCAAGCAAGGTCAAGACAATTTAAGCTACAAGTTTGCATCCTTAAGAGCAGTAATCACAGATGGATCATATTATCAAGACCCAGAAAACAAACCATATAGTAACATTGTAGCTGTAGCTGCTAACAAGACTATTGAAGGAACAGATGTTTGGCAAAAAGTAACAGCAGACTTCGATTATGATAGTTACAAACCAAAAGAAGACGAGAATAAAGAAATTAAAGTTATAAACCCAAAGGCTATTCTTGTAACTATTTCTACAAACGCCGAGCCAGGCGTTGCAAGCAAAGATGCAAACAATCCTGACTACATCTATATTGATGACTTGAGTCTCATATACAATGCGAACTTAAAGTCATTGAAGTTGAACAAAAATGATTTGTTTGAAGCTGGCAAAACAGAATATACAACAAATGCCAATGGTGTTGTAAATTTGAGTGATATCGAAGTTGAATCAGACGGAAATGGTGCTTACATCAACAAGACTCTCGAAAAGGTTGCAGACGGTATTAAAGTTACTATAACTATTACTTCAAATGACTTGAAGAAACAAAACGTATATACTCTTAATATTAAGGGCGCAACCACCACAGGCATCAACAAGCCTCAGACCGTTACTCTCCCTAACGGTATCAACGCCATCTACAACCTCGCTGGTCAGCAGGTTAGCAGTATGACTTCTGGCAATGTTTACATTGTGAAGACCACTGACGGAAAGACCAAGAAGGTTATCAAGAAATAATGGTTTTAAAAAGTAAAATAACGATACAGAAGTAACAATTTACTTCCTATCATAAACATCAGAATCCTCGGCAGAAGGAAATTTCCTTTCGCCGAGGATTTTTTTCTGCGTGGGCAGGCGCAAATTTTTCCCTGCCCACGGAAAAATAAAAGAGGTACCCTTCTATCCTATTCGATACACTACAGATATAAATTTAGGCATTCCCTATATATAATAAGGTGTACGTACACTAAAAATAGCCCCTTTCGTCTTACAAAAAGTTAAAAAAGTGACTTTTTTCTACTTTTACATCATTTTTTCTTTCTTTTTGTTTGTTATTTCAATCTTTTTCTTTACCTTTGCAACCGCAAACAAGAAAATAAAAATTTTAAACTCAATAAAAGATTAAGATTATGAAAGCATCAGAAGTAATCGCGAATCTCCAGAGAAGATTCCCTAATGAGCCTGAATACATCCAGGCAGTTAGTCAGGTACTTGGTACCATCGAGGAAGAGTACAACAAGCACCCTGAGTTTGAGAAAGCAAACCTCATCGAGCGTCTTTGCATTCCAGACCGTGTCATCGAGTTCCGTGTATCATGGGTAGATGATAAGGGTAACGTTCAGACTAACATGGGTTACCGTATCCAGCACAACAACGTGATTGGTCCATACAAGGGAGGTCTTCGCTACCACAAGTCTGTAAACCTGAGCATCTTGAAGTTCTTGGCTTTCGAGCAGACATTCAAGAACTCTTTGACTACTCTCCCAATGGGTGGTGCTAAGGGTGGTTCTGACTTCTCTCCACGTGGTAAGAGCAACAACGAGGTGATGCGTTTCTGCCAGGCTTTCATGACTGAGCTTTACCGTCACATGGGTCCAGACGAGGACGTTCCAGCAGGTGATATAGGTGTTGGTGGCCGTGAGGTTGGTTACCTCTTCGGTATGTACAAGAAGTTGACTCACCAGTTCCAGGGTGTCTTGACTGGTAAGGGTCAGGAGTTCGGTGGTTCCCGTATCCGTCCTGAGGCTACAGGTTACGGTAACGTTTACTTCCTCTGCAACATGCTCGCTACAAAGAACATCGACATCAAGGGCAAGACTGTTTTGGTATCTGGTTCTGGTAACGTTGCTCAATATACAATGGAGAAGTTGATCGAGTTGGGTGCTAAGCCAGTGACATGTTCTGACTCTGACGGTTACATCTACGATCCAGAAGGTATCGATCGCGAGAAGCTCGACTACATCATGGAACTCAAGAACGTAGAGCGCGGTCGTATCAAGGAGTATGCTGAGAAATATGGCGTGAAGTATGTAGAGGGTGCAAAGCCTTGGTTTGAGAAGGCAGACATCGCTCTCCCATCTGCTACTCAGAATGAGATCAACGAGGAAGCTGCTAAGGCTCTCATCGCTAATGGTGTGATCGCTGTCAGCGAGGGTGCTAACATGCCATCTACTCCAGAAGCTATCAAGGTATTCCAGGATGCTAAGATTCTCTACGCTCCAGGTAAGGCTGCCAACGCAGGTGGTGTTGCTGTATCAGGTCTTGAGATGAGCCAGAACTCAGAGCGTTTGAAGTGGTCTCGTGAGGAGGTTGACGCTAAGCTCCACGACATCATGAACGACATTCACGCTAACTGTGTGAAGTATGGTACAGAGGCTGACGGTTACGTTAACTATGTAAAGGGTGCTAACGTAGCAGGTTTCTTGAAGGTAGCTAAGGCTATGATGGCTCAGGGTATCGTATAATCATATCAACTTTAAGATATTACTCAAAGAAAGTAGGTCAAAAACGGCCTACTTTCTTTTTTTATGCGTAAAAAATTTGCTTTAAAAAGAGCGCAACTTAACGAAGCGCTTCATTAACCTCTAACGAAGCGCATCATTAACATCTAATAAAGCGCATCATTAGCACCTAACGAAGCGCATCATTAAAACCTAATAAAGCGCATCATTAAAACCTACCATCCAAATGCCTCTGTTTAGCAGGAAATCTGCACCACTAATATGATACTGAACACCACAATAAAAATGGGTTCAGCCTACTATTCTGTAGGTTGATAGAAGAGCACTGCCTTTATGTAAGTCTCAAACTTGGAATCTTTATGCTTGCTCAATCTCATTTGGATGATAGCTTTCAAAACCGCATAAAAACAGAGGGTCAGCATCAAACCAATGACAATCGCCAAGACGGACGTCCAGGTCTTGCCATAAACGTAGGCACTATCTGGCATTGCAGATAAGATGATGATTGGAATCAAAGTAATAATACCTCCAACAGTCATCTTATGGCGAGGAGTACCACCCATATCCATGATGGCTTGCTTGTCGAAGAGGTAATCCTCCAACTCCATCCGCTCGATACCATAATCCTCCAACTTTGGGAAGTTTGGACGGTCGCCATACTTTTTGATCTTGTCAGTCACCTTATGTTCGAAGTCATCAAAAAACTCCTTCTCTGGATCTTTTAAGTTCATTTTCTTATTATATTAAATATTGAATATTCCTGCAAAAATCACCACAACAATTACAAAAGAAAAAAGCAAAGGTATCTTATCACGAGAAACCTTCGCCTTCATTCTTTTTCTGTAAAAAAAGAAAGCAGTGCCCCTATAAGCCGAGTTCTGTCTGTATCTTACAAGAAGTAAGAACAGAGTCTGCCATTTATCTAGCCCTAAAGTCACCCTTAGGTTCAAGCACTCTACCCTCCACAGTAGTCCGAAGACTTCGGACGAGCCGCCCTCAAACTGCGGTTTACATGAGCTTACAGCTCCCAGATGGCACAACCTGACGATCACCCGCCAGCTGGTGGTCTCTTACACCACCTTCTCACCCTTACTCTCACCACCCCACTCAAAGAGCAAGATAGTAAAAGCGGTTATTTTCTTCTGCCGACACCTACTGTCACCAATAGCTTCTATTTTCGGAAGTGGGATGCCCTATGCTGCCCGGACTTTCCTCCCGCATTCCTATGAAGGAATGCCAGCGACAGACCGGAGCGCTGCTTTCAGTCTGCAAAGGTACAAAAAACTTTTGAATCTCTGCTATGTTTCTTTACTTTTTTCCAATATTAACCTATAGAGGTCTTCTTACGCCGTATTCTATTTCTTCCTACACCTTATTATATATACGCACGAATCATAGTAAGTGCAGGATAAATAGGCGCAATCAAATTAGTGCTTGCAGCAGCAACCTCCTTCGTGCTTTACACCGCCAATGACAGCCTGATGCTGATCACGCAACAAGTCGTTGACGGTCTTTACTGGATTGAAAGTGCTCAGAGGAACTTCTACAAAGACGGTGTTCCAATCGCTCATCGCACCATTCCACAGACCAGGCAACTCCAATGCCTTCAGGTCCTTACCATTCTTACTCTTGCTTGAAATAAAGCCAGTAGTAGAATCCACATAATCAGGCAGATTGAATGGTTCGCCCTTATAGTTCTTTGTAGCACAAACGAGATCTACCGGATTGAAGTGAGTACCCTGAGTAAACATCTTCATGTATTCCTCATTGTTTGTATCAATCTGAGAACTCTCAAGAATCTGCAAACTTACAGTACCATCATTATTATAAGTAAGGAAAGGACCGCCACCAGGCTCACCGACATTCTTGACTACGCCGCAGACACGCATAGGGCGGTTCAATTTCTTACGCAAATAAATAACCAGTTCGGCATCCTCCAATTCCTTGATATCTGCACGGCGACAACAGAGATCACGCTGAACGAAGCGGATAATCTCCTCCAATTTTTCATGATTATAAAGACCAGAGTCAAGCAAATTCAAGTATTTGAAAGCCCTCTTCTGAAGCGTAACCAGAATACCAGCAATAACCTGTTTATAGGTTACTGTGTCAGCTTTCAAGCGATCTGGCACTACATTATCAATGTTCTTCACAAAGACAACGTCGGCATCAATTTCATTCAGATTCTGGATCAGAGCGCCATGTCCTCCTGGACGGAACAGCAAGCTGCCATCCTCATTGCGAAAAGGCGTGTTGTCAGGATTAGCAGCAATCGTATCGGTGCTTGGTTTCTGCTCTGAGAAAGAGATGTTGTACTTCACACCAAACTTCTCTGCATAGAAATCAGCCTTCTCTGCCACCTTCTGCTTGAAAAGTTCCAAATGGTCATGAGAAACTGTAAAGTGTACGTTAGCCTCACCATTGCTACTTGCATAGAGAGCAGACTCTACCAGGTGTTCCTCCATAGGAGTGCGCACCTCATCTGCAGAATACTCATGGAAAAGCAATAAGCCCTTAGGTAACTGACCGTAGTTGAGTCCCTTTGCTTCCAAAAGGTTAGCCACCACAGCCTTGTAGTTACCTTCACCCATCAGTTTCTTGATGCCCTTGCCTTCATTCTCACGACATTTCTCACAGAGAGCCTCACGGAAAGCAAACTTCTTGATGTTCTCGAAGAAATGCTTCTCAAAGTCTGTAGTAGGTACATCATAAGGAGCGCTCAAGAAAGCAAACATGTTCTTGAACATACGACTGGCTGCACCGGATGCAGGTACAAACTTCACGATTTTGTGCCCCTCAGCCTTGTACTCATTCCAAGCCTGCTCATAATTTTTCACTTCATCATCTGTAGGAGCCATGATACCCTTGCCGATAGCGGCAGCAGCCTCAAGCTTCAAGAAAGGAAAACCATTCTTGATCTGCTCCAACTGATGTTCAATTTGTTGCTCGCTAATGCCACGAGCCTTGATTTGATTTAGATCTTGCTGATTCATAATACCACATTTATGTTATTTTATGCGATTATGCCACAAATATAGTAACTTTTTTTGAAAAAGCGAAATATTTGCGCGATTTTTTGTACCTTTGCAGCAAAATATTAACAAGGAGGGATAAAAATGAACGAAGTTTTTACATTTACACCCGAAGAGAAGGAGCAAACCCTGCTCATCCTCGAAAGATTGAGAAATGCCATCGGAGAGACTTTCACGCAGGAAGATGAAACCAATTTGCGTGAGGATATCCACCATGCTTTCGAAAATCACCAAATACGACGTGACGTGTTTGGACTGAATCCTATTTTGCATGCACTCCAGACTGCAGAAATAGCTGTCAACGAAATTGGTCTGAAACGAGATGGTGTCATTTCCATACTGATGCAGACCAGCGTCATCGACGGATACCAGACCTTAGCAGACATCAAACGCAAATATGGTGACAACGTGGAGCACATCATCGGCGGTCTGCTCCGCATTCACGATCTGTACAAACGAAATCCTATCATAGAAAGCGAGAATTTCAGAAATCTGCTCATCTCGTTTTCTGAAGACATGCGTGTGATCCTCATCATGATAGCAGACCGCGTGAATGTGATGCGACAGATAAGAGACACGAAGCAGGAAGAGGCTAAAAAGGAAGTCAGCGAGGAAGCCAGTTACCTCTATGCCCCACTCGCCCACAAATTGGGTCTCTATAAACTGAAGAGCGAACTGGAAGATCTCAGTCTGAAGTATCTGGAGCATGATGCCTATTATTTAATAAAGGAGAAATTGAATGCCACAAAAGCATCCCGAGATGCTTATATCGCTCGTTTTATCAAACCTATTCAGGAAAAGTTGAATGAAGCTGGACTGAAATATCACATGAAGGGACGAACAAAGAGCATCCATTCCATCTGGCAGAAAATGAAAAAGCAGGGATGCGGATTTGAAGGTGTATATGACCTGTTTGCCATCAGAATTATCCTTGATGTGCCTCGTGAAATGGAATACAAACAATGCTGGCAAGTGTTCGCCATCATCACGGACATGTATCAGCCTAATCCGAAGCGTATGCGCGACTGGTTATCCGTACCTAAGAGTAATGGATATGAAAGTTTGCACACCACCGTACTGGGTCCGGAAAAGAAATGGGTGGAAGTACAAATCAGAACAGAACGCATGGACGATATCGCCGAGCATGGCCTGGCTGCCCACTGGCGCTATAAAGGTATCAGACAGGGAGAAGGCGGCATTGACGAATGGCTTGCCAATATCCGAAGTGCGCTGGAGAACAATGACGATCTGCAATTGATGGACCAGTTCACCACAGATCTGAAGGAAGATGAGGTGTATGTATTTACCCCGAAGGGTGATCTGCTCAACTTCCCGAAAGGTGCCACTGTGCTTGATTTCGCCTACTATATCCACTCGCGTATTGGCAACAACTGCGTGGGAGGTAAAATCAACGGAAGGGCCGTAAGCTTCAGACAAGAGCTCCATTCCGGCGACCAGATTGAGATTCTCACCCAGAGCAATCAAAAGCCAAGACAAGAATGGTTGAATATCGTACAGACCTCGAAGGCAAAAGCAAAAATCAGACTCGCCCTCAAGGAAACCCAGAAGAAGGATGGTCTCCTTGCCAAAGAACTTATCGAGCGACGATTTAAAAACCGCAAAATCGATATTGATGAGAGCACGATGGCGCGTATCATCAAGAAGATGGGCTACAAAGAGAACTCGGATTTCTATAAAGATATAGCAGAAGAAAAACTGGATGTCAATAGTGTTATCGACAGATACGTGGCAGAACGTGACCACGAGCTCAACTTGTCCAACGCTACCAGACCTGCTGAAAGCGCAGCCAACTTCGAATACGAAAATCCAACAGAGGAACTGGTGAAACAAAGCGACGACGTGCTTACTATAGACGAAAATCTCAAAGGTATAGATTTCGAACTTGCTCATTGTTGTCACCCTATCTATGGTGATCCGATTTTTGGTTTCGTAACCATCAACAAAGGTATCAAGATTCACCGTACCGACTGTCCAAATGCCCGCGAATTGCGCAGACGTTTCGGTTACCGCATCGTAAGAGCCCGCTGGAGCGGAAAAGGTACTTCCAAATATGCCATTACTCTGCGAATTATCGGAAATGATGACATAGGTATTGTCAGCAACATTACCAATATCATTTCTAAAGAAGATAAACTCGTGATGCGTGGAATCAACATCTCATCCAAGGATGGACTCTTCTCTGGTAATGTAACCGTCATGATAGATGATGCTACAAAGACCGAAACACTCATCAAGAAACTGAGTGCAGTAAAGGGAGTAAAACAGGTAATAAGAATCTAAACGTAAGACAAAGATTAGCTGAAGTTATCATATAATTTTTCGGCATAAATCCAACAAGATAAAGGCTAAATGCTTGATGCTTATAGTATCGGTATTTAGCCTTAATTTTATTTAAGTACAAGCGCACAAATGTTAAAGTAGGTTATAAATAAACGGATTTTCATAAAAATCCATTGCTATTTCGGATATAATAACTATTTTTGTATGTGTGTTTTTCATAGTATTAGATTTAAGGTTAACAAGGAATGGGTCACAGCGGTGACCCTTTTTTTATGTTTTCTTGAATTTTCTATAGAGTTTCCAAGCCAACAAAGCCCCATCGAATGCACTAACACCGATGGAAAACAGACTCTGCATCCTTTTGCCTGGGCTTGCGTTCTTGGATAAAGCATCAGGCTTTGAAAATAATGATTTCCACAAAGCCTTGATTCTTGCATCATCAGCCTCGATATCCTTTTGCAACAATTCTTTTCGCAAACGGATTTCTGTCAATGAACTATATTGCGTCGGATTAGAATTATCTTGATTCATCATCTTATCATTATTTTTGCATAAGAATACCTGCAAGGAATTTCACCAAAGGACGTTCTATCCATTGATGGCGGAATATAATGAATACCACTAATATAAATAGGTATATTGCCGCAACGATGCAGAATCCCCAAACATTTCCAATAAGTTCACCCAAGCCATAAGCCAAGGCAAAAGACAAATAAATAAGGGCAATCATGAGCAAGCCGACTAACACTACGGTAACAGTTAAGGCAGTCAGCAAGCGTACTACTTTATCCACTATATCGAGCTTCACGTATTCCGTCTGAAGCCCGATATAGTGTTTGAGCACTTCAACAAGTTGCCCAATAGTTTCTACATTTTTATCGTTAGAAAACATCATGATAAATTATCGTCCTCAAAAAGACATGACAAATTATACCTCAGGAGCAGCGTCCTTGATGTCATCTACCAAATCATCAACATCCTTTTTGCTGAGTTTGATGTTATGCTTGCTGCAGAAATTGTCAACTGCATCAGCAATCTTGCTACGTGTATCCTCACCCTTCTCAGGAGCAAAAATCAAACCTAAAGCTGAACCAGCGATTGCACCGCCGAGGAAAGCTCCAATGTAACCTAATGCTTTCATAATTACTAAGTTTTTATTGTTAAACATGTTATCAAGAGATCAACGGGCTAACCTTAAAAGATGGTCCGATGACTTCTTTATGTTGCAAATGTACTAAATAAAATTCAATAAACAATGATTTTTTCCTTAATTTTTATTTAAAGGTGTTGTATTACCCACGTTTTAACAAACTTTATGCGAGGTTTCTTGTTGTATTTGCAATATTATTTGTATTTTCGCAGAACGAAAGCGACACGAATTGTCAACTGTTGGTGATTATATCACTACTCAACAACTAAGAAATCAAATAAGTTAAACAATAAAAACATTAAGTTATGAAGAAATTATCAGTTTTGAGCTTAGGCTTGTGCATTGTTTTGGCACTTGCAAGTTGTAAGTCTAAAGAAAGCATGTATAAGAAAGCATACGAGAAAGCACAGGCTCAGGAAGTACAGCAGCCTGCAACAACAGAACCAGTTGTTACTCCATTGGAGACAACTACTCCTAGCGAATCAACAAATACAGAAGTAGATAATGCATCAGTACGTCAGGAGAATGTATCACTCGTTGCAGGTTCTGGTCTCCAGAATTTCAGCGTAGTAGTAGGTTCTTTCTCTTTGAAGGCTAACGCAGAGGGTCTCTACAACACATTGAAGAGTTCTGGCTATGACGCACAAATCGTATTCAACAGTGAGCGCAATATGTATCGTGTGGTTGCTTCCACATTCGTAGATAAGGCTGGTGCCGTAAAGAGCCGTAACGAGCTCCGTGCCAGCAAGTACCCAGACGCTTGGTTGCTCTTTAAGAAATAATGCGCATCTTATCCATAGATTACGGTAAGAAACGTACCGGACTGGCAGTGACCGACCCATTGCAGATTATTGCAGGTGGGTTGGCCACTGTTGCTACATCTGAACTATTTGCCTTCATCGAAGGCTATATACAAAAAGAACAGGTGGAGCGTATTGTCATCGGCAAGCCGATGCAGCCCAACGGGCAACCCAGTGAAAATCTGGCGCGTGTGGAGAATTTCTTCAACAGATGGCGAAAGGCTCACCCGGAGATTCCCATTGAGTACTATGATGAAAGATTCACTTCTGTACTCGCCCATCGAGCAATGATAGACGGCGGAGTTAAGAAGAAAGTAAGAAAAGAAAACAAAGGACTGGTGGACGAGATTAGCGCCACCATTATTTTACAAGATTTTTTGCAATCCAGAAAATGATTTTACCTATTTATATATATGGTCAGCCTGTATTAAGAAAAGTGGCTGAAGATATTACTCCGGATTATCCGGAACTGAAACAGCTGATTTCCAACATGTATGAAACTCTTGACGCAAGCAACGGAGTAGGTCTTGCTGCCCCTCAGATTGGTCTCGACATCCGTGTTGTAGTTATCGATTTGGATGTACTTAGCGAGGATTTCCCTGAGTACAAAGGTTTCAGAAAAGCATTTATCAATGCTCACATCATCGAGCGCGACGAGGAAAGCAAGACAGAGTCTTTGGAAGAAGGCTGCCTGTCTATCCCTGGCATCTCAGAAAAAGTAACCCGCCCTACCCGTATCCATGTGAAATATCTTGATGAAGAGTATCAGGAGCACGACGAATGGGTGGAAGGTTATCTGGCAAGAGTTATGCAGCATGAATTTGACCACCTGGAGGGCACCATGTTTGTAGATCGCATTTCACCTCTACGAAAAAACATGATTGCCGGTAAACTTAAAAACATCATCAAGGGCAAATTCCGCTGTGCTTATCGCACTAAAATTCGTCGCTAATCAGCGAAAAAGCATTTTCAATAGGTTTTAGTTCTATTTATACATTCAGTATGAACAAAAAGAGATTCTTGGCTATAGCTTTCCTTGCATTGTCTATAGCACCGGTTGCTGCGCAATATCGAGTAGATCGCCTCATTACTGCAGGCAGAAGTGCTCTGTATTACGAAGACTATGTTTTGTCTATTAAATACTTTAATTTAGCAATTGGCGCCAAGCCATATCTCTATGAACCATGGTATTATCGCAGCGTGGCTAAATTCAGCCTCGATGACTATACGGGTGCTGAGAGCGATGCTACAGAAGCATTGCATCTCAACCCATATATCAATGATATCTATGACCTACGTGCTATTTGCCGTATCAGACAGAGCAAATATGATGAGGCTATCCAGGATTACAATTCTGCCATCAAGATTGAACCGAGAAATCGCAACTATTGGTTCAACCGTGCGCTCTGTCTGATGCAGGACAAGAAATACGATCCTGCACTGATACAACTTGATTCTATCATCAAGCAGTGGCATGACTTTTCCAATGCTTATTCTCTCAAGGCAGAAGTGTATCTCCAGAAAAAAGATACCATAAGTGCAGAAAAATGGCTGGATAAAAGTCTGGAACTCAATCCATACGATGGAGATACATGGACCACACGTGCCTACATGGCTCTCGCAAGAAAAGAATGGAGCATTGCCGATGAGGCTCTCACCAAGTCTTTGCATTTCAAGCCTAACAATGTAAACAACTATATCAATAGGGCCTTGGCTCGTATCAACCTCAACAATCTAAGGGGAGCTATGAGCGATTATGATAATGCACTGGACCTGGATCCGAATAATTTCCTCGCACACTACAACCGTGGTCTGATGCGTGTACAACTGGGAGACGACAACAGAGCTATCTCCGACTTTGACTTCGTCATCAAGATGGAGCCACAAAATTTCATGGCGATTTTCAACCGTGCGCTCCTGCATGAGAAAACAGGAAATCTCCGTGCAGCCATCCGTGACTTTACAACGGTAATCAATCAATTTCCTAATTTCTGGACAGGGCTCTCCTATCGTGCCAACTGTTACAGACGACTTGGCATGACAAATAAGGCGGAGCTTGACGAATTCCGCATACTTAAAGCACAAATGAACAAACATCTGGGAATACAACCGAGATGGAGCTCCAAGACCAAGAAAGAAATACGTAAACGCTCAGAAATTGATCCGAATAAGTTTGCAAGCCTTGTAGTAGAAGACGAACCAAAATACGAGCACGAATACAAGAGTGAGTATCGCGGACGCATTCAAAACAGATTGGTGGAGACTGCTTATCTCCCTATGTACAGAATCAGTTATTTCCCAAGTACACAAAATATTACGGGTGTACAGGCATTCGACAGGGACGTAGAGCAACTCAATATTCTGAACAAACAAAACAAGGACACAAAGCTCTACATCGTTTGCAACAAGGAACAACTGGACGAGAACGGCTCTATGAAAATAATCTCGCTGATTGATAAACTATCGGCAGAATTAAGCGTAGCAAAAGATGACGAAAGAAAGAAGGAGCTTCTGATTCACAGGGCTGTTGCCAATGCCGTATTGCGTGACTTTGAGGCAGCCATCAGTGATTTCACAGAATACATCAAGTTGGACGACACCAACGCATTAGCATATTGGCAAAGAGCCGTTTGTCAGACAGAAATGGACGAATTCAATGTTTCAGAAGGACAGCCTATCATCAACATCCATTCTGCAGAAGCAGATTTCAGTGATGCGATCCGTCTGAGCAATAACAATAATGCATACATTTATTATAATAGAGGAAATCTGCATGCTAACCGCAAGGAATTATCTAAGGCCATTGATGATTATACAATGGCTATCAAAATAGACAACAAACTTGCAGAAGCATATTATAATAGAGGTATAGCACGTTCAAAAACAGGCAATAAGGCTACTGCCATCCAAGATTTGTCTAAAGCTGGAGAATTAGGTCTTTATGATGCTTACTCTGTCATCAAAAAGCTAAACAAACAGAAAGAAGTAAAGAAATAGATTCTTGTTTGCAGGTCATGCAGCAACAGATAATTCTAACAAAGGGGGTGTATCAAGCAAAATTAACAGCTTAATACACCCCCTTCTGCATACATATTATAATAACTTATAGATTTCACTCGGAGTTTTACGTTTCAGCACTTCCAAACCGAAATCCTTTCCTGCCACGATGCCATAACTTCTCAAAACTTGTTCAACAGTCTTTCGTGCCAATTCCGGATGATTGTTTTCTTCACTAAGATGACAGAGCCAAACATGTCGGAGATTAGAAGTTGCATATTCAGCAAGTGCCTTTCCACAAGCATCATTACTCAGATGTCCGTTAGGACCCAGAATACGATCTTTCAAATATTGAGGATAATTACCCTGCAACAACATTTCAACACTATGGTTTGCTTCTATTACCAGATAATTAGCACGACCTATGAATTCGTGCATTTCTTCTGTAATATGTCCGACATCAGTAAGCAGACAGAAGCATACACCACCCTGTTCCACAAAATAGCCCACATTATCGGTACTATCATGAGGAACTCCAAATGGTGTAACCTTAAACTCTCCCAGAGTAAAAGGAATCCCTTTTTCTATGACATGGACATTTTGCGGAACGATCTTCTTGCGAACACAATAATTCCTCTCTATCCCCATGTGAACTTTACGGGTTGTATATACCGGTAGATGAAAATCATTACTCAAACTTCCCACAGACTTAACATGGTCTGCATGATCATGAGTGATAAGGATATGATGAATATCCTCAAACTGCATGCCATAATTATGAAAATGCTTTTTTAAGCTTCTCAATCCGACACCTACATCTATCAATATAGAATCCGTCTCAGTGTAAAGATAGTAGCAATTACCACTACTTCCACTGCCGAAGGAAATAAATCTCAGCATTTTAAATTATATTTTCATGCAAAATTAGCAAAAAAAACTCATATTACAAAGTTTTTTAGTACCTTTGTAGCAATTTTTAGCAAATTAATAAGATTTAAACATCAGTTTTATGGCAAGAAATGTAATTACATACATAAAAAAACACTTATATCCCATACTTCCCACCATGGTATGCGGAAGTTTATTCTTTTTTTTGTCACTCATGAGTTGCCAGCCACATAAAGGAAGCGAAGAACAACTGAAAGCAGACATTGATTCCTTCGCTACCTACTATTATAATTGGCATTTTGAAAAAGCAGCCAGGTTTTGCACGCCCGAATCAAAGGTTTGGTTACGCTATGCTGCAAGCAACGTACACCAAGCTGACATAGAGCTACTGAAAGCAAAAAACGAAGATGCTCAAATTGAAATTGGAGACATAGACTTCAATGAAGATGAAGTAACAGCTACCGTCAATCTGGAAATAACCAATTTCCTCCAAATGGATACAATCGGTAAAGAAGCCCGCCTCATCAAACAGTCGAAGTTCACATTACCTATGACTATTCATAATGGCAAATGGAAAGTAGAACTCAAGCAGTTACCTACCTTACAAAAATAGGTTTGCCCTTCCCTTTTTAGAAAGGCAAACCTACTGCAAAGTGAAAATCGAAATCACGGCTCAACTTTGGATGGATGATAGACCAATGTTCCTTTTCTGATTCATAAGCAGGATTGATAGCTTTCATACCTACATCAAATCGCAAGATGAAATAATCAAAGTTCAATCTCAGACCCATACCGTACGAAGCGGCTATCTGCTTATAGAATTCAGTAAACTTGAATTGGCCACCTGGCTGTTCTGCATAATTGCGGAGCGTCCAGATATTACCTGCATCTATGAAGAGCGCACCCTGCAATTTCCAGAATAAAGAAGAGCGATACTCAGCATTTAAGTCGAGTTTGACATCACCCGTCTGATTGATAAAATCGATACGGCCATCAGTACCCTTAAACTTACCCGGACCTAATTCTCTTACGCTCCAACCTCTTACGGAATTGGCACCACCTGAGAAATATCGCTTCTCAAAAGGCAGCACCGTGCTATTACCATAAGGATAAGCAACTCCCAGACCAGCATGAAGAGCCAAGGCATTACGCTTATCAAACTGGAACAGATGAGTATAATCAAAATCAAACTTCACATACTGCGCATAAGCGATATTAAACAAAGTATGTTGTCCCTGAGAATTGGTTTTAAATCCAAATCCTTTAGAGACACCATTCAGCAGATTACCAGCCGACTCAAAATTAGCCCTGACTGCATCTACTCCATCCGTATAACTGACAGTAAAACCAGTCTTCATGATAAAGATATCCTCGTAGTTATAACGCAGGATAGCATTCCTGTTTTCCGCATTATCCAGATAATCACGCTTGAACGTAGAAGAGATCCAAGGCATATACACATAATTGAGATCCAACAAATCAAAGCGGTAATTCAGATGATGCTTCGGTTCACTCCAGCGATAACGCCATGCAGAAGAGAATACTCTACGATGAAATTCTGGTCGATTCTGAAAATCCCAACTTACAGCCCATTCTGAACTTGCTGTCTGTCTGCGCCTAAAACTCTTGGAAAGAAATGGAGCAAGGAAACGAGGGAAAACCAATTTTGTTTCTACAGAAAACTCCGTATAGTTCTGATCCTGATAACCTTCCAAACCGGTAATAGCCTCATAAGCACCACGGAATTCTATACTCAATTGCTCACTTCCATGAAAGAGATTACGATTGGTATAGGTAATGGATGCTGCAGCACCCAAGTCACCAGCAGTATTAGTACCTTCCGGCTGGAAAGAGATAGTAGAAGGCTTATTGGTACTTATCTGAATATGACAATCCAGCAAATTGGTATCTGGCACTTCCGCAAATTTAATATTCGTATATTTTACAGCTTGGAGACGGGCGAAATTATTGTATGTCCGCTGCAAGGCAGAAGCATCATAAGGTCGCCCTTCTTTGATAGCTGTCGCATTGAGAAGAACCTGTTTGCGAAGATGGATTCGATCACTATCATTACTTTGGAAAAGCACATCACGTATCAGATAACGAGTATGATCAACTTCTGGAGAATTGTTATTTGGCTTGTACTTTCTCAACTGAAGCGTCAGAGCTATATCCTTGCGCCCCATGATTGTATCAGCCGCAAAGTGAATAAAATCCTTATTGAAACGGAAGTATCCATTATCTGATAATAAACTGGCAATACGTTTTCGCTCATTATCCAAAGTTTCGACAGTAAAACGCATTCCTGGCTTGATCTGCTGATTAGCAGGCTGGTCGAGATGCAACAACTGCAGGATACCTTCATCCTGGATGTCATAATTTACCTTTCCTATCAGAAAAGGCTGACCAGGATGAAGGAGATAGGTAGCCTTCAGTTTTTTCCCTTTTGTCTCAGTATAAAGAGAAACACCCGCATTCATATATCCTTCATTCTGCATGGCCGTCATCAGATCCTGACAGGACAGACGAGCCTGCAAGGTATCATAAATGACAGGCTTGCGACTGAAAGGATTTCTGAAAAGCGAAAACAACTTGGGCTTCTCTTTCTGACGTACATACTGAGATAGAGGGGAAGCATTATAATCAGACTGATCTGACACAACCGCCACCTTATCTAATATATACTCACCCTCTTGTACATACTTGCCAGTAGAGCAAGCTGTAGTCAACAAAAGGATTGAAAACGGAATATAACTATATCTCTTCATTGCTGCAAAGTTACGACAAAAAATCGAGCCAACGAAAAAAAAATATAAAAATTCAAACAAATTAAGGCTTTAACAGGAGGAATATTTTGCCATGTCCTATTTTTAATGTAACTTTGCCAAAAATAAGTCCTATAGTAAAGGGATTACAAGATTCATAACAAGAATAGAAAATAACATATATGATTAGCAAGAATAAAATTAAATATATTCACTCACTCGAGCTAAAAAAGAACCGAAATAAAGAAGGTGTGTTTGTAGCCGAAGGACATAAGGTGGTGGAAGACCTCCTGGAACTCCAGCCTGCAGAAATCCTTGTTGCTACAGAAGAATGGCTGAAAGGAAAACACTTTGGAGCCTCAACAGAAGTGATTGAAGTAACTGATGAAGAACTCAAAAAAGTGAGTTTCTTACAGCACCCCCAACAGGTTCTTGCTGTTTTCAAACAGGTCGGCAGGGAACACCCTACATCTACTACAGGCTTTTCCGAAGTAGATACATCGATTCTCAATCTTGCACTGGATGGAGTCCAAGACCCGGGAAATCTGGGAACAATCATACGAATCGCAGACTGGTTTGGCATCGAACATATATACTGCAGTCTGGACACAGCAGATGTCTATAATCCCAAAGTAGTGCAAGCTACCATGGGTAGTATAGCCCGCGTAAAAGTGGAATATGGAAACCTGCAGGCTTTGATGGAGTCACTTTCTCAGGAGACACCGATTTATGGTACTCTGTTGGATGGCGAGAACATCTACCAGCAAAAGTTAGAGAACCGCGGTTTTATCATCATGGGAAATGAGGGCAAAGGTATCTCTCCTGCATTGACAAAGCTCGTCAACCATCGCTTGTTAATTCCCAACTTCCCGGAAGGAAGAGCCACTGCAGACAGTCTCAATGTGGCGATAGCCACCGCTATTACTTGTGCAGAATTCAGAAGGCAAGACATATCCTTCTCATAAAGAAAGAAAACGTTTTTAAAAGGAAGGAAACATTCATAAACGAAGATGATCATGTATACTAAAGTTTTATTCAAGAACCGCAGCATAACATCCTGTATGAAAGCTGCTTACGATTACACCGGAAGCCATTTTACTTCACTCATCAAGAAGACATGGTGGGCTACACTCATCTATGCTATTCTGATGGCAATTACCGTATATTTCAGAATGCCCAATAAGGGATTGCATGATTGGGGAGTAGAAAATCCCATCACGTCATACCTTCTGCAAACCATCATTTATGCAATGACATGGTTTTCATTCTGTCTCAGTAGTGCTGCTATCTGGACATGGCTTACCAAGACATCATTCTGGAAGAATTTACTGAAATTCACCATCGTATATATTATATTCGAAATAATAGGTGGTTTTGCCATCGGTTTCGGATATGAAGGCACGTCTGCTATTTACCAAGCCATGGCAACCAAGGCTATGGCAGCAAATTCAACTTTAACTCTGACTTATGCAGTAACGGGCATTGTCGCAATAATCTTATTGGTTATCGTTGCGATCTTGGCTTTACCATTTGCCCATATCATCCCCCATGTTATGCTCAAACAAAAAGAAGAAAAGCTGAAACCTTGGAGCACTTACAAAGAGGGAGTCAAACATCTGGGCAGCATTTTCCTGATGGGTTTCTTGGGAACGATCATTATCTGCATCATTTCCTGTATCGTACTGATACCAACCTTCATCATGAGTTGGGCACAGATGTCATCTCAAATGGGAGCTTTAGGTGGCGACCCGCTTGGAGTCCCTGCTTATTTCACTCCATTACTTTTGATTGTCTTGAGTATCACGATATTTGTCCTGACATACGTTGCAAGTTGGTTAGGCATTTCCTATGCCTATCTCTATGGTTCAAATACCAGTCTGGAGAAAAAGAAAAAAGAATTGCAAAATACAAATGAAGGCTCTTTCACTAATCAATGAAGCTACTTTTATCTTCCAATGAAACTGCTTTCACTTGCCAAAGAAAAGGCTTTCATCTACCAATGAAGCTGCTTTCACTTTAAAGCATCATAAAATAGTATCAACATAAAAATACAGAATTCAATGAAAAAGACAAAATTGCTTTTCATCGACCGCGATGGAACCTTGATTCAAGAACCAGAGGATGAACAGATAGATAGCTTTGCAAAGCTCGTCTTTACCAAGGGCGTGTTCAGAAATCTCTCTTTCATAGTACAACATACAGATTTCAAGTTAATCATGGTGAGCAATCAGGATGGTTTAGGCACTGACAGTTTTCCTGAAGAAACTTTCTGGCCTGTTCACAATTTTATCATCCAGAGTTTGGAAAGCGAAGGTATCCATTTTGAAAAACAGCATATCGACCGACATTTTCCGGAAGATCATTCACCTATGAGAAAGCCGGGTACGGGAATGCTGCAAGAATACATGAATAATCCAGAGTATGATCTGGCCAACAGTTATGTAATCGGAGACAGAGAGACAGATGCACAATTAGCAGAAAATCTCGGTTGCAAGAGCCTCATCCTCGGCAAAGACGGAATGGATTGGGACAAGATAGCAGAAATTCTCTTTGCAGGTGACCGTATCGCTGAGGTGAAGCGCACCACCAAGGAAACAGACATCTATATCAAGGTAAATCTCGATGGTTCGGGAAAATGTGATATATCAACAGGATTGGGCTTCTTCGACCACATGCTGGAGCAAATAGGCAAGCATGGCATGATGGATCTCACCATACATACCAAGGGAGATCTCGAAGTAGATGAGCACCATACCATCGAAGATACAGGTATAGCCCTCGGTGAATGTCTCCTTCAGGCATTAGGTGATAAAAGAGGAATTGAAAGATATGGCTATTGCCTGCCAATGGACGACTGCCTGTGCCAGGTAGCATTGGATTTCGGAGGTCGCCCATGGCTGATATGGGATGCAGAATTTCATAGAGAGAAAGTAGGCGAAATGCCTACGGAGATGTTTAAGCATTTCTTCAAAAGCTTAAGCGATGCAGCCAAGATGAATCTCAACATCAAGGCAGAGGGTGAAAATGAACACCATAAGATAGAAGGAATCTTCAAAGCGCTGGCCCGCTCACTGAAAATGGCAGTGAAGCGAGACATCTACCACTTCGAACTGCCAAGTTCCAAGGGTATGCTTTAATGGATTTCTATCACTTGAGTATCATAAGCAAACTTGAAGCCAGCAGGCAGTCGTCTGTTGGCTTTTTCGTATAAGCCAATCTGGTGAGTTACATGAGTAAGATAAACCTGTCTGGCTCCTATGCGCCTTGCCACACGGATGGCATCATCTACCAGCTGATGACTGTGATGAGGCTTCTCAAAACGCAACGCATTGATTACCAGTACCTCTACCCCTTCCAGATAAGTATATTCTTCATCATCCATCGACTTCATATCCGTGATATAGGCAAACTTTCCGAAACGATAGCCCAAAATAGGCATTTTATCATGCATTACCCTAATTGGCATGTAGGAGATATCCCCTATCGTATATTCACGATGAGGCTCTATGGTATGCAGCGATAATTTTGGAGCACCGGGATAAAGGAGTTCAGGATTAGCAGGGAAACAGTAAGGCATGGTATGGGGCAAAGTGGAAGTAACCAACCCGTCACCATAAACCTGAATATCTCCAAACTTACAGAAACCGCGCAAGTCATCCATTCCTCCTACATGATCATAATGGATATGAGTAATCAGCACCCCATCTAACTTACGGAAAGGAACACGGAGAAGTTGCATGCGAATATCAGGACCTGCATCTATCAGTATCCGGGTATGATCCGTTTCTACCAATACTGCACAGCGAAACCTCTTATCCTTTGGATTCTGGCTTCTGCAGACCTCACAATAACATCCCAAAACAGGAACACCACTTGATGTTCCTGTTCCCAATAAAGTTATCTTTAGCTTACTATTCATGAGACAACTCTTTATTTAATATTTACCTCAGGGTGAATCTCAATGCCAAACTTATGAAAGACATCATCCTGAATAGCCTTACACAACCTGACCACATCCTGTCCCTTAGCACCACCTCGATTTACCAAGACAAGCGCCTGCTTATCATGAACACCAGCAGGCCCAAGACTCTTACCTTTCCATCCACACTGATCAATCATCCATCCTGCAGGAATTTTCTCATGACATGCATCTATCGTATAATGAGGCATGTTCGGATAAAGCGATACCAATTCCTCATACTTAGTCTTATCCACGATAGGATTCATAAAGAAACTACCCGCATTGCCCTGAATCTTCGGATCCGGCAATTTTGCATTGCGAATATCTATGATGACTTCTCGCAACTGCTTTGCCGTAGGATTAGAAATACCTTTTTCTGCCAAAGAACTGCGGATATTTCCATAGTCAAGGTCTGGAGTATAGGTCTTTGACAGACGATATACCACACGGGTAATCAAGTACTTATCACGCCATTCCTTCTTGAATTTACTCTGGCGATAACTATACTCGCAGTCGGAATTATCAAATTTTACAATCTTACCCGTAGAGAGTTCAACAGCCTCTACCTTATAAATGATATCCTTTGCCTCAACACCATAAGCACCTATGTTCTGCACCGCACTGGCTCCCACCTCACCAGGAATAATCGACAGATTCTCGGCACCATAGTAACCATGTTCAACACAATATGCAACAAAATCATCAAAGACAACGCCGCTTCCGCACTCTACGAAGATTTCATCCTCTTGAGAAGCAAGAGAGTCCATCGTCTTTTCAGCAGTTACATCTGCAGCAGTAATCCATCCTTCATTCAGGAGTTCCTGCCTATCAATGGCACGAATTCCCAAGATGGAAGAGTGGATGACCGTAGCGGGATAATCACCCGTCAAAAGCAGGTTACTACCACTTCCGATAATCAAAACAGGCTGATCTTGCTCTGTAAGCATCTCAGCCACCTTTCTCGCATCCTCTACAGAAGCATATTCCAGAAAACGACGGCAAGTAGCAGCTATGCCAAAAGTATTGTGAGCCAAGAGGCTATAATCTTTAATATCCTTCATTCTGTATTACATATTAAGTTTGATAAGCATCCATTTTCCATGAATACGCTTGAAAGTCAATATTGTTTCCATTCCATTTGCAATGCCACGTATCACAAAGATTTTCTGATTGCTCTCAGCATATTTCTGTCCATATATAATATTGTATATCATTCCATGAGGCAATTGCGGAGCAAAGGCTGGCCAGGTTTCCGGTTCAATATCACCACTCATGGTACTGAAATCATCATCCGGATCTGGACCAACAAATTTCACAGGATTGTGGAGATGTTTAGCCTGGAAAGCAGAATCCGTTGCAAAATGTCCATAGAACTTCAAGAAACTGGCATTCATGTTGGAGTACATAGGCTTATAATTGATAGAAGTCATCATCCACTCACCATTGATGCGATTGAAGAGGAACTGCTGCACCTTTTTCTTGGCATAGAACACCTTTTCTACGACTACATGATCGATAGCAGTATCCTTCACCAGATTCATCTGCTTCTGATTATCAAAAATCAAGGTGTAATAATCCTGATGCATGAAGAAATGCTCCATTTTCCAAGCCCGTTTTCCTATCGATTTTACGAGTTTATCATTGTGATAGACAGGCAATGGGAAATGAACACGTTTCATCTGCAGTTTTCTATTCGCAGCAAAATTAAAGACGAAATCATCAAAAAGCTCATCTGCAGCCTTAGGCATCGGAGTCTCCTCGATCAATTTTTCCGTAGAATCAACAGTTTGAGTATCTGCGACAACAGAATCAACAGATGTAGAATCATGCACCTGAGCCGGCTTCTTGTCAGAGCATCCCACAGACGTAAAACAAACGACTGTAAGGACCGCCAGTAACACTGATAAAAAAGAAAGTTTCTTCATAAACCTATAAATTTCTCAAATTTTCAATGCAAAAGTACAACTTTCTTTTGAGATATTTCATATTTTGAGCAAAAAATGTTATCTTTGCACTCAAAATATATAAATTAAGATTATGTTATTAGAAAAAATAGAAGAACTCTTGAAGGAAGTGAGCACTCTTTCTGCTCAAAATGCAGAAGAAGTAGAGCAGCTCCGACTCAAGTATTTGAGCAAAAAGGGCTCGATTAATGCCCTTATGGCCGACTTCCGCACAGTACCTGCCGACCAGAAGAAAACAATTGGTGTAAAGATCAATGAGTTGAAGCAAGCTGTTACAGAACGCATCAACGCACTCAAGGAGCAAATGGAAGAGGCTGATGCATCCAGCGATGATATTGACTTGACACGTACCGCCTACCCAGTAGCTCTCGGTACCCGTCATCCATTGACAGTTGTCAAGAATCAGATTATCGACATTTTCTCTCGCATGGGCTTTACTCTCTATCATGGTCCAGAGGTTGACGATGACAAGCATGTTTTCACCATGCTCAACTTTGCCGCCGATCATCCAGCCCGCGATATGCAGGATACTTTCTTCATTGAGCAGAGCGACCCTAACGATGTGACTAAGAATATTCTCCTGCGCAGCCATACGTCTGGTGATGAGGCTCACTATATGGAGACTCACGAACCACCTATCCGTGTACTTTGCCCAGGTCGTGTATATCGTAATGAAGCTATCAGCGCACGTGCACACTGTTTCTTCCACCAGGTAGAAGGTCTGTATGTTGACAAGAATGTCAGCTTTACCGACTTGAAGCAGGTTCTCCTTACATTTGCTCGCGAGATGTTTGGTGCTGACACCAAGATTCGTCTGCGTCCAAGCTATTTCCCATTCACTGAGCCAAGTGCAGAGATGGATATCTCTTGTAACATCTGTGGTGGTAAGGGATGTAACTTCTGTAAGCATACCGGTTGGGTAGAGATTCTCGGTTGCGGTATGGTTGACCCTCATGATCTTGAGGCTTGTGGCATCGATTCTAATGTTTACACTGGTTATGCATTTGGTATGGGTGTAGAGCGTATTACCAACTTGAAGTATCGTGTAAGCGACCTCCGCCTCTTCTCAGAGAATGATACACGTTTCTTGCGTGAATTCGAATCTGCGAAGTAAATAGATACTGATTCAAGAAATCCGGCAAAAGTAGGTTTTCACCTGACTTTTGCCGGATTTCTTCTTTATTTTATATTTATAGACGATAAAACCGAATTCGGATAATACCGGAAAATCTCTATGGATTATATCATACACCCGATTACATGAAATACTTCTTGTATTCATTCTCAAAATTAGGAGTGAACACTTCTTTACCCATATTTTCGAGTATTTCCTCCTTTGTCCAGAATCTGCCTCCATCCAGTTCATCCTGACTTGGCTTCACTTCACCATCATACACACAGCGATGCACATAGACCAATTCCTTCTCACGCTTACTCTCAAAGACATAATGTCCCATGGATATCGGTTCAAAGTCGGTTATTCCAAGTTCTTCCTTCACCTCACGGTGCAGAGCCTGATTTACACTCTCGCCCAAATCTACATGTCCACCGCAAGCCGTATCCCACTTGTCCGGTTGAATATCCTTCCAAGCCGGGCGATGCTGGAGAAATAGATCGCCTTTATTATTAAAAAGGTGTAGATGTACCACGGGATGCAATATTTTACAGCCATCATGAGCATGACCACGACTGATGGCACCCAAAATATTTCCCATCTCATCTACTACCGGAAACTGTTCATCTTTATTATCTATCATTTTCCTTACTATTTTAATGCTATTTGTTATAGCGTACCATATTCATCAGAATATCTGAGCATCTGATGTTCATAGGATTCCGTATAATCAAGAAGAACCTTTGTCACATTACCCTCTTCATCAAACTCCAGTTTCATCCATGGGTTGATAAATCCTTTATAAGGAGCCAGGTTAAGTTTCTTGTATCGTTCCAAGATTTCATGATGCAACTCTGGATTGAGATTAACAGCATACTTCTCTACCAGAATACGGGCCGTATCAAAATCACCCTCACTCTTGATACGCTGGATTTCAGCCAACAAGTCTGCAAAAGCATGACGGAGAGCAGGATAATCAGTGATCTGAACGTAAGTCTTGCCATCTTTCTTCACCAGTTGTACCGCCTGAGAATAGTGTTCCAAGACCCAATTGGCTATCAACGCACGGTTGCGCATGTGAGCTTCCTCTATCTTATCACCCTCCTTGATACGTATCGCCTGTGTCAACAGTCCATTCATCAAATAAGAATAATATTGAGCCTTATAAGCCTCATCATCAGGAGTCAATCCCAACTCTACCAGTTTGTGATCTGCCACATAATACAAGCCGAACAAATCAGCACGAGCCTCCTCGATAGTATTGCCATAAGCCTTGAGAGCATCAGGGTCAACACCAGGAAGCAACTGACCACTGCCATGTCCCAGACATTCATGCAGGTCGGTATGCAGATCATCCGTCACATCACCATATCGGTTGATGAGATCAAGAGTTTCCTGATCAATAGCAAATTCATCCAGGAATCCATTACCATGCGCAGCCTTATTGTATGCTTCTGTCAGATTTCCAATCGTCACACTCTTGCTTCCATGAGTTTCGCGAATCCAGTTAGCATTCGGGAGATTGATGCCGATGGCAGAAGCAGGATATTCATCACCACCCAACATAGCAGCACAGATGACATGAGCCGTTACACCTTTAACCTCAGCCTTCTTAAACTGAGGAGCCACCGGAGAATGGTCCTCAAACCACTGCGCATTCTGGCTGATAGCCTGAGTACGTCGGGTTGCTTTCATATCTTTAAATTCAACAAGCCCTTCCCAGGTTCCTTTCAGTCCAAGAGGATCACCATAGACCTCAATAAAACCATTGATAAAATCAACCATACCCTCCTGCTGCTTGACCCACGCAATGCTATATCGGTCGAAATCAGAAAGGTCGCCAGTGCGATAATACTTGATCAGAAGATCGATGACATGAGCCTGCTGCTCATTTTCTGCATATTTCTGAGCTTTCAAGAGCCAGGAAGTAATCTCCTTAATGGCAGTACCATACATACCTTCTTCTTTCCAGGTCATTTCTACGATTTCTCCATTCCGCTTCATCAGTTTGGAATTGAGTCCATAGGAAGGTGGTGTCAGGTCTTCGCCATCCTTCAGTTTGGCATAAAATCTTTCCACCTCATTCTGGGTAACGTCTTCATAGAAATTGCAGGCAGAAGTGGCTACCAGATCAACACCATCAGTCTGATTCACACGCTTCGGAAGAATTTCCTCATCAAAAATAACGGGCACCAATTCATCCAGCAAATCCTCCTTAGTTTCACCTCTTTTCAAAGGCAGTTCTGTCTCAGGCATCATAGAAACAGCCTCATAGAAGAAATGCTCGGAAAAACCCGGCTTGAATTTTTCACAACCATAATGGTGGTAGATGCCGCTGGAGAACCAAACTCTCTTGAGGTAAACCTCGAGAGCCTTGAAGTCATCAGAAGTTCTATCTCCATCGTAATGCTTATAGATAGTCTCCAAAGTCTTACGGATACGAAGATTGTACTTTCCCTGCTGGTCGAAGGTTATATCACGCCCCATCAAAGTAGCCTTTGCTAAGCAATAAATATATATTTGCTGAGAAAGCGTCAAATCCTCAAAACCATTCAAGCGATAGCGCAACATTTGCAAGTCGGCAAAACGCTCGTCTGTGAACTGAAAATGTTCGTTAGAATTGCTCATCATTCTGTTAATTAATTTATTATGATGCAAAAGTAACAACTTTCTTTGAAATAATCAAATAAAAAGTCTGTTTTCTAATAAAAAATATGTACCTTTGCCGGAAATTCATGCGAAATGCAAATAATAGATATACTGAAAAATTATTTTGGATACGATTCCTTCCGTTCTAATCAGGAAGCTATCATCCGGGAAATCATGCAGGGCAAGGATTGTCTCGTACTGATGCCTACAGGAGGCGGTAAAAGTCTCTGCTATCAGATACCCGCCTTAGCCTTGCCTGGTACCGCTGTGGTTATATCACCACTCATCAGTCTGATGCACGATCAGGTGGAAGCGCTCAAAGCCAATGGTATTCCGGCAGAAGCACTCAACAGTAGTACGGATACGATAGAGGAAACCATCATCAGAAGAAGATGTGAGGCTGGTGACCTGAAAATCATATACGTTTCTCCAGAGAAATTGCTGAGCGAAATACCATATCTCTTCAGCAATATCAAAATCTCATTATTTGCCGTAGATGAGGCTCACTGCATCAGCCAATGGGGACATGACTTCAGACCGGAATATTCACAATTGGGACTTCTTCACGAAAGATTCCAAGGAGTACCGGTCATGGCTCTGACCGCCACTGCTGATAAAATCACCCGTGAGGACATCGTCAAGCAGCTACACCTCAATGGCAAGACATTCGTCAGCAGCTTCGACCGCCCCAACTTAAGTCTGGCTGTACGCCGTGAAGGAACCAAGGCTGAAAAGATCAAATTCATCCTGCGCTATATCGGTTCCCATCCGGGCGATGCAGGTATCATCTATTGTCTTTCGAGAAAGAATACAGAGGTTGTGGCAGAAGAACTCAAAAAGAAGGGCATCAATGCTGCCGCCTATCATGCCGGACTTCCTACAGAAGAACGGGCTTCCATCCAGGAACGGTTCAAGATGGACCAGATTCAGGTGGTATGTGCCACCATTGCTTTCGGTATGGGCATCGACAAGGGAAACGTAAGATGGGTCATCCACTATAATCTGCCACAGAGCATCGAGAGTTTCTATCAGGAAATAGGACGAGCAGGACGCGACGGTGCACCTGCAGACACCATCCTATTCTACTCGCTCGCCGATGTCATACAGAGAAAGAGTTTTGCTGAAGCAAGTGGGCAAAAGGCAATCAATGCAGAGAAACTGCAACGTATGCAGGAATATGCTGAAGCCAGAGTCTGCCGCAGAAGAATCCTGCTCAATTACTTTGGCGAAACCTCGGCAGAAGACTGCGGGCACTGCGATGTATGCGCCCATCCGCCAAGAACATTTGATGGTACGATTGTCACACAAAAAGCGCTGAGCGCCATCGTCAGGACCAACGAAAAGATTCACATCGGACAATGTATTGAGGTACTTAGAGGAATCAAATCACCCACAGTGGTCAGGAACCATTATAATGAGCTCAAGACCTTTGGCGTGGGAAGTGACGTCAGCGTGAAAGACTGGCAAAACTATATGTTGCAAATGATGCAGATGGGATTTTTCGAAATTGCCTACAATGAGCACAATGTTATGAAAGTAACCAGCCTCGGCTGGCAGGTACTCAAGGGAGAACACCCTGTACAATTGGCTGTCATACAGCAAAGCGATAAGGGCAAGACCCCAGTGGTACATCCAAGACTGGTACGCGTATCACATACCAGAACAGAGAATCAGGACCTTTTCGAAAGACTGAGAAAACTCCGACTCAAACTGGCTACAGAACAGGGCTACCCACCTTACATCATTCTGTCAGACCAGTCTTTGCATGAATTGGCAGCCATGAAACCAAGAACCATCGAACAGTTTGGCTTAGTGCATGGCATCGGTGAATTCAAAAAGAAAAAGTATGGGGAAATCTTCCTCAAAGAAATCAATAAAGAACCAAGAATGTTTGAATAAAAAAGAATGTTCTTCTAAAATAGAATGTTTGAACAAAATACATAGTAAATATGAAGTTTATCGGAATTATTCCTGCGCGCTTCGCCTCAACAAGATTTCCAGGCAAGCCGCTGGCTATGTTGGGCGACAAGCCTGTCATACAGCATGTTTATGAAAAAGTTTCCGCTGCTTTGGAGGAAGCTTATGTAGCAACCGACGACACCCGCATCTATGATGCCGTAGTAGCTTTTGGCGGCAAGGCGGTCATGACACGTTCTGACCACAAGAGCGGCACCGACCGCATTGAGGAAGCTATTGAGAAAATTGGCGGCGACTGGGATGTCATCGTCAACGTACAGGGTGACGAACCATTTGTTGCTAAAAGTCAGCTCAATACCATCTGCCACTGCTTCGATGATGAGGCTACCCAGATAGCAACCCTTGGCAAACCCTTTACAAGCATGGATGCTGTAGCCAACCCAAACAGTCCAAAGATTGTAGTTGACAACTTTGGTTTTGCCATGTATTTCTCCAGAAGCATCATACCTTTTGTAAGAGGAAAAGAACAGGAAGAATGGCTCGACAACTATCCTTTCCTCAAGCACCTCGGCATCTATGCTTACAGAAAGGATGTACTGCGAAAAATCACCCAGTTGCCACAGAGTTCTCTTGAAATTGCAGAAAGTCTGGAGCAACTCAGATGGCTGCAGAATGGATATAAGATCAAAGTGGGTAAGACTGACGTAGAAACAGTAGGAATTGATACTCCACAAGACTTGGAAAAAGCCGAAGCTTTCCTGAAAGCACAGACTTCCAACGATTAATATTCAGCACTTTTAAACTGCTTAACGTTGGGCATCAAAATAATGATTAACATTGAGCATTAAAATAAGATAACAACATGAAGTTCGTACAAACCATACAGCAAAACATCATCCAACAGCATCTTCTGGAAAAAGACAAAAAATATCTGGTTGCCCTTTCTGGAGGAGCAGACAGTGTTGCTTTGCTGCTGGTACTTCATGAATTGGGTTATACCGTAGAGGCATGTCATTGTAATTTCCATCTAAGAGGAGAAGAGTCTGACAGAGATGAGCGATTTTGTGTTACCCTCTGCCAGCAACTCAACATAGAATTGCATCGCATCCACTTCGATACCAGGACTTACGCCAAACTCCATAATGAAAGCATCGAATTAGCGGCACGCAACTTGCGTTACCGCTTTTTCGATCAGCTTCGCAAGGATGTGGACGCTGCCGGTATCTGCGTAGCCCATCATCAGGACGACAATGTTGAGACAATTCTTATCAATTTGGTAAGAGGTACAGGACTGAAAGGGCTTACAGGCATTTCTCCTGTCAACGGATACATCATCCGTCCATTCCTTTGTATCACCCGACAGGACATCCTCGATTATCTGACGGAACGCCAGCAGAATTTTGTAACAGACAGTTCCAATCTGGTAGATGACGTCGTAAGAAACAAGATACGGCTGAATATCATCCCGATGCTCAAAGAAATCAACCCGGCAGTTTGCCACAACATAGCAGCTACCGCCCGATATCTGACTGAAGCTTCGAAGATGCTCACGGCAGCCCTGGAGAAAGAAAAGGAGCAGATATACCAGGAAATACCAGCCTCTTTCTGTATGCCACAGCCAGTTATCCGCATCAGCAAATCATGGCTATTAAACCAGGCAAGCACTGAGTATGCCCTGTTTCATACCCTTTCTCCATACGGAGCCTCCGGCAAGATGATTCAGGAGATACTCCTCTCTATCAATTCTACAGGAAAAACGTGGCAAACACCTACCCATCAGATACTTATAGATAGAGAACAAATTCTGATAAAAGAAAATAAGGAGGATGATTTCAGAAGAATTCTGATACCAGAACCAGGCTGCTATGTGACTGCAATAGGAAAAATAAGGATTTCCAAAGAAACAGTAACAGAAGACTTCCAACCAAGCAAAGAGAAGCATCTGATTACACTGGAAGCCAGAAATATCAAATTTCCGCTCATGCTCCGACGCACCCAACAGGGAGACGCATTCATACCTTTCGGAATGAAAGGCAGAAAATTAGTTAGCGACTATTTAACAGATAGAAAAAGAAATCTATTTGAAAAACAGTCGCAACTCATTTTGGCAGATTCTGCTGGAAATATTCTATGGGTAGTGGGTGAACGCACTTCAGATGACTTCAGAATCAAGCATACGACAGAAACTATTCTGAAGATTGAAATTGTTCAAGATTAGATAGAATACAAGAGGGTGTGTCACAAAGTCCATGACACACCCTTTTGAGATTAATCAGTAATCTTGGCTCCAAACTGAAGGATGAACTTGATTTTCTTCCCCTTCATGTTTTCAGGCTTCTTCCAGGAACCATCGAGTACAAGAACCTTAACACGCTTACCTGCAGGAACAGCATCCACAGCATCCTGGAGTGTAAAGTAATTGCCACGTCCACGGGTTGAAACCACATAGTCATAATGGCGAACATGCTTCTTGAGTTCAGGTACCTGCTTACCAATCTCATCAGCCAAGGCATTGGCTACCAGACGAGCTCCATATACATTATAATGGGTATTATCCTGACGACCTTTAGGAATCTGAGAACATTCACCCGGACGGAACCACATATGCAACTTACGGCTTCCCTCTATGCCTAACTCTGTCTCAATATCATGAGTAATCTTTGTGGCATCCACAAAAGGAACATTCAGACGATGCGCCACATTACAAGGAGCTACGACATAAGCTCCGTGAGTATCAATGAGTGTATCACTATTTATCTTCTCTTCACCCGCAAAAGTAGTCTTTCTCAATTTCTCGTCATCATCATTCTCCACTGGTGCCTGATAGAAACATCTGCGCACTACCGAATTAAACAAAACCGGGATACCACCTTTGGCACGTGTTTCCTTGACAAAACGCTCCAGATTGGCATCAAAGGTAGAGCCAGGATCAGTATGACGGTCGGCATGAGGCTTTTCATCATTGTGACCAAACTGAATAAACACATAATCCCCCGGTTTCAGTTGATCCAATACTTTCTGCCATCTACCTTCATTGATAAAACTCTTAGAACTTCTACCATTCACAGCATGGTTATCAACGATGATTTTATCATCAAAACAACCTTGCAGTACCATACCCCATCCTCTTTCTGGATTATTCTTGGCATTACCTTTCTCAGCAGCAGTAGAATCACCTATCACAAAGACAGTCGTTACCTTACTTCCAGATGTCAGAGCGAGCACCAGAAACAGGCAGGCAAACCAGGATAAAATCTTTTTCATCATAACGATTCGTTTTTAAGTTTTGAATTTTCAGTTATTATTTTTAAAAAAGGCAGGAAGACCATCCAAACTGATGCTCCCTGCCTTTATTTCATATTGGCTATAAACCAAGAAAAACATTTCTTGATGACGCCTAAGTAAATTACTTCTTGATGACAGCGATAAGTTCATCAGCAGAAACCAACTGCTGCTCACCACTCTCCATATTCTTCAAAGTAACCTTACCCTGTTCAATCTCATTCTCACCAGCAAGAACCACAAAAGGAATATTCTTGGCATTGGCGTAACTCATCTGCTTCTTCATCTTAGCCTTGTCAGGGAAGATTTCTGCACGGATACCTGCCTCGCGAGCCTGACGGGCGATAGGCAGACAATATGCAGTTTCCTTCTCACCGAAGTTGATGAAGAGGACCTGTGTGGCATTCACAGCCTCCTTTGGATAAAGGTCGAGGGCATTAAGTACATCATAGATACGGTCTGCACCGAAAGAAATACCCACACCGCTCAATCCAGGAAGACCGAAGATACCAGTAAGGTTGTCATATCGGCCACCACCGGTAATACTACCCATAGGAGTATCAAGTGCCTTCACTTCGAAGATAGCACCGGTATAGTAGTTCAAGCCACGAGCCAAAGTAAGATCCAGTTCAATCTCATTCTTCAACCCTACAGTCTTCAGCGTATCAAGGATAAATTTAGTTTCCTCTACACCCTTCAAACCGATTTCTGAAGTTTCCAATACCTTAGCAATTACTTCAAGCTTTTCATCGTTAGAACCTGATAATGAGATAATTGGCTGCAACTTCTCGATAGCTTCCTCAGAGATACCATCAGCACGAAGTTCGTCATTCACATTGTCAAGTCCAATCTTATCAAGCTTATCGATAGCCACGGTAATATCCACAATCTTCTCAGCCTCACCGATTACCTCAGCGATACCAGTCAGGATCTTGCGGTTATTGATTTTGATGCAGACACGAACACCAAACTTGGTGAAAACAGTATCCACAATTTGCATCAACTCCACCTCATTGAGCAAGGAATCAGAACCTACTACATCCGCATCGCACTGATAAAACTCGCGATAGCGACCCTTCTGTGGACGGTCTGCACGCCAAACTGGCTGAATCTGATAACGCTTGAACGGCATCTGAAGTTCATCACGATGCTGAACCACATAACGAGCGAAAGGTACGGTCAAATCATAACGCAAACCTTTCTCACAAAGTTTTGCTGCCAACCTCAATGATCCTAAAGAATGAATATCCTCATCACTGATTTTATTCATATAGTCGCCAGAATTCAGAATTTTGAACAGCAACTTATCACCTTCCTCGCCATATTTACCCATCAGCGTCTGAAGGGTTTCCATGGCAGGTGTTTCTATCTGTTGGAATCCATAGAGTGCATATACATCCTTAATGGTATTAAAGATGTAATTGCGTTTCGCCATCTCGATAGGTCCGAAATCGCGAGTACCCTTTGGAATACTTGGTTTCTGAGCCATTTATTATTATTTTATATTAAATGTTTAGTGCTTAATGTTCTGCGCAATATCTACCCTCAAAGTAAAATTAAACACAAAACATTAAACACTATATTATAAATTACTTTCTTACGATAGTTTGTTCACGGTCTGGACCAATAGAAATGATACCGATGCGAGTCTCGAGGAAGTCTTCGAGGAAAGCTATGTAATCCTTGAATTCCTGTGGGAACTGATCCTCAGAAGTAAACTGAGTCATATCGGTCTTCCAACCCTTGAACTCCTTATATACAGGTTCTACATCGTCGATTTCGTATGGGAAGTCTGTAGTTACAGAACCATCCTTCAACTTGTATGCAACACAAGCCTTGATAGTATCGAAACCATCGAGCACGTCGCTCTTCATCATGATAAGCTCAGTAACACCATTTACCATCACAGAATACTTCAACTGTACGAGGTCGCACCAACCGCAACGGCGCTCACGGCCTGTAACAGCACCATACTCATGACCAAGATCGCGAATCTTGGCACCAGTCTCATCAAACAACTCTGTTGGGAAAGGACCAGCACCTACACGAGTACAGTAAGCCTTCATGATACCATATACATTACCGATGCGGTTAGGACCGATACCCAAACCGATACAAGCACCCGCACAGATTGTATTGGATGAAGTTACGAAAGGATAAGAACCGAAATCTACATCAAGCATAGTACCCTGAGCACCCTCGCAAAGAATATTCTTGCCAGAACGGAGCACCTTATTGATCTCCACCTCGCTGTCAACGATAGGGAACTGCTTCAGGTATTCGATACCTTCCATCCAAGTCTTCTCTACCTCTGTGATATCGAAATCAGTATAACCGAGAGATGCTATCTGCTTGAGGTGCAAAGCCTTATGAGCCTCATACTTCTCCTGGAAGTTCTCAAGGATATCACCCACGCGCAGACCAGTACGGCTTACTTTGTCAGTATAAGTAGGACCAATACCCTTACCAGTTGTACCAACCTTGTTTTTACCCTTAGAAGCCTCAATGGCTGCATCGAGCACACGATGAGTAGGCATGATGAGATGAGCCTTCTTAGAAATATGAAGACGACTCTTGAGGTCATGACCGCTCTTCTCCAAGTCCTTAGCCTCCTGCATGAAGAGGTCTGGAGCCAGAACGACACCATTACCAATAATGTTCACCTTACCGCCCTGGAAAATACCAGAAGGGATAGAGCGAAGAACGTATTTCTGTCCCTCAAACTCCAATGTATGTCCTGCATTAGGACCACCCTGAAAGCGAGCTACCACATCATACTTAGGGGTCAACACGTCAACCACCTTACCTTTACCTTCATCGCCCCACTGAAGACCCAGCAGGACATCTACTTTACCTGTGTTCATTTTATAAATAGTTATTTTGACTTTTCTACTTTACCATTGTTACGTTTTCTGGTCATCTTGCCCTGACACGTACTGCACACTCCATAGATATAGAGGGCGAAGGCATCACGACGGAATCTCTGCAGCTTGGTCTCATTGATGGCATCCACGACCAGTGGAGCCTGTACCTCCGTTACCTTACCACAAACCGTACACACCTGATGTACATGGTTTTCATTATTAAAACTTGCTTCATACTTGGTACCATCCACCAAACTATGTCGCACGACCAGACGGAGTTCGATGAATAGATGCATCGTATTGTAAAGCGTTGCCCTACTTACGGGGAAATGCATTTTTTCCAACTGTGCTCCAAGGTCTTCGAGCTTAAAATGCCCTTTTAAACTATAAACTGCATCAAGGACAGCATAACGTTCCGGAGTCTTGCGATGCTTATTCATCTCCAGATAATTATCTAAAACTTCCCTGACTTTTGACTTCACATTATTAGTCATATTACTACCTAAGTTACATAAAACGCACAAAGATAGCCATAATTTATGACATAGAGAAAACTATTATTTTAAAAAAATCTAAATGAGGAATCTTTCCCTATCACGAGAGGAAAAAAACAGGAGACCCCACATGCAAAATGCATAATTATAACAAAATTCTTACTTCTCAGAATTTCTTTAATTCCTCATAGATTCTTTGCACAGGAAGTCCCATGACATTGAAGTAGCTTCCCTTCAAACTCGTGCAACCGATATAACCTATCCATTCCTGAATGCCATAGGCTCCAGCCTTATCAAACGGTTTGTAATGCCCTACATAATAGTCTATCTCCTCCTTTGACAGCTTCTTGAAAGTAACCTCCGTAACGACCGAGAATTGTCGCTGTTTTTCCAGAGAAGTGATACAGACACCCGTCACCACATGATGGGTCTTTCCGCTCAGCATTTCCAACATTCTGCTCGCATCCGCAGCATCCTTCGGCTTTCCCAGAATGATTCCTTTTCCTTCCTGGTCATTCTGTTCTTCACTGCTTGGTGCTATCACTACCGTATCAGCAGTAAGTATCAACAATTCAGGATTTCCATCCGAAGGTTGCTGATGATTGATGGAAGTTTCCTGATGACTGATGGCAGAATCAAGCAGTGGGCGGTATGCCTGTGCTTTTTTCACGGCTATATACTGGGCTGTATCGTATGCAGGTAGAGATTCCGGAAAACTTTCGTCTATACCCTGAATGACCTTCACTTCGAAAGGAATGTCGAGACCAGCTAAAAGTTCCTTGCGTCGAGGCGAATTACTTGCCAATATGATTCTAAAATTCTTCATACGTTTCGATTTATTGATGAATTACCATCCGAAAGCCTTTGCTCCAGACAACCATTTTCCCTGTGCACGAAGCACCTGTTCCACGACATCTCTGCCACAGCCTTCACCACCATTGCAGGAAGATACATAAGTAGAGATTTCCTTGATGTCGGAACATGCATCAGCAGGACAACAAGGACATCCGCATTCTCTCATCACCTCGTAATCAGGAATATCATCACCAACGTAGATGATTTCCTCGTTCGTCAACTGATATTTCTCCAGAAACTCACGATAGGTCTTGATTTTAACGGCACAACCCATATAAATATCCTCTACGCCCAATCCCGCATAACGAAGACGGATGGCCTCTGATTTTCCACCCGTGAGTATCACTATGCGTAAATCAGATTTCTGCGCCAACTGGATGGCATATCCATCCTTAATGTTCACCGTACGCAAAGGCTCACCTGCAGGAGAAAGGGTTATCGTTTGGCAAGAAAGCACACCATCTACATCAAAGACTATGGCCTTGATCTTATTTAAATCATAATTTATCATATCTGTTTAAACTTCTATTTTTTACTGAAACGATGATTACTATTTCTTACTGAAACGATGGATACCTAAGCTCAGGCGCTCATAGATATCCTTGATCTGAGGCTGATCCTTCAACAGGGCAGCCTGCATACGAATCACATTTTCGTCAAACCGTACAGCTGGCCCCGTCTGTGCCTCCTTTGGAGAAAGTTCATGTACTTTCTTGGCTGTCTCATCTATCAGCGGCAGCATCACATCAAACGGAACACCGTGGTCTGCCAGGATTTTCTCACTGATAGCATAACAGTGGTTGACAAAATTGCAGGCAAAAACAGCTGCAAGATGCAAGTACTTACGGTCAGCACTCGACAATTCATATACTCTCCCACTCAACTCATGCGCCATATCAGCTATCACTGTATGAGCATAGTCATCATTTGCCTCTATAAAACAAGGAATCTCAGAAAAGTTCACTTCCTTGCTTTTAGAGAAAGTCTGCATGGGATAAAATACACCATAATGGATTGCCATCCCTTCAAAGACGTTCATATCCATAGAACCGGCAGTATGCAGGAAGATCTTGGTTTCCTTCCCCTTGCAAAGCCGTGGCAGCAATTCACCCAAAACAGAGTCTTTAACGGAAACAATATACAAATCGGCATCCGCACGCACCTGTTCTATATCCGTTACGGGTGCTCCACCAGCAATCTGAGCCAAGGCAGTTGCCGACTCCACGGTTCTACTAAACACCTGCACGATATCATGACCGGCAGCCAAAAGCGCCTTCCCCAAGTTGGTGGCCAGATTACCAGCCCCTATCAAAACTATCTTCATGATTTACCTTCAATTATCTGAGTTATTACTTTATACCTTATTATATATATAGGGATACACACATATATGAACAAAGGTTACCGAACAGACTGACTATTCGATAACCTTATTCAATAATGCCACGCCACGCTCTGTACAGAATCCACGTATAATAACCAAGAAATAATTGTCGAACATTTCCTGCATACTATACTTCTTGTAGAGCTGGTTATGCATAATTTCACTCATGGAGGCACTGAGAAGTTCCATCGTAAGGCTATAGTCAATATCCTGACGGAAGAGCCCTTCCTCTACACCCGCCTTCAGGAATTTTACCCTATCCGCAAATTCGCGTTCATGCTCCTGATTGAAAAACTCGATCACCCGAGGCATACGGTGAATTTCCTCATAAAAAGCAACCCCCACCATACTATTCACCTCCATCTGTAGCTTATAGAAATAGCCGATAATATCCACTACATTATGAGCCCCATTGCAGGAGTAGGCCTCCAACTTTTCCCTCATCTCCAGGTTTTTGATTTTCAAGCCAGCAAGGAGCAGTTCCTCTTTATCACCAAATATTTCATATACGGTACGCTTAGACACATGAAGCCCTTGTGAGATTTCATCCATCTTCACAGCCCTAACACCACGCTTGTAAAATTCACCCATGGCATAGTCGATGATTCTACTTTTCAATTCCTTGCGATATTCATTAATTTCGACCATTTTTTTGCTCTGTCTAAGTTTTTTTGTGCAAAGATACAAAAAAAAACAAAAAACCTACGCAATTTAACTGGTTTTTTATTACCTTTGCACAAAAATACCAAAATGTGCACAAAATGCATAAAAATCGTAAGAATTTAAAACTTTAAACTAACATATTATTATGGTAAAGATTACAAAGGAGGCGGCTCTTGCCTATCACGTAAATGGCCGTCCTGGAAAAATCGAGGTTAAGCCAACTAAGCCATACCATACTCAGACGGATTTGAGTTTGGCTTATTCACCTGGTGTAGCATTTCCATGTCTTGAGATTCAGCAGAATCCAGACGATGTTTACAAGTACACAGACAAGGGTAACCTTGTAGCCGTTATCAGCAACGGTACTGCTGTGCTCGGTCTTGGCGATATCGGCGCCATGAGCGGTAAGCCTGTAATGGAAGGTAAGGGATTACTCTTCAAGATTTATGGTGGAATCGATGTCTTTGATATCGAGATTGACGAAAAAGACCCAGAAAAATTCTGTGAAGTTGTAGAGCGCATTGCTCCATCTTTCGGTGGTATCAACCTGGAGGATATCAAGGCTCCTCAGTGTTTCTACATCGAAGAGCGTCTGAAGAAGACTCTCGACATCCCTGTGATGCATGACGACCAGCATGGTACTGCCATCATCTCTGCAGCAGGTTTGAAAAATGCGCTTGAGGTTGCAGGTAAGGACATCGCCAAGGTGAAAATCGTTGTCAATGGTGCCGGTGCTGCTGCCATCAGTTGTACCAAGCTCTATGTAGCTCTCGGTGCTAAGGTGGAAAATATCCTGATGCTCGACTCCAAGGGTGTGATTACAAGCGACCGCGAAAACCTCACTGAACAGAAGAAGATCTTTGCCACAGACCGTCGCGACGTTCATACTCTGGAAGAGGCTATCAAGGGTGCTGATGTTTTCGTAGGCTTGAGCAAGGGTAACGTACTCTCTCAGGATATGTTGCGCTCTATGAACGACAACCCTATCGTTTTCGCACTTGCCAACCCTGTGCCTGAAATCAGCTACGAGGACGCAATGGCAAGCCGCCCTGACGTCCTGATGTCAACAGGTCGTTCTGACTATCCTAACCAGATCAACAACGTGATCGGTTTCCCATATATCTTCCGCGGTGCACTCGACGTTCACGCACGTGCCATCAACGAAGAAATGAAGTTGGCAGCTGTACACGCTATCGCTGACCTGGCCAAGCAGCCTGTTCCTGATGTAGTCAATGAAGTTTATCATGTCAACGACCTTACATTCGGTCCTAAATACTTCATTCCAAAACCAGTTGACCCACGTCTGATTACTGAGGTGAGTGCAGCTATCGCAAAGGCAGCTATGGACAGCGGTGTTGCCCGCACTCCTATCACCGACTGGGTGGCATACAAGCAGCACCTGCGCGAGTTGCTCGGTCAGGAGACCAAGTTGACCCGCAAGCTCCATGATACAGCCCGCCTGCATCCACAGCGCGTGGTATTTGCCGAAGGTGGCAACCCAACTATGTTGAAGGCAGCCGTTCAAGCCAAGACAGAAGGCATCTGCGAGCCAATTCTCTTGGGTAATCCAGACCGTCTGAATCGTGTAGCTACCCGCTTGAAACTTGATTTGACTGGCATCCAGATTGTAGATATGCGTGCTGACAACGAGCAAGGTCGCCGTGCTACATTTGCTAAACACTTGGCAGAGAAGAGAGCACGCGAAGGCTATACATTCGAAGAGGCTTACGACAAGATGTACGAGCGCAACTACTTCGGTATGTCTATGGTAGAGCAAGGTGATGCTGATGCTTTCATCACAGGTCTTTACACTAAATATTCCAACACCATCAAGGTGGCAAAGGACGTGATTGGCATCCGTGAGGGCTACAACACCTTCGGAACCATGCACATCCTCAATACGCAGAAGGGCATCTTCTATATTGCTGACACCCTCATCAACCGCCACCCAGACCAGGATGTACTCGTGGATATCGCTAAGTTGTCTGCTGGTACAGTGAAGTTCTTCAATGAGGAACCGGTGATGGCAATGCTGAGCTATTCTAACTTCGGTACCGATGCACAGGGTTCACCTGTCAAGGTAAAGAATGCCGTAGATGCAATGCAGAAGGAATTCCCTGATTTGGCAATTGATGGCGAGATGCAGGTGAACTATGCACTCAACAAGCAGTTGCGCGATGAAAAATATCCATTCTCTCGCCTGAAGGGTAAGGACGTCAACACATTGGTATTCCCTAACCTCAGCAGCGCCAACGGTGCTTACAAGCTCTTGCAGGCATTGAGTCCTGAGGCTGAAATTATCGGTCCTATCCAGATGGGTCTTAACAAGCCTATCCACTTCACCGATTCTGAGAGCAGCGTACAGGATATCGTCAACATCACAGCTGTAGCTGTAATTGACGCATACGTCGAGAAGATCAAGAACAACAAATAGTATCTATTACTATATCCAATAAAAATAAGGGTATGTCATGGATTGTGACATACCCTCTTTTTTATAAATACAAATCTTGTTAATGATATTCCATACTATTCACACGAAAAACGTCATGATCGTAATTTTAACACTATGAAAACAATACAGAAACAAATTATTCAAAATTATGAGATAGATCAAGGAAACACTGATTTTTTAGTTAAAACCAGTTAAATATTCGTGAAATACAAGTAAAAGGCAAAAAGTGGAGAAAAAAAGGCAAAAAAATATTTGGTGGAATAAATAAAAAGCATTACCTTTGCCATCGTTATCCTGAAAACAATCTTTTTACCTTAAAGGAAACTAATACCTATTGAAGATTTGGAGCGGTAGCCTGTGAAGGTCATCGCTTTTTTTTGCACTAAATTTTCCATCATCCCTTGCGCAAACCTCCCAAGCGCACATCCAATTATTTATACATTTCATACAATATGTAAAAAAAGGAAATATATCATATTGCATTCTCATCATCAAGGAGAAAATACCATACCCCCTACCCACTTTTATTTTTCCCTGGGCAAGCAAAAATTTCTCCGTGGGCACGCAGAAAAAAAATCATGGGCAGACAGCAAAAAACAAATCAGCTATAAAACCACTTTCAAACAAAGGCAAAAAAAATTATCCTTCAAGGAAAAAAATTGCCATCACATAGCAAAATAGTACATACGAACCGGACTTTAAAAGATTCCATCAAGAAAGAGCAAATATTCCATCACTTATATGGATTTATTTAGATTTTGGAAAAACTACAATATTATTTTGTAATTTTTCCAATTTTTATTTGGCGGTTTCAAAAATTCTTTCTATCTTTGCAATCGAAATTAAAAAGCAACAGAATATGAATAATGGCAAAGTGGCATACAATAGACTTATCGAATGCGATATCCGTCCGTCGGTTCAGAGAATTGCTATCATGGATTATCTCCTGACGCATCCTATTCATCCGACTATCGATGATGTCTACCAAGAACTGTATAAGACTATACCTACACTCAGCAAGACTACAGTATATAATACGCTGAGAATGATGAGCGAGAAAAATGCTGCTCAAATGATTACCATTGACGAGCATCGTGTGTGTTACGACGGAAACACAACTCCTCATGTTCATTTCTTCTGCAAGAAATGTGGAAAAGTGATAGACCTCTTCGATGAGAAGGCACCCAAGACGACAAGACGAAAGGTGATAGAAGGGAACATCGTAGATGAACAGCAGCTCTACTACAAAGGAATTTGCGCTGATTGCGTTAAGCTCAACAAGGAAAAGAAGCTCAAGGAAAAATAAGCAGAGCTACCGCCAGGCATTACATTGACACATTATTATATAGCATATACAAAAACAGAAATAGAATTATTAACTTATAAAACAAGAACATTATGAAGAAGAAATTTATTTGCACCGTATGTGGATATATCTATGAAGGAACAGAAGCACCTGAGAAGTGCCCTATCTGTAAGGCTCCTGCTGACAAGTTCAAGGAGATGGAAAGTGCAGTTGACGATGATTTGACTTTCGCAACTGTTCACGTACTGGGTCAGGCTTATAAGGATGGCGTCAACGAGGACGTAATCAAGGGTTTGAAGGACCATTTCAACGGCGAGTGCGGTGAGGTTGGTATGTATCTCGCTATGGCACGCCAGGCAGACCGTGAGGGTTATCCAGAAATCGCAGAGGCTTACAAGCGTTATGCTTTCGAGGAGGCTGATCACGCTTCTCGCTTTGCAGAGCTTCTCGGTGAGGTTTTGGGTGATACCAAGAGCAATCTTGAGGCACGTATCGCAGCAGAAAAGGGCGCTTGCGAGGACAAGTTCCGCATTGCCAAGTTGGCTAAGGAGCAGGGTTCTGATGCAATCCACGATACAGTACACGAGATGGCTAAGGATGAGGCTCGCCACTGCGCAGGCTTCGCTGGTCTCTACAAGAGATATTTCAAATAATACATTACATATCTCATTAATTTGTACCTGATATAAGAGAGTTCATGTTAGGAAACAGGTTTTTGAGCATAAGTAATAAGATGAAGAATTCGAGAGGGCTTGTCGGGAAACTGGCAAGCCCTCGTTTTATTGTGCAACCTCCAATCTGCCAACGAATATAATAATCCCTTCATTCTCTCATTTTTTGGGATTAAAATTTGGGAGTATAAAAAAATAATAGTATTTTTGCCATACGAAACCAAAGAAACAGGATTATGAAAGAAAACAATATAGAAAAATTAGTTGGCGAGAACCTCAACTTCGTGAAATCAGTAGCCAACAAATATGTGGGTAAAGGTGTGGAATTCGACGATTTGGTAAGCGAAGGCTACATCGCCATGCTGCAGGCTGCCCAGAAGTTTGAAGCCGACCGCGGCACCAATTTCGTAGGTTATGCAGCCCCATTCATCCGCAAGGCTATGGAACAGGCCATCACGCAGCAAAGCGGTGTATGCCGTGTTCCTAAAAGCGACCGCAAGTTGATGACACGTTCTGCAAACATCGCAGTATCTATTGATGCTCCACTGAGCGAGGGCACTCACTATACCCTACTCGACATTCTGATCAACAAAGATGCCTTGATAGCAGACGAGAGCACCGTATTCCAACAGATGATGGACGACTTGCAGAACTGCATCGCCACATTGGATGAAAGAGAACAGGAAATCATCCGAAAATTCTATGGAATAGGCATCGCCCATATCACTCTGGCTGAAATCGCAGAAGATATGAATCTGAAACGGGAAAGAGTAAGACAGATCAGAGACAAGGCGATTCGAAAGATTGGGAAAAATGCAAAGACCAAAATCCTCAAGAGCTTCTTGAGAAAGTAATTGCAATCTGAAATAAAGGGATTTAATATACGAGTCTATCACAAAATAGAATAATTCCCTTTTGAAAGAAATCATAGTCTTTATTCATCAGATTACGATTGAATAAAAACACAAAAGCCAATTGGCCGTATTTCAACAACAGAAATGCAACCAATTGGCTTTTATTCTATAGAAATATATTATTTCTGCTTAAAGCGCGAATTTTGCAAGATATGTTCCCCAGAATTATTCACATCTACTTGGTAATGTGATCCAGGCGATACTGGCGTGGTGTAACACCCAGACGCTTGTAGAAATTAGAGTAGAAACTCTGGCGAGTGCTGAAACCAGCCATCTCAGCAATGTCCTCAATAGTCATGTTCAGATAGCGCTTGTCCGTCAAAAGTGACATTGCATCGTTCACACGGTAATCATTTACCAACTCAGGATAGTTCTTGTGGAAACGAGTAGCACAAACAGCAGATACATATCTTGAATTGGTATGCAAATCCTCTGCCAACTTACGTGTATTATAATCTTTGTCCTTGTATTTACCTTCAGTAACTACAATTCTCAAAATCTCATCACGTAAGCGGTCTTTAGTCTCTTCACTCAGAAGCGTTTGGTATCGCGCATTCTTTTCTTTCTTGGGGGTAATATTATACTTAGCCATAATGTTATGTTGTTAATATCATAAAATTTGTTTGTTTCTTTCGCAAAGATAGTCTTTTTTCGCTAAACATCCAAATTTTTTTTACTCTTTTTTGAAATTTAAGTCAAATAAATTGCTTATATGAAAGAAATTGAGTAATTTTGCAGAAAATACGAGCCATATTATGGCTTGTTGAATATCTAAAAATATATCTATGATGAATGATATACAACATGTGATTTACTCAGACATCATCTTAGTATATCACAAGCCTACATGTGTATGGATTATAAAATAGGTATATTATAACATATAATAATGTGTAACAGCTATTAAATTTGTCAGAATGAAACAGATTAAGCGTTTTTTCAAGATATATCTCATATTGGTAGTGCTGTTTGTGCTGCAGAAGCCATTGTTCATGCTTCTAACTCATGCATCAGCAGCCCAGCCTTTGGAAAATCCATTCAGTACTATGCTGGCCGTCATCTGGCACGGTTTGCAGCTGGACCTCTCCATGGCGGGATACCTTACGGCCATCCCTGCCCTGCTGCTTCTTGCCTCTATCTGGATCAAGGAAGAAATCATACGTCCTGTATTCTCCATCTATTTTGGCATCATTGCAGTGTTTATGAGTTTCTGCTTCGTGCTCAACATAGCCCTGTATCCCTATTGGAATTTTCCTTTGGACAGTACTCCGCTCTTCTATTTCTTCACGTCACCTGCCGATGCCTTTGCCAGCACAAGCATCTGGGTGGACCTGTTAGGATTTATCTGTCTGATACTCTGTGCTGCAGCCATCTGGTTCGTGCTCTCGCTGACCATCAGGGAAAAGAAAAAGCGCAGATATGGTTCTTATAGCCGACCATATAGTACATCAAGTGATTTTGACAGACACCGTGGGCGCACTTCCATCATCATGTTGCTGCTTACAGGCCTGCTATTCCTTCCTATCAGAGGAGGCGTAACGGTTTCTACCGCCAATACCGGCAAAGTATATTTCAGTCAGAATAGTTACGTAAACCATTCGGCAGTGAACCCGATGTTCTGTCTGATGGAGTCTCTTGCTCATCAGGAGAATTTCGCTGAGCAGTATCGCTTCATGGACGAGAAGGAAGCAAATAAGATTTTCGCCACCATGACCAGTCAAAGCGATGAAAATACCTATCCACTGCTCAAGCCAGAGGCCATGAGGGGAACACCCGATATACTTCTCGTGATCATGGAAAGCTTCGCCAGCGACCTCATGCCGTCTATGGGAACACAGAAGGATGTGGCTGTACAACTGGACTCAATAGCCCGCCAGAGTATACTCTTCACCCGGTTCTATGCCAACAGTTTCCGCACCGATAGAGGACTGGTTTCCATCCTGAGCGGTTATCCAGCGCAGCCTACTACCAGCATCATGAGGTATCCTGCCAAGACAGCCCATCTGCCTTCCATCGCCAGATCATTGGTCAACCAGCGTCATTATCAGACCTCTTATTATTATGGAGGAGATGTGGATTTCGCCAACCAGCGTTCCTACCTGATATCACAGGGTTTCCAGAAGATCATCTCGGATGCAGATTTCCCAATAGATGAAAAGCTCAGCAAATGGGGCGTTCACGATCATCTGGTAGCCAACAGACTGATGGATGACATCCGAAAGGAGCAGAACGGAGCTCCGAAATTCAGAGTTTTCCAGACCTCCAGCAGTCATGAGCCTTTCGAAGTGCCTTACCGCAGACTGAAAGACCAGCGACTCAATGCCTTCGCATATACAGACAGTGTGGTGGGAAGCATCATCAGGCAATACAGTAAACTGCCACGCTGGAAGAACACGATCGTAGTGTTGGTACCAGACCATGTGGGAGCCTATAAAGAGCATCTGGACAATTTCGACAGAAGCCGCTATCAGATACCGCTTATCATAGCCGGTGGCGCCATCGCCAAACCGATGAAGATCAATCTGATAGGAACCCAGCACGACATTGCAGCTACGCTCTTAGGACAGTTGGGTATCAAGCACGATGACTTCCTGTTCTCCAAGAACATGCTGAGCGATGCCACACCGAAATTTGCCTTCTTCACCGTGCCGGATGCCTTTGGGGTCGTCACAGAAGAAAACTCAATCATATATGACAACAAGGCAGGGAAAATAGTGTATGACAAGGGCAAGAAAGGCTATAACCTGAAACGCGGCCAGGCCTACCTGCAGAAACTTTACGATGACATCAGTACAAAATAAAACTTAAACATGAACGAAATCATTAATTATCTGAATCAAATAGACACAAATATATTCCTGTATTTCAATGGTCTCCACAACCATTATTGGGATTACTTCATGACCATGTATTCTGACAGGTTTGTCTGGATACCATTCTACGCAAGCTTCCTGTATGTGATGCTGCGCAATTTCCATATCAAGGAAACCGTCACTTGTCTGCTGGTCATCGTCGCCATTATATTCATCTGCGACCAGACAGCCTCTACTCTCCTCAAACCGATGATAGGGCGCATGCGACCAAGCAACCCCGACAATCCGATCTCGTCGATGGTGCATGTCGTATTCGGGTATCGCGGTGGCAGATATGGATTTCCGTCCTCCCACTCAGCCAACGCCTGGAGTATGGCATTCTTTGCAATGTTTCTGGTGAAGCGCACCAAACTGACGGTATTCCTCACCATCTGGGCGCTGCTGATGAGCTACTCCCGCATCTATCTCGGAGTGCATTATCCAGGCGATCTCTTTGTGGGCATGCTCATCGGACTGATTACGGCTACGGCTTCATACTATGTCTTCCGATATTTCGCAAGAAACTATACAGACAAGTTTAAGCCGGGTGGCATGCAACTCAAATATCAGAGATACCCGATATATACAGGACTTATTTCCATTTGGGTGATGCTGACAGTCAGTGGAATCTTAGCTTACATCAATTAAGAGTTATATTTAAGCAACAATAATTTAGTTACACAAAATCTTTAACGTATGAAAAAGTCAATTATGATGGCCCTCTGCATGGGCATGTTGGTATTCGCAGCATCTTGCGACAACAAAAAGGCAGAAACAAAAGCAGAACCTGCTAAAGTAGAAGTAGAAGTTATCACAGACTCTGCATTCCAGCAGAAGGCTGCAGGTGACTATGCAAGTCTTGACCAGAAGACTGTCATCACTTTGAACAGCGACTTTACTGTTACCACAAAGAACTACAAGAAGAACTACTACAAGTGGGAGTTCATGGTACAGCCACAGGGTTCTGAAGCAAACATCATGCTCGCAAGCAAGGGTATGGATACAGATATCAAGGATCAGGCAATCATCGATGTTGAGGAAGGCAAGATCGTAGTTAACAACGAGACATTCCGCAAGGCTGCCAAGTAATTCAAAAAGAAATAGCCTATGATTGTTTTTCCATGTGCCAAGATCAACCTTGGCTTGAACATCGTAAGCAAAAGAGAGGATGGTTACCATAATCTGGAAACCGTCTTCTATCCCATCCCACTGTATGATGCATTGGAAATCAAATACATGGATGAGAAATTTCCGAGCGATACTGCCTGCGACCTGAAGGTGACAGGCAATGCTGTGGATTGTGATGAGCAGAAAAATCTGGTGGTAAAGGCTTACCATATTCTGGCAGCCGACTACCAGTTGCAACGCATCCACACTCACCTCTACAAGCATATCCCCTCTCAAGCCGGTCTTGGCGGCGGTTCTTCGGATGCAGCCTTCATGATCAGACTTCTCGATGAGCGTTTCCGTCTCAATATCGGTAATCCGGAAATGGAACGTTATGCAGCCCGACTGGGTGCCGACTGTGCTTTCTTTATCGAAGCAGAACCTGCTTATGCGGAGGGTATCGGAGATGTACTGATGCCTGCAGATGGTCCTGATGGCAACCTGCATGGATACTATCTTTGTGTTGTAAAACCTGACGTTGCCGTAAGCACCAAGGAGGCTTACAGTGCCATCACCCCAAAGAAACCAGCCAAGAGCTGCCGTGATATCGTGCGCCAACCGATAGAAACCTGGAAAGAAGAACTAGTCAATGATTTCGAGGAACCTATCTTCAAGATGCACCCGGAACTGGCAGCCATCAAGCAGAAACTTTACGACCAAGGTGCAGTCTACGCCTCCATGAGCGGTAGCGGAAGTGCCCTCTATGGTATCTTCAAGGAAGAACCAAAGGGAATCGAAGAACAGTTTGACGGCATGTTCTGCGAAGTGATGAAACTGTAGCAGAAAGCTGGAATCAGATCAGTAAAGAAACTCTAAAAGGAAATAAACATGAATGAAGAAACTCATCAGAAACTGATGAAGATCAAGCGAAGTTTTCGCCTCTTAATGAGTGGTCCAACCTCTCAGTCGATGACCCAGAAAGGCTTAGGCTATAAGATCAACTGGGGCGTACCTTTCATAGAACTGAAGAAGATGGCCTTGGAATATGGCAAGGATTATGAACTGGCCATTGAACTCTGGAAGGAAGATATCCGTGAATGCAAGATTCTTGCCACCCTCATCATGCCGGCAGAGAAGATGCTGCCAGAGATCACAGACATTTGGATGGAACAGGTCAAGAGCCAGGAAATGGCTGAGATGCTGGCATTCAATCTTCTGCAGCATGTGGATTATGCTCCTGCCATTGCCTATGAGTGGATTGCCACAGACAAGACGCTTTATGAGATAGCAGGATTCCAACTGTTAGCAAGACTCTTCGCCAACGGACAGGAAGCTAACGAGAGAGGCATCAATGAGTTTCTCGACCAGGCTGCAGTTGCCTTACAAGGCGATAATATGGGTATCAAGCATGCTGCTGCCAACTGTGTATTGCGCTTTGCTGACCTCGGTGAAGAATACGAGAAGATTGCTCGCGCTGCCCTGAAGGGTATTTTTGAATTATAAAACTTAATCCAAGAAGAAAAAGAAATCCCCCGCTCCACAAGAATCGCTTGATTCTGATGAAGCGGGGGAATTTTATATCCTACTATGAAAATAGAATCAGTATCATTGCAGATTTAATTCTTTTTTCCTTTTCTTTTCAGTTCCAGCTTTGGAATCTTCACTTTCTGTCCCGGTTTTATCTCAGAACATCCGTTAATGGCCTGCATATAGCATTCCATGCCAGGCCCCAAATAGAGTTTACTCAATCCTGCTAAAGTCTGACCACTCTTAGCCGTCACGGTCTTTTCTACACCCACGATACGATAAGCGCCTGTTCTGATGCGAGGATCGTTGAGATACACAGAAGCCTTTTCAGCCATTTTCACGGCATTATTAGCTTGAGCCATCCGGATGCTGTCCTGCTTGGCCTTTTTCTTCATTGCCAACTGAGCATGGTCTGTCTGCTCATTGTTTGCCTGAGCACCATTAGCCAGAGCGTTCTCTGCGTCAGTTTTATCATCCGAGGAAGCAACAGACTTCGCTGTATCCACAGGAGCAACTACCTTTGGCTTAGGTTTTGGTTGAGGCTGAGGTTTGATAGCCTTCAACTGCATCTCCATCTGCTCTTGTCGAGCCTGCATTTTGCCGTAAATAAAGGAAAACCAGCATAGGCCACCCAACAGAGCAACAAAGACCACAGATACCAAGGCGACCACATATTTTGGTATCACGAGATGGTGATGGTCTGAAGCATAAGCTTCGTCTTCATCGAGTGTCTCGTCATATTCCGGCTGCTTCTTGTTCTCCACATTCGATTGCGAAACGACAACCTTCGCCTCTTCAGGCGTTTTCTCAACGTGGGCTTCTGCTGCTTTTGGGACTTCTAACTCTTCTTTAACTTTAGCTTCTTCCACCCTTTCTATTTCTTCTGCTTCAGATTCATTTTTCTTCAAATGAGAAATCAGCATTCCAACTTCTTCCGGAATACCGTTTTCTTCAGTCTTAGAAATAGTATCATCTGAAGTTTGAGAGATATTATCTTCGGAAGTCTCAGAAATATCATCTTCTGATATCTCAGCGTTTTTCAATTCTGAAGACAAAGCAACCGTTTCTTCTGAAATCGGAGTATTTACTTCCTGAGACAGTTCATCCTTCTGTCCACCTTCCTGAGACTGCAACTCTGCATCCAACAGACTCTCTTGAGACTTCTTTGCCTCCTGAGACAGTTCTTCTTTCTGAGGCTGTTCCGCATTCTGCTCCTCTTGAACCAACTCTTCATCATGGCATTCCTGTTCTTTCTGAAGCTGCAGTTCCTCTTCTTCCCTTTCCATATTGGCGAATTTCTCGTCAATATCAGAGAAATCGATACCATCATTCACCACAACGGTTTCGAATTGGGCAAAAGGTTTGTTGATGATTTCCTTCAGGATATTATCCGGAGTAAAAGAAATCTTATCGCGCCCCTCTATCAGAATTCGCTCACCGGTATTGACATCCACGCTCTCCCTATCTTTCACGGAAGTAATCTTGAAGGTACCCAGCCACTTCATTTTCAGCAACTTGTCCTCCTGGATGCCGTCACCAGCAACCTCAAACATGGTGGCAATAAAGCGCTCAGCCTCAGCCTGGGTAAGTCCACGCTTGCTGGCAACAGCCTTAGCCAAAACAGACAAACTCGACTTACTCATCTTCCTCCCCTCCATTATTTATTTTTTCCTTGACGGAAGCAACAGGTCGGAATCCGAGCACAAGTTTCGGAGGAACCAGCTGGCGCTTCTTCGTAAGCGGATTGACCACTACGCGCTCCAGTCGTTTCTTCACCTCAAAGGTGCCGAAATCAGGAATCGTCACCTGTTCGCCCTCTTCAAACTGAGTTATCATCGCATCAATCACCTTTCTCACAAGGCGTTGAGTATCCTCCTGTGAGAAACCGGTTTTGCGAGCCAGCTCAGCGATGTATTGTTTATTGTTCATCTTATATCAATTCTCCATAAAAGATCCTTAGACCAATTCTCCATACAGATCAAACTCTTCACTTGAAGTAATCTTCACGTCATAGAAGTTACCCACTCTCAGTCGCTTGGTGGCAGGAATCAGCACCTCAGGATCCACCTCAGGAGAGCAGAATTCCGTTCTACCGATATAATAGTCGCCTTCCTTGCGATCGATGATGACCTTGAGCACCTTGCCCACCTTTTCAGCTTCCACTTCAGCACTGATATCCTGCTGAAGCGCCATCAACTGATCCAGTCTGCTCTGCTTCACTTCCTCCGGAACATCATCTTCATAATGCTTGGCACTGTAGGTACCTTCCTCTTCAGAATAAGCGAAAGCACCCATGCGCTCAAACTTCGCCCATTTCACGAACTCCATCAGTTCCTGGAAATCCTCCTCAGTTTCTCCCGGGAAACCGACGAGCAGAGTGGTTCGGATATGAATGCCCGGCACTTTTTCTCTGATAGCCTGTATCAGTTCCATCGTCTCCTTCTTGGTCACATGGCGATGCATACGGTCGAGCATGTGGTCACTGATATGCTGCAATGCGATATCGAGATACTTGCAGACATTTGGCTTTTCGCGCATCACATCAAGCAAATCCATCGGGAACTGGTTTGGATAAGCATAATGCAGGCGAATCCACTTGACACCAGGGATATCAGCCATGTCGGAAATCAAATCCGTGATATGATGCTTACCATCGATATCAAGCCCATAATAGGTAAGTTCCTGGGCGATAATCTGGAATTCCTTCACACCATCCGCTACCATTTCGCGAACTTCCTGCAGGATTTCCTCCTTCGGGCGGCTTACGTGCTTGCCAGTAATAATCGGAATAGCGCAATAGGCGCAATGGCGGTCGCATCCTTCGGAAATCTTCACGTAAGCATAGTGTCGTGGTGTGGTGAGATGGCGACGACCATTACAAGCAGGCACCTCAGCCTTTCCCAGTTCACTGAGAAGAAGCTTGTAGTTATATTTGCCGTAAAACTTATCAACTTCAGGAATTTCAGCTTCAAGTTCTTTCTGATAACGCTGGGAGAGACAACCCATGACATAGAGTTTTCTAACCTTACCTTCTTGCTTGCGCTGCACAAATTCCAGGATCGTATCAATGCTTTCCTGCTTGGCATCCCCGATGAATCCACAAGTATTGATGACTGCGATTTCACCCTGTGGACGCTTGGAATCGTGCACGCAGTGATAGCCGTTTGCCTCAAACTGCTTCATCAGTAACTCGCTGTCCACCAGATTTTTGGAGCAGCCCATCGTAATTATATCGATTTCGTTCTTTTTCACGTTTTCTTAATCTACCGTTTTATTTCTAATTTTTGAAAATCACCAAGCCGTCTTATAGAGAGGACCTTGTTCCGTTTATATAGAGAGAAGAAAGACAGACGCGTCTTTGTATTTCACTGAAAATAGTCCTTGTCATTAGAAAGAGGACTTAGTCTTTCTTGAAGAGAGAATCTACAAATTCTTTCTTATTGAAGAGCTGCATATCCTCCATTCCCTCACCCAGTCCGATGTACTTCACAGGCACCTTCAACTGGTCTGAGATTCCGATTACCACACCACCTTTGGCAGTACCATCAAGTTTGGTGATAGCCAAGGATGTAATGTTAGTGACTGCGGCAAACTGCTTAGCCTGCTCAAACGCATTCTGTCCGGTACTGCCATCGAGCACGAGCATCACCTCATCAGGAGCCTCAGGCAAAACCTTCTTCATGACATCCTTGATTTTCTTGAGCTCATTCATCAGTCCCACCTTGTTGTGCAGTCGTCCGGCAGTATCAATCAGCACCACGTCGGCGCCATTAGCCTTAGCACTCTGAAGGGTATCGAAGGCAACAGAAGCAGGATCGGAACCCATCTGCTGCTTCACCACAGGCACCCCAACTCTCTCTCCCCAGATGCAGATCTGCTCAACTGCAGCTGCACGGAAGGTATCAGCGGCACCGAGATAAACCTTTTTGCCAGCCTTCTTAAACTGGTAAGCCAACTTGCCGATGGTAGTAGTTTTACCCACACCATTCACACCGACAACGAGAATGACATAAGGTTTGTGATCGGAAGGCAAATCCCAATCGTCATTATCATCAGAATGATTTTCAGAGAGCAGATTAGCGATTTCCTCACGGAGGATTCTGTCAAGTTCAGAGGTAGAAACGTACTTATCACGAGCAACTCTCTCTTCGATGCGGCGGATGATTTTCACCGTAGTCTCCACACCGACATCAGAGGTAATCAAAACCTCCTCCAGATCGTCGAGTACATCATCATCAACGGTTGATTTACCTGCTACAGCACGTGCCAACTTACTGAATACACTCTCCTTGGTTTTCTCGAGTCCTTTGTCGAGAGTTTCCTTTTTCTTATTATTAAAAAAACCGAATAATCCCATAAGATATAATATTTTCTGCAAAGATAATAGAAAAAGCTAACAACACCAAATTATATTGCAACTTTTTCATAGAAACAAGGAGAAATGACAAATGAGAAAGATTAAAGAATGACAAATGACAAATGAGGAATGAGGAAGGAGAAGGAAAGGAAAAGAAAAAGGTCGCAACTCGGTAGAGTTACGACCCATGAATATATTAAGTACTAAATGATTAGTCCTTGAAGAAATCCTTAACAGCCTCGTTAGGTACCATCTTCTCATCGAAAACGTAAGCACCAGTTTTAGGGCTCTTAACCATCTTGATAACCTTTGTATATGCGCGACCATCCATGTTACCTTCGTGGAGGGTAGCGACCGCTTTCTTTGCCATAGTCTATTTAATTGATAAAATTGTTTATAAACTTGTAAGCGAGCTTACTTAATCTCCTTGTGAAGAGTCATCTTCTTAAGGATTGGGTTGTACTTCATCAACTCAAGACGCTCAGGAGTGTTCTTACGATTCTTTGTAGTCACGTAACGGCTTGTACCTGGCATACCACTGTTCTTATGCTCAGTGCACTCGAGGATAACTTGTACTCTATTACCTTTTGCTTTCTTTGCCATGATATTATTCTCCTATTACTTTAATGTCTTTCCAATCTACGTAACCCTTAGACACAGCCTGCTTCAGGGCAGCGTCAAGACCTACCTTGTTAATGAGACGAAGACCAGCAGCGCTGATCTTAAGGCTAATCCAGCACTCTTCTTCTACATAGTAGAATTTCTTGCTGAAGAGGTTAACGTCAAAGCTTCTCTTTGTACGGTGCTTTGAGTGAGACACATTGCAACCTAACTGTGCCTTCTTACCTGTAATTTGACAAATCTTAGACATTTCTATCTTTAATTTTCTAATTCGTTAATTGATACCTATTCCAAACAGAGTGCAAAATTACAAATAATTCTCGTATATACAAAATATTCCATAGTAGAAGTCCAACTTTTAAGTTTTTTTTGCTTTTCCCTTTCCTTTTTCGTCTCATTTCCCTATTTTTCACTTCAACATAAAAGGAAAAGGAGTTGCGTCATAGGTCGTCTATATTGCTATTTTATTCATCGGATGAAACAGAATTTATTCGGAGATTTCCTGCTAAGGCGATTACTCACGGATTTACGCGGAGGCGACCTATTCGGTCGTTACAGATACCCCTGAGAATGGGAAATATCCCACGAAGAAAAATCTGTGAAATCTGTGAGACAAAAAACTTCCACGAAGAAAAATCTGCGTCATCTGTGAAATCTGTGGGACAAAAAACTTCCACGAAGAAAAATCTGCGTCATCTGCGAAATCTGCGTGACAAAAACAATAAGGGAATATTTCGGGCGCCAGCCATTGGCCATAGGCCAAATATCCGCGAAAATCCGTGAGTAATCCGATAAGCAAGAATGCCTCCGATTCATCCGTGAAATCCGATGAAAAAAACTTCGAAGAAATGAAAAAAGAGGATGTGCCATGAACTTTTATGACACATCCTCTAATATTTTCTAATATCTTAATAGAAGAAGAACTTCATCTTCCTACAAATTCAGACTGACAGAAGAACTTAATCTTTCTTCAAATCCTCTTCATGCTCCTTGAGGAAAGCGAACATAGACTTCAACGCCGTATTGGTAGCGATGGCGAGATTGATGTCACGACCGAAATCGTCTGTGAGTTTCAGAGTGCGCACATCATCCTTGCTACCATAGCCTATCCAGATGGTGCCCACAGGATTCTCCAAAGTACCTCCGGCAGGACCAGCTATACCCGTAGCAGAAATCGCATAATCCACATGGAGGGCATTGATGGCACCGATCACCATCTCCTTAGCCACTTCCTCACAAACGGCAGTCTGCTTCTCAAGCACCTCATGGCTCACAGCGAGCAGGTTCTCCTTCACCTCATTGGTATAGGAAACAATACCACCCTTGAAGTAGTTGCTCGCACCAGGTACTGCAATGATAGCCTCAGCGATACGGCCGCCAGTGCAACTCTCTGCCGTACCCAAAGTCTTATCACTATTGTATAGCATCTCTGAGATGCTCTTACTCAAAATCTTACTTTCAAATTCCATATTTAATATAAAAAACTATTTGAACGTTACTTTAGAGAATGCAGGCAAGTCTATGGTTGCGAAGTCCTTATCGCGATACTTAAACGTGCCCACGCATCCTATCATCGCTGCATTATCAGTCGTATAACTGAACTTCGGAATATAGATGGTCCATCCGAAGCGCTTAGCATGATCATGAAAGGCATTGCGCAAACCATTGTTGGCAGAAACACCTCCCGCAACAGCCACGTGGGTGATACCCGTCTGCTTCACTGCCATGCGGAGCTTCTTCATCAGGATATCCACGATAGTAAACTCGATGCTGGCAGCCAGGTCGAACTTGTTTTTCTCTACGAAATCAGGATCGTCTGCCACCCATTTGCGGAGACTGTAGAGGAAACTGGTCTTGAAGCCAGAGAAACTATAGTTGAGTCCCGGGATATGCGGTTCAGCAAAAGAGAAAGCCTTCGGATTGCCCTGTCTTGCATATTTATCTACGATAGGACCACCCGGATACCCCCACTCCAGCACCTTGGCGCATTTGTCGATAGCCTCGCCAGCAGCATCATCGATGGTCTGACCGAGCACCTGCATATCATTGTACGCATTTACCTTCACAATCTGGGAGTTTCCACCCGAAACAAGAAGACAGATGAAAGGGAACGGAGGAGCCGTCTGGTCGTCATCACTTTCCTTGATGAAATGCGCCATCACGTGTCCCTGCAAGTGATTGACATCAATCAGAGGAATGTTGAGCGAGCGGGCGAGTCCCTTGGCAAAGCTGACACCTACGAGCAATGAACCCATCAGACCGGGACCTCTCGTAAAGGCCACTGCACTCAGGTCTTCCTTGGTGATGCCGGCACGCTTAATAGCCTGATCGACCACAGGAACCACATTCTGCTGATGCGCACGCGAAGCCAGTTCTGGAACCACACCACCATAAGCGCGATGCACCTCCTGTGAAGCCGTAACATTGCTCAGCAGCACTCCATTTCTCAAGACAGCAGCCGAGGTATCATCACAGCTGCTCTCAATACCCAATATATATATATCCTTCTTTTCGTTTTCTTCCATGATTTTATACACCTTATTATATTGATTCTTACACCATTATATCGAATCCTACTGATCCTCACAGATTCTTACACCTTATTATATAATGGTGAGTATATATTATGGTGAGTATTCTTTAGTAGGTCAGCACCTCTACGCCGTGTTCTGTCATCACGAAGGTATGCTCCCACTGTGCAGATGGTTTTTCATCGCCTGTGATAACCTCCCATCCGTATGGATCGTCCGCATCGATAAACACCTTCCAGGTACCCATGTTAATCATTGGTTCGATGGTGAATACCATACCCGGAACGAGCAGCATACCAGTACCCTTATGACCGTAGTGAAGCACCTCTGGCTCTTCGTGGAACTCGCAGCCCACGCCATGTCCACAGAGATCGCGCACCACTCCATAACCGTATTTCTTGCAGTGATTCTCGATAGCATGACCGATGTCGCCCACAAAACTGTATGGCTTGGCAGCTTCAGCACCAATTTCGAGGCATTCCTTGGCCACTCTCACCAGCTGCTCCTTCTCTGGAGTCGTCTTACCGATGATAAACATACGGGAAGCGTCAGCATAATAGCCGTCCACGATGGTAGTCATATCCACATTGACGATATCGCCCTCCTGGAGCACGTCTTCCTCCTTAGGAATACCGTGGCAAACCACCTCATTGATACTCGTACAAACACTCTTAGGATAGCCCTCATAATTGAGACAGGCAGGTATGGCGTCATGATCCTTGCAGTACTGCATACAGATGTCGTCAATCTCCTGCGTGTTCATACCTGGGCGGATAGCTTCAGCCACCGCATCAAGACAGCCCGTATTGACGACACCGCTCTTACGGATACCCTCAATCTGTTCTGGAGTCTTGATCAAATCACGAGTAGGCACCAATTTGCCCTTATTTTCCCAAAACATCACCTGCTTATCAAGGTCGGTCAGAGGCTGACCCGGCAAGCAATGCCATCTTCTTTTTTTAATAACCATTTCGTTTAATTTTATCGCGGCAGCCCCATCAGGTCCACCCATTATTTCTATTTACATCTGCAAAAGTACAACATTTCAAGCAGAGTACAAAATAATTGCAATAATATTTATCTTTTTTCAGATACTTACAGCATTCTATTTCAGAAACTTGTAGATTTCCTCTGTCCAGTCTGCCCCATTCTGCGGACAATAGGTGCGGATACCGAGTTCGCTGGCAGCAGCGCAGTTGCGCGGACCATCATCTACGAAGAGCGCATCTTCTGGGAGAATTTTTTCCTGAGTGAGCACATAGCGGAAGAAGCGATCATCCGGCTTCATCAACTTCACCTCATAACTGCGATACAGGGCATCAAAATACTCACCGATGGCATGGCCGTCACCAGAGAATTCCGTGCTGTCTGTCCAGGAACTCATGTAGGGATTGGTATTGGAGAGGAGAATCACACGATAGCCTTCCTCTTTCAACTTGCGGAGAGCAGCCAACTTATTGGCAGGCACATCAGCCGCATAACCCAACCAGCAATGGCGCACTTCATCAAAAGACAGTTTTCTGCCCACCATCTTCTCCAGGGCCTCCTGATACTCCTCAAGGCTCAGTTTCCCCTCCTCCAGGTCACCGAAGATGCCCGCCTGACAATAAGGGTTCAAAACTTCATCAGCCTTCTGCAGCCCCAATGCACTGAAACGCCTCACTGCTTCATCATGGTTGAGTGTGATGATCACGCCGCCCATGTCAAAAATCACCGTTTTAATCATAACTATATTTTCTCTAACGTTTTCTATATCAACTCTTTCGTATCCTGTATTTATCTGATGAATTCAGTATTTATCTACTAAATTCTGCGTCTTATTCAAACAAGTTCAACTTATTCTTGCGGGCTTCATCGAGGCTGGCGAGTTTCTGCTGCTGCTCATGATATTCCGCCCTCATCTTAGCATACTTGTCGTCCAGTTCCTTCACGAATTTCGGACCTTCCACCTTATCAAAGAGGCGGGTGCAGATGCCGGCATTCAGACTCGCGTCTTTCACCCAGACCACCGGACCGTCGTATTCCGGAGCTATCTTGAGCGCCACGTGCAGTTCGCTGGTAGTAGCACCGCCCACCATGATAGGGATGCGCAGCCCCGCTTTCTGCATCTCGTGAGCCACATGCACCATTTCATCGAGCGACGGCGTAATCAGTCCGCTCAATCCGATGGCATCCACCTTTTCCTCGATAGCCTTCTTGACAATCTGTTCGGCAGGAACCATCACACCTAAGTCGATGACATCAAAGTTATTGCACGACATCACCACGCAGACAATGTTCTTTCCGATATCATGCACATCACCCTTCACGGTAGCCATCACCACCTTGCCAGCCTTGGTAGAACTGCCCGTATTCTCAGCCTCGATATGCGGTTGGAGGATAGAAACAGCCGCTTTCATCGTACGTGCGGTCTTGACCACCTGTGGCAGGAACATCTTTCCTTCACCGAAGAGAGCACCCACTTCGTTCATACCGTCCATCAGCGGTCCCTCGATCACATTCACGGCATGCGGATATTTGGCGAGTGCCTCATCGATATCCTTCTGCAGGAACTCCGTGATACCCTTGCGCAGGGCATATTTCAAGCGGCTCTCCACCGGTTCCTTGCGCCATTCCGGAGCAGCCGGTTTAGCCACGGGCGCACCACCCGTCTTGGCAGCAGCCTTGGCTGCATCCATCTGTTCCTTGATCTCATTAGCCAGGTCTATCAGTTCGTCGGCAGCACCCTTTCTGCGGTTGAGCACCACGTCCTCGATGAGTTCACGCTGTGCTTCAGGCAATTTGGCGTAATCCTTTCTGGCTTTGGCATTTACGATACCGAAGTCCATACCCACCAACTGGGCATGATGAAGGAAAACGGCATGGATAGCCTCGCGGATATAAGTATTGCCACGGAAGGAGAAAGAGAGGTTGCTCACACCACCGCTCACATGGGCACCAGGCAGATGCTGGTGGATCCATTCCGTAGCGCGGATAAACTCCACGGCATAGTTATCGTGCTCCTCCATACCCGTAGCGATGGCCAGCACATTCGGATCGAAGATGATGTCGAGCGGATTCATTCCCACCTTATCCACGAGGATGCGATAGGCCCTCTCGGCTATCTCAATACGGCGCTCAAAGGTAGTAGCCTGCCCGATTTCATCGAAACACATCACCACCACGGCAGCTCCGTATCTCATCACATCACGGGCGTGGGAGATAAACTTCTCCTCACCTTCCTTGAGCGAGATGGAGTTGACGATGCACTTACCCTGACAGCACTTCAGTCCGGCAACAATGACGTCCCATTTCGAGGAGTCAATCATGATAGGAACCTTGGCGATCTCAGGTTCAGCAGCTATCATATTGAGGAAGTTGACCATCTCCACCTTAGCATCCAGCAGACCGTCATCCATGTTGACATCCACGACAGCAGCTCCGTCGGCCACCTGCTTGCGGGCAATATCCAACGCCTCCTCATACTGTTTTTCATTGATGAGTCGGAGGAACTTGCGGCTACCCGCCACATTGCATCGCTCGCCCACATTGACGAATCTTGACGCATCCATCGGAAGTTTCACGGAGTCGTCCACATCAAGCAGATCAAGTCCAGAGAGCCACATGGTGTCCGGTTTGGCTGCCACCTGATGCGGCTTCACCCCCTGCGCCATACGGTTGTAACTGGCGATGAATTCAGGCGAAGTACCACAGCAACCGCCGATAATATTAACCAGTCCCTCGTCGAGGAACTCCTTGATTTTCGGAGCCATACTCTCAGCCGTCTCGTCATACTGTCCCATCTCGTTAGGCAGTCCGGCGTTCGGATGGGCGCTGATATACCATGGCGCCACTGCCCCCATGCGCTTGATGAAAGGTTTCATCTGCGGAGCACCGAAGGCACAGTTCATGCCCACCGAGAAGATAGGATAAGACGAGATGCTGGCCAGGAAAGCCTCGATGGTCTGTCCGCTCAGGGTACGACCAGCCAGATCGCTCACGGTCAGACTCACCATGATAGGCAGGTCCACACCATGCTTCTTCATCGTGGTAAGCGCCGCATCGATCATCGCCTTACAGTTGAGCGTATCAAAGATAGTTTCGATGAGAATCACATCCACACCACCCTCGACGAGACCGTCGATTTGCTCGCATGTATCCTCAAAAAGTTCATCATACGTAATCTCACGTGCCGCAGGATTGCTCACATCAGGACTCATACTGCACGTTTTATTGGTAGGACCCACATCGCCCGCCACAAAACGCGGTTTGTCATCAGTGCTGAAAAGGTCGCACTGAATGCGTGCCAACCTGGCTCCCTCGTAAGCCATTTCCCGGGCTTGATTTTCCAAGTGATAATCAGCCTGTGAAATGCGCTGCGAAGAAAACGTGTTGGCAGAAATAATGTCGGCACCCGCTTCGAGGTACCTCCTGTAAATATCAGAAATCACATCGGGGCGGGTAATATTGAGCATATCATTATTACCCTTCATCTGTCCTGGAATATCCTGGAATCTGTCGCCCCTGAAGTCTTCCTCCGTCAATTTGTACTTCTGAATCTCCGTGCCCATCGCACCGTCGAGAATCAGGATTTTCTCCTTAACAATCTCTCTTATCGTCTTACCCATTGTCGATTTTCTGTATATAGGCGTGCTTTTGTGGGCACGGCATTCATATCTTAGAGGTGCTCGAGATGGCTTAGAAGTGCTTGATGGCACGGTCCATTTCTCGTCTGTCCTCCTTCTCCTTGAGCGTCTGTCGCTTGTCGTATTCCTTCTTACCCTTGCAGAGGGCGATATCAACCTTAGCACGTCCGTGGTCGTCGATAAAAACGAGTATAGGCACGATGGTAAATCCCGGCTGCTTGCTGTCTTCCTCAAGTCTTCTGAGTTCTCGCTTGTTGAGCAGCAACTTGCGGTCTCTGCGGGCCTCGTGATTGCTGAATGAGCCGTAGAAATAAGAAGAGATATTCATTCCCTTCACCCAGAGTTCGCCCTGGTAGAAGTCACAATAGCAGTCCACGAGCGAAGCCTTACCGCCACGTATCGACTTGATTTCGGTACCGGTAAGCACGATGCCTGCTGTATAGGTATCCACGAAGAAGTATTCGAAGGATGCCTTCTTGTTTCTTATCTGTATCGGACTCTTCTTGCGGAGTTCCTGTTCCTGTTTATTCATACACCAATGTTTTATACACCTATTTAATTATAGTAGCAAACTGCTGGATGTTTTCGTCGATATAGTAGGCCACCTTGCTGGTCCATTCCTCCTCATTTTCGACGAAAGCATCATCAAAGTCATCAAATTCAGGATATTTCTCGTAGAGCGCCATGAAATCCTCATCGCTCATATCCTGCTCCACCTCAGCAGCCGCTTTCTTGTAGAAGAAATGGGCCTTGTTGATGAGCTTTCCCAAGTCCGGGATACCCCAGTTGCGGAAAGCCTTGTCGGTAGGATTTCTGAAGATGAACCCGCCGAAGCCGTTGTGGATGAGCTGTATCATACCGCCATCCATCATCTCCTCGTGCAGGAAATGCCATGCCAGGAGGGTAATCTGGTCGCTGTTGAGTTCCGCCATATTCTGTGCGGTCAACTGTCCCCCGATGGCTTCCAGCGTAGCATCGATGAAAACCTTCACAAACTCGTCCATGCCCTCGAGTGCAGCTTTCTGCAGAGCAGCATCATTTATCTTAACTTGCGTCATAATCTAATTAAAATTGCAATTTTCAGTTTGCAAAGATACACCAAAATGTGCATAAAGCAAAGAAAAATGACAAGAAATAGGTTAAAGAGTTAAAAAGAATACTCATTTTTAGGTATTTTCCCAAGATTTTTTGTACTTTTGTAGTCGAAATGTGGCAGCAGTGCTCAAATTTCTGACCGCATATATAATATAAGGTGTACAGAAATATAGTGTTTATATATTCATTAATATAAATTTTAGCGAATATGATCTATTCTAAAGAAGTGGACAACATGTGCGTTGTCGCTAAGGGTCCTAACCACGGACCAGCTCCAATTCCTGAAGAGGGAAAATGGATTCAGGCAAAAGAGATTAAGGATATCTCTGGTTATACTCACGGTGTGGGTTGGTGTGCTCCTCAGCAGGGTGCTTGTAAGCTTTCTTTGAACATCAAGGAAGGTGTTATCCAGGAGGCTCTCGTTGAGACTATCGGTTGTACTGGTATGACTCACTCAGCAGCTATGGCTTCTGAGATTCTTCCAGGCAAGACTATCCTTGAGGCATTGAACACAGACCTTGTTTGCGATGCTATCAATACAGCAATGCGCGAGCTCTTCCTCCAGATTGTTTACGGTCGTAGCCAGAGCGCTTTCTCTGAGGGCGGTCTCGTTATCGGTGCAGGTCTTGAGGACTTGGGTAAGGGTCTTCGTTCACAGACTGGTACTCTCTACGGTACAGTAGCTAAGGGTACACGTTACCTTGAGTTGACAGAGGGTTACATCACAAAGCAGTTCTTGGATAAGGACAGCCAGGTTTGTGGTTACGAGTATGTACACCTCGGCAAGATGATGGAAGCTATCAAGAACGGTATGGATGCCAACGAGGCAGTAAAGAAGTTCACAGGTAGCTATGGCCGTACAACTGCCGAGCAGGGTGTTGTTAAAGCAATTGATCCACGTAAAGAATAATAAGGAGATACAGATATGATTAGAAAAGTAAGTTACGAAAGTCAGGAACGTCGCGAGAAGCAAGTTCTTGCTGCTCTCAATGCTAACGGTATTCAGAGCTTGGAAGAGGCTAATCAAATCTGCGAGGACGCAGGTGTTGATCCTTATCAGATGTGTGAAGACACTCAGCGTATCTGCTTCGAGAACGCTAAGTGGGCATATGTAGCTGGTGCTGCTATTGCTATCAAGAAGGGTGTGAAGACAGCTGCTGATGCTGCCGAGGCTATCGGTATCGGTTTGCAGGCTTTCTGTATCCCTGGTTCTGTAGCTGACGACCGTAAGGTAGGTCTCGGCCACGGTAACTTGGCTGCCCGTTTGCTCCGCGAGGAGACACAGTGCTTTGCTTTCTTGGCAGGTCACGAGTCTTTCGCTGCTGCTGAGGGTGCTATCAAGATCGCAGAGATGGCTAACAAGGTTCGCAAGAACCCATTGCGCGTTATCCTGAACGGTCTTGGCAAGGATGCTGCTCAGATCATCAGCCGTATCAACGGTTTCACATACGTACAGACCAAGTTCGACTACTACACAGGTGAGTTGAAGGTTGTTAACCGTATCGCTTACAGCGATGGCCCACGTGCTAAGGTTAACTGCTATGGTGCTGACGATGTTCGCGAGGGTGTAGCTATCAACTGGAGCGAGGATGTAGATGTATCTATCACAGGTAACTCTACCAACCCTACCCGTTTCCAGCACCCAGTAGCTGGTACTTACAAGAAGGAGCGTATTGCCGCTGGCAAGCCTTACTTCTCAGTAGCTTCTGGTGGTGGTACAGGTCGTACATTGCACCCAGATAACATGGCTGCAGGTCCTGCTTCTTACGGTATGACTGATACTATGGGTCGTATGCACTCAGACGCTCAGTTCGCAGGTTCTTCTTCAGTTCCTGCTCACGTAGAGATGATGGGCTTCCTCGGTATGGGTAACAACCCTATGGTAGGTGCTACTGTAGCTATCGCCGTAGCTATCGACTTGGCTTTGAACAAGAAGTAATTTTTGTTTAGGCAAAATATTTATCCTCCATATCCCCACACGTGGGAATATGGAGGATTTTTTATTCCCCCTTCTCCATGACTATCAGGTCGTGTATCAGCTTGATCTCATAATACTCGAAAGTGCTACCCACGGCTTCCCTGATCTCCGAGAAATGCTCTATTTCCGGATGAGCCTGCATGAATTCACGCAACTTTTTCTCATGAGCCGAAGAGATGAAGGTGCGAATACCTATCTTGCCCTCCATCACGTATGGCGTGAGATGACCGATGATGGTACCCTTGGTGAGATTGCGCTCAGCAGCTATCTGGTCGAGATTCATACCCCGACAGAACAGGCCATAACTGATTTCACGGGTTGGAACCTTCGGCTTCCTTGGTTCCCCGTCAGCATCCCCACGGGCACTCCTACTAACTCTCTGCCTTCCCCTGCCGGAACTACCCGCAGCCTCATCCTCCTCCATCAGCAGGAATTGGGCCTTCTTCCTCAGATAATCCGAAATCAGGAACTCGGCATCCGAGGAATACTTCAGCAGACGGTGCTTCAGATTCACCTCCAATTCAAACGATGAAAAACGCTCCTGAAACTGTTTCTTGGCCACCTTGTTGTCGGTCGCCACATTCGTTTTCTTCACCAGATCAACCAATACTCCCATCTTCTGTCCGAAATATTTCGCTCCCTTATGGATGCGGTCCTGCAGATCCGCACTCCTCAAGTCCGGATTGACGGCAAGCATGTTCGTATATTGCAGTTGGAACTTTTCCGATACGCCCTCTAAACTCTTCAGTACCACGTTCATCTGCTGGTACTCTCCCACCAACCGTGGATATTTCACATTGTAAAACTCCACCAAGCAACGCATCAGCAGTTCGTAGGCTGCATATATTCCGCAGAAATCGAAGAGTTCACCGATGCAGCGCAGGATATACTGCTGCTCCAGGGCAGAAACCACCTCGGGAGTAGGAGAAGCCAGATGACTGTTGAACTGCTCGATGGTGCCACTGCCGATGATGGCCGAAGGCGAAAGGGGCGCGCTGAGCACCATGCCCTCAAGCGACTTGCAGCGGCTCAGCGCCACGTAGGTCTGACCATAGGAGAACGAGCGGGAGGCATCGATGATGGCATGCTCGAAAGTAAGGCCCTGACTCTTGTGAATGGTAATCGCCCATGCCAGTCGCACGGGATACTGCCTGAACACGCCCTCCACGGTTTCCTCTATTTCCTTGGTCTCCTCATTGAGCGTATATTTTGCATTCGCCCATTCCGCCTTCTCCAGTTCAAACTCCTCGTCCGTATCACGGCTTCTCACCACAATCTCGCTTCCGTCGATACTCACCACCTCTCCTATCATACCGTTATAGAAGCGGTGCTGGACATCATTCTTCACAAACATGATCTGTGCGCCCTGCTTCAATACGAGTTTGTAGTCGGCTGGGTATGAGGACTCCGGGAAGTTGTCTTCCACCTCAGCTGTAAACGAGTATGCTTTTGAAGGCAGCGCTTCCAGTTCCTCCTCGTTGATGCGCTGGGCAGGCGCATTATGGGTAGTGAGACGGATATAGTTGTCCTCTTTCGGAGGAATGAAATCGGGGATATATCGCTTGTTGAGCGCCTGCAACGTAACAGTCGTGGCCTTGTTTTCACGCACCTGATTGAGGAGTGAGATAAATTCCTGGTCCTGCTGGCGATACACCTTCTTGAGTTCTATCGTGAGATAATGCGCCTGCTGCAGCGCCTTGCTGGAGAAGAAATAGGGCGTGTCGTAATACTGGCGCAGCATCCTCTCCTCATGGTCGGTCACCACGGGAGCCAGCTGATGCAGATCGCCTATCATGAGCAGCTGCACGCCTCCGAAGGGCAGATCATGCTTGCGGTATCTCCTGAGCACGGAATCGATGGCATCGAGCAGATCGCTCCTCACCATACTGATTTCGTCTATCACCAAGAGGTCGATAGAGCGGATGATTTTGCGCTTCAGGGCGCTAAACTGATATTTTTTCTTCTCATTACCTCCGAAGGAAGTGCCTGGGAGATAAGGAGACAGGGGCAATTGGAAGAACGAATGAATCGTCACGCCACCCGCATTGATGGCAGCAATACCGGTTGGAGCCAGCACCACCATTCGTTTCGGCGACTTCTCCTTGAGTTGTTTCAAGAAAGTAGTCTTTCCAGTTCCCGCTTTACCTGTAAGAAACAAGTTAGCACTTGTTTTTTCAATAATGTTCCATGCCAAGATGGATTCTTCGTTCATTTCCATTTGCTTTTACTTGATTATTGTATTTGCAACATCCATAAATGTCATTTTCGTATGTATTGGGGTAAAGATAAAAATATATCTTTCTTCTACCTGTTCCATATCTGTATATATTTATAACTGAGCCCACTTTAAAAAGGGGGCATATTTTGAATCCAGCATGACCAGTGTGGTCATTCTGAGTGAAACATAGCAATTGGCTCCGCTGGTGAATATCTTTCGAGAAATTGCCATGAAAGAGCCGAAAGCTTCTCTGATAGGCCCGAAAAGGGCAAATATCGATCTTTGAAATGTTGAAATCTGGAATATTACCATCCTTCGGAGG
>NZ_SGVY01000060.1 GCF_004535825.1 Segatella hominis | reverse complement strand
ATGCAACAAAACCAATGTTTGACGAACAACTTTTGCGACAAAAAGAAATCGAAGCCCTTACTAAGCAGCGAGACGAACTTCTCCCCCTCTTGATGAATGGTCAAGCGTCGGTAAATTATCATTTATCGTTGCACTTGCCTATACCGTGCTTTATATTGTTGGAAGTTGAAAACACCAAAAATTATGATTGGCGTAGAAGACAAGACCAAGAAGCCTGCTCCCAATCAAGTTATACCGCAAGAAGAGGCAAATAGTGCCGTTACAAGATTACGTGGACTTTGTTTCAATGTTGGTCTTGCAGTAGGTGATGTATGCGCAGACGAAACTGGCAGCCAGTACTTTGCCATCACAGTATTCCCTTCACTCCATTCATATGCCACCACTTCTGATGGCAAGATGTATATCCGTGTTGCAGACAAATGTGAGCCGGTTCGTAGTGAGGATATTCAACGTGTAGGAGAAGAGAAAGGAGCTTTCCAATGGGAACTTGTACCAACACAGTTTGAGTTGGAAGATGAGAATAAGGCGAATCTCTCAAAATTCGCTAATGATATACGCCAATCTGATAGAGTGAAGCAGCATATCAAGCAGCTCGACGATATTGAAATTGGCGAACAATACCACCTTCTTGATGGCAACAAGATGACCAATCTTGGTGTCTTATGGATTGGTACAGCCAAACAGCGTAGCCGTATTTGCTATCCTATCACTGTGCAATATATCGTATATGATGACTTGGAGAACAAGACCAACAAATTGGAATGGCGTGACAACACACGTAATCCGAAAGAACTGTTGGAAGATATTATGGACAAGGCTGTAGAGTTGACCTATAGCTATGAGATGCCTAATGGACTTTTCCGTAAGACAGTACGCTATTATAATGAGAACTTAATCAGAGAGTTGCTTGTTAATAGTTTGGCTCATAGTTCAAGAACCATCTCTAACGACATCACAATCAAGGTATATCCAGGTTATATCAGCATCTCCAATCCTGGTGGTCTCCCTTTGGGTGTAACCAAAGACAACATCCTTCATACCAAGCACAGACGTAATCCGAATATGATTGAGATACTGACTGCACTTGGATTGATGGAAGGTGAGGGCTCTGGCTATGACTTGATTTATGAGCTGGATGCCGTTGAAGCTAAGAAACAACCAGAGATAGAATCAACTTTCAATACTGTCACTGTATATCAAAGTGCAGAGATTACGGATAAAGAAGTTGTTCGCCTGATGGATTATGTTGACCATAATTATCAGCTTTCCCAAAAGAACAAGATAGCTTTCGGTATTATAGCCAGAGAGAAACGCATTGCCGCAACTGATTTATCTAAAATTCTCCAGCTATCTGCAGAAGAACGATTGCGAAGCTATATCGATAACTTAGACAAAAAACATCTGATAACGAAAGGTGGCGTCAAGAAAGGATCATTTTTCCAAATCAATACAACTTTGCTGAAAAATGCAAAATCGAATATTGTTACTAGTTTGAAGACTATAGAACCACATGTTCTTAAAGCACTAATTATGGAAGATCTCCGTGTCCATCCTTTGAGTAAAATATCTGATATAGCAGAGCGTATTCCTGATATAGATATGAAAGAGATTCGAAAGATGCTCTATTCTATGGTTGGGAAGGAGATAGAAAAAGAGGGCACTCGATTTGATAGTAAATATTACATAAAATAATGGCATAAAAAAAAAGGTCTAAAAAAGAAAAAAATGTTAAAAAGTACATATTGAGCTAATAATCAATGACTTCCTTTTTTCAGAATTCTTTTTTCTACTCCTATATTTCATAAAAGAGATTTTAAGTTTCCGTATAATTATAGACAAAAAAAATAAAATATATTTATGGAATTAGAAAAACTAGTCACTAATCTACTTAATAGATTAGACCGAATAGATGAAGATAGTAAAAGTACTATCATCGAAGACATAATAAATAAGTTATCACATCAGATAGATCATCTTAAAAGTGACCTATCTGATGTAGCAACACTATTCGACTTGTTGAAAGTAACTATTGCGAGGTGTTTTCTGCCAAAGACATTTAGACAACATTTAGAAATCGAAAAACCTGGTAAGTTACTATATATCAGGATTTAAAAATTTCATAGATTTTCACAAGATTAAAAAGGAAATGTGCCTGCCAGGGCAATTTGTGATATTCTCTTTATATTTTCCTTGCTGAGATTTCTGTATTTTCAACAGAATCTTATTTGTGTGCGAATATTGAAAATATGAACAAAAAGAAAAGGAGCTGAAAATCAGAGAGTTATGATTTATCCGGAAGGAAATAATTACAAAGAAGAGTACATGATATCGTTTATTCTTGCGTTTTAAAGTTCAATTTGATACTGCGATGTCACAGGAAAATATTCAATAAACCATGCTTATTGAATAAAAAAGTACTGATTTTATTCAATACAACAAATAAAATGAATAAAACCCGCTACAAAAAAGCCAAGAAATCGCTTTCTAATTCCAGCAGACTTCTTGGCTCTTTATAATATATACCTTAATATATATAAGGTTGCTAATTACTTGCGTGTCTTCTTGGCAACTTTTTTCTTACCAGCAGTTTTTTTAGCTACAGCTTTCTTGTCAGCAGTAGCCTTTGCGTTTGTATCTGCAGTTGCATTTTCTTCCTTTGCAGGCTCCTTAACCTCTGGCTTTACGATACTAACCAATTCCAAATCGAATACCAATGTAGAATATGGAGGAATCTGACCAGCCTGACGAGCGCCATAAGCCAACTCCTGAGGAATATAAATCTGCCACTTACTACCTACAGGCATAGTTGTCAAAGCCTCGGTCCAACCCTTGATCAGATTGCCAGCATTGAACTTATCGCTCTGCTGACCATGCTTCTTGGTAGAATCAAATACAGTACCGTTAATCAGACGACCCTCGTAGATAACCTCTACCTCATCGCTGGCCTTAGGCACTTCACCATGACCCTCTGTGATTACCTTGTACTGCAAACCACTTGGCAATACTTTCACACCAGGCTTCTTGGCATTCTCGGCAAGGAATTTCTCACCAGCACCTGCCAAAGCCTCCTTCTGGAAATCTTCAGCCTTCTTGCTGGTAAAGAATGTGGTATCATTGGCCAATGCTGCCATGAAACCCTCCTGGAACAAAGCATGGCTGATAGAATCGTTAGTACTCTTCAACTCCTCCTTAGTGCCAGGATATACACGCTTTTCTACCAACTTGGCAATCTCCATACCGGCAGAATAAGCTGTGGTCTGAGGATTGATGCCCATAGCAAGCGCATCCTTGTAACCACGGATGAAATTCTCCATGTAGGCAGTATCTACCTGATAACTCTGCTGCACATAGTTCAACAAACCACGGGTAGCATTGATACCTGCAGCATAACTCAAAGAATCGGCAGAAGTTTTCAACTCGATAGGGGCTACTTTCTTGCCCTTTTTCTTATCTTTCTTGTTTGCAGCACCCGCTGTAAACAAAGAAGCACTCGCCGCGAGGACGAGTGCTGTCATGATTATTTTATTCATTCTTTTATTTAAGTCCTCTATTGTCTGAGTCCCCACAAAAACTGTCGGGTCTCTGTATTTTGAAATCCCTGTTACTTCTCACCAAGAGAAACCAACTCAATCTTGAAAATCAAAACAGAGAATGGCTTGATCTGACCCTGCTCACGCTCACCATAAGCCAAGTTCTGAGGAATGTAAACCTCCCAAACTGAACCTACAGGCATGTGAACCAAAGCCTCGGTCCAGCCCTTGATTACCTGATTAGCACGGAGAGAAACAGGCTCACCACGCTTGTAAGAAGAATCGAATACGTTGCCATCGATAGTCTTACCCTCATACTGTACCTTCACCATAGAAGTATCCTTTGGCATAGGACCGTTACCCTCTTTGATGACCTTATACTGAACACCAGAAGGCAATGTAACTACACCTGGCTTCTTCTTGTTAGCAGCGAGGAACTTCTCACCAGCCACCTTGTTAGGACCATACTGCTTCTCCATAGCCTTAGCCTTGATGGAAACCATCTTCTCCTGTGCTATACGACCAGCCTGCTCTATAGTCATCAAGCCTTTCTTGCCAGTAGTACCAGAAACGAAACCAGCCATGAAGTTCTTCAAAGAGATAGTCTTGGTAGAATCACCACCAAATACCTCGTGGTTGATACCCTTAACCATCTGGTTGGAAATCTGCTGACCAATCTGAATACCTGCATAGTAAGCAGCCTTCTTCTTGTCATCACCAGCATTGGCACCATCGTTAAGACCCTTGATGAAATCGTCCATGTAAGCAGTATCAATCTGCAGACGATCACTCAGGTATTCCTTCAAACCCTGTGTCTGTGCCATACCCATCGCATAACTCAAGGTATCAACCTCGTCTTTGAGGTCTGCCTTAGGGGTAGAATTGCCACAGCTTACGAATGTAGCTGCAGCGAAAGCCATCATCATGGCTCCGAAAAATAACTTTTTCATTTTGCTTATGTTTATTATCTTTGTTTTTTACTTAACTGCTACCAACTCTACGTCGAAGATCAAAGCTGAGAATGGAGGGATAGAAGCACCTGCACCACGCTCGCCATAACCCAACTGGTAAGGGATGAAGAAACGATACTTAGCACCCTCGGTCATGAGCTGAAGACCTTCTGTCCAACCAGCGATAACCTGATTCAATGGGAATGTAGCTGTCTGACCACGGTCGTAAGAGCTGTCGAACTTAGTACCATCGATGAGCGTACCCTCGTAGTGGCACTCCACCTGGTCTGTAGCCTTAGGAGCCTTGCCATTACCCTCGCGCAACACCTGATATTGCAAACCACTCTTGGTAGTAATAATACCTTCTTTCTTGCCATTTTCAGCGAGGAACTTCTCACCTGCCTCCTTGGCAACCTTACCCTTCTCGGCAGCTGCAGCCTGAGCCTTAGCCTCCTGCTCTGCAAAGAAGTTCTGTACCAACTCCTGGGCCTCCTGCTCGCTGAGCTGCAATTTGCCTGCAATAGCATCCTTCACAGCCTGTGCGAAATCATCAATATTCAAACTTTCAGCTCCCATAGAAGCCAACTGGCGGCCGATACCGATACCCAGAGCGTAACTTACTTTATCCATAAAATTATCTATAACTTTTAATTAATAATCTAAATTTGTATCAAAACGTGTGCAAAGATAACATTTTTCTTGGTGATAACGATGCTATTTGAAGAAAAATTACTAAATTTGTGCATTGTTAATAGTAAAATTATGAAGAAACTCGTATTTTTAACCGGTGCCGGCATGTCTGTGGAAAGCGGTTTCAAAACTTTCCGCGGCAACGATGGCCTGTGGGAGAACTATCCTGTAGAACAGATTGCAACCCACGAGGGCTGGGAAGCTGATCCTACATTAGTGACCAACTTCTACAACATGCTTAGACATAAACTGTATGCCGCCCAACCAAACGAGGGGCATAAACTCATCAAGGACTTGGAAAAAGACTTCGAAGTGACAGTTATCACACAGAATGTTGATAACCTGCACGAAAAGGCCGGTTCCAAGAATGTAATCCACTTGCATGGTGAACTGTCAAAGGTCTGCTCTTCCCGCAATCCTTATGATAATCGCTACATCAAAGAATTGCCGGAAGATGACTGCGAAGTAAAACCGGGAACGGAAGCTGGCGACGGCAGTCTCCTGCGCCCATTCATCGTTTTCTTCGGTGAGAGCGTACCGATGATAGAACCTGCAGCCGAGACTGTACAGAATGCCGATATTTTCGTCATCATCGGAACTTCACTCAATGTTTATCCTGCTGCAGGTCTGATTTCCTATACCAAGCCCCGCATTCCTATCTATCTGATAGACCCGGGAGCAGTAAATACCAACGAATACTACCAGATAAAACACATCATGAAGGGTGCTTCGGAAGGAATGAAAGAGCTTACAGAAATACTGGAAAAAGAGAAATAGATACTGGAGAAGGAGAAAGGATCTCCTATCTCCTTCCCATTCGAGCTTCGGCGACATTTACTACATAGTCGCCGAGCTTTTCGCTCTCTTGAATAATATCCATATACATCGTTCCGATACCATACGTATAGAGATGATTATCCACATCTTCTATATTCTGATTGCGCAGCTGGTAACGGAATGTATTGATTTCTGTCTCGATATTAAACGTACGGTTCATATCAAGAGTATGACGGTCGTGGGTGAACATGAAGTTCATCTGCGTCAAAGCCTCATCCACCAGCAGGAACATCTGATGAATGTTCTCATGCTGCTTTTCGGTAAACTCCTCCTTGTTATCTACCTTTCGCTTGATGGTTCTGGCTATATTAAAGCAGCTATCGCCGATACTCTCTATCTCTGAAATCTCGCGAAGCATGGCACGAATCTTAGCCTTGGTATCATCACTCAGATGGGCATCGCTCACCTGGTCGAGATACTTCGCTATCTCAATCTCCATACTGTCTGAGATTCCCTCATATTTTTCGATACGGTCATAGAGCTTTTCAAAAGCCTTGCCATCTTTTATTTCCAACAGTTCTCTTACCATACCAAACATACGCTGGATGCGCTCACCAAAACTGCTGATTTCCTTCTGAGCCTCGAAGACAGAAAGTTCCGGTGTCTTCATGATGCCCGTCTGGATGAAACGCAGGCGGAAATCCTCATCTTCCTTATCTGCCTTCGGCTTGATGAGTTGGCAAACCAACTTCTCTATCTGAGGTATAAACCAGATGAGCACAGCTGTATTACACACATTAAAACAGGTGTGGAACATCGCCAAGACGATAGGCAGCAACGTAGCTTTCTGAGCTGCCGACATATTTCCATCCGGATTATATCCTACCAATGAACATACAAAGTTGACGAAAGGATAGAACAGACAGAGCACCCAAATGACACCAAACACATTGAACACGAGATGAGCCAAAGCGGCACGTCGAGCCTGTGCATTGGCACCCAATGCAGCGAGATTGGCAGTAGCCGTCGTTCCGATATTCTCGCCCATCACTAAGGCAATACCGAGATAGATAGGAAGTACACCGGTAGAACAGAGCAGAATGGTGATAGCCATGACGGCAGCCGAACTCTGTACGATACAGGTGATGACTGTACCTATCAGAAGGAATGTAATAATGGTAAGATGGCTCTTCGTATCAAAAGAACTGAAGAAATCGATGACCGAAGGATTGTGTTCCAAATCGAGGTCCTTTCCTGCCCCACTCAAGAGAACGAGGGCAAAGAAGAGAAAAGCAATGCCAAAGAGGAAATCGCCGAAATAGCGTTTCTTCTTGCTATAGATTAACATGATGCCTAAGAAAAACGCAGGGAAGACGACTATCGTCAAATCCACATTGTATCCCAAAGACATAATCCAAGCTGTGAGCGTGGTACCGATATTGGCACCCATGATGACGGAGATGGCTTGAGCTAAGGTGAGAAGACCTGCGTTGACAAAGGAAACCGTCATCACGGTAGTGGCAGAAGAACTCTGCACGGCACAGGTAATAAATGTACCTGTAAGCATACCCGTGAGCCGATTGGTTGTCATCGCTCCTAAGATGTGTCGCAACTGAGATCCTGCCATTTTCTGCAATGCCTCGCTCATCACTTTCATGCCGTAGATGAGCAATGCCAGAGAACCCAGAATCTGAAAAAATATCACAAGATATTGACTTGTACTCATAAATGTTTTGTTACGTGGAAATACTCGTTACATTTCGTTTGCAAATTTAATAAGATTTCTGCTTATTCCGAAATATTTGCGACAGATATTTCAAGTTGTAACAACATTGTAACATAGATGGCAAAATGTTATACATTCTTTTTCCATCTGCTAACTTATGAAAAAAAATTGGAACAAATGTCCTTTTTGTGACATATTTAATAAAAAACGAAAAAAAGATGGCAAGAAAGTTTGATATTTGCGTTTTTTTTTGTTTCTTTGCATAAGATAGGCTGCACTCGGCAAATTGAAAGCTAGCTTTCTTTGCGCTCGTTTGCACTATCTTTGCCTTATAAAAACTATTAACTTTTAGAATTATGGGAAAAGGAAAGAAAGGTGGCAAGAGAATGAACAAGGCGCAACTCACTGAGATGTTGCAGGAATTCTTTGCCAATCAGCCGGGCGTTACGCTCAGCTTCAAAGAGATATTCCGAGGGCTCCATCTTACCACTCATCCACTGAAGATGCTCGCTATCGACATCATGGAAGAGATGGCTTGGGATGACTACCTCGCCAAAGTAAGTGATAATTCATATCGACTCAATCAAAGCGTACAGGTGATGGAAGGTAAGTTTGTACGCAAATCAAATGGTAAAAACTCTGTAATCCCTGAGGGAAGTGAGAAACCTATCTTCGTTTCCGAACGTAACTCTATGGGTGCTCTCAACGGCGACCGTGTGGAGTTCACCTTCCTCGCTCGCCGCAAGAACCATATCAAGGAGGCTCAGGTCAACAAGATATTGGAACGTGCCAAGGATAGCTTCGTAGGCCGTCTGAAAGTGGATAAGGACATCGCTTACCTCGTCACACCAGGCGATGTATTCGCCCACAACATCATCATCCCAAGAAGAAAGCTCAAGGGTGGCAAGACCGACGACAAGGCGGTGGTGCGCATCATCGAGTGGCCTGACGGAGAGAACAAGAGCCCTATCGGCGAAGTGGTTGATGTTCTCGGACAAAAGGGTGACAATGATGTGGAGATGAATTCCATCCTCGCACAATATGGCCTGCCATACAAATATCCGAAGAATGTAGAGGATGCTGCCAACAAAATTACAGGAGAAATCACAGAACAAGATTATAAGGAGCGTGAGGACTTCCGACAGGTATTTACCTGTACCATCGACCCGAAAGATGCCAAGGACTTCGACGATGCACTCAGTATCCAGAAGTTGGAGAATGGTAACTGGCAGGTGGGTGTTCACATCGCCGATGTTTCTCACTACGTCACAGAAGGAAGCATTATCGACAAGGAAGCCGTGAAACGAGCTACCTCTGTATATCTCGTAGATCGCACGATTCCGATGTTGCCAGAACGTCTCTGCAACTTCATCTGTTCACTTCGCCCTGACGAGGAAAAACTGGCTTATAGCGTTATCTTCGAACTCGACAATAATGCAGAAGTGAAGAACTACCGCATTGTGCATACGGTCATCAAGAGCGACCGCCGCTATAAATATGAAGAGGTACAGGAACTGCTCGAAGCCAATGGTGTAGTAGATGGTACTGGCGAACCTGCTCCTGCAGAAACCAAGGAGCACCCTTATCAAGGAGAAAATGCACTCCAGCTTATAACACTTGACCGATTGGCCAAGAAACTCCGTGCGGCCCGTTTCAAGAATGGTGCCGTGAAATTCGACCGCGAGGAATTGCACTTCGACATAGATGAGAAGGGAAAGCCTGTAAGCTGCTACTATAAGCGCTCAAAGGATGCCAACAAACTGGTAGAGGAGTTCATGCTTCTTGCCAACCGTACGGTGGCTGAGAGCATCGGCAAGGCAAAGAAAGGTAAGAAACCTAAGACTTTGCCTTATCGTATCCATGATAATCCAGACCCACAGAAGTTGGAAACCCTGCGCGAATTCGTAGTCAAGTTCGGCTATAAGATGAAAACAGAAGGTACCAAGGGGGCTACTGCAAGAAGCCTCAACAAGCTGATGGCAGACTGTGAAGGTAAACCAGAAAACAACCTCATCCAGATGGTAGCACTCCGTGCCATGATGAAAGCGAAGTACTCTGTTCACAACATCGGACACTTCGGACTTGCCTTCGAGTATTACACCCACTTTACATCTCCTATCCGCCGTTATCCGGACACGATGGTTCATCGTTTGCTTACCAAATATGCAGAAGGTGGCAGAAGCGCCAATGAGAAGCATTATGAGGAACTTTGCGAACATTGTTCTGAAATGGAGCAGATAGCACAGAATGCGGAGCGTGACAGTATCAAATACAAGATGGTAGAATTCATGGGCGACAAGCTTGGTGAAGAATTCGATGCCCACATCAGCGGTATTACCAGCTATGGTATCTATGCAACTATCGACGAGAACCATTGCGAGGGTATGATTCCGATGAGAGACATCGCTGACGACTACTATGATTTCGATGAAAAGAATTTCTGCCTCATCGGACGACGCCATCACAACAAGTATTCTTTGGGTGATGCTATCCGCATCAAGGTGGCACAGGCCAATCTGGAGAAAAAACAGCTCGACTTTACGCTTGCTGGTGACTCTGCTCCTGTACGCAAGGACAAATCTGCTGGTGCCAGCGATATGAAATCCAAAGACAAAAAAGCTGGTAAAAGTAAACAGAAGACCCGCAATCACAGAAAGCGCAAATAAATTCTGAGTATAAAAAATAGGGAAATTCAAGGATGTACATGATTCTCATGCTGCTCATTCTTGAACTTCCCTATTTTTCCTTGTAAGACTTTTCTATAATGCCACATCTACAGATGCAGGGAAGACACGACAAGGATCAAAATATTCCATACAACTGGTAATCATATCTTCCATTCGGGGAACGAGCTTTCCTTCGAAAGCTTTCCTGTTATTGATGAAGACGGTTATCGGTTTATTCATATCTACCAGTTGATCATTCAGATAAATCTTCCATTTACCACCAATTACCGGATGGTAGCTCTTAGTAAACTTCAAATCTATACCATAGACAGGATCACGCTCTAACGTCTGATAGGTTACCTTCTTGACGGATAATCTGATTACGTTATCCTGAATATCCATCTCATAATAGTCTCTATCTTCTCCACTTGCATCCTTCAATCCATCTGCTGCCTTCGGTCTCTTCATCACATAGAGATTATAAAAGCCCTGACGGCGCTGTCCGTCCATCGGATAGTCCTCCCACATAAATGTATGAGGATAAGGATTGCGCTTGTAGGTCTTGAGCCAAGGAGTAGTCAAAGAATAGTCGATGGAATGACCGCAATTAGGTATCAATTCGATACGATGACGGAAGAGACTGTCCGCACTATGATTCATGAGTCTGCCAGCATATTTCGCCTGCAACGAATCGAAAGCCGTCTTGGTATAACCCGTCAGTTTATTGCGATAGAAACCTTCATCCATAGCACCCGTCAAAAACGAGAATGCAAGATTGGCACAGTTTTCTACAGGGGCATTCTTCAAAGGTTCTCCACCAGCCATCGGACCAACACCAGCCCAATAGTCGGCATAATAGGATGCTAATCGCTGACTGCCATAACCGCCCTCTGAGATACCAAACACATAAAGTCGATTGGCATCTACATGACCTGAAGCTAAAGACTGGCGCAAGAGTTTCTCCCATGCATACAACTTCGCTTTCTGCCACCAGCGGTAATATTCGCCTTCATTAGGAATCTGTGGAATGAAATAAACAGAAGGAGCATCATTGAAATATTGCGCCCACATCAATCCATATTTCCATTCCTCCTCCTTGGGTCCAGAACCATGAAGATACAGATACATCGGAAATGGCTGGGCTGCTGCGATGCGCTCATCTGACGACTCAGCATCATTACCCTGGAAACCATTGCGATAATTCTGCTGTATCTCGGCAATAGTGAGAGGTTTCCACTTGATTCCCCAATAGTAAGGCATCACGGCAGACGGTTCCAAAGAAGCAGGCAAATGCCACATTCCCTTGTTTTTAGGACAGAGCGAACGCAGCGGAATCAGTTTTTCCTCATCCAACTGTGCATTGGCTTCCTGCCAGGCTTTCCACACTAAAGTCTGGTACTTCTGAGCCTCTTTCCACTTCAGGGCTTTCTTCTGAGAAAAAGCAGCCAAAGACGCATCAGACTTCTTTTCCAACTGATGCAGGAAATAGTTCTTCAGATTTTCCTTCAATCCTGCCGGCTGAGCGGAAAGTGAGGATGAAAACAAAAGGGCAATACACCCTACCCATATTTTATTCTGATTCTGCATAACTCTCATTGTATTTCGACGCAGCATGATTCTAAGATATTATTTCAAGCCCTCCAACAAAGGTTTCAGGCGCATATCACTTGGACGATAAGCATTATACTTATACAGTTTGCCCTCCTTATCATAAATGAGGAAGAAAGGAATACCGCTTACATTCAGCGATTCACAGAGTTTGTTGTCTTGATTGTTCAGCAACTCTCCCTCCAGTCCAAGGGCTGCAACTTTCTTCTTCCAAGCTGCCACATTGGTATCGATGGAGATGGACAGAAAGACAACATCCTTGTTTTGCAATTCTTTCTCCAACTGTTTGAGATGAGGAATCTCCTTGATACATGGGATGCACCAGGATGCCCAAAGATCGATGAACACATACTTGCCACGATATTTGGCAAAATCAACCTTCTTACCTTGCAAATCTGTCAACACAACATCTGCTGGGAAAGGAGTTCCTGCAATGGATGACTTGCGCACCTTGAATTCACCTAAGTATTTGGTGTCCAACTGGAAACGCTCGGTCAGTGAAGTCAACTCCTGAAGGCCCTCAGCATAATTGTCTGCATAATTGAAAGTAGAGATATACTTATTCAGCAGCAAATCTTCCACTCTAACCTTCAAGCCCTTGTTCTTCACCTGACTTTCAATGGCAGTAATTTTGTCTGCCAAACTGCCTTGCGGAATGACAGAGAGAGCCAATCGAGGTGCCGACTCAAAAGCCGAAGCCATATCGCAATCTACACACTTCAAGAGTTTCTCATTCTCGGCTTTAGGATCAATACCAAGACCTGCCACTTCACGTCCTGTAGCAAACTTCACATTTTCAATTCCTTCAAAAGTGAGAGTTGCTGCCCATAAATGCAGATACTGGTCAATGGAAGAAGAAGGATGATAGACATTGACAAGACTGTCGGCAGAAGCCGTATAGCCCATTATCAAATTGCGCAAATCAGTATCCGACATCGTTTTTCCTGCCATCCACATCTGCTTGGCACGACCAACGTACAAGTCGTTGAAAGCCATCAAGGCTGAGGTTTCAGCATTGGCTTTGTCAACCGTCAGATTACCATCCGCAGCAAACGTAAGATTGAGCGAAGCCCTACCAGCAGTTTCCTTCAAATTCAACGGGAGGATGATTTGGCGCTGCTGCGTAACTCCAACGACCTTATACACCTGAATAGAAGAAAGAGAGGTCTCAGTCTGGATACTACCATTCACTACCGAAATAGAATCTGGCTTATCCCAAATTCGCTCGGCAGGCATGATATAAAGTCGCAAGTCGGCAGTCACATTACCTTTTAATGTGCCTGTAACCTGAAGTGACTGAGCAAAAGCTGTGCAGACAATAGCCTGCAACAGCAAACTCATACATAATATTTTACTCTTCATACGATACTCCTATTATTTAACTTTGAATACTTGGCTTATACATCAGGTAAGTAATCTTACCACAGCAGTCCTTGTATTCCTTCTTAGGCTTCACCGCACTACTGTTGTCTGTACGTACATCCTTGCAATCGTAGATATAGAAACTTCCTCGCTTACTTGTCTTATTGTAAGTAGCTACATAAAGTTCATCTGTAGAGAGGTTGATATCCATGAAAGTAACCTCCTCGTCAGCACCATACTGAACGGCAAACTGATTCTTGTTTGGCAAAGTAAACTGGTTGCTGTTCAGATAAACATAGATACTGTTTCCCAAGGAATAGTAATAACGGTCATACTTGGAAGAATACACGAATCGGGCACCCTGATCAGGAACTGCTGTTTCTGATGTTGGAGTAAACGACTGGCTTGTGAAATCTTCCTCATTGATATAATTATAGCTATTGCTATTGGTCCAAAGATTGATACTTCCAGCCACATTGCCTTTCGCCATCACATAAACAGTACTTCCATCTCCATTACAAAAGGCTGTGATCAACTTCTGTCCATTAAGCAAGTTTCCTGGATTTGGGAAGAAAGTATCCAAACCGAAGAAAGATGCATACGCAGAGAAGATTGACACCTGATTATGGGTATAGTCCATATAGAAAGTACGAGAAGTCTCAGTACCATAAGAACTATATTTAAACAAGATATAATCATCCGACTCGCCACCTTTAAAATAAGTATATTCGTATGGGAACATATACTTCAGATTAAGATGGGCAAACTTCTTCATATTCTTATCGTAAGCGTATGGAGTATATGCATCTGGCATGAACTCAGAAGCTTGGAATCCTGGATAGAGATCAGCATACTTGATTTCTGTAAGAACCGTGAAGTTGTCAGGATCCAGGAAATAGCATCTATCTTTAGTAGATACCAGAATGCGGGTCAAGACCGAAGAGGTTTTGCCGTCCCACAGGTTCACACTTCCGCTGACAGCCTTTACCAGTTCTGCCTCAGAAACACCTTCGTTCATCAATTCCAGGCAATGCTCTATAGGTACATTTTTCTTACCCGCAGCAATCTCCTCGGGAGTAGGAATCTTGATAAAGGTAAGATTTCCCTTGCCATCACTGTCGAAAGAGGTCAACAGATAACCTTCCTCAAAAATACGGTTCAAGTTGACTTTATAGTCCATACTCTGTCCCACTTTGCCATCTGTCACGGTAAAGTGGAAATAATAAGAACCACCTACCTTGACCTTCACATTCAAGTCGCGCTCGGTACTTACTTCTTTCAGTTCACCTTTCTGTCCATTGGTATAAGTACCCATCTGCCATTTGTAAGTCAGTTGAGACTCATCTCCAGTATATCCCAATTCTGGTTTAATAACGATATCTTCACCCAAGTCAAAATTGTAAGTTGGCATGGTCGTAGCATCGTTCCCCTTGATGGTTAAAGACGGGAGAGAAGAAACATTACCCTCGGTCGTATCGTCATCTATGCAGGAAGTAAATCCCAGCGACAACAACATTGCCAAAGCCCATGTTGTGAGAATATGTCTTTTATTCATTGTCATAATCGTTTGTTTGGGTTACACACGTTAGTTCACACTTGGCACACTCTGCCATTCAATCACGTCCTTGGTGTCGTTGTACATCGGAATGAGGACATACTTTACCAGGAAGGCATCATAGAATGCCATCGGACCACCCTGCTCCATATCCTTCGCCTTAATGAAATAATCTCCGTATTTAGTAATCAACTCATCAAATACAGCCTTGTTTGCCTTTGGTGCCAGTTCATAGAAATACTTAAAGAACAACTGTGCATTCTCGTAACTGTAAACTGGGAGCGGATTAAAGGTTGCCCACCACATCGGTCTGTCAGGATGAATATCGGAATACTTGATGGTAAAGGTATTCTGTCCTGTAGGACGCAGATCTCCATTGGCTACGATGGCAATGCGGAGCTTCTTTTCTTTCGTCAAAATCTCAGAATCCTTGTCACGCAAGAGCTTGATTTTGATCGTATCACTCACCTCATTGGCTGCCATCTCGGCACGTTCAATGGTATAGTTGACACCTTCCACCATATCTGTAGAGTCTTTCACCACTTCCAGTTCGATGCGGCGTGCCTCTGCCTTAGGAATACCCATCAGCGATACGGGGATGTCGATAATATGCGACTGCGCTATGTCATAGTCAAAACTATAGGTAATGACAGAATCGGCAGTCTGCTTCTCATTCAGATAATTGAAGAATACAGAGTCGGTCTGATTCGTATCATAAAGCTTATAGTCGTCCTCGCAACTCACCATGAGCAAAGCCACAGCAAGAGTTGCCAACATATATATTTTCTTTCTCATAACTTTGCTTCTATTAGTTTCTATAATTGAACTCATCCTGAGGGATAGGTATCACATAGATATCCTCGCTGGCAGGAATAATCTTGCTGTCCAAGTTGGAGATGATATCCTTGTTGAGACGCTTCATGTTGTACCATACCTGTCCTTCACCGAACATTTCCTTATGATACTCATTGAATATCATATCCTTGGTCAGTCGGGTTTCTGCTTTCAAGGCAGGCAAACCTCTTGAACCCGTTTCGGCATTGTAATACTCAAGTGCCTTTGGATAGTTAGTTTCCAACAAGGCTTCTGCTGCGATAAGATACAATTCTGATACATGCAGCATGTTGATGCCTGAGATGCGGGTTACCCAATCTGCAGGAACATTTTGGTTTTCTTCGATAGTATAATAATCGACAGTCTTCAGACAGCGTACATTACCAGTACCTTTCTTAAACCAATTCTTGCGGAAGTCCTGATCTATACCCGTTACATCCTGTGCATAAACCTTATCATAAGGCATCAGATGGGTAGAACCTGACTCATCTGTATAAGGATCATAGCTGGTATAAGACTGATATCTATAGAGATAACCATTGGCTGTCTCATTATAGGTATTAGAATAAATTCCCCAAAGGGTTTCTTTTGGAGACAGTTTTCCGGCAAACAAATCCTTGATTTCAGAAGGCTCTGCCAATGGGAACTTCTTGCTTTCTATCACCATCTGAGCATACTTGGCAGCATTCTCCATATCACCCTTCATCCAATAAACTTTCGCCAACATACCCAATACCGCATAATAGTTGCAATGGGTCTCGCGATAGTTCTGGAACTTAAAGTACTGTTTGTTGTCACGAGGATACTGAATCTTGTCTGCTTCTTCACTCAACAGCTGCTCTGCCTCCTGAAGATCCTTCAAGATCAGTTCGTAAACCTCACCCACTTTCTTAAACTCATTCTCCTTAATAGAATAGGTGGTGGTATAAGGAATACCCTGCTTGCTCATATCGGTAGAGCAGAACAATCGCAAGAGATCAAAATGAAGGTAAGCTCTTACGGCAAGCATCTCGCCCTTATAAAGGTTATAGAGAGGCAAGTCATTAGAACGGCCTTCAAGCTTTTTCAGCACATTGTTTGCATATCCGATGCTTACATACGCTCCAGCCCAAATGTTGGCAAGACGTTTCTTCAGATAGTCATTGTCATACTGGTAACGTTCTGCAGCACGGGAACCTGCATCTACATTATTCTGATCGAAATCTTGAGCCATACAGTCGGTCAGTCCCCACAACAGGTCTTTTCCATACAGAGCAGTACTTGCTTGCAAGGAACCATAAACTCCATAAATGGCAGATTCAAATCCATCGGGAGACTTGAACAAATCGTCTTCCACCTTCTCCGATTTCGGACGTACGTCCAGGAAATCGTCACAAGAGGTAAACATGACAGCAGCAAACAGCAATGCCAGACACCATCTTGTATGATGTATGTTGAAATATTTTTTATACATATTATATCTGTCTTATTTTGTCATTGATTTCATTAGAATGTCAAACTTGCCGACATATTGATACTGCGGCTGTATGGATACGATGTACCTCGCTCATATTTGGCTGAGGTAAGACGGAAGAGATCCTCCGTACCGATACCCACATAGAGTTTCTGGATGTGCAGACTCTTCAGGAAAGAAGCTGGCACATCATACTGCAGATAAACACTGGATAGCCAAAGTTCATTGTCCTTCTCTACAAAACGGTCGGTATAGACATCAGAGCTACCGCCGTCCTTTGAGATATTCAAGTATGGCACCACATCACCTGGCTGCTTCCATCGCTCGGTAAAGGCACGTACATCACAATTGTACTTCGGATTGATACCCTCAACCTTAGAAGCACGGGTAGAATTGTACATATCGCCTCCGAAACGGTAAGAGAAGCTGGCATTCAGAGAGAAATGACGATATTTTAACAAAGAAGAGAAGCTACCTTGCAAAGTAGGATTGGTATCACCACATGACACCTGGTCCTTGGAATCATACTTATAAGTATAGCTGCCATCCTTCTTGATGAAGATTTCCTTACCTGTAGCTGGGTCTATTCCGGCTGAACGAACTGCATAAATCGCTGAAGGAGACTCTCCCTCACGATACTGCGCCAATGGAGAGGTTGATACGGCTCCTGAGGAGGTCTGACCAGTCGCATTCTGTTCGTTCTTACGTTTCAATGCCTCGGATATCTTATTAATGGTGGTCTTGGAGTGCAGACCGTTCCAAGAGAGGTTCCACTCCCAGTCCTTGGTCTTGATGATTTTTCCCCATAATGAGAATTCAAAACCATTACTGGTCTGCGAACCTAAGTTGGCCTTTACAGAAGTGGCACCCGATGAAGGTGGCAACGACTTGTCTATCAGCATATCACAGGTTTTCTCATTGTAGAAATCCAAGTTCACATTCATGCGATCGCCAAAGAATGATGAAGTCAGACCAATGTTGAACTTCTTGGTGGTCTGCCACTTCAAATCCGGATTGGCCATACCCATTGGGATAGCTCCTACACCGGTATATCCTAAATAAGAACTGTTATACTTATAGGTGGTTACCGCCTGATAAGAATCGAATTTCACACTACCTGTAAAACCATAACTTCCACGCAGACGCATGGTATTGATCCAACCTAATTTCTTGATAAACTTCTCATTATGAATATTATATCCCAAACCTACAGACCAGAATGGAGCAAAACGATGGTTGGCACCAAACTTGGAAGAACCTGACAGACGGTAGGAACCATCTACTACATAGCGATTCTTCCACATAAAGTTGGCAGCAAGGAATCCACCCACACTGGTAGAAAGAGACTCTGAACCAGAAGGACTGCCATTAGTTGGATAAGCAGTAGCGTATGCCAGGTCGTTCTGATTATCATTCAAGAAACCTGTGGCACGCATTGTACTTGACTTGCCGTCTGAACGCTTGATTTCACCTCCGAGATTCAGGGTCAGCATCGTTCCGTCCTTATCAAAATTATGAATGTAGTTACCAATCAACTTGGCTGCCCATTGCTCAGAACTGCTATTTCCCAATGTATAAGAACCCTTCTCCTTCAATACGGTTGTATTGGTATAGAGATTAGACTCTGGAGAGGTAAACGAATCTGTAGTACCCTTGCTGGAAGTATATGAAACCTGACCTGTCAGATAAAGGGTTGGCAGGATATTATAACGCGCATCCAGCGAAATCTCCTCAGTTCTTGTCTCCGACTTTCCAAAACTGCTCAATGATGCCTCGTAAAGAGGATTGTTCATATCATAAGAAAGGCTACGGCGCAAATTGCCATACTCATCATACGGAGAATCATAAGGATTGCAACGCAGATAATCAGAGAAACTTCCATACTTGGAATCATGAGTATTCAACTGGTCATGGGATGCACGCAAGGTAAGAATCAGATCTTCTACGGCAGTATAAGACAGATAAATACTCATACCATAGCGCTTACGACCATCATCCTTCATCACACCCTGAGTATTGGAATAATTGGCGTTTACATTATAATCCAAGCCTGAGCCACGTCCGGAAATGGAGAGCGAATGATCATGAGAGAAACTGTTGCGGATTGGCTTTGATTTCCAGTCAGTATTCTGACCGCTGCTTACCAATGCTAATTTCTCATAATAACTCTTGTCCAAACTTCCATCCGTGGATGTATAAAGACCTGCCAACTTCTCCAACTCGAGTTTCTGGGCAGCATTACAGTAATCATAACTGCTCAAATCAGCAAAACTTAACTGTGGAGTAAAGGTATAGCGAATACGGACTGGAGACTGGCTCACACGCTTACGCTCGATAACGATAACACCATTGGCAGCATTCTCACCATAAAGTGCAGTTGCCGAAGCATCTTTCAGGATATCTACACGCTCGATATCATGAATATCTATATCATACAAAGCCGTCAGACTCTGCTCTACACCATCAATCACAACCAAAGGGGCATTCAATCCCACCTCATTATTGGTAGCCAAGGAAGTAGTACTACGAATCACGAGGTCTGGCACACTATTTGGGTTAGAACCGGCAGCATTATTCTGCTGGATATTAAGACTTGGATCAAGCGTAGCCAAGCTCTGCATGATATTGGTTGGTGAAATCGACAGGATGTCATCGCTGGTAATCGTCTTGGCTGCACCCGTAAAGGTTTGCTTTTTTCGGGTGAAATAACCATTTACCACGACATCGCTGATCTGCTTCGAGTCATTCTTCATCACCACCTTCATGTTATGGCCTGCCTTGACAACCAAGGTTTCCATTCCTACATAAGAGAAGGAGAGTTTCTGACCTTTCAGGGATACAGACTGGAAATTGAATTTTCCATTCACATCCGTGATTGTTGCTACATTGGCGCCTACAATACGTACCTGTACGCCAATCAGCGGCTCGTTATCTTCTTCAGAATAAACGACACCACTGATACTATTGGCTGTTTGGCTACCATCATTCACGACAATGGTTACCCCATTGCCCTGCGCTTGCAGAGCAATAGGAGTACCAGCCGCCATCATAGCCATCAATAAGTATTTTTGCATTTACCCTCAAATCCGCAACCTATAGGGTTTAGTGGGATTTTGCTTGCAAAGCGACAAAATTCATTTTATTGTACATATTTCTTGCACAACAGAAATGTCGCAGACACAAAATCCCCTTACCCCATAAAGCG
>NZ_SGVY01000059.1 GCF_004535825.1 Segatella hominis | reverse complement strand
GCTGATGGAAAAAGAGTATTTGGATTTTGTTAAACCATCTACGTATGGCAACAAAGCCAATCCAAGTAGTTGTAATTCTCTCTATGATGATGTAGAGAACCCAGAGTTGAGAGCAATTGTAGAGAAATTTGCTGCAACAACTCCCTATAGAGAGGAAACATCAACGAACGAGGCTCAATCGCCACCGAATCCGCAGAAGCGCATCAGTGGCAAGCAGCGCAAGGCGACATTGGAGGAGTATCAGCAGACCTTCCTCCAAGTTCCAAGGATTGACGACCGCAAGCCAGTCTTCGTCAGTTCCGATGTACGAGACCGTCTTGATCGTGTCGTCCGCATCCTCGGAGGGAGGCGCATGAGCGTATCGGGCATCATCGAGAACATCGTGCGCCACCACCTAAGCCTTTATGAAGAGGACTTCGAGGCTTGGCGCAAATTGTGAGAATTAAGGTCTGCGACCTTGGGCGTGGATAGCTGAAAGGCAGTAGTTCCAACTAACGTGTTCTGAGAGGGAGCGAGGTTATGTTTTGGGAACCCCAAAACGCCTCGCTCCACCATGAGGGCGGAGGAATTTTGCTCCCGACGGTCGCAGAAAGTAAGTGTACCAACTGTAAACAGTATATCGAATGACAAGCATACATGAACAATACAAGAAAAAGGGCGGAAGACCGCCCACAGGCAGGGTTCGCAAGCTGTCGAAGTCTGTCACGGTAAAGTTCTCGAAGCCAAGCTACGAGGCTTTGAGACTGAGGGCGAGAAAAGCCAACCGCAAGTTGGCGGAGTACATCCGTGAGTCCGCCTTGAACGGCGAGGTGGTCAGCGGACACAACGCAGAGACGGTAGCCATCGCCAAGAATCTCATTGGCATGGCGAACAACCTCAACCAACTTACCAAGCTGTCGCATCAGAGAGGTTTCCATGAAACCCATGTGTATGTGGTGGACTTGTTGAGAAGATTGAAAGCAATCCTTGGCGAGTATCGCCAAGCAAGTTATAAACCGAAGCCAAGCAGTATGGGCAGAAAGGAGGATGCCACATGATAGGCAAGCTAAAGAAGGGCTGCTCATTTGCTGGTTGCATCCGCTATGTTACAGGCAAGGACGAGGCGAAAATCCTTGCCTCTGATGGTGTGTTACTCGGCACGAATGCCGAGATGACGCAAAGTTTCGAGCTACAAAGGCAACTAAATCCAAGGATTAAGAAGCCTGTGGGGCACATAGCTTTGAGCTTCAAGCCCGAGGACAAGCCACGTTTGACGGATGAGTTTATGACTAAGATTGCCCTTGAATATATGCAGATGATGTGCATCACCGATACTCAATTCATCATCGTAAGGCATCACAACACCGACAATCCACATTGTCATATCGTGTATAACCGCATCAATAACGAGGGCAAGCTCATATCAGATAGGAATGATTACAGGCGTAATGAGCAAGTGACCAAGGCTCTTAAATCCAAGTATGGATTTACCTACGGAACGGACAAGAGCAATACTAATACTCGCAAGTTACGCAATGCTGAGCGAGCCAAATATGAGATTCACAATGCTGTAAAGAGCGCATTGAGAATGGCAGATAGCTGGGACGAGTTCAAAAGTGAACTTGCAAAACGAGGTGTTCACTTAGAGTTTGTCTATAAGGATAAGGAGCGAACCAAGGTTCAAGGCATCCGTTTCTGCAAGGATGGATATAGCTTCAAGGGTACGCAGATTAGCCGAGACTATAGCTTTGGCAAACTGAATGCGAGATTAGAGGGAACGGAGAACCTTTTATCAGCAAGTGCTAACTCTGCTCAGCAATATGAGCAGGGCTGTTGCAAGAATGAGCAGGAGCCAGCCATATCGGAGAGCAGCCAGGACCCTTGGGACGGTATTTCTTCCATTGGACTTTTTGCTCCAGCCAATGCTCAGACCTTTGAGACATTCCCAGAGGATGAATCAGTCAAGAAGAAAAAGAAGAAACGCAGAAGAGGCTTTAGCCTTTGATGCAAGTTACAAACCATTCAAACAACAAAAGAAATATGAAAGAAGAACTATTGGAAGCCATCTACGGCACAGTTGAGAGATTGGAGCAGAAAGTCGATGAACTTTCTGCCTCCCCGAAGAACGCAGGAGCGGAAACTGTTCTCAACCCTGCAAGTGTTGACACAAGCAAACTTGAAAAAGCCATCCTTTCTGTATATACAAAAGAAGGGGAGGCTATTGACAAATTGGCAAGATTAAGAGAGGCTATCTGCATCTTTGCCGACCTTACCAGGAAAGAAGCAAGCAAATATGAACATCGAAGCAAACTCTTGTTTGATACCATTAATCAGATGAAACAAGAGCAGAATGACACATCAAAAATTGTGGTGGACAAACTACACGCAATGGATAATACACCTCAAACGAAGGTTGTCACCCATCGCTTCGAGCCAACTTCAAAGTATGTTCTTCTTTTCATTGGAGGCTTGGCTCTATCTCTTGTCATATCCATTTGGGGCAATCTAACCCAATGGCGAGAGCATCAAGCTTGGGAGGTAGCAGACTTGAAATATCGGGCATTGAAGATGGTTCTTCCATCTGACGACCCCAATGTTCGATACATCGAAAAGAACTTCTCTGTTTGCCCTAATAAAGAAGTTATTGAGAATGTGAGAACTCATGTAAATACTTACGAGGACTCAATTCGCTATCATAACGAAATGATACAGATGGCAGCAATTAAAGATAGCATTGCTAATAGCCTATTTAAAGAGGCGAATGAAATTAAAAAGAAAATTAATCAGAAATAATAGACAACGACCATCGGCTACAAGCGCATCCTTCGTTTCGACAAGGTAAAGACAACGGCATTCGCATCGTGTTCGATGATGCAAGAGGCGTTCCATGCATCAGCAATGTAGCAGCATATTAACTATTCATTAACTCTCAACTATTCATTTGTGTCCGTGATGCCACTCGCTTGACATTGCGGACATTTTTTCTTTTATGATGGTTATGAAGAAGAAATTGATAATTATTGCAGTTTTGGTTATCTCACTTGTCACTTCTTATATTTTATGTGATAAAAAACATAATGATGCCAATATTGACCCTGTTAAAGTCGAAGAATACACGGCAGTCTTAGAAAGCAGTATTGACTTGGATTCCATAGCTGGAACATATTGCGGCGTGTTGCCGCCTAATGTTGAAACAATACTCACACTAAATGCAGATGGTACCTATCGTTTGAAGCAGAAATCTCTAAACGATTCGGATAGTTGTGAAGTGTTGAACGGAATCTTCAAAGTGCTTGACGGCAGCATTCTGATGCTTGAACATCCGAAAAGTGGTGACAATATATTTTATAAGGTGAAGAATGACAGCAGCATTATTCTGATAGATTCGTTCGGAAATGAACCCAATAAAGAGGGGAGAAATAACTATACTCTTAAAAAGAAATGATGAGGGAGGTGTACCTAAAACGAGAGAGTGTAAAATAATCCTATCCTTATTTTACACTCTTCATAATACTTTATTTAGATATGCTTTCTGTTCTCATCACTATCTTGGATCTAAATATAAACCTTCTCGGTAAACTATATTCTTTAAAGTTTCCATATTTAATGAACAAGAAATTTTAAGGTAATAATCATATCCAAATTCTATTTGCAATTTATGCTCTTTATTGCGTAATACAACATATATATATTCCCTCAAAGACAAACGTATTATGTCTGTAATTTTTAAAATATAAATTCTTCGTTTTTCTTCTAATAATGGCATTGATTTTAATAATTCAGAATCAATGTTATAAAATTTAGAAGATTTAATTCTACTGGTAATATATTCCTTATCTGCCTCTAAATATTGTATTGTCATGTACTTACAGTTCGTCGCTTTCATAATGGACAGTATAACAGAGACATAACGCTGTTCTACTCTTAAATATTCTTCAATAGTAAATAATTTACCATCGAATTTTTTCCCAACATCACATCTACTAGTCCATTCATCTGCTGTGTATATGCCATTAGAATCATATTTTTGAGGGCTATATTTTACAATCTCATGCCAATTCATTTTATAAGAATCTTTAAGTTGTCAAATAACTTTCACTGCCAAAGTTTTGGTCTGGCAGTGAAAGTATAAAATTAATCTCCAATACGTTTTAAATTTGCATTATAAGTACCCATACGTGTCTCTCTGTTCTGTAACGCTTTTACGGATTTTCCCATTTTCCAAATGCCTCCATTATGTCCATCTACATCTGGCGTTATATAATTTTTCCCATTTGTATAAACGGGATTTCCGTGACTTAAATCTTTAATTTTTCTATATCCATCTGGTATCGGAGTTTTTATTCTCGTTGCTTTAGAGCCCTTTCCTTGTGTAAAAGTTACAGTATTTTTTCCTGTACCTTTTGGTTGAGAGGCTTTTTGAGTAGAATTTGAACTGTTAGCATTTATATGGCCTTTTTTATTGGCAAGATTTTTTCCTGCATTTGCCATCATTACAGTTCCATGAGCTGTCAAAGCGACTCCTGTTGTAGAAATAGTTCCACCTGCAGCTACGACAATTGTTGAAGTTCCTCCTGATGGTGCTTCTGCAACAACTCCTATTGTGGTAACTGTAGAACCACTCGCTATCATTGATGCCCCCGTTCCACTTTCCCATGTTCCTATAGAGAGGCTAGCCAAATCTCCAGTAGTTAATCCAACATTAAAATCTGCTGGATTATTAACATGCTTACCAACCCAAGAACGTATGTTGGTAACACCCCCTGTTGCATTGTCAAATATTGCTGCGCCAAACCCCTTTACCTTATCTCGCCAATCCTCACCATTAGGATCGCTATATTTTATAGGATTATTTCCTGTATAGCAATAAGAAGAAATCTCATAATGGTTTTCTTCTAAAGGGTCACAACTAATCCACAGACTCAATCTTGGCTCATAGTACCTCGCTCCATAGTAATACAATCCCGTTTCCTCATCGAATTCCTTCGCATTGAAGAGATAAGGTGTATTCCAGATGTTATTGCGTTCCTCTATGAACACCTCTCCAAATGGGACATACTCGATGTGCTGCACCACCTCACCATCAAGGTTGGTGATGTAACTACTGCTGCCCAAGTGGTCTGGGTGGTAGTAGAACTGCATCTTCTCGTATGCGTCGCCCTCTTGGAAGTTATTCTTTGCAGCTCTCGACAAAGCTCGTGTCTGAGCAGCCTCCAAGCTGCCGTCATTGCAGCAGAAGCCCTTGCCATCGACATAATCGTTGTTATCCTCGCCATTGTACGGCACTGCAAAGGTTGCATAATTATCCTTGATAGCCTGCAACTGCCCGGCATATTTAACCTTATAATCAACAGACAAGCCATCAGTCTCACTACCTGCATACTGGATGCGGCGTGGGTCTGAGCCGTAAGAGTCGAAGTCACCAATCTTGGAAACGACACGCTGACTACCGATATAGATGTGCTTAGTGTAGCGTCCGCCTTGGTTGGCAACGAGGTAAGGAGATACATAGAGTGAGAACTTGGCGGTGTTCGTGCGACCTCCAGCAAACTCGGAGTTTACATAAACTTGGTCACTCTCACCTGATGTCTTCACCGTGCGTTCTCCGTCAGCATCATACCAATAGTTGGTCACAAAGCCGTTATCATCAGAAGCAAGGAGACGGTTCTCCTCATCCCATTTGAGTTTACGTTCCGTGGTCTTATCGTCAGCCACACCATCCTTCTTTGTACGGCTGGTATTGACATAAACAAGATTACCATTTGCATCATACTCGTATGCGTGATTGTTGTTCACATTCTCGCTCTCCGAAGGCGTCTCCTCTGTGCGGTAGTTCACATCCTTCACGTTAGCAAGCTGGAACCTCTTGCCTGTGTCTGTTCCATAGGTGTATGACAAATCATAACCTGCATTCAACATACCGTTGAACTGCACATTGTTCTGCGTGAGAATCTGACGCTTCGATGTGATACGGTGCATATTATCGTAGCCCATTGCAAGGGTGTAGCTTGCGGACTTGTTGTCAGCACCAGTGTAAGTGCCAGTCGCACTGACAAGACGATAGAGGGCATCGTATGTATAGTTATGCGCCATCTGTCCGCCTGCCTTGCCACTCTGTGGCACTGACGTACTATTTACTACGCTAAGCACATTGCTCACTGCATCATAGGTATAGGCATTGTCCATGATGGTGTTGCCTGCACTGTTCACTGCCAGGTTCTGCAATCTGCGACGCTGTGGGTCGTAGGTGTAGAATGTCTCTGCACCGTTGCAATACTTCAAGTATGTGCGCTGCTCGAACTTGTCATAGCCAATCTTGCTTACATAATCGTAGCCGTATGACTTGTATCCATGCACCTTCTCAAGCTGACCGCCGAGGTTGTAAGAATAGGTAATCTTCTCCTCATCAGGGTAAATCATCTCCAATAGGCGGTTGTGGCTGTCGTAGGTCCACTGCGTGACGTAGGTTGCTATCGCCTGGTTAGGCACAATCATCGTGCGTCGAGTCTTCGTCACCTCACCCATCTTGCCATAGAAGTATTCAATGGCACCTGTTCCGTCCTCGCGGAGCATCAACCTACCGATACGGTTCTGAGAGGCATTGCGACCACCATAGTAATACTTCACGTTGTTCTCCGGGTGGTCAGGATAGTTGATACCCGTCAGACGCTGATAGTCATAATCGTAGCTGATGAACTTGCCTTCCTTTGCAAGGTTGGCAGTCTGCTTGGTCAGCACATTGCCGAGCGCATCGTATGTGAAGCTGGTGATGCCGCTTGCAGGATGGTTCACCTCCGTGCAACGGTCGCCCATGTCATAAGTGGAAGTCATCACGTTGCCTCCGTGTCGGTGACACGAACAAGACGCTGTATGTCGAAGTATGGAAAATGTTTCAAAGATGTAAAAGGGAATTATCCTCTGATAAGCCCAGCTAAATTTTAAGGCGGTTTATAGCCTTGCTTAAATGATGATATATACATATTGATCTTATTTAAAATTCTTCTTTTACATAGTCATAAGGTCCATAGATAATTCTCACTGCATAAGGATTTCCATAAACCTTAACCAAATTATTCTCATATTTTATAATGTCTGTATGAATACCTGTTCCATACTTGGCAAAATCAAGAGTAGTCCAACGACCATCCCATAAAGGGGACATGCCTCCACCATGTGTCGGGTATCCATTTGAATCCTTATCTTCAAATAGAGTGTATTTGCTTAGTATATTGTCTGCTACATTCTTTTCTTTTTCTATTGCATCAGTCAAACTACTTGCATTTATGATGAAGATGCAAGCATTAAGATAGCTGTCAAGTCCATCTGATTGAAATAAAAAGTGTACAGCGGCAAAATCACGCCCTGCATACTTGACATCCTTGAATGATAATGTTGTTGAAGAAGGATTGTACTCAGGACTTCCAAATTTGTTCCTAAGCATCGTCTCTGCTTTGTCATGCGAAATACCGAAAGGAATGCCACCTATTGTTTTTACTTGCTCTTTTAATAATTTATCAGCAATAGGTTGGTAAAGAGAATCCATAAGGGCCTTTTCTTCCGTAGTTGCAAAGCGATATTCTCTTTGCTTCTTTTCAAGTTCACTTTCTTGCGCAAATATCCCTATGGACATGACAAACAAGAAAAGCATCATAATAGTCCGTCTCATATTCTATATCTTTAATTTATACCAACAATTTGCGTTTACTATCATATCTTCATCTATTTCAACCAAGGCTTTTGGCAGACTTCTTGCAGAGTATATGACATCCATGAAAGTGTCGTTTATGAAGAAATTGCCGAATAGACTGTCGCAATATTTACACCCGAAAGACATATATGAATCATTCACGGTCTTACTGTATCTTGGTTTTATTTCTCCAAGGGCAATATCCATTTTGCGATGTTCATCTACGAATTTTCTTATACCTTTTACGAGTGTTTGATTGAAAATGTCTATTCCACCTTCTGTTTCAATGCCATTTTCAGATATAGTTTTGTAAACGAAATAGGCATCATTAGTTCTACCACACTTCCAACAATCTATTTTATAAAAGCGCACATCAACATATTTTACTTTCATCGTTTCTGCGTATCTGATTTTTCCTTGTATTAGTGAAGACACGAAATCAGACAACAAAAGAGTCTTTTTCTCTTCCCAAACTTGGCTTAAATGTATTTGAACACCTTCACTATTGTCTTCAACAGGAAAGCAAGGATATTTGCTCAGAGAAAAGCGATTGTACATTCCTGAAAGCACAAGCCAACATCCACATACCCGCTCTTTACGCATTGTTGTATATGTTTCCTCTATATTACGTGGATTTTTGCAAACATTAAATGCAACTTTGTAGTTTTGGTAATCCACAACTATATCAGCTTTCCATTTATCGGTCTTTACTTTCTTATGGAAAGATACCCCCATATCATTGCAAACAGAAAGGATGTTTTTTATAATATCCTCTTTTTCCATATCTATTTCATTTATGTAAATTCCATGCCACTCTGAAAATGAAGAGAGTGGCATGGAATTTTTACTTCGTCTTTACTCCAATTCTATAACTCCATTGTCACCACCCGACGATGAACTTCCACCAGACGTAGAACCACCGCTTGAAGAAGAGCCTTTCCAGATGAAGAACCGCCACCGCTTGGTGTGCTGCTACTCCCCGAATCTACAGCCGAGCTACCCGAAGTAGAAGGAGCGGAAGCCTTTTGGTTAAGCACCTCACGCTTGTAATGGGTAATCTCGGTATTTGCATAATCAATGAAGGCGGTGTAATCCTTTTCGCCATAAACGAGGGCAAGGGCATTTACCATCTTCACCAATGCACGATAGGCATCATCACTTGCTGTGCGAGCTGCTTTCAAAGCTCCAACTGTCACACCCATTTTCTCATTGGTACGCTGCAAGGTAAGCATTCTTACTCGTTCGTTAGCTTCTTTCAGATTTGTAACAAATGCTGTCAAGCCTAACTTTGCAACTTGTGCGGAATACTTGTCTTCAAGGTCTGTAATGAAATTAACCAAAAAACCAGTCTCCTTATCGAGTTGGCCAGCGGTGTTAATCTTGTAGTCCTTGATGTGCTGTGCGAGAACCTTTGCTGCCTGTGCCATGTCAGCGATAGGCATAGCAAGGAATGCTTCAACGGCTTTCTTGTAGCCAGCATAGAGAGCGTCACGGTCGATGTCAGCCTTGGCAATATCATCAGTCAAGAGACTTTTCTGTTAAATTTTCAAGGCTTCGTCCTCTGCTGCAACGGCAACCTTGAAATTACTGACAAGTTCTGAAGCCTTGCCCTTGACGGCTGTATCGGCTTCTGCACGTGCAAGAATGTTACTTACAAACGTGAAATGCGCACCGTTATTCATGCGCTGAATGTTGATGTCGTAAATCTCTTTCATGATGTTAAGGATTTAAATTTGACAAATCGTTTTGTGCATCGTTGGATTTCTCCAGTTGCGATTGCTAAGATATAAAAATAAACGAGAAAACCGCAACCTTATTGCAAAAAAATGACAACAGGATGATAAAAAGATGGTTTTTGCCCATAAAAATAGCTTTTGATTCTGATTTCTTGTAATTCTTAACACAAAAAGTTGAAAGAAACAGCAATCAACAGATGTTTTCACATTTTGTGGACAGAAGAAACTTGAATCAAAACTACTAACGGCTCTTAAAAGTAACCATTGATTGCAATCAGCAGCCCCAATGACACATAAAAATAGGTCTTGACTGCAATCAATGGCTTTAACGAACCTAAAAGTGCCTGTTGATTACAATCTACACCTCCAACGAACATCGAAAGCAGAATTATTTTCTAATCAATACCTCCACCAAGCCCCAAAATTGCTATTGATTGTAATCAACACTTTCTTTTTGTTCTTGATAAAATAAATAAAATAGGCAAGTTTTAGATGGAATGTTAAAAACGTAGAATAGAGCAATTTTTAGGCATATTCTACGTTTAATATCAGAATAGGTTTAATAAACAAATTAGGATATGAAGTATTTTCTGCAAAAATCAGTCTTACTACTGTTGGTAGTCTTGGCTTTTTGTGCGTGTGACAACAGCAATGACAATAGTGAAGTTATTCAGCCAAATCCACAGTCATGGAAAACTGTCGTCAATTATACTGGCGAAGTAGAGTTTGTGGTGGAAGCGCCACAAATTCGTGAGGATATAGAGCAGGATTTGAAGGCAAACCCTCCTTTTGGAGGAAGCAAGAAATATCAGTTTATCATAAAAAGCCACTCGACGCTTTCTCCTTTATATATGCTATATGCGGTGAATCCTGAGGACGATAAGTCTGCTGACGAATATACACTGAACATCGCTGGTAAAGTGGAGAGTAAGGATAATTATAGATTGTTCTCTGCCGCTTCTGTACATGGTTGGTATAAGATGGATATTGTGCCTGTCGACACAAAGGATGGCAAGCCTGTTGCAACATACGATGTGTTTATGCATCAAAATATTCCTGCTTCTTTGGTTCATAGCAAGATGTATTTCTGTGAAGACCTTACGGAGAAATATCGCCAGAAGTTCCCTAATGAAGACATTCATGCCGTGGTTCGCCGTTTGGTTCTTTCTTATGTCAGTGGGGGTGATAATATAAATGAATAGGAACATATCTGAACAGAAGATTTTATGTAAAAAAGTTCTAATTTCTATGTTTCTCTTCTTGCAAATTATGGGATATTAAGAAAAATATCGTATCTTTGTCCCCGAATTGAGGCGTTCTTTGCATATTGCAAAATACAGAAACGAGCAGAAGTCCGCTCGTTTCCATATTGTTACCTATATAATATAGGCAAACGCCCAACTTCTTGATTTTCAATCAAAGTCCAATTTAGAGCGAGTTATAACATTTAACTTTATAATTTTGTCGCACCTTTAAGAAGTTATGATTTTATCGCAAACCTTATAATTTTGTCGCAGATAAAAAATAAACTTTATTATTTTGTCCATATCCATCTTATAATTTCGTCGTAACATCTTATAAATCTGTCGCAGATTATGTTTGTAAATAATTGGTTTTCAATATGTTACAAATTCAGAAAATAATAAGCCAAAATAAAAGAGATAAAAATGAGCAGGACAATGTAATATATTAATAGGTATTATATTATATATATATTATACTAAAAAGGCTATTTTTGTCCCCATCCTACTGGAATCTACCCTTTTTCCTGCTTGTTTTTGGAAAGCCAAGCATCTTAAATAGAAAACAGACTTTTATGCGCGTTAAAATATGTATATTTCTGTTTTGTAGATTTAATTTTTTGTGTTTAAAATACCATAAAAATGAAAGAACAACAATTTTACTGCGACAAAATTATAAAGATAGAAATGCTATCTTATATAGAAGGTGCGACAAAATTATAAAGCATACTTGCCCCACTCATCATAACCTATATCTTGTTGTACAACCTTATAATTTTGTCGCAAATAGAACTATTACTACGTAAAAATAACATATCACTATATCACTACCTTCAAAAACTATGAACATCATGTATGAGAACTTAAAAAAAAAAGGGAATAACTTTATAATTTTGTCGCAGCATTGATAGATACCTGCTTAGTACTGACTGAATAATCCTAATAAAAACACTTTCTTGAATCGTTTCTGCGACAAAATTATAAAGTATAAAATCTCCCTACCCCCAAACCTAACAGCTGACAATAACTATCTAAAAATATTCCTATTTATAATATACGACAAAAATATAAATAAAATAGATTCATTTACGACATGTTTAAAATTCAGTCTCAAATAACATCAAACAATAATTTTGGCTTATAATTTTGTCGTATCTTACTTTCGTGGAACCCAAATATAAGACCTAATTAACATTCCAGAAGTACATATAAAGTAGTTAAATCTTATAATTTTGTCGCAACATTACATTTCAAAAATCATATAATAGACTTTATATCAATTAGTTAAAGAGTTTTCGCTCATGTATTTCATCAAAATATGAAAATAAGCCTTCTCCTATGATGTTAATTTCATTTGCGACAAAATTATAAAGCTTACTATAGATTTCTATCGTCATTAATGCCCATTTATAATCTTGTCGCAGCAAAATTAAAAATCTTATTATTTTGTCGCAGATTCACCAATAACTTTATAAAATTGTCGTAACAGATAATCAACATAATTTAAAGTGAAATTTACTGTTTTATATCTAACTATCAGAAAATCAAATAGATAAGTTCATATGGAAAACTTTACTAACAAGACAATATTAGAAAGGAGTTTTAATAGATGAAAGTATTTGCGACAATAAACTTATTATAATGTCGCAAATACAATTAATTTTTTACTTCAAAACTTTATATTTTTGTCGCAACAGAATATGTAATGTATTGAATATCAGCGATTAACATAATGCTGCGACAGTTTTATAAATTTTAAAGAGACCGATAGTCTTAGTTAGGTTAAAAATACATAATATACGACATTGTTGCATTGTTTGTCGCACAAAAAGATGTATATTTGCGACAAATTTACAAAATATAATAAAATGACAAAGGATTCAAATGACAACATCGAGACGATAGAGGCTGAGGAAATCAATCCCTCAGATTCTTCTTCTAACTCGAATATTCAGAAGCGTAAAGGTGGAAGACCCAAGAAAACAGACAAGGATATTCTCAGTAATATTCCGCACTACTTCATCACTCAGCCTAATGACGTGACGCAAGCAATCAGTAACCTGACTGCTGTGGAACGAAACTGTTGGCTGCAGATTATCCGTGGAATTCAAAAGAAGAAAGATCTTCCTGATGGGCATCCTGAAAAATACCAGATTACGCTCTCACGTACCCAGCTTCTGGAATGTGTCTCCGGGCATAGTTCCAACTTGGATTATGCCTTCAATGCACTCAAGAATATCACGGATGCTAAGAAGGTTTTTCATTCCAAGGATGGACACCGTATTTATGCCGGTCTTTTGTCATATGTTGATGAGCATCCAGATCAGGAAACTTATACTGTAGGTATTACTCCTGTTCTCCTCCCCTACTTCACCAATCTTTCATCTGAATTTACTGTGTTTGACATGTATATAGAGATGGGGTTCAAAAGTGTCTATTCACAGCGCTTTTATGAATTCTGTTGCCAATATCGAAACAAGGAGGATAAGGTTTTCTTCATGACTGTACAGGATATCAAAAAGATGTTCAATTTGTTGGAAGTTCGCGATGAAAAAGGAAATGTCGTTCAGAAAGAGCAATATAAAAATGGTTCTGACTTCAAAAAACGAGTGCTTGATAAAGCGAAAGATGATATACGAAAGGTTTTTGATGCCGGTCTTTGTGATGTCTGTTTCGATTATAAGGTAAAGAGCAAGAATTCACGAGGTGCAGTAACTGCTTATTATTTCATTATTGAAACAAATGGTAATACTGCAAAATTAGGTGCCCAAAAGCCTACAATTCCTCAAATCTCTATGCTTTCTGAGAGTTATGGAGCTAAGCTTACTAAGCTGCTTACCATTATCAACACTTTTATGAGAAGTCATTTCCGTGTGGAACAATCAAATTATTATGTTCAAGCGATAAGTAGAACTGTAGCCAAGGTCGATAGTCAGTCAGAAAGAGTGGAAATCCTTAATAGTATTTCGAAGCAGTTGAAAAAGATTGCAACTCGGTATAATAAAGAGGATTTTGACACCAATGAACGTAAAATTTGTGGTTCTGTGTGCAAGATGCTTTATGAGGATTTTGGTGTACCTTATATGAATGGCAAGCCAGGCAAGGGTACCCAATCCAGACTTAATTTTTAATTCATTATGCTTATAACTAACTATGATTCAGATAATTAAAAAATTTAATTCTTCTATTCCTTCTGTTAGAAAAGTGAAGAATTGGTTGCTGAATGATCCTTTTCATGTTTGGCATGGAAGGGATCGTTTGGTTGTCTTTTTCATTTTAGCCGGAGATGAAGCAGCTAATGCTTTTTTGCCTTTACCCGATGGAGATTTTTCTGTAGAAGATGAAAGTATCCGTGCCATTTTAGAATCAACCCATCAGCAGGAGTTGGAAAAAAGAAAATATTATCAGCAGGTATATCTGAAACTTAGTAAGCTTTTAGATAACCTGGATGATTTAAACTTGCAGGCTGAATCTTTTGCTGAGGAGGATGAATACCATTTTGATTTGAAAAATCAGATTTTGTTGTTACACGATAAATTGCTTGATTTTATTAATGATGTTTTCGTCTGGCGTGATCATAAGGAAATGGGGAATTATTTAGGTGAAATACAATCTCTTACTTCAGACTCTTAGTAACATGAAAGCTTATCTACATGTTTGCATACCTACAAAAATACAAATTATATTGTTGTAATGTTTATATGCATACAAATGTTATTACTCCACTCTATTCGCTATTTAGTTCATAATTAAAGGATTGTGTAATATTTGTTTTGATGCTAACATGCAAACATGTTTCTAAAAACACAAAATAACTTAAAATATTGATTACATGCAAACAATTTTGCTTATTTCCTTGTATTTTTCAAATTAATATTGTATCTTTGCAAACAGAAATCAATTTATATTTTAAATATGGAGAATCAGTTGAAAATGATACTCGCCATCGTCAATAATAAGGGTGGTGTTGGCAAGACAACTACTGTGCAGAATTTAGCTGCCGGTATGCTTCGCAAAAACAAGAAATTAAAAATCCTTGAAATAGACTTAGACCCTCAATGTAACCTAACATTGCTGAATCATGCACCAGAAGGCTGCGCTACGATTTTTGAGTCTATGGTTGAATGCAAGGGTATGCCGATTTATAAATCTGATATAGGTATTTATTATGTACCAGGAGCTGCCAAGATGCAGGATATTGATCCATTCCTTCAGAATACTGGTGCTCCTCGACAGGTATTGGGTGCATGTATTAACAGCGATTGTGTTGATATGACAGGTGAAGGTATTAAAAATCCAATTGATTTTTTTGATTATATATTTATTGACTGCCCTCCTGCCCTATCTCAATCAACCTATAATGCTATGGTAGTAGCCAGTCATTTGTTGGTTCCTGTACAGATGGAAGGCCTTTCTGTAAATGGATTAGCTGCAATTCTGGGAGCTATGGAGGAAGTTAAAAATGGTCGTTTTGCATTGAATCAGGACCTGGAACTGCTAGGTTTACTGCCTGTTATGGTAGATGAGCGTCCAAGAATAGTACGTCAGGCGATACAATACTTGAAGGATACATATGGAAGAAAAGTTATCGAACATGGTATTCGCAGATGCATCAAAGTAAATGAGGCTCAGACCGAAATGACCGATCTCTTTCATTATGCTCCATATTGTACAGCAGCAAATGATTATTCAGCGGTTATTAAAGAGATTTTTGGTATTTAATTTATATTATAGTAGTTCATTCTTTAAATTTTGAAATTATGGCAAAAGATTTTCGTGCAGCTTTCAGTAATATGAATCAAGCGGTTCGTCCAGGTGGTGCAGGTAACGTTCAGCCGGCAGCTTCTCAACCTGCTGCTCCTGTCGAGAAGAAGATGACCGCTATTGAAAGAAGATCCAAATTGCATGGTGTACAAACTTATCTAACTGATGAGGAATACGAAATGCTGATGATTGCAAAGATTAGAACCAAAAAGAAATTTGAGGAGATCTTGCATGACAGTTTGATTGAATATATAAAGAATTATCAATAAAATTCTTTTTTAAAAACCGGGAATAAAGTTCTCGGTTTTTATTTTTACTCTTTATTATGCAAACATGTATGTTTGTTGTGAATTTTGGTAGCAAACAATTTTGAACCCTTTTGCTTAATCTTGTATACGTTGTTTTATATGGTTTACTTATATTTTGCGAATGTTTGTATGATGCCATGCAAACATGATGGTATGGATGAATGATGATTTGATAGCAAGTTGTTCAAATACCTCATACACAGATATTTATATTTCTATCTCTTTCAAAAATTAAATGCAAACAAAGCTACAAGATAACATGTCGAAATAACTACAAGTAAACAATACCGAATGTTTGATTGTGATTTTGTTATTTAGTCTACATGGTTTGTTGCTTACAAATTTTCTGGCTGTCTTCATTCATGTTCGCATTCATGTATTCTTTCATGTTTGCATTCGTGTATCCTTTTATGTTTGCATTCATGTTTTCATTCATGTCTTAAACTTTTTATATCATATTATCTTGTCTCAGTAAATTTCCTTAAAGTCTTTTTTGTTTGCGAAATAACATACATACATGTTCTTCTGTCGTCATTATGGCAAAACTATATTTTTGTATAATTACTTGTGTGGTACCAAAATCTCATCTTTGTGTAATTGTTTGTATGATTGGAATACGACATGATGACTGTATGTTTAAATAATTTGTTGTTATGTAGAAATATATAAATGTTTGCAAGACTACATGTTGTGTAGTTGGCATAACGATTTGCAAACAATTATTTAAATCCCTGATATACAATGTTTAAGATTGTTTGTTAAGCAAATAAACATGTTTGCATACAAACAAGCTTGATTTTTCGAGTCGTACTAAAGATATTAATAAGATGTACAATAACTTTAGTCTTTCAATGTTGTAGTGTTGAGTTCAGACATGAATTCAATAATAGATTCTATTTATTTTCTCTCCTGAGATTTGCTTTCTGTAATGCAGGCAGACTTATTCATTTTTACAATTATTTCCTTTAAAAGACCTATTTTACAGTTTTTTTGTAATATTGCATCTCAAAAATGCGATTTAATTTTATTATTTTGGAATTTATTCCTTTTTAATTGTTGTTTTCATTAAAAACTTGTATTTTAAGATGGATACTAGAATTATCATATTGAGTGACAATCGAACCGTTAATCCACTTCTTGAAGTTGAGCATGGATTATCCGTATATATGGAGTATAATGGTAGGAAGTACCTGCTGGATACTGGTGCTTCGGATTTGTTTATACGCAATGCAGAGAAGCTTGGAGTTAATTTGTGCGAAGTGGATTATTGTTTGATTTCTCATGGACATAATGATCATATAGGTGGGCTTTCTGTCTTTTTGGAGATGAATCACAGAGCAAAGATCATCTTGTCTGATGAGATTCCTGGGGCAGAATATGCTTCTGTTAGACGTTATCATCATTCAATAACTGGCAATGTTGATTTTCAGAAGTATCATCAGCGTTTCATTTTTATTCATGAGGATACTTTCGTGGATGGTATCCATATTTATACCCATTTGGCTCATCATCATGCAAAGCCATTGGGGGATAGAACATTATTGATTAAAACTGATAATGGTGAGTATGTAGGGGATGATTTTTCTCATGAACTGGCTTTTGTGATTGGAGATGTTCTTTTTACTGGCTGTGCTCATCATGGCATTTTGAATATTCTGGAATCCATTCAGGAACTTATTCGGCTGAGCATAGGAGGTTTCCATCTATTAGACAGTCATTTGAGTGAGTATTATGAAACGGATGAGCAGTTGCAGGAGATTGCATCTGAATTAGCGAACCGCTATCCTGATGTAGTTTTTTACACAGGACATTGTACGGGAGAACATTGCTTTGAGGTGTTATCCCGAGAAAAAGGACTGAGGATTCATCAATTTCATGTGGGTAAAATGTGTCAATAGATTAAGTCTTAAATCTACAATGTAATTGCTCTATTGAAAGTGAGATAAAGAGTAACGTTAATTAAAGGCTTTTGAAGTCTGCTGGCAGTGATGCTGGCAGACTTCAAAAGCTTTTAATGCCTATTTTTTTAGTTGATTCGTATATCGTCAATACTTCTATTCTTGGCAAATCTATTAAGATCCACCCAGTTCCAAACTCCAGGCACACGACCATGTCTGCTGTACTGCCAGATATCATAATGGGGTTTACCTGGTAAAACAGGTTCATGATTATAACTGGCAATCCAAAGGTAGTAGCCGTCAAACTCTGGACTAAGATAATCTTTGAAATAACTCTCACTACAATATATAATAGGTGTATGTCCATAGTAGGATTTACAGAGTTTGCAGAAAGTTTTCAGGAGTGACTGGATTTCACTTTTACTGAGTCCTTTGGTACCATCATCCTCTGCATCCACTACGGGCAAAAGATTTTGTTTTTCCTTATCATATACAGCCCGAAAATTCTCAAATTGTAAAACCGCCGGCATCTTAGTAAGAAAATGGTATGAACCTACGTATATTTGATGTTTTCTCGCATTTTTAATATTTTCTTCATACCAAGGATCCTTGATACTTGTTCCTTCTGTAGCTTTCACATAGATGAATTTCAATCGTTTTACATTACTGAGTTCTTCCCAATGAATTCTTCCCTGATGTCTCGAGATATCAATCCCGTCATAACTTCCTGAATATTGACCTGATGTCAAATCATGGGTAGGCCATTTGTTATCTGATGATTTTTCTATTATATAAGATGTGATCATTCTATATGCTTCAAACCCGATGATACATCCTGCTAAGAGGATGATAGCAAGATAGATAAGTTTCTTGCCTATATGTTTCTTTTTATTTTGTTTTTTTCTTCTTGCCATATCTAAAAGGTACCTTTTTGTTCTCGCCAGTAGGGTAGGAGAGTACATGTAAGTCTTCCTTACCATAGCGAAATCAACCATTTTGGTTGACGATGCAAAGATACGAAATTTATTTCATTCACGAGTTCTTTTCCATAACTTCTCATCTCCATATCTTCTAAATCCTGTATTCCTATCGCTTTTTTGGACCTTAAATCTTTGATTTCTGAGCATTTTTCTTTCTGTTCTCAAAGTTTTGCAGTACTTTTGTAACCAATTAGAGCGTAAAATAGAAAGATAGATTTCTCATGACTAAGAATTTTGATAGACAAAGAAAAATGAATACGGAATCAGGAATGATATTGAAAGTATCATTTCTGGTGGTCGTATTTTTGATGATAATACTTACCCCTGGTGTCGCCCAGAATAAGAAACCTCGCAAGAAGTTGAAGGAATGGCTCCAGATGGCGGATAGTCTGCGGCTCCAGTTGCGGCAATCTGCTGATAAGGGGTGTATGCTTCAATGGGGCGACTCTCTTCTCATGGCAGAACTGAGTAAAAGCAAAATGAGTGAAAAGAAAAAGCAAAGATTCCTGAAGCATTATGCCAAGATTCAAAAACGCTTGAGTCTCTATGACCGCCGTCTTTTTTGGGGTGATTCTCTCTTGGCTGCCAATTATTACAAGGTCAAGTATGATACCAATTATATCACCCGTCCCAATGCCAGATGGACGATAAAAATGAGAGGCAATCTCTCTGGAGCTGATTTGGAAACAATGGTGAAGACGAATGATATAGAATCCAGAACGAAGGTGATGGCAGACTGTCGTGGAACACTCTCTATGGCTGTGGCTTATAGAGGTTTAGGGCTGGGTTTGGCTGTTAATCCCGCCAAGTTGGCAGGTAAGAATCAGGATTATGAGTTCAATCTTAATTCCTATAGCAATCGATATGGTTTCGATGTCGTGTATCTTTCATCAAAGACTTTTCATGGTAGCCAGGAAATAGGATCCAATCAGATTGATGTTCATAAAGGAGAAATTTCCCAGCAGGCGCTCAATCTCAATTTTTATTATGCCTTCAATTATCGTAAATTCTCCTTCCCGGCAGCTTTCAGCCAAAGTTATATACAGAAGCGGAGTGCCGGCAGTTGGATGATAGGTGCCAGTTTTGATGGGTCCAAGACGAAAGTGAAGGGTATGACCATTCGTCTTAACGAGTTCGCACTTGGAGCAGGATATGGATATAATATCGTTCCATCTTCTCATTGGCTTTTTCATCTTTCAGCCTTGCCTACCATCACGGTTTATTCCCATGACTATACCAAGATGAAGGCGGAAGTAGAAGAGGGGAGTGGTGATAATGAATACCAAACCATCCGCAATAGTATGAAATATCATTTCCCGTCAGCCATAATTACGGGTCGAGGTGCAGCAGTCTATTCTTGGAGAAATAAATTTGCAGGTGCCACAGCAGTTTATAATTTCTCTGTTGCAGGAGATGAGGACCACCTTCAAGTGAAGAGAAATAAATGGCGTGTAAGGATGTTCTTTGGATTTAGATTCTAAGAAATTTATATCGCTTGTTGCCGAAGTGCAAATGACTTATCCAGCAAGGAAAGTTAGGCTTCACAGAAAAAGAGAAGCCAAAGATGATTGATGCACATGATGCCATCGTGAGAATAACTTTGAGCAGAATCGATGGTAGCATGATTATCTTTTATTAATGAGCCCACTTTAAAAAGGGGGCATATTTTGAATCCAGCATGACCAGTGTGGTCATTCTGAGTGAAACATAGCAATCGGCTCCGCTGGTGAATATCTTTCGAGAAATTGCCATGAAAGAGCCGAAAGCTTCTCTGATAGGCCCGAAAAGGGCAAATATCGATCTTTGAAATGTTGAAATCTGGAATATTACCATCCTTCGGAGG
>NZ_SGVY01000058.1 GCF_004535825.1 Segatella hominis | reverse complement strand
GAAGTATGTAAATACTAACTAGGAATAAGATAGAAGATTGACAAGTAGAATTAGGAATAGAGAAAATAATTGTCAACTTACAATAGGAATAAGAAACTATGTAGTCAACTAAATATAGGAAACTACAGTTAATCCACAGATATACGAATGAGCAAGGTTTGCCCAAGCCTTGGGCATTGTGTCCCCACCGCTTGGGCATCGTGTCCCCACGGCTTGGGCATTGACTCCCCAAGCTTTGGGCATAGATGCCCCACGGCTTGGGTGACTTTTCCTGATTTCAGTAGACTCTTTTTTACTTTATAAACTAAAAAGGTAGTCACTATCAATTTCATAAAACTGAAATAGTAGTCACTCCATATTTTTTGTTTCTAATTTTATAAACACAATAAAAAAGGCTTTATTTTTAAGATTCTGTATAGATATACTGTTTTCTTACATATTTAAATAAAAAGTGTAATAAAAGCTACGATATGTTAGAAAAAAGAGGATGGTTCTTTGACTTAAATCAAAAAAGAAAGGGTTTTGGCAACTTTTTTAATAAAATGTTTGCGAGCACAGTGGAAAGTTCGTATCTTTGCATCGTCAAAAAGAAAAAGACAAAAAATTTAGGATAATGTAAAACGAGCTAATCCTTCGGGTAAGGAAATGCCAATCATTAACACAATTGGTAGGCTCACAAAGTAAAGAAAGGTAAAAAGATTATGAAAAAGTTAGTAGTTTTGGCAGTAGCATTGTTGAGTATGACAACTACTTTTGCAGCAGATGAGAACGCAAGTGCAACAGCAGCAACAGCTGCTTACAACATGAATATCAAGATGGGTCCTTTGGCAGATGCTTTGTCTCTTAACATTGATCAGGTTGAGGCTGTAGCAGATGTTCATAAGAACTTCACTGCAGAGATGATGAATGCTGCTATTGCTCCAGCTGAGGAGCGTGATGCAATGGTAGGTAAGGCTATTAATAAGGATTTGAAATACATGCATACTATTCTTTCTGAGAAGCAGTATCGCAAGTATTTGATGTTGCTCAATGCAACTCTCAAGAATCGTGGTCTCATCAAGTAATGATTCTTGAAACAAAAGAAGAAAATATTATAATAAGAGAGAGAGATAATTTTGAGAAACTGTGTGTCAGCTTTTTGGCACACAGTTTTTTTTGTCTTCAAAATGATTGTTTCCAATCTAATTGTTTTCAAATTGATTATATTCAAACTTGATAGATCTCAATAGAAAACAAAAAAGGGAATCCTCACGGACTCCCTCTTGCTTATTATACAAAAACATTATGAATTTTATTTAATTAGCGAACAAGATTCGATATTTTTATTATCTAACTTAACTAATCCATCTAAAAGTTTCAAATCAGCTATAAGGTTCAATCATTCATCTGCATGAAACATTATCACTTATAGGTTAAGCCTCTGCTTTTAACGATTGCAAAGGTACGAAGTTTTTTTGATTGCTGCAATACCTAAAAATGGGGGTTTTATCCAAATACCTATTTATAATGATGGTTGAAAATTACTTTTTTCGTATCAGCGATGATCCTTGAATAGCTTGATAACCAGATAGTTGTATGATATAGATGCCCGTAGGCAATTCTGATATGTCACATAGATATTCCATTTCTCCTGATTGCATCTTTTCCACTTTCATTCTTATTCCAGATAAGTTATAGACAGAAACCCTAAAATCTTGTGTGGCTTTTTCTGTGAGATTGATGCATATCTTGTTCCTGTCCATACCGATTTGAGCTTTTTGAGGTAGATAAGTACTGATATCTGATATTCCGTCCAGGTTCAAAGCAGCCAATAGTCCTCGGTAAACATCCAGTTTTCCGTAACCCCAGTGGTTGTTGGGTATATCTTGTTCTTTGTCTAAAGGAATGCTCGTCTTCTTGATAATATCCAAAACATCCTGACTGTTTAGACTCGGATTGGCTTCTAACCATAGGGCAATTGCTCCGCCCACAACCGGAGAAGCCATAGAGGTACCACTATTGGAATGCCAAAAATAATTTCTTCCCTGATAGGTATAACTGGAAATGCGGGTGTCCCTGTCCCAGTTGTCGGGATGACATACTTCATAGAATGAGTTATAGGATGAAATGACCGAACTGCCCGGTGCAATTACATCTGGTTTGATTCGTTCATCGAAGGTTGGTCCTATTGACGAATAGGCTCCAAGTGTTCCGATGGGCAGTGTTTCAGACTGCTTATATTTTCCCTCTATATCCGTATAGCCAGTATGGTTGATGGTGGCACCTACGCAGATCACACTCGGGTAAGATGAAGGGGAATTGATGCTATGCGACTTCTCGCAGTCTGCAAGTGACGGATCTACAGAGCAGATATACATATTGCCCGAACCATGATATACTTGAACGTCTGCGTCTTTGCCCATTACCTGATAAGCCATATAGTTGGTTAAACCCACATTTTTTTCGTCTAAGGCTTTCACCATCCAGTCATAGCATATTTCTTCTTTCTGATAACAGGAAGGGTATGCCCCCATCATCATGACATACCTTTTTCCAGCCACCTCTACTGTGTCAATCAGGGTAGAGTCGGCAGTAGCTAAAATCTTTTCGGTATTCACATCAAAGTTATGAGGATGCGTTCTTTCTTCATAAATGGTGGTGCGCAAAGTAAATGGCTGAGATGATTTGGCGATGTGATAGACGTATGGTTTGGCACTATTCACAAAACAGCCCGCACTTTCTTTTTCCATTGGCTTATGCATATAGTAATATTGTTGACCATTGTTGCCGGCTGAAGATACCAATACATGACCGGGAATGCGGGTCAGACTATCTAAAATCTCGCCATATAGCAAGTCTGTTCCATCAAAATCCTGTCCAGCTCCTTCGCTAAATGAGATGACGCATGGTTTACCTACCTGATCCGCATAATCGAAGATATACTTGAATCCTAAGGCATCCATGGCATAAGTAAATTTATAAGTTTGGGAAGAATCAATCAATGCAGCATTTTCGGATGTCGCATTTGCTACCAGACAAATATCGCTTTCGTATGCCATGCCGTGGTATTTGCCAGGAATATCTGAAGCCACTCCTTCACATCCGCTTCCTGCTGCTATTCCCAAGGTATGTGTACCATGTGAATTATCATATCCATCTTTCGAACATCCTAATGCAAGCAGATGTTCTTTTCCGATATATTCGCGGCCTACAGGCAATGTACTCTGTAAGGTGTCTGAAGATATCTGATCCCAAAAAGCCTTGATGCGATAATCTGTCATCTGTGGGTTGTAGAAATTCGGGTTTGTAAAGTCGAAACCGATATCCATAATGCCCATTACTACGCCTTTTCCTGTATAGACCTGTGGCAAATTCCTACCTTCATATACGGGTAAAGCATTGGTCTGAATGATGACAGAATCTAAAGTACATTTAGGATTCATGTTGGCTTCGATGCGTTGTATCTCTGGTAATGATGATAGACGGGATACAGAGTTCAGCGGAATCGTAGCGATGTATATATTACCATATCTGGCCCAAACCTTGCCACCATGCTGGTGTAGCACTTTTTTTCCATCTCCCGACACTTTGATAAAAGCAGTAGTCATGGGAGAGGGGATGCCTGTTATTGTTTTCTTTGCTTTGACATCATGTATTTTGGCAAGATTGACGGTTTGTTTTTCTTTCTCGCGTTCCTCCAAAACATAGTGTCGGAGCATAGGAGAAAGTTTGGATAGACATGCTCTTTGGGCATAGGCTCCAAGTCCGAAGAATATAGTCAAGGTCAAATATAGTAATAGCTTTTTCATACAAGTAAGATTGTGATTAAGAAGAAAAGGAATCCCCGTGAAAGAGGATTCCCTGTTTTTTTTGAGATTTTAGCTTTTAAAAAACTAAAGGATTTATTTCTTTAACCATTTATCAAGCCAGTTGAAGAATGTTCTCTGCCAAAGAATACCATTCTGTGGTTTCAAAACCCAGTGATTCTCGTCAGGATAGATGAGAAGTTCTGCAGGAATACCGCGCATACGGGCAGCGTTGAAAGCTCCCATACCTTGATTGGCATTGATGCGATAGTCTTTCTCTCCATGAATACAGAGGATAGGAGTATCCCATTTATCAACAAACTTGTGAGGACTGTTCTCGTAAGTCTTCTTGGCATTTCCACTCAGGTCCTTATTCCAATAAGCATCCTCATATTCCCAGTTAGAGAACCATGCCTCCTCTGTGTCTGTGTACATGCTTTCCAAGTTGAAAGCACCATCGTGAGCCAGGAATGCCTTGAAACGCTTGTTGTGATGGCCGGCGAGATAGTAAACAGAGAAACCACCGAAACTTGCACCGACGCAACCTAAGCGATCCTTATCTACGTATGGCAGATTGGCTGCTGCATCATCGATAGCAGAGAGATAGTCGTTCATACACTGACCGGTCCAGTCGCCAGAGACTTCCTCGTTCCATTCACTACCGAAACCTGGAAGACCACGGCGATTAGGCAATACCACTACATAACCGTTGGCAGCCATGATCTGAATATTCCAGCGATAGCTCCAGAATTGACTTACAGGGCTCTGAGGACCGCCTTCGCAGAAGAGAAGGGTAGGGTATTTCTTGGTAGCATCAAAATTGGATGGCAACATAATCCATACCAACATCTGCTTACCATCTGTAGTCTTTACCCAACGCTGTTCGCACTTTCCGAGGTTCAACTGGTTCAGAATATGGTCGTTCTCGTGAGAAATCTGTTCTACCTTAGTACCTTTGGCATCCTTACCAGGGGTAACGATATAGATATCGGTAGGATGACTCATGCTTGCACGGGTAGCGAGAATCTTGTTGCCATTATTTGCCAAAGCTACGCTACCATAATCAGCCCAGTCGTTGGTGATCTGTTTAACTTCGCCCTTGAAGTTGGCCTGATAGAGATTCAGGGTTCCGTGCCAAACACCGATGAAAGTAAGGCTCTTGTTGTCCTTGTTCCATACGAATCCTTCTACGTTGGAGTCAAACTTGTCTGATACATAATTTTTCTTACCCGTAGCCAGTTCGTAAACACAAAGACGGTTGCGGTCGCTTTCATAACCATTGCGTGCCATGCTTTGCCATGCGATGTACTTACCATCAGCAGAGAATTGTGGATTGGTATCGTAACCAGGATTGTTTTTCAGATTTTCAGGAGCATTGACAGCCTGATTCTTCATGCTCTTGGTTGCATCAATCTTTGGCTCTACATAACCAGCCTCCTTGCAGAGATTCTTGGTCTCGCGCGTACCTATATTATATAAGTAGATGTCTGAGTCTGTAGAGATGGCATACTGCACGCCCTCTTTCTTGCGACAGGTATAGGCGATAGTCTTTGAATCAGGGCTCCAGGCCAACTGCTCGATACCGCCGAATGGTGCCATAGGACATTCGAATGGTTCACCTTTCAGAATATCTTCTCCCTCGTTGATGGTGCCGTTTTCTGTGACATCAGCAACAAAAGGGTGCAATATGCTCTCCACGTAGTGATCCCAGTGGCGATAGTTCATGTCTGTTACCAGACGACCAGTGGCGAGTGGCAGGTCTGAAGGATTCTCCTTGATGGTGCCATGATAAGGCAACTCCTTGATGAGGATGACCTTCTTACCGTCTGGAGAGAATTTGAATCCCTCGATGCCTAACTTATCGTTGGTCAACTGCTTGCGGTCGGTTCCGTCTGGGTTCATGCTCCAGAGCTGTCCCTCCCGGAGAAAAGCAATCTTTTGTCCACCGGCTATCCAGGCAGCATCACTTTCGCTTTTGGCATCAGTGGTGAGTGCTTTTTGGTTCTTACCGTTGGCATCCATGATGAAGAGCATCTGATGACCCTTGTTTTCCTTCACACTGTAATAACCTACCTGGTACACCACCTGCTTGCCGTTAGGCGAAGCTTCGGCGCCACCGATACGTCCCATAGCCCAGAGAGCCTCAGGAGTCATCAGGTGGTTTTCTACCTTGATCTCATTCTTTTGAATCATAGTTTGTGCATCAACTGTAGTGGTACTCATCGTGAGTGCAGCTGCAGCTAAAATCATTGCTTTAATCATTGTATTTAATTTTATTTGAGTTTTTTTCTTAACAACAATAGCGTTTGTTCTCAACTCGAATAGCGCTTATTCCTATTTGAATATGGCTGGGTGAAGAGAGAAAATGTAAATGGGAGTTATTGATTATTAACTTCTTCGCACACCACCATCTCAGTACCTCTGTAAATGACGACAATCTTGTGAAGTTGGGTGGTCTTCACGGCGGAAGTGACCACTTCGCTTTGAGCGTAGCGGTTCACTTGAACCTCGGCTTCTTTGAAAAGCTGTTGGATGTGTGCGTCAGTATCTTTCGATTTGGCGTACTTGAGTTCCACAATATAAGAGTGGGTCATGTCGCTATAGATGTCGAGCAGCGGACATAGGAATATGTCAGCATATCCTTCCTGAGTATCTTTTTCGGAGATAGGACGATAGTACTGATTTTGGCAAGTCATAGCAAGCGTGAAGCCATGCACAAAATACTCCCCTTTCTGATGGTCTCGTTGGGAGGCGTATTTATGCAGGCTATCGGCAATGTACTGGAAGTATGCCTTCCATTTTCCATCATAAGCAAGATTGCTTGCCAACTCATTCTTTTCGTAGCTGTCGAATGAAAGGTCGTTTTCTTTGTAGGTATCGAGCAGATAAGTAAATAGCTGCTCGCGTACAACCTCGTTTGGAATAATAAATTTGGTCTTTCCTTTGTATGTTCCGTCGGTGGTGACCATTCCGAAGTAAAACAATAGGCTGACGAAATTGTCGGGATTGCCTATCAGCTCGGCAGGAAATCCCGACTTGAGTTCGCCTGTGATGTAACCTTGCTGCACCAGTTGCTGGATGATAGAGGCATCGTGGGCAAACTCCTTGTCTCTGCGGATGAGCATGCGGAGCTTGTTGTAGTCGGTACGGATGTTTTCGTCTATCATGTGGTCGGGCACCTCACAATCATTGTTCACATAATTGTCGATGAAGTAAAGTACCATGTTGGAGTTGTACATCGTCACTTTGCCGTACTTCTTGAGTGCAAAGCAATAGTTGTCGTACCATGGCTTCATGATGGTTATCAACTCATCGATGGTATGGTTGAACTCGTATTGGGTGGAGTAGTATTCGAGCATGTCACGCACTTCTTTCTCCGTGAATCCCGTCAGTTCATTGAATTGGGCACTCAGAGTGTAGTTGGTGCCGATGTTGAATCCACTGGTCAGGTCGTCTAATGTGACAGGGCTGACTCCTGTCACAAATACACGGGCAATGGTAGAATCTGTACCAGCCTTGATCGTGTCGAAGAAAGTGCGCAAGTATCCCTCGCCATGAGTCTCTTTGCGATATTTGTCCAGACAGTTGGGCTCAGCAAGAATCTTGTTGGTGAAATGGTCGTATTCGTCAATGAAGAGGAACACCTTGGCATTGGTCTTCTCGCATTCACGACACAGAAAGTTCAGTTGCTTGACCGCACCATCCAGTTGGTTCATACCTTCTTTGATGCCTTTCGGCAAATATTGCGCATATACATCGCAGAAAAAATTAAAGGCTATACGACAATGGTCATCTAATCCCTTTTTATAGTCATTTAGTTCTGCATTTACTATTGAAAAGTTGAGCTTGATGACAAGATATTTGTTGTGCTCGGGTGTGGGATGTTGACCGATGTAGAGATGCCCGAAGAGCTTGTCGAAGATGTTTGCTCGATTGATATCGTAGTAATGCTCAAGCATGGAGAGAGTAAGGCTCTTGCCGAATCGGCGAGGCCGGATGTAGAAGAAGAACTTGTTGGCTCTTTCAATTTTCTCCACGAATGGAGTCTTGTCGACATAGTAGCAGTCATCCTCGATGACGGCTTTGAAGTTCATCATGCCGTAAGGGATGCGCTTGGGATATTTTCGAATGCTCGTTGATTGATTCTCTACCATATTTTTACACCTTTTTATATTGTTCTGCAAAAATAAGGATAATTTTCCGAAAGAACAAGAAACTCTTCAAAAGATATGTTAAACATTTTACCATGTTCACTTTTCTTTGTACTTTTGTGCAAAGAAAAGTGGCTCATGAGAGATTGTCTATCCACGGACAATCTCCCATGAGCCGTCAAGGGCTATCATAGATAGGACAGAACGTTGAAAAAGACCAAGAGTTTCTTTTTCATCGAAACCTCATAGGAAATGTTTTTCTGTCTTATGAATTAAGCAACATTATAGGGTGTGCTTATATTATATCTTGTCTAAAGCCTGCTTGATATCATCCAGAATATCCTCCACATCTTCAATACCTACTGAGAGACGGATCAAGTCTGGAGCTACGCCAGCTTCTTTCAACTGCTCATCTGTCAATTGGCGGTGGGTATGGCTGGCAGGATGAAGTACGCAGGTGCGGGCATCCGCTACGTGAGTCACGATGTTGATCATATCGAGCGAATCCATGAACTTGATAGCTGTTTCACGGTCACCCTTCAAACCAAAGGCGATGACACCGCAGGTACCATTTGGCATGTATTTCTGAGCAAGTTCGTAATAGGTATCGTCTTTCAGTCCACTGTAATGAACCCAAGCTACGCGAGGGTCGTTGTGCAGGAATTCTGCCACCTTTTGAGCATTCTCACAGTGCTGGCGCATACGCAGATGCAGACTCTGCAAACCTAAGTTGAGGATGAATGAGTTCATTGGGGCAGGGATACTACCGAGATCGCGCATCAGTTGAGCTACAAGTTTAGTGGTATAACCCATCTTGCCAAATGCTTTCACGTATGTCAAACCGTGATAGCTGTCATCTGGTGTGCAAAGACCAGGGAACTTTTCAGCATTCGCCATCCAGTCGAAGTTACCACTATCTACTACTACACCACCCACCTGAGATGCAGTTCCATCCATATACTTGGTGGTAGAATGAGTTACGATGTCAGCTCCCCATTCAAAAGGACGGCAATTGATAGGAGTGGCAAAAGTATTGTCAACAATCAGTGGAACACCATTTTTGTGGGCGATGCGGGCAAACTTCTCGATATCCAGAACGGCACATCCAGGGTTGCTGATGGTTTCGCCGAAGACAACCTTGGTGTTAGGACGGAATGCTTTCTGGATTTCTTCCTCGCTATCGTTAGGATTGACGAATGTACATTCTATGCCGAGTTTCTTGAGTGTTACACCGAAGAGATTGAAGGTGCCACCATAAATCTCATTGGAAGTCACGATATGGTCGCCAGCTTCGCAGATATTGAAAACGGCATAGAAGTTGGCAGCCTGACCACTACTTGTCAGCACAGCACCCACGCCACCTTCAAGCTGTGCTATTTTCTGCGCTACAGCATCATTGGTAGGGTTCTGGAGACGGGTATAGAAATATCCTTCTTTCTTAAGATCGAAGAGCATAGCCATCTCTTCAGAATTGTCATACTTAAATGTTGTACTCTGAATGATAGGCACTTCAATAGGCTCACCATTCTTTGGCTGATAGCCTCCCTGTACACAGATGGAAGCTGTACGTAATTTCTTTTCCATTGTCGGTTATATTTTTAATGTTGTATTTCTATATTTACATTCTCAATGACGCTCATTATCCTCTTTGCATTCCTTTAATAGATATCTTGTAATACCTTGATAATCTGTGGATTATTCTATTTCATGAATACAAAATAAACTGCAGCGATGAGACAGATAAATGCAGCAGCATGATTCCAGTGCAGACCTTGTCCCTGAAAGAGGATATTAGCGATGATTGCAAAGATGATGAGAGAAACGCATTCCTGTATGACCTTGAGCTGTACGAGGTTGAAAGGGCCTCCGTTATCTACAAAACCGATACGGTTGGCGGGTACCTGACAGCAATATTCAAAGAAGGCTATGGCCCAACTGAAGGCGATAACTCCAATGAGTGGCCAATGGCTACTTATACCTGTCTGCTGAAGTTTGAGATGCCCATACCATGCCAGCGTCATGAATATGTTGCTCAATACCAATAGAAGAATTGTATAAATTCCGTTCATCATTCTTGTTGTTTTTTACTTTTTTGTGTGCAAAGGTACAATTTTTTTTTGATATTTCGATAGTTTTTTGTACTTTTGCACTCGATTTGTTCAATCAATAGAGAATTAGTTATATCAGTAAAAAGAATATGAAGATAGGATTCGATAACGAGAAGTATCTGAAGATTCAATCCGAGCATATCAAGGATAGAATCTCACAGTTTGACGGAAAGCTCTATCTGGAATTAGGCGGAAAGCTTTTCGATGACCATCATGCAAGTCGCGTATTGCCTGGTTTCCAGCCAGATAGTAAGCTCCGTATGTTTCAGAAAATCAGCGATAGCATTGAAATTGTTATCGTGATTAGTGCTGCAGACATTGAGAAGAATAAAAAGCGTGCCGACTTGGGTATCACTTATGATGAGGATGTTCTCCGTCTTCGTGGCGAGTTCCAAAACCGTGGTTTTATGGTGGGTTCTGTTGTGATTACTCATTACAACGGTCAGCCTGCTGCTACAGCTTTCAAGCAGCGCTTGGAACGTGATGGTATCAAAACCTACTGTCATTATCTCATCGAGGGCTATCCTCATGATGTCAACCTGATTGCTTCTGATGACGGTTTCGGAAAGAATGATTATGTAGAAACTGAGCGCCCTCTGGTTATCGTGACAGCTCCTGGTCCTGGTAGTGGAAAAATGGCTGTTTGCCTCAGCCAGTTGTATAATGAGAACAAGCGTGGTGTGCGTGCAGGATATGCCAAGTTTGAAACTTTCCCAGTTTGGAATCTTCCATTGAAGCATCCGGTGAATATTGCATACGAGGCAGCTACTGCCGATCTCAATGATGTCAACATGATTGACCCTTTCCATCTGGAGGCATATAATAAGATTGCTATCAACTATAATCGTGATGTTGAGATTTATCCTGTACTCAATGCTCTCTTCGAGGGGATCTATGGTTCTGATCCATACAAGTCTCCTACGGATATGGGTGTGAATATGGTAGGTTTCTGTATTTCTGATGATGAGGCTTGCTGCGAGGCTTCGAAGAATGAAATCGTTCGTCGCTATTATGCTGCTACCAACAAGTTGGCTCTGGGTGCTTGTAATGAGGAAGAAATTGCCAAGATACAGATGCTTTTCAATCAGGCTAAGATTTCTACAGATTACCGTAAGGTGACTGTTGCTGCTAAGAATCATAAGAAGGAGACGGGACATACTTCGTCGGCTATTGAGTTGGAGGATGGTATCATCATCTGCGGTCATAGTAGTGAGCTGTTAGGTTGTAGTGCCGCCTTGTTGTTGAATGTCATGAAACATCTGGCTGGTATTGATCACAATCTGAAACTGATTCCTCAGTCTATGATTGAGCCTATTCAGCATACGAAGATCAGTTATCTCGGCGGTCGCAATCCTCGTCTTCATACAGATGAGGTTCTTGTAGCTCTCTCTGTTCTCTCTGAGAATGATGAGAATTGTCGAAAAGCTTTGGAGCAGTTGCCTAAACTTCGTGGATGTCAGGCTCACTGCACGGTGATGCTGAGCGATGTGGATCAGCGTATCTTCAAAAAATTAGGTGTAGGCTTGACTTGCGAGCCTGTATTGAAGAAGTAATCCCAATCTTACGATATAAAGATTACTCAATCTTGCTATATAAAGATATAAAAAAGGTGTATCAAAGAGTTTGTTAGACTTTGATACACCTTTATTTGTTTTTATTTCTTTAATTTGTCTCAAATTCTTTAATTTATCTCAATGCCATTACTCTGCTGAGAATCAGTTTCTTATATTCTTTTTTCATGCTTTCCGGCAGGAAGGAGGCTTCTATCAGATCTATCCATTTCACGATAGAACGACGGAACTTCTTGGCGATGTTGGCAATCACCTTGTCGTTTAGTCCCGATGCTTTCATCACTTTGATGAAAGCAGACTTTTGGATCTTTCTTTTCTTACCGTTCAGTGTCAGGGCGAGCTCCTCGGTATCTTCGGGCATTACGATCTTGGTACAGAGCAGGTCGTAGGCAGGAGTAAGTGCATAACCCATCTTGCGGTTATTGTAGAGCGAGAAGTTCTTGAGGTGCATATCTGCATTGCCAGTAATCCATGAGAAAATGACAACTTCCCAATAGTTTACGAGGTCGAGTTGCGAGAATGATGAATATTTCTTTAGGAGTTTCGCTATCTGCTCATAGGAACCTTTGTACTTGTATTCCGTAAGGCGTTCTGATAGTTGGCACATATCCTCCATAGGTACCTTGGTTCCATCATCCAGTCTGTCTATTCTTCGGGTAATATAACAGAGTTCGCCATCAGCAAATCTTATCAGTCCGTGGGGAACAACAGTTATCTTGGCAGCTTCGGCGAGATGCATCGTGAGGTCTTCTATTTCTGGAAGACAGCGGTAGCGGTCGGTTTGCGGCTTTAAGATGTATTTACCCCAAAGGCCGACGATGGTGAAACGGGACGGCTCGTTCTTTCCACCCGGATTCACATCGAGTGAGAGTTTTGCCTGAACACCAGTGAGAGTGGTCTGAGCGCGCACAACCTTTTTTGCCAGGTCGCCGATTTCCTTTCTTACATAGGGTAGGACAGGGGCTTCCTTGGTACCGAAGAGTTTCTTGGCGCAAGTGGGATGGTAATCTATCTGACCTGGCTTGAGCGGTTTATAGCAATATAGACATTTCTCCATAATTCTTTCTCCTTTCTAGTTTTTATTCTACCGGAATCACGCTGACGGCTCCGATACAATCCTTGCAGCAGGCAAGGAGGAGCGACATTCTATCCCGCTGGTTGATTTTCCAACTGCTTTCTGCGATATTCAGCAGCCATCCTTCGGGGATTAACCCATCGAAGAAGGGAAACAAAACGGTGTCGTGGTAGGGCTCATCAGATAACGGGAGTGTGAGGCTCACGGCTTCGGCTTGACTCGATGCCAGATAATCTGCATCGTAAGCGAAGGTGAAGCCAGTTTCGTCTTCCGTCAGCAGACCTACGTATTGGTCGTATAGATAAATCTTTCCTTGTTTCATAAAATTCTATTTTTATTCTTTTTTGATAGGAACGGGGCCGATTTCCTGGCCGAAGAGGAGGAGAACCTGATTAACTTTGTCGAGTCGCAGCGTTTCTTTTCCCTGTTCCAATTCGCGTACAAATCTCAATCCAACCCCCGATTTAGCAGCTAAATCCACTTGTGTCAATCCGAATTGCTTGCGCATTTCCTTGACGTATGATGATAATGTATTGCTCATGTTTTATTTGTTTTATACCCTTTCGGGGACAAATATACGAATAAAAAATGAAAATACCCCCGAAAAGGTATAATTTATAATATCATTTAACAAATTATACCTTTTCGGGGGTAATGTTATGTGCCAATTAATACTGACTGAGTAAATCTTCGATGATATTTTTCAATTCTGGCAATTGTCTAGTAAACTATCAAAAAAAAAGCGTAACGAACACCTTTTCCAGATAATCCATTACGCTTTAATTATTATCTATAAAACTTTATTTTCCGAGATTATTCTTTTTCTCGTTCAGTTCAGCCTTCTTTCTCATCATCTCTTCCTGCTGCTGGCGCTGCAACTCCTGGAGAGCCTGCATTCTTGCCATGAGGCCATTAGCCTTCTTTGGATTACTCTTGTTCTCCTGATAGCGCTTTTCCAAGATGGCGAGAAGCTTCTCGTCGTTGGTGGTCTTACGCAGAGTCCACATAATGGCAGCACTGAAGAACAGTGAGATGAAGTAGTAGAAGTTCAAACCTGATGAATAATCATTGAACATGAAGAAGAACATCAATGGCATGAGATACATCATCCACTGCATCATCTTCATCTGCTCAGCCTGCTGACCTACCATCTGGTCTCTTTGCTGACGCATGGTCATCCATGAGTACAACAGGTTGGCTACGCAGAAGAGAATACAGGTCAAACTCAGGTGGTCACCTATCATCCAGATGTTGGTGTTCCACTCAAAGATTGGGTCGTATGTACTCAAGTCGTTCATCCAGAGGAAATGCTCACCACGAAGCTGGATGGCATTAGGAACGAAGTTGAACATCGCTATCCATACTGGCATCTGAATCAACATTGGCAAGCAGCCTGACAATGGACTCACACCATACTTGGCATATTCAGCCATCATCGCCTGTTGTTTCTGCATCTGATCCTCAGGCTTGTTATACTGCGCAGTAGCAGCTTCGAGCTTTGGTTTCAGAACGCGCATTTTGGCAGAACTCATATAACTCTTCTTCACCATAGGGTAGGTGATGAGCTTCAGAAGCAAGGTGATGAGAATCAGTACGACGCCCATAGGGAATACCTTGCTCAGCCAGTCGAACACGTAGAGTGTGAAGAAACGGTTGATCCAGCGGATGATAGGCCATCCCAGATAAACGAGCCTCTGGAACTCCAGGTCTTTGCCGAAGGTGCTTTCCTTCTCGGTATTTTTGAGAATCTGGAAATCGTTAGGACCAAAGTAGAACTCAAACTCAGAGGCTTTCTTGCCGGTTGGGTCAAAAGCAGTTTTCATCTTAGCTTGGAACTGCTTCAGATAGCCAGAACCCTTCTCCTGTGGGATAGAGGTCATGAAGGCATCCTTATCGAAGTTGTCTTTAGCTACGATGATGGCAGAGAAAAACTGGTTCTTGAAAGATACCCAGTCGGTGGTCTCTTCGATTTTCTCATCGATCTTCTCGCTTCCCTCATTGAGATAGTCAGTGCCACCTTCTGCATTGTGATAGGTGAGCGTGGTGTAGCGGTTTTCGAACATGAAACCACGTTCCTGCTGGCGTGCCTTATCACTCCAGTCGATGTCCATCTTATTATAATTAGGTGAGAACAGACCTTCCATACCCTGAGCAGCAAAGCTCATGTGGAGCATGTAGTCCTTACCTAATTTATAAGTCATGGAGAGCGTCTTTCCTTCTCCAGCCATAGCCGTCATGGTAACCGTAGAATCCGTAACGTTTGATGGAGTGAAGTAGAGGTCGCTGGTGATGATGTTAGCTTCCTTTGCCTCAAGCATAAACTTAAGACTCTGGTCTTTGCCATCGAAGAGCGTAACATCCTTCTGGTCGGCAGAACCGTCCTTTACCTGGATGTTGTGACCTACATAACCCTTGATTACTGCCTTCTCGACAGTACCACCCTTGGTGTTGAGGGTTAATTCAACTTTCTCATTTTTCAAAACGATCTTCTTCTCCTGACCCTTCAAAGCAGAATAGAAGAGGGCTGTAGAGTCTGCCTCAATCTTAGCCTTGGCATTTGCCTGGCGCTTGGCTGCGGCAGCCTTGCTGGCCTTTTCTATCTCAGCATGCTTAGCCTTGGCAATGGAATCCTGTACGAAAGCCGCTCTCTGCTCTTCTGCAGATGGCTGTGTATACCAACTGAATCCGATAAGTACTAAGGCAATGAGAAGAAAGCCAATAATGTTGTTCTTGTTCATTGTTATTTTAGAAATTTATATTATTTCTTGTTTGAGATAGCCGTCTTGACGAAATCCATGAACAGAGGATGAGGTTTTAATACGGTACTTTGGTATTCTGGATGATACTGTGTGCCGATATACCATTTCAATCCTGGTATTTCAACGATTTCTACCAAGTCGCTCTCTGGGTTGCGTCCCACGCACATCATGCCGTTCTTCTCGTATTCCTTCTGGAACTCATTGTTGAATTCATAGCGATGGCGATGACGCTCCTGAATGTGCTCCTTTTTATATATAGAGAAGACGCGGGAACCTTGTTTCAGTACACATTCGTATGCACCGAGGCGCATGGTTCCACCCATGTTGGAGATGTTTTTCTGTTCCTCCATGATGTCGATGACATTGTGTGGAGTCTTTTCATCCATCTCTCTTGAATTGGCATCTTTGTAGCCCAATACGTTACGGGCAAACTCGATGACCATCATCTGCATACCCAGGCAGATACCGAAGGTAGGAATGTCGTGGGTGCGGGTATAATGGGCTGCTATGATCTTGCCCTCAATGCCGCGCTGGCCGAATCCCGGACAGATGACGATGCCATCCTGACCCTTCAACTGCTCTGCCACATTATCTTCTGTGAGATATTCAGAATTGATGAATGTAATCTTCACCTTGTGGTCGTTGTAGGTGCCGGCATGTGAAAGACTTTCGCGGATACTCTTGTAGGCATCCTGCAGGTCGTACTTTCCTACCAGTCCGATGTTTACCACCTCTGTAGCCTTGCTTCTGCGGTCGAGGAATGTTCTCCAAGGACCCAGTGCAGGCTTTTCGCCGATAGGCTCACCCATCTTTCGGAGAATGGCGGTGTCGAGACCCTGGTTCTGCATGTTTACAGGCACTTCGTAGATACTGGCGAGGTCTTCGCTTTGTATCACGCAGTCCAGATCCACATTACAGAAGCTGGCTACTTTTTTCATGATTCCCTCTTCGAGATGTTTCTCTGTGCGGAGGATCAGAATATCTGGCTGAATACCTACACTTTGCAATTCTTTCACGGAGTGCTGGGTCGGTTTTGTTTTCAACTCCCCTGCAGCCTTCAGATAAGGCACATAGGTGAGGTGCACATTGACGGCGTTCTTGCCCAATTCCCATTTCAGCTGTCTGATAGCTTCCATGTAAGGAGCACTTTCGATGTCGCCGATGGTTCCGCCTATCTCGGTGATCACAAAGTCATAGTGATACTTCTTGCCGAGCAGCTTCACATTGCGCTTGATCTCGTCGGTGATGTGAGGCACCACCTGGATGGTCTTTCCGAGATAATCGCCACGACGTTCCTTGTCAATGACTGCCTTGTAGATACGACCAGTGGTGAGAGAATTTGCTTTCGTAGTTTGAATACCGGTGAATCGCTCGTAGTGTCCGAGGTCCAGGTCGGTCTCCATACCATCTACTGTCACGTAGCACTCACCATGCTCGTACGGGTTCAGTGTACCCGGGTCGATGTTGATGTATGGGTCAAACTTTTGGATAGTAATGTTGTAACCTCTTGCTTGAAGAAGCTTACCGATGGAAGACGATATGATTCCTTTACCCAAAGAAGAAACCACACCACCAGTAACGAAGATGTACTTAGTTTCAGCCACGATATTTATATTTTAAATTAGAATAATCGCGTGCAAAGTTACTATAAATTTATGAAATAGCCAAAATTATTGCAAATAATGCCGTTGTTTTATGAATTATTTATTACCTTTGCGCTTAAATTATATCATTGTGTAGTTTTTAATGATTATGAAATTGAGATTTAATATATTGATGGCTGCTCTTTTGGTTTGTTTTTCTTCATGGGCACAACCAAAGAGTCATAAGCACACCAAGGGGGTGCTGGAACCTGAAACGGCTGAATGGGTGAAGAATTATATGGATTCTTTATCTGCAGCTCGTGCTCATATCGATTCCAGCTATTATGCTGCGAAAGATATCCGCTATTCCCGACTTTTCACCCCGCTTACTTTTTATCATTCTCCTGCTAATCATTTTCTCAGATTGAATCCGGCTGGCTATTCTGATTCTCTTGAATGTATGCTGGATAAGTCTTTGATGTTCATTTACTTAAACCGTCCTGATCTTGTGAGAAGTAATGAGTCCAGACTGGATGTGGTTGGTGCTCCTATTCCTGAGGGCGCTCCGAGAAAGACGGAGGTGGATATCGTGGAGGAGGTGGCTCCCAAGGCTATTGAATTAGAGGCTTCGCCGATGAAAATCTATGTGGCGAAACCTAATTTCTGGACGATCAGGGGAGATTATTACCTGCAGTTCCTCCAGAATTATGTGAGTGATAACTGGTATAAAGGTGGCGAGAGCAACTACTCGATGTTGGGTAGTGTCACGATGCAGGCTAATTATAATAATAAGCAGAAGGTGAAGTGGGAAAACAAGTTGGAAATGCGCTTGGGTTACCAGACTTCCAAGGGGGATACCTTGCATAAATATAAGACCTCTGAGGATTTGCTGCGTTATACCGGAAAGTTTGGTTTGCAAGCTACCAAGAGATGGTATTATACCTTGCAGCTGATCGGGCAGACTCAGTTTACGAAAGGTCTTCGTAGCAATGATAAGTTTGTTTACTCAGACTTCATGTCACCTTTCAAGTTGAATCTTTCTGTCGGTATGGATTATTCCATCGACTGGTGCAATCATCGCCTGAAGGGTAGCACGCATATTGCTCCTTTGGCTCTTAACTGGAAATATGTGGGCCGCAGTTCGCTTGCCACCCGATATGGTTTGGAAGAAGGACAGCATGGGCTTGTTGATTATGGTTCTGAATTTACGGTTGACTTTACGTGGCAGATGGCGGAAAACCTGAGATGGAAGACCCGCCTCTATGGATATACTACTTATGAGCGTGCTGAGTTGGAGTGGGAGAATACTTTCTCTTTCCAGTTTAATAAGTATATTTCTTCGAATATATTCCTTTACCCTCGTTTTGATGATGGCACCAAGCGCAAGGAGGGTGAGAGCTATTGGCAGTTTAAGGAATATGCATCCGTAGGTTTCTCCTATTCTTTTTAATGTAAATAGCCAAGTTGATGTAAAAAAGCCAAGTCAGAATTCTTGTTGTGAACTGCTGACTTGGCTTTTTTTTATGAATAGCTTTTTATCTCATGAAATGCCTTAAAATGCCCCGAAATAATGGTCATAAATGATGAAAAGAATGATGGCAAGAGCTATCAGACAAAGAAAAGAGAATAGGAGTCTTCCTATGATTCTTCTCCTAATCTGTGATCTCGTATGACGATTGTGTCCTGCTCTGCGACTGTAATGTTCCTTGTGTCCACTACTTCTTTGTTCACTTCCATCTCTGTGATGGTGGTGATGATGTCTTTCCTCTGTTTCCATGAGTATCTCTCCTTATGCTTAGTATATATTAGAATCTGAAACAAACTTCCACGTCTGCCATAGAATAATTGTGGTCTGCGCTTGCGCGGTCGTTGACAAACGCATATTCTGACAGAATGGTGAAGTTCTTGTTGATATGATAGTTCAGACCGACTTCGTATTGGGTTCTCATCATGTCAGTCTTGCCGTTAGCCTCGTACATATCGTAGCGAGCCTTTGCATAGAGTTTCTTGCTCACGATAGGTGCGATGACAAGACCATATACACCCTGTGCCTTATTGCCAATTTCTTTGTTAAGATTGCAATCTTTAGAGGCTGCATCCCCATGATTGGTTATGCTTTTAGCAAACGCCATACCTGTAGAATGAATATATTCAGAACGGACGGTCCAGTCGTTGGTCTTGTATTCGAATGAGAAAGCATAACGGTTCTGGCTGAGTTTGCGAACACCAGACTGAGCAATCTCTCTGTCTTCGACGAAATTCGTTCCAGCTGGTACTTTTACAGTTTCCAGCCACTCTCCCTTTCTCGCATAAGAACCTGTCCATCCGAAGGCACCAATTCTCATTCCTGCCACAGGCATTACCCATACGCCGCCGATCACGTTCTTCTGGTTATCTACGTCCTTGGCATTGATGCCTTGTCCGTTGAACACACCTATCTGATAGTGCAGCAGGTTGCGGCCATTAGCGTTTTTGAGGAAATCGCCTTGCAACTGCAGACCGATATCACGGCCGTTGGATGCATGCTTGCCAGAGCGGTCGCTAAAGCCAGCCAGCTTGCTTACGTTCTGGGAATATCCCATGAATCCCTGGTCGATAGGGTGCATCGGATTTTCAAAGGTAAATGGATTCTTGAACTGACCAATTTTTACCTTGAAATAACTGTATTTCTGCCATTCGGCAAACAAATCTACCATTCTTGGACTGCTGCCCAGGTCGGAAGTGTTGCCATTAAACTGGATTTGCGTTTTCCAGTAGAAATCGTTGGCGATACGTCCTTCAAGGGCGATACGTCCCATGCGGATGTTGAAGGAATTGGATTCCTTTCCCTTCTGTCCGCTATACTGATATTGAGTCATGCCATAGCCCGACAACTTGACGTTGTTGAGCCATGCTGGCAACTCGATGGTTTTCTTCTCTTGCGCGCCCGCTGTGGTTACCGCCATAGTCATCAGCGCCATGATGATACTATTCTTCATCTTCATTTTCTATTATGTTTTAAGGTTTATTTCTTAGCTGCGAGTTCCTCTGCAGTCAGGTCCTCTGCTTGAGCTGCCTGGAGGGCGAGCTTCTCAGCTTCCTTGGCAGCTTTGGCTTCAGCAGCAGCCTTCTCGCGTTCTTTGCGTTCCTTCAATTTCTGCTTGATCTCCGTTTCGCAGCGCTTTTCAAGAAGCACTACGTTTTCTACGTGGGGAGTGTGAGGGAACATATCCACAGGCTGAACCGCTGCCACTTTGTAGTAATCGTCCATCAGCTGGAGGTCGCGTGCCTGTGTGGCAGGATTGCAGCTTACATACACGATGCGACCTGGTGCTGCATTCAGAATCACATTGATGACATCAGGATGCATACCAGCACGTGGAGGGTCGGTGATGATGACATCAGGACGGCCATGCTGTCTGATGAAATCATTGGTCAGGATATCCTTCATGTCTCCAGCATAGAATAATGTGTTTTCTATCTGGTTTACCTGAGAGTTCACCTTTGCATCCTCGATAGCTTCTGGCACGTATTCGATACCGATCACTTTTTTAGCCTTGTGTGCCACGAAATTGGCAATGGTTCCAGTACCGGTATAGAGGTCGTAAACCAGCTCGTTGCCTGTGAGATTGGCAAATTCACGCGCTACACAGTAGAGGTGGTAAGCCTGCTCGGTATTGGTCTGATAGAAACTCTTAGGACCTACCTTGAACTTCAGGTCTTCCATCAATTCAAAGATATGGTCGTTGCCCTTGAAAAGACTCAGTTCCAAATCATTGAAGGTATCGTTGCCCTTCTGGTTATTTACATACATGAGCGATGTAATTTGCGGGAATCTGTCAGCCACTTGCTGCATCAATTCCTGCGCTCTCTGCTCGTCACCTTCTTCGTCGTAATGGAATTGGAATACAAGCATCCATTCGCCTGTGTTGGAGTTACGTATCATCATGTCTCTCAACAATCCATGTTGCTCACGCAAATCGTAGAAAGTATAGTCGTGAGAATCTGCATACTCGAATACGAAGTTGCGAATCTCATTGCAGAGGTCGTCCATCAGCCAGCATTTCTTGATAGGATATATCTTGTCGAAGGCCCCGGTGATATGAAAGCCGATGGCATTCTGTGCGTGGCGTTCCTTTAATGAAGATACCGTATCATCCTCTTTCTGAGGAAGTTGTGCGAGTTCTTCTGCAGTAAACCATCGCTTGTTGCTGCATCCAAATTCTATCTTGTTACGATACTCCTGTGTCTTCACGCTGCCCATGATAGGACGGAACTCAGGAAGCTCAATCTTGCCGATGCGGGTGAGCTGGTCTTCCACCTGTTTCTGCTTTGCCTTGATTTGCTCTTCGTATGGCAGGTTCTGCCATTTGCAACCGCCGCAGATACCGAAATGCTCGCACATCGGTTCCTGACGAACGTCGCTCTTCTTGATGAATCTGACAACTTTCGCCTCGCAGTATTTATGCTTCTTTTTAACTACTTGTAAATCTACCACATCTCCAGGTACACAGAAAGGTACGAAGATGACTTGATCATCGACGCGTGTGATGCATTTTCCTTCAGCAGCCACAGCTTCGATGGTAACATTTTCTATGAATGGTAACGGTTTACGTTTTCTTCCCATGATTGATATTTAAATTTTTGAGTGCAAAGATACTACTTTTTTGTAAAAAATGAAAATTTTTCCAAAGTAATTTGTAAGATGTTTGAAAACTGGAATGAAAAAGAATCATCTGTGGTAGCGATTCTCTGTTTTTTTTGATAAAGAAGTGCTTCTTTTCTATATATCATGAGCCCACTTTAAAAAGGGGGCATATTTTGAATCCAGCATGACCAGTGTGGTCATTCTGAGTGAAACATAGCAATTGGCTCCGCTGGTGAATATCTTTCGAGAAATTGCCATGAAAGAGCCGAAAGCTTCTCTGATAGGCCCGAAAAGGGCAAATATCGATCTTTGAAATGTTGAAATCTGGAATATTACCATCCTTCGGAGG
>NZ_SGVY01000057.1 GCF_004535825.1 Segatella hominis | reverse complement strand
AGAAAAAGGATTTGGATGGTGAAGGACTAAATCAGCACATAGCTATTTGCTAGAGTAGTTAATAGTACACCTTAACACCAATTAACCAAATCCATGTTACTTGATTCTGGGTGCAAAGGTAAAAGAGTAGTTACATGACACCATCTATAAGTTATAAAAACTAAAAATAGACATATTTTATCACTTATAAATGAAACTTTTCGTATATTTGCAAAAAATTTCATTTATAAGTGATAAAATATGGCAACTATTATTCGTCAATCATATATCGACAAGATAGAAAGGTATCTTGGTAAGGAGACAATCATCGTCTTAGTAGGTCAACGTCGTGTGGGCAAAAGCTGCATGATGAAGATGATTCGTGACCGTAAAATGGCAGATGACGACAATAATATCATCTATATAGACAAGGAGAAAAGAGAGTTTGACTACATTCAGACCTACCAGGATCTCAACGACTATATCGGACAGCACTTTTTATCCGATAAACATAACTATATCCTTATCGATGAGATACAAGACATCAAGGAATTTGAACGCTCCATTCGAAGTTATCGCACAGAACCCAACACCGACATTATCATCACAGGTAGCAATGCTCGCATGCTGAGCAATGAACTGAGCACACTCATCGGTGGCAGATATAAGGAAATCTATATCCAATCGCTGAGCTATAACGAGTTTCTGGGATTTCATCAACTATCAGATAATGACGAAGCACTTGCTCTGTACATTCAGTATGGCGGTTTGCCTGGTCTGGCAAAGATAGGTCTTGAAGAGGATGATGCACGTGAATATCAAATGGATATTTACCATACCGTCTTACTTAAGGATGTCATCATGCGCAACCAGATAAGAAACGTGCCATTCTTAGAGAACCTGGTGCGTTTCCTGGCAGATAACACAGGTAAACTCATCTCAGCCAACAGCATCTCCAAATATATGAAATCTCAAGGAGAATCCATTGCTTCGGCAGCTATCACCAATTACATATCCTTCCTTTGCGAAGCCTATATCCTGCACAAGGTGAACCGCTATGACATTCACGGCAAACGTATCTTTGAAACCAATGATAAGTTTTATTTTGAAGACAACGGCATTAGAAATGCCATTGCCGGGGGAACACGTGAAGGAGACATTGAGAAAGTGATAGAGAATATCATCTATCAGAACCTCATACGCTTGGGCTATCAAGTTTATGTAGGACAACTGCAAGCTGGAGAAATCGACTTTGTTTGTACCAAGCCAGGAGGCGAACGCATCTACGTGCAAGCTTCCTATATCATAGCCGACGATGCAACCAGAGAGCGTGAGTTTGGCAATCTCCGTTCCATCAAAGACAACTATCCGAAGTACGTTATCTCCATGACTCCTCTGCTCACCAAAAATGATGATGACGGCATCACGCACCTGCATCTTCGCAAGTTCCTGACTGAAGGAATATAAATAACACGAATTTCTCAGATTGGGCACACAGTGTATTCCCAATCTGAGGATTCTTTTATTCCTCCCCATTCAGGCATTCGCCCGTCTCATAACTCTTCGTCATATCCTTTAAGATACCAATCATCTCCTGCCTCAGACTCTCGGGTTTCAGTACGATGATATTTCTGCCATGCCACAACAGTTCCTGAAGGAAATCACGGCTGGGGCGAACAGTGAGGGTATATTCCCGATACATTCCATCTTTCGACTCCTTTACTTTCTGCTGACTCTCGTGCAGCGGAACCTCCTCGATATAATTGTATTCCGGATAGAAGGCACGGATGCGGATTTTCTCCACGGGCACATCTTCCATCCGATAGATGCCAAAGCAATCTTCATAATAATTCTCTGGAGTCAGGAACTTCTTCAACTTTGCCGGCAACGGATGCTTCTCGCAAATAAGCTTCAGGAAACTGATGCGTTCGAAAGGAAGACAGCGAACGAGCTTTCTCACATCTTCCTCTGCACTTGAATTGGCTTTCCCTTCGGACGCCGAACGTTGTTTCTTCACTCCCACAACGTACCACCGTTGTTTGAAGTATCTCACGAAAGCCGGTTGTAGCACGATATCGCTCTCTGCCCCGAACCCCGAAACGTATTTAAACTTCAGCAGATATTGCTTATCTATCGCTGCAAGAATATCATCCAGATATTCCGTGTTATATGGCGGCGTATCAAGCATCACCTTGTTATGAAATTTCAGCATATCACCAAGCGAAGCCAACCGCAGGGAACTCAGCATCCATTCCGTCACATCATCATTAGCGATCGGATCACGCTTCAGATAATACCGATAGCCGTCGCTCTTATCGCATTCCACAGTAATGCCAAACTGCGACTGGATATTTTCACGATAACGATGAAAGGTACGTTTGTCCAGCTCATCCTCATCCTGATTAGCGTTGGCATCACGCCACTCATTAGCAATCTCCTCAAAGGTAAGATGCTTACGATCCAAGAGGCCTATCAGCCAACTATAGAATTTTACACGATTGTCCATTATCTCTAAATATTTACAAGAAATGCCTAAAAAGAAAAGGAGAAAAGATAGCCAACAAAATGGTAATGCTAAATGCTGGCGTTTCTGACTTTTGTCATATACCAATGCGCGATACACTTGTGCCCGATGCTTGAAATGAACTGTGAACAAACTCGTCTCTTTGCATGAAACACATGAATTTTTAATAATGCTAACACAGACCTATTGCCTGATGTCAGTTTCTTGCTGCCTCTATCTTTTCTCCGAAAATTTTAATCTACTCAATGAAAATTTCAATCCTCGCTCCATTATCGGGGCAAGTCTTGCAAATCTACCAAATCTACAGTCCAGTTCAAACTCTGAATTTTCAGGTCAAGCTCCCGATACTGCTTGGCATAGGTATCAGCCTCCTTGCGAAGAGCCTTTATATCTATGGTTCTAACATATTTCAGTTCGTTTCTGCCAAAGCGAGTATCGTTGGCAGCTACGTAGTTCACCACCTCTTTCAATGCCTTGACACGCATCGACAAGACGTCTCTCTTGGCTATCAATCGAGTCAAGGAGTCTCCGTCCTGAACTATCTGAACGTTGGTGATGTTGATGCGATAAATCAAGTCTTCCAACTGGACGAGTACGTCATCCAGTTCCTTGTACAGTTCCTCCACGTTATCGCAAGGTTCATCACCCTCCTGCACTTTGGCGCTTTCCTTGATACGTTCTTTCAGTTGAGCCACTTTCTTCTGCAAGTCGGCTCTGATGCTCAATGCTTCTGCTAACTTCATAATCTTCTATTTTTTATATATGACGTTAAACTTCTTGTTTTATTATGTCAAGGTCTCAGCCTTTTTGTGTTCTACCCAAGCAAGGCACATCCTCAGGCCAATGAGGGTCGGTTTCATTTCCATCATCAGCATAACGAATATCTCGCTGTTCGGATATATTGCGGTCGTATTTCAGTTCTACGCTCACCGTGAAGTCATCCATACGAAGAATGTCTGGCAGGCACCAAGGCTCATGAGTATGCAAGGCATGCATCGCATAACAGATACACAAATGGTCGTACGCCTTGTTGTGCAGATAGCCTTCCGCCCACGACGTGCCATCGTCGAGCGTATCAGTCAACTCTCTCAACGTATCCTCTTCGTTGCCGAAAAAGTTGGCAGACGCACCATTCACGATGGTATCCATCTTGCAATGTCCTGTACTGAGCAACTCATCTGTCAGATGAATCATATAGTCGAAGTCGGAACCGTAATAGTCATCATTCTCCAGATGCAAGACCGAGTCTTTGTCAGCATACCCGAATCGAAGCGTACTGTCCAAGTCGTAGCAGAAACGGTCGTCCACCTTGTATGGCGAACGGTAGAGCGTAAGCCAAAGGTTACGGCACTGCTCAAAACACTCCAAGGTGAGCTTGTAGAGTTTGTCGTTCAACTTGCTCAATCGTTCCACCTCGGCAGCAGTAGGATGAAGCATCATCTCATCGAGCGTCACCTCACGAAGCCCGAGCAAATCGTCCAGCAAATCCCGCTCCGTATCAGTGAAGTTTCTGAAGAAATAGTCAGGATTGTTCTCTTCCCGATTCACCACCTTCTTGATACGACGTTCCACCTCTTGCACGATGGCACGCTTATCCTCTATCGTAGACTTTTCTCTTAGAAAATCAACGAAATTGCAGTGAGGCTCCGAACTATAGCTACGGTTGTTCTCAACTTCATCAATCAGTTTTTTCCATTCCTTTTCCATTTACTTCCTCTTTAAAGATTACGTTTCCTTTTTTCCATTGATACACCTCTCGCTCATATCTCAAGCTGACATCCGTCCAAAAATCATCCATACGGAGGATGTCAGGCAAAGAGTAATGCTCATGACTATGGAGCGAGTGAAGGAGATGGCAGATGCAAAACTTGTCAAAGGCAGGATTATCCAGATAATCAAGATTCCACGACGTGCCATCATCCGCCACCAAAGGTTCACCCACATAATACCGCCCACTATCCCTAAAATTGCAATGAAAATGGAGCATATACTCGAAGTCTGAGCCATAATAGTCATCATTATCCATCTTGAGGACGGAATCCTCATCATTCCAACTGAAATCAACGTGCTCCTCCACATCATAATAATCCTCGTTTGCCATCAAACTCGGTGAGTGCAACAAAGACTTCCAGAGGTTGCGACCTTGCGCAAAGGCATCCTTCGACAGTTCATGAAGTTTATCGTTCTGATGTCCCAAACGCTCGATTTCTTCCTCTGTAGGATTTAACATCATCACATTGAGAATCTTTACCCGAGTACTCCAAAGGGAATCAAGCACCTCCCGCTCCTGTTCACTGAACTTACGGAAGCGGAAACTCTTGTCCGTATCATAACGGGCAATCATCTTGATGCGACGCTCTACTTCTTGTACAACTCTGCGCTTGTCATCATCCGACGCTTCGCCCACATAATCCATCAAAGCGAAGAAAGCCTCCGTTTCAAACGGATCTTTCTCAATTGTATCGATAAGTTGAATCCAATTTTCCTTCATCTTCACCTACGATTTCACCATTACTAACTTCTATTATCTTATCATCGCCAAAGCTTCCTCCCCGTATCTTGTAGGGAGAGTTTCGCTTCAACGTCTTCTCCAAATACTCCAAGTCCTTGGGACGGAGATGAGTGAGAGCGAAATCCACCTCATTCAGTTGCGACTGATTGCTCAGGGCGAGATGCTGAAGATTGTGACACATGAAGATGTCCAAGCGACGCAACTTGTCGTTCTTGCTCAAATTCAAAGACACCAAATCTTTGGCTCCATCAATATGCAACTCCTCCAAGAGTGGATTGGCAGAGAAATCCAACTTCTCGTTTCTTATCTCGTGGAAGTCGATGAACTCCAGCAAAGGATTCTTGCTCACGTCGAGTTTCTCCTCGCCATACCCAGAATAGCCCAAGATACGCAAGTTAGGACATTCCGTGAGAATCACATCTAAGGTTTTCACCTCGAACATGCCACATCCATCAAATCCGATAATGGCATCCTCCTCTTCCGAACAGATGGTAATGGTGTAGTACATGCCCTTCTCAGGATAGGCATGACCTGCCTCCACCCAAGCCAACTTTTCGGAAGCAGGTTTCTGTTTACCTGTCACGACCTGTACCTTTCCATCGCCCCAAGCGATTCTTGCCTTGCTGCCTTTCTTCAGCATCAAGTGCAAGCCTACGGTCTCCCCCATTGTCCAGTCCAACGTCTGGATATTGATTGTAATCTGTGTCATAATTCCTTGTTTTATGTTTACAGCTGCAAAGGTACAGGTCAGGTGTGTCAAATCGTGACGCAAGCGAGAAAATTATCTCAAAAATCTTTGTATCACCTTGTACCAATAGTCCCAGGAATAGCCTACGGAAGGATGATTCACCACAAGAGCCTTAACATGCTTGCCACCAGGCATCATGTAGAAGCCATTAGGCACCCAAGTGCCTTCCACTTCCATGTCATTGCAATCCACCCAGTGAACATCAGAAATTTGCTCTTGGCGCCAGTGACCGCCAGGTAAATTGTTCCAAAGCCTCTTACCCCATACAATGATGTACTGAGGCTGATACTTTTCGATGACCTCAAAGAAAGCCTTCCCAGCCTGGTGATATTGCTCGGCAGTGCCAGCCTCGCGAGGGCCACCCATCGCCACTTGCAGATAGTTGAAGAAGATGACCGAATTCCAGATCTTCAGCCTCATTGCTTGATTGGTCTCCTCTCCCACTAACGAACGCTCAAACTTCAAGAAAGTCCGCATCCAGTTTTGCCGTTCCTTGTTCTCATTGAGATAATCATCAAGCACCTGCTGCGTAAAGTTCATACACTCCCGATGTAGCTGGCAGTCGCCACAATCCGTACAACTCTCATCACAATAATGACTCTCGCCCAATATCATGATTCGCTTGCCAAAGATGCCTCCGTTGACATAATCCTTGCCAACGAAAGGTTGAAAGAAAATATTGCTATTCATATTTTAAAATAATGAAGCTATCCAATCATAAGCCATGGTTCCCAAGCGAATGGCCCATGATATCACCACATAAATCAACCAGCAAAGCACGACGATGAACACAGCCGTCCAGAATGCCTTTTTATTCACCTTATTGATAATCTCCTTATCATCCTCGATATACCCGGTAACCAATCTCAGGTTTTCTACATACGAACGCTTGAATACATCCAGCACATCACCTATATAAAAAGGTATGGCACCTATCAGCACATCCATCAAGATATTATAGATGACAGCCAAAGTCAGCGGAATAGACTTAACCACACAAAGACTGTAATAGATAAATGGGAATGCAAACACGCTCGTCAAAGCATCACCGATACCGGCAGGAAGGATGAAACCAAGGATAGGATCCAAGAACCACTTGTCCATATACTTCGCCGTACCTACCATCAGACGATAAGATGGCATGTTCATCATCTTCTCACGCTTTGCAGCTTTTTTATCAGCCCTCGCCTGTTCTTTGGCAAGAGCCGCCTCTCGCTTTTGATCTTCTTTTGCGAAATCCATGCCCAAATCAGCCTGGGCCTGCTGTCTTCTTGAACTTTCCATACGCCTTATAATTCTATTTGTTTCTTACCATTTATAAATTCCATGAACTCCTGTTCCGAAAGAGAGAAACCGCTCAAGTCGCTCATCAACTCCATAGCTTGCTTACGTTCCTCCTCACTACCAGCCAGATTGATACACTTGAACACCTCACGAAGATAAGCACTCTTGTTGTCTATCTTAGCCATTTCACGCTTAAACTCATCAGCATGTTTCTTCAACTCCTTATCGTAAGCAGCCGAAGCCAAGCTACCACTGAGCTGCTGCGCTTTGAGCTTAGCGAAACTGTCAAACAGGGCGATACCTTTCTGTAAGGATTGTTCCATAGCACCAGTTACCTGCATCAACTCCTCCTCACTATATTCAGCAGGTTTTTGTTGTGCAGCATTTCCCTCTATCTTCTTCTGATTCTTTGTATATTCAGATACACCATCAAGCAGATTTCGTGCCATTTCCTTATTTGCATGGAGATTATCTGCCAAAAAGTCTGTGAACTGCGAGAGATTCTGCTCTACGTCAGCAGGCAATTGAGTTTTATCCTTGATGTTCGGAATATCGACCGTATGCACCAACTTCTCATCTATCTTGCACTCCATGATTTCACGTCCAAGTTTCAGCATGGCGACCATATCACGAAGATGTTTCAGCATCTTCAACTTCAAGTCATCAGAGCAAACGATCTTGCTTCTGATTTCCTTAGAAACCTTATCCAGTTCACTGGAGAGTTTGGCATACTCATTTTTGATGCGGGTTTGTTCCTCACGATGCGATTCCAATTCCTCCTTATCCAACTTCAAATCTACCTGATAGCTCTCATATTCTCTTACAAGTGGGAAGCATACCGCATTCCATTCGGCGAAGTCACGATAGTAGTTCTTGTTGGCCATACCAAAGGTAATCCAGTTGACGAGGAAGAAAGGCTTGGAAGGCTTCTTCGCCTTCGCTTCCATATAGCATCCCTGCTTAGACTCCAAGGTAGCGGTGATGTCATTAATCAGCGAGGTATAGACATCGATGTTCTGAAGATGGTCGTTCATTTCCATGTCCAACGCCTTCATCTGCTGAAGCAGACATTTTCGTTGCTCCTCCAATGGACGAATAGTCTCATCCGCATACAAAGCATCAAGCGTCGCCTTCAAGTCAGAAGCCAACAGTTTTTCTCCATAACGCAAGAACACATTCGCCTTCGGGATTACCACATCATTGAGCGTTTTGCAGATTACCAACAATCGTCCCATATCAGCCTTGATGCGAGTGGCATCATGCTTCACGCTCATCTGGAAAACTGATAAATCAGACTTCAAACGATTAGCGCGTTCACTTGCTCCCATATAGTGTTCGAGCATAGTCAATCCTGCCATCGCCAAGCCCAAGGACTTGTTGCCGTTCGACAAAGACTTATAAGCCTGCAAAGAACCCTGCAAGGAAGTACGGAAACTAACAGAAATCTCACCAATCAGAGCTGCACATTTTTCCGTGAGCTTGTTATATTCCAGCTCCACATACTTAAGCATCTCGTCCACATCCAGCCACTCTATTCGCTTGAAGTCGAACAGATCAGGTGAAACCATCTTGATGGAATCGCCATAGATATCAATCAGTTTCAGGGCATAGTCACGATAAACTGTCCCGATATCACTACGCAAGGAGGTAAAATCTTCGATGTTTCCACGAACGCTATCCTCAGCATAGTGATAAGCCTCCACCATCTTGGTATATTTATCAAACATGGTAGCCGCCTTACTTCTTACATCTTTCACGCCATTCGTACCCATGACAATATCAGCCATTTTCGACGTTCCCTTAGCAAGAACCAGGTTAAGGTTCAATTCCACTTGCTCTTTCAACTGCTCCAAAGCAGATGAAGACAACGCCAGTTCCGTCTCGGCTATCTTCAAAGCCTCCTCCTTGTTGCCCTGTTCCAGACTGTCATTCAACTTGTATTCAGCCACAAGGGTTGTACGTGAATTATTGGAAACAAAAGCAATGGCGATATTGCCATTATCATGGAAATATCTGTAGGCGTCAAATACCAGCTTACTCACCTCCGAGGAATCGGAAGCTATACCATACTTCTTCAGTTCAAAAGCCAAATCTGCACGAAGATACGTCTTGTTCTCCTTGCAGAGTTCATCAGCAATCGTCTTGATTGCCTGATATACTTTTTGATTATCAGCCATACTATTCATCGTATTTATATTTATTTATTCTTTATCACTACCTACAAATACCGATGCCTTCATAAAAGAGAAGGTTGCATCAACGAGCCAACCGATGCACGAACCAACTGTAGCTATCCACCAGGCAACATAATAACCTGTAGTACAATTGGTAGCCTTGAAAAGGACATCGCCGTCAAAGAGATGCCTCACCAGATTAGGCAGGAAGAACAATCCATGCGCCAATCCAGCTTGCCATCCATACAATTCCGTACCATTGATGTTGACAAACAATACTGCTGCCACTATAGCAACGATTGGTCGCCAGGACAGGAATAGGAAAACCATTACAAGAAGCCCTATAATTTTATTCATTTTTCGTTATACTTTATTTATGCTATGATTTCATCTATACAGACAATTATCTTTTAGATACATCTTGTTGTTTCTAATCTCAGTTGGAGTAAGTTTCTCTTTACGATAATCCTTCAAGGAATCCTTCTGCACCTGAAATCTACTCGTTTCCAGAAAGATCAGGCTCTTGTGAATCCTCGTCTTGGCATGTTCCTCCATCCATTCTCTGCCTTTAGCGAGAGAAGACATATACCAATATCTCGTCTCAGCCCAAGCATTCCTTGTAGGTTGCGCAGTACCATGAATGAAGTCACGATAAACGGGAAGCGAGAGACCAGTTAGCCAACAAACCAGGACCGAATCCCCCTTAGCCATTAGCGTCATGTCCGACAACATCTGTTGCATGGTCATTTTCTCCGACTTCCGCCAAAGCATCCTCCTATCCATATATTCATTCTTCTCAGCCTCCTTCTTCTTTTGCCAATAGCCATGAGGGTTCAAGAAGAACCAATAGCCAAATAATACTACCAGCCCGGCACTCAATACCGCAGCCAACCAACACACTCTTTTTCTGATGTTCTTTTCCATTGTTACATTACCTTATATAGTTATACATTTGATTTCGGCTGCGAAATAACTATATAGATATGTCAAATGGTGACAGAACGTCAAGAAAAAAGTAAAAATGCTCTATTTTTTTGCGAATAAAGACATCTGTCACCTATGACGAATCAATAGACTAATGACATTTCTATTCCAATATTTCCCTGTTCAAATAAGATATTGTCAAGTTTCAGCTTTTCAAACACTTTCTGCAATTTGTCAATGTCGCCAAGGCGCAGCTTAACAATATTGCCAGGCATCTGTTCCACCCAACCTGCTTTCTCCGGCACAAGTTTCTTGGCATAAGAGATGGCTGGCGAAACAAGCATGTCAATACCCATCTTGCCGCCATACGACAAGAACAAGTCTGTACCCTCAATCTTCTTCACAATAAGGTTTATGCTAACCGACTTGGTAAAGCCCAACACCTTGATAGGTACAGAGACAGACACTGTAGCCCCGTTTACATACCCAAGATTAACAGTCTTATGAAAATGACTGGCTACATAATTCTGCAGCTCAGCATAAGTAATCGCCAACTTCATAATATTATCGTTTATCTGACAGTAGCGGAGGTTTCCTGCCTCCGCCACACCGAGTGTTTCACAATTCAAGACTTTTTCTTCAAGAATAAGTCTATCAACTTACCAATAATGCTCTCAGACTTCGGACAAGGATCTTCAAAGATTTTGCCGTGCCGTCTAAGTTCATCTAAGATTTTGTTGTCATTATTATTCATACTTGCCTACATCTTATTTAAATTGTTAGTTAATAATATTCTGAATATATCAATAAACTATATGTGGGTATGACTTAGAAGCCATACCCACTTTACCTAAGAACATCAGATTGCATTCTTTAAAGAGGCAACCTCTTCCAACTGTACTTCCAGTATCGTCTTCTTCTCAAGCAAACCATCTAAGGTAGCCTTGGCTTCCTCCAATTTAGTCTCCTTGTTTGCCTTATCGTTTCGGATTTCTTCCACCTTTTCTTGGAGAGGATTCAACATACCTTCAATTAGTTCTTGTCTTATAGTATTGATGACTTTATCCTTATTAGCAAAAGCACCTTGCAATAAATCTCCACAATCAAAGCTATCACGCATATTATTAATATCATTCAATAAATCTATCTTCGTTGAGTTATGTGCAAATGCTCTTCCTATCGCACCAACAAGACCAAAACTTAGACGATTAAAGAATTCATCAAGAAAACCACCAATAATATCCAACCAACCTGCATCTGTCAGGTCCTCACCATCTTTACTGAACAAAGAAACATTTTCCATATCAAGCTTAATCTTTCCTTGTAAATCTTTGATGAAATCTTGGGTATCAATATCAATGTCAGGAAGATACTTTAATAAAATATCTTCTGCATCGGTAAAGAAGTCTTGAATTGACGACGTAAACTTACGACGTCCTTCTTCTTGGAGATTCTTCATCTTTCTCTTCACGTCACGATTAACCAAATTCGAATATATCTTATCGAATTTAGGTTGTAACGATTCCGGTTTAGTGAAAAGACCAAAATCTGTCTCTACAACATTTTCCATTTTGTTGCAAGCTGAATCCACTAAGTCCTCAAGAATGTCTTCACCATTTTTCACCAGAGTTCTTACGTCATCATTCAAAGAATCTTCAAGAATGCCCAGTTTTTTCTCTAAACGTCTACAAGCCTTTGACAGATTGTACTCTCTTTCCTCCAAATCATCATCAGGACTTTGCAGCATTGTTATTTCTGCCTTTTTCTGATTGAGAGCATTCTCATTATCCATCTTAAGCTTTCCTCCTGCTGCATATATAGCATTCAATGGCTTGGCAAACAGTATTTGACTCTTTTCTTTATCTATCAAATTACGAATCGCGTTGACCAAATTATCTATATGGCTCCACTTACGCATTTCCGGTTGTGAACCTATACCGAAATTCGAGCAATGACGATTCCATGCAAAACTCAAAGCTTCTTCAGAGTTCACTTTTGACATTGGCAACTCTGACAACAAAGCCATTTCTGCCGACAAAGGAATAGGTTCTGCCTCACTCAGAATATCAGACAACGTATTGTCATTTGACTCACGACATGCCTTAGCAATCTCAGACTTTACATAATCCTTGATTTGCTCTTCATCCTCAGGATTTACATCGCTACAATACGGTATATCATACTTGTTTATACCAATGAGCACCTTACCAATACCACATTGACTAACATTCTTGAAGATAATATCCCTGTCGGTTGCATCAAACGGACGACCGGCATAAAGCATCATCAATACGACATCTGCCTTTTTGAGGAATTCTTTAGTACGCTCTTCACGAGAAACAATAGGGTCATTGAATCCCGGAGTATCCACAATTTCAACTCCCTTGAGATATTCTTTAGGATAGTAAATCTTTACTGATTTAGTGATAGAAACATATTTACCGTCTGCTCCTACATACTCTATTAGATTTTCAAAAGAATCTTCTTTTGTTTTACCCAAATAATCTCTTAGATTAGAGCCAAGTCTTGAAGCTTTAGATACAAGTTCTTTTGCTGCCTTTATTTTGGATTCAGCCATAGTATCCCCAGCTACATCATCCAACGAACGAGCAGCTTGAGCCTTCTGCTCTTCCCATTCATCATTGGTATAGAACTCAGCAACCACCTTCTTCTGTTCTCCGTATGTTATCACAGACAGAGCTGCAGTCATAGGAGTTGTAGCAGCTGGTAATACCGTATCCTCAAAAACAAAAGAATTGAGGAACGTAGATTTACCACACTTCATCTGACCGATAACACCAATCGTCAAGATGTCTTTTTCCAATTTATCGATAAGTTCTTTACAACGATTCTCATCAATCCAACCAAAGTCCTTGGCTTTCAATGCCAAGGACTTTAATTTATTCTTCTTATTTTGAAATTCTTCAAAAAGATTTTGTTCCATGTTTACTTAAACTTTTTAGTTTCGTTATTATAAGATTCAAGACATTTTTGCACTTGAACAAACTGCTTCTTGCATTCAATTAAGCAAGCATGCGCTTTATCCATTTCGCTTTGCATTTCCTGCAAAGCCTGAAAAGCCGAGATCAAATCGTCCGTTTGTTCACCTGCAATATCCGACAAAATACCAATAAGTCGTTCGCCTTCGTCTCCAGACATTTCATATCGATCTTTAGAGAAAAGATGCTCTGTCCATTGCGGAATATCTGCAGCTTCAACACAATTATCGCATATAGCAGAGAGACACCTATTCACGTTTTCAATCTGCTTATTGTAAGCTTTTGTATGCCCGTCATATTCGCGAGAAGCATCTTGAACTGTACTTTCGTATTTATTTAACAAACCTACCAAAACGTTTTGAACATCATCTACAAAAGTGTCACTTTCAGATGTAGAACCAACAGACTTGATTGGTGCCATTATATCCTCCAAAGGAGCCTTTGCCGAAAAGCGGATATATTGTTCCACTTTTAAGCCAGCATCCTTCAATGTCTTGCTTATCAGAGCTTCTACTTTATCAACCTCCGACTTTGGCTTAGTATCCACCTTATTAATTACTACGTACAAAGGCTTGTTCAGCTTTTCCTTGATTAGTGATATAGAGCTGCGATTCACAGTTCCTGCATTAACATCGAAAACCCAGAACAAAGCATCACATTCATTTATAACCTCAATGGTACGCTCCTTATCCTCACTATCGTTAGAATTAAAGCCAGGAGTATCCAATATACTCAAGCCATCAAGGTTAGGATTCTTATAAGTCATCACAAAGTACTTTATCAGCGATGAAACTCCCTTAACTTGATCAAGAACCTCCTTTGATACTTTCTTAAATGTGGATTCAGACAAATTCTTCTCAATATTATCAGGAGTAACAAAGCGATAAGCAGTTGATACACCGCCTGCAATATATGTAGGAATAGCAGTCGTTGCTTTTGTGCTAACAGGCAATAGCGGTATTGTCTTATCGTCTTGCGAAAGAATTCTATTCACGATAGAAGTTTTACCTGCAGAGAACTCACCAACAAAGGCAATCGTAGTCTTACCATCAAGCCAATGTTTCTTTTTCATAGCAGCCCAATGGAAGAAACTTGACATTAAAACCTCTTTCTCTTTATTGTAATTGGAAGTTCCTACTCGTATACCTTTTTCCGTCCATGCCATCTCATAGCAATCAAGAACCTGACCACGTATAACTGATTCTAAGAAGTTTATATTCTTATACAGCTGTACAGAACTATCAGCTTTTGTCTGCTGAGCTGAAAGAATCTCTTGAATAAATTCCAAAGACCCCATCTTTAATTTAAGTTCTTCGGTTTTCTCATCCAATTCTCTCTTGACCAGCCCAAGCTCCTCGCTCATCTGCTTTGAAGCCTTGCATTCCTTATCATAGTTTTCCTGCAATTCAGACAATTCAGAATCCTTCTTCTTCAACTTTTTCTTGTAGTTGTCAATATCATCCTCATTGTCTTCAATCTCATCCTCAAGGTCTGTAATACATTTCTTAAGTTTTACAACCTCATCAAGTTGAGCTTTAACTGTTTCATCACAATTGCCACTTATTGCATTCTTAAGCTGTTCATCAAGTTTCTTGCATTCTGCTTTTGCATCGCTCAAAAGTTCCTTGTACTTTGACTCTATATCCTTAGCCTTTTGAACATTTTCAAGACCAGCTTCCGCATCCTTCAACTTAGAACAAACAGCCGAATATTTATCCTTCAGCTGTTTGTTCTCCTCTTCAAGATTTTTGGTATCATCCTCCACTGTGGCAGTAGTTCCTTTCTGTCGTCCCAAAAAGAAACCAATAGCGAGAGCTATAATGACGCCGACCAATAAGACTATCCACTCTGTCATAATCAACCTAATTTTTCTTTCAAGTTTTTGATTTCAATCTCATACGAATCACAAGCTTGCTTATGCTCCTTAAGAGAACGCGACAACTCTTCATTCTCTCTCTTCAACTTTTTAAGTTCCATGCGAGCCTTCATCAAGTCGTCTTCCATATCGTCCTTGTCGTCCTCATTATCTTGTGAGGCCTGACGTAACTTTTTCAGTTCAGAGAGTAAGTCTTCGACCTGTCGTGAGAGTTTCTTCTTGTCTTCACGCAGGTTATTGTTTTCTTTGTAAATACTCTCAAGCTCACGAATCTTAGCTTGCAACTGTGGATTACCTATAAGTTTGTCCTTTGCAATAGCGCCAGTAACACCACCGACAACCAATGCACCTAAAATTTCTATTATATCCATATTATTAAATTGTTGATAATTTTTCTTTGTATTGCTTCAGAGTTTCTTTTCTACGGGCATACTCTGCCTTATGCTCCGAACATTGTTCTTTAAGTTCATTCAACATTGCAGTCTTCTGTGCAATCATTTCCGATGCATCATTCTGCAAACTACCTCTAACCATGTTTACAACACTCTGGCTCAAGTTCTCCATTTGAGACTTGAATTCAGGAGCCAAAGTACCATCAACATAATTTCTAACAGCTCTTACACGTTGTGGCTTAGAAAGCAATTTCTCCGTGGCAAAGCCAACCATAGAAGAAAGAATGCCTTTCTCATCTGCCTTCTCTATCTTATTATACTTATCAACAGCTTTACCAGCAAACTCCTCTGTCTTAGCAATACGTTTCATCATCTTGCGCGTATATATAATACTACCAACATCGGTTGCAGTATCTATAATATCTACAGCCTTAGATGCGGCAACTGTTGTTGCTACAGTACCTGCTGCGCCAGCAGTTCCCGCTGTACCCGCAGCAGCACCCGCTGTTCCTGCTGTTCCTGCTGCACCCGCAGCTGCTCCTGCAGCTCCTGCTGTAGCAACTGCTGCTGCAACGGTAGCAACTGCAGCAACTGCAATAACACCAGTTTTGATTATACCGTCATACTCATGCCCCATAGAATTCAAATCAAGATTATAATTCAGTCCTGAAATTTGAATTTCTGACAGATCTATAGACATTAATGACTCAACAGGAATTTCGCTTTCTGATCCTTGTACGCTTTGAACCTTTGACTTCAAAATGCCCATAATGTTATTCTTATATTCCGACAAAAGCAATGAAGCGGTATTATTTATAACAGAAAGAGCATCATTGTCCATATTTGCACTACCACCTGCAACAAGAGAACCTAACTTTTCATACATAGAATCTTCAAACCTACGTGATATATTGGTTCCATCCTCACAAATATCACTTGCCATAGAGTCTATCAATTTGTTGATATTTCTCTTGATTTTATCCAAATCAAGTTGCTGACGTCTAATCTCCATGTCAAGATTCTCGTCCGATGAAGACGCTGTCAACATCTCATCTATGCGTTTTGCAAGTATTTGAGCTAAATCTTTGATACGCTGACCATCAACTTTTGCCAAAATTTCATTTTTAGACTTTTGGATTGTCTCAAAAAGAGCATACAATTCTGACATGTTTTCTTTGGCAGCACTAACAACAACAACTTGTTGTACAGGCAACTTACAATTATCAGCAACATATTGCTTTGCAGCCTCTATCTCAGATAAAGATTTCGTATCAGATTTTGTCAATACAATATAAACAGGACGCTTTGACAGCTTTATCATATCTATGAAGTCTGTCAACGAACGGGTAACCTGCTGATTAATATCAACTACCAACAAAATGGCATCGGCAGACGGCAAAAAATCAACCAACACCTGACGATGTTTAACAACAGGAGAAGACAATCCCGGAGTATCCACCAAAATGGTTGATGATGGAACTTTCGTTGATGTATCGAATACAGTCACAATTTGTGCATCTGAGAGTTGGTCATTTTTAAGTTCTCCCAAATCATCAAAATGAGCGACTTGCCCATCCGACAAGACAACATTTGCCTCACACTTATTACATCCAAAATGGATTTCATAAATTGTTGCAGTTGTCGGTTTTGTTGCTGTTTCAAGTTTTTTACTATCTGTAAGAGCGTTCAATAACGTTGTCTTACCAGAACTGAACTCACCTACCAATGGTATCAACAAATTTGCATTTTGCTGAGATGCTCGTTCCTGAATAGCATTTAAACTATTCAAGATATTTTGCTGGCCAAGTTCCTGAGCCACTTCTTTTAAAAATTCAATATGTTCCATTTTTATATTATAAAAAAGATCTTCCATGACACTTGTTTTATTGTTCAGAAAAACACTATATATTTTTAGTCCAACTTTATAAATTCAAAATCATTAGGATTGCAACATGCTTTCTTATAATCGAAAGCATAGATGCGCATATAGGCTTCTTGCACCTCCTTGGCTCCATTGTAAAAAGGGGTGGCGGTGTGCTGCAGGGTCGTTACTGTCACTACCATATCGGGAGTGAGGACGGTACCGTTAGAGCGTTTAAGGCGCTTAGGCTTCACTTGAAATACTTTACTCATAAGCATTGAGTTTTTAGGTTATTACATATTGCTGCTCCTGCTTTTCAACCGAAACAGCAGATCATTTACTTTTATTATGCTGATATGCAGCTTATCTTACTGCAAAATTCATGCAAACGGGCGCAATGAAAACTGCTTTCAAATTGCCGAGTGCTGCTAATCTTCTGCAAAGATTATGCAAACCGAAAGCAGAATCATCAAGCTTGCTTGAATGTTATGCTGAGGTGCAGCTAATCTTCTGCAAAGGTAGGAAATATCTGCGAACCAAACAAGTTCATAATGGTCCATAAGTAAAAAAAGAATGGTGCGAACCCCTACTTTCTTCACTTTCTTGTAAGTTAGGCTCTGGTAAAACCCGTAGAAAAGAAAATGCGAAAGAGGAATCCACACCTATGACGGCGTAGACTCGCTCAAACAAATTCTCGTTCTTTCTACGTTTCAATTTACCAGATTTCAACCTACAGAACTGAATAGTTTGCTCGTGTCCACAAGATTATCTTGTTTCTCTGCATCATAGCGACTTCAAGCAAGGACTTTCACCTGCCCTGTCGCTAATATTATGGCAAATTTAGTAAAAATCTGATGAACCACCAAACTTTTAACAAGAAATCTTATGGATTCCTCTTATATTTCACTTTTCAGGGACTCCACTCCCTCTTTTTTTCAGCTTTCATACCTTAACTATATAGAGTTATTGTCAATTCTGCTGCAAAAGTACAATCCGGTTGTGACAAAAACTGACATAGGAGGAGAAAAGATGAAGAGGGAAGATTAAATTGCAGATGAAATACAATATCCATACTGCCCGGAAAGGAATGTGACCACGATTCTGACAAATCCAGCGTTTTCACTTATGGAACCACCATTTCCGAAACAGCGGTTTCGAAAATATCCACCAATTATCCCAAGCGGGTCTAACCATCGGAAATGAAAGGATATAGTAAGGTGATATAAAAACGATAGATGGTGTGCCAACAATCAGCATCATACAGCGAAAGACAAAGCTGGCATCGAAAAGGACTTGACCTACCACTGTTCGGATGAGTAAGAAGGACATCGGGGAAGGGAGTATTCTCTTCCCTAATGTAGTTTTCTATGCGAATTTGAAAGATGGGATTTTAGCTTGAACCTAATGAATAATCTTCATTATTTTGCTAAACTTCCATAAATAATAGGTGCAATCGATACGTATTTGGGGATTTTTATGTATTTTTGCTTACCTAACAAACATACAGTCATGGCGAATAGAGACATAAATCGGCTAAAGGTTATACTTGCAAATAAAAAAAATATACAGGAAAAATTAGACAAAAATCCGGATTATATAAAATCGAACACTTGCAGGATATTCAAAAAGGGAAGTTTGTGGAAGTAAAAACATTTGCATTGGACTATACGTTAGGAATTGCATTCATTGAATACATGATCATATACTACAGTGTTTAGATTCATAAAAGGAAATCAATAATGGCAAAGAAATTTGAAATACGAAACAGTACGGCAGAGTTCTTGACTTTCGTGGCGGAAGGTAAGGAACAGGGCATTCAGGTGCTATATAAGGACGAGACGGTATGGGCTACGCAGAAAGCAATGGCTGTGCTTTTTGATTGTTCCACTGATAACATCGGTTTGCATCTGAAGAACATATATGACACAAATGAATTGAACAAGAAGGCAACTACCGAGAAAATCTCGGTAGTTCAACAGGAAGGTGCGAGAGAGGTGCGACGCAACACGCTGTTCTACAACCTTGATGCAATCATTTCTGTTGGCTATCGTGTCAACTCTATCCGTGCCACACAGTTCCGCCAATGGTGCACCTATGTCATCAGGCAGTTCTCTCTTCGGGGCTATATCATAGACAAGAAGCGTATGGAGAACGGCTCGTTTATCGGTGAGGACTACTTTGAGCATTTGCTGGCGGAGATACGTGAGATTAGGTTGAGTGAACGAAGATTTTATCAAAAGCTTACGGATATATACGCTACAGCTGTTGACTACAATAAGGATGCACCTACCACGCGTCTGTTTTATAAAAAAGTTCAGAATAAGATGCATTACGCAGTGCATGGGCATACTGCGGCAGAACTTATCGTAGAAAGAGCCAATGCGGAGAAAGAGCATATGGGACTGACCACTTGGGAGAATGCACCTGATGGAAAGATTGTCAAGCCAGATGTGAGTATCGCCAAGAACTATCTAAAACAAGTGGAACTTGAAGATATGGGAAAACTTGTCAACTCTGTGCTTGACTTAGCAGAACGTATGGCAAATCGACATATACCAATGACAATGGAAGATTGGGCAAAGCGTATAGACATTATTCTTGAAGCCGGAGGTGATGCCGTATTACATGATGCAGGAAAGGTTTCTGCTGAATTTGCCAAGAGTTTTGCAGAGTCAGAGTTTGAAAAGTATCGTGTGATACAAGACAAATTATTCAATTCTGATTTTGATAAATTCAATTCTTCTTTACCGTTTGACGATGATATGAATTGAAAGCCAACGTTCTTTACCAAATGCCAATTTACCAAAAGAATTTACACTATTAAAAGTTTGGCAAAAACCACATTTGGGGTACAATGGTAGGAAAATGAGTTGTGAATGAGAGAAATAGGGATTTCCCCTCGCTGATTTTGTATCACGAGAATACAAAAAGATACTGTAGCTATAGACAACGAAAATTAAGCATTTTTATTAACAAATATATATTTAAGTTCCATTTCCTCTAAAGAAGTGCAAGTACGAACTCTAACGATGCGCTTTATTAAGGTCTAATGATGCGCATCGTTAGGTGTTAATGAAGCGCATCGTTAAGTGTTAATGAAGCGCATCATTAGACCTTAATGAAGCGCTTCGTTAGGTCATGTAGATTTTCCACCAGCTATATTACTGAAAATCAGCAAATTACACTACACCTCAAGACTGCGAACTCTTGCCGCCAACAGGAAGAACAAAAGTATAAAAGTTTGTTTCATCATTATATTGTATCATTAAACTATGCCATTGCAAAGTACAAAAGCTTTTACAATAACATACTATTTTATACCTGAATAACTAAACCAACATTATTAAGAAACCATTAAAATATGAATAAAATGTGCGGTAATCCGAAATAAAAGCGTATCTTTGTAGAATCATTGCAATATAAACAAAAAACATGATGAAACTTAACAAGACATTCCTTACACTCGGTTTGGCTGCTGCCCTGCTGCAGATGCCAGCCTTATCGTTCGCCCAAAATGCGGGCGGCAGTCGTCAGAATCCTCTCTTGCAGAAGAGCAACCTTCCTTTCGGAGCTCCTGATTTCAGTAAGATTCAGGAGAGTGACTATCTTCCTGCTATCGAAGCTGCTATCAAGGAGCAGCGTGCCAACATCCAGAAGATTGTCAACAACAAGAAGAAGCCTACCTTCCAGAACACCATCCTCGCCTTCGAAGAGAGTGGCGTGTTGCTCGACAGAGTGACAAGCATCTTCTACGGACTCACCAGTGCCCACAGAACACCTGCTATCGCAGAAACAGAGAAGAAGGCGACACCAATGCTCACCGAACTGGACAACGAGATTTCATTCAATCAGAAACTATTCGAGCGCATCAAGTACGTTTACGACAACGAATATAAGAAACTCAAGGGAGAAGACCAGAGACTCACCGAGGTCATCTACAAGAGTTTCGTACGTTCCGGCGCCCTGCTCTCAGCAGAGAAGATGGAGCGCATGAAGCAGATCAATTCCCGCATCTCAGACTTGCAGCAGAAATGGGACAATCTCCTTCCAGCCGCAACCAACAATGCTGTGGTTTGGGTAAACAGCAAGGAAGAACTTGCCGGACTGAGTGAGGCAGATATCGCACAATGCAAGAAGGATGCAGAAAGCCGTGGCAGCAAGTCACCATACTGCATCGTCATCATCAATACCACGCAGCAGCCTATCCTCACCAACCTGCAGAACCGTGAACTCCGTCGCAAGGTTTATATGGCAAGCATCCACCGTGCAGATGGCACCAACCCTGACTTCAATACCTTCCCTATCGTCACAGAAATAGCGAAACTCCGTGCAGAGAAGGGAAAACTGATGGGATATGACAACTATGCCGACTACTCATTGGAAAAGACTATGGCTAAGAACGCTAAGAATGTGGATGATTTCCTCAAACAGCTCATCAAGGAATATGCACCTAAGGCAGATGCTGAGACCAAGGCGATAGAGGAATATGCTCAGAAGACAGAAGGCAAGGACTTCAAGTTGGAGCCATACGACCGTTTCTACTATTCAGCCAAAATGAAAAAGGAAATGCTCAATATCAGCGATGACGAGGTAAAACCATATTTCAATATCGACAGCGTGCAGGTCAATGGCGTATTCTATGCAGCACACCGTGTATATGGTCTGAACTTCAAGCAGCGTAAGGACATACCAACCTATCACCCAGACATGAAGGTATTCGAAGTAAGCGACAAGAACGGCAAGCCAATCGCCCTTTTCTATAGTGATTACTTCCGCCGTCCAACCAAGCGAGGCGGAGCATGGATGAGCGCCTTTGCCAAGCAGAGCAAGCAGCGTGGCCAGTTGCCTATCATATATAATGTATGCAACAATGCCAAGGCACCAGAAGGTCAGCCATCCCTGATTACCTGGGATGAGGTAACCACCCTGTTCCATGAGTTCGGTCATGCCCTTCACGGAATGCTCT
>NZ_SGVY01000056.1 GCF_004535825.1 Segatella hominis | reverse complement strand
AATCTGCTTAGCCACCTCTTCGGTAGTCAAAGTACCGTAACTAACAGGACGAACAGAATAAACAGTTTGACCCTTTTTCTCACCCATGGTAAGGGTACGAGGAAACACTTTGTAAGATTTACTCATAGTTTGAAGTTGTTTAAAAAATTAATACTAAATATATTTGCTTCATTCCGAACAAGGACTGTTGAGTGTACCCAGGTGTCGAATTCTTCACTCTTCACTCTTCGTTCTTCGTTTAGCTGGTGCAAAGATACAACATCAGCTCAGGGGCATCTGTCGAAGTGTGTCGTTGAATGTCGTTCTTTAGAGCAACCTAACGATGCGCATCATGAGAGTACATTAAAGCACATCTTCAATAGAGCATGCTGGTTCGCCCAGAAATTCCTCAATAAGTTTCACCTCACGGATGGTGAGAATCTGCTTGCGGTCGAAGTTTCTGCCCTTAGCGGTCAGGAGTTCATACAGTTCCACGCAGCGTTTAATTTCGCTGGTCAGACGGCGCACAGCATTCGCAGGTTCGCAGTCGGGGAAATACATCATCGCCAAGATACGGCGAGTATAAGTTGCTTTTAGCTTCATATACCTTATTATATTATATAGTAAAACATGTTTATCAGTCAACTGATTATGCTGCAAATATATACTTCTTCGAAAATCACGTGATGCACCTATGAGTGCATCATCCTTAACTTCTGCTCACTGCTTTTAAAAGCTTTTAACAAAAACCATCGGAAAATCATACCCTCTGTTTTAGTCAGGACGCGATGTTCGATAATTCACGGTATGGAAGATGGAAAAGCAGGCGAATAGAGGGGCGAATAGGTGGATTGCCACCGCTGCCGAAGAAATTTGCCAGATAGAGAAGAGATGGGGTTTCACTTCCATCCGTCAGTTTTCCCAATTTCTACAGATGAATCCCCGTACTCTTTCGAAGTTACCCCATCACGATGGCACATTAACTTTGGAGAGCATTGCGAATATATACACGAGGCTCGTACTATTACGGAATTTGAAATTTGTGGGCAACGAGCTAAAGGAAGAGGAGCAACTCTTAAAAGACTCCCTGTTACGCATCATGGTGAGTGCAGCCACAGTCCCTCAAACCCTGAGAGACGAAGTAGTGGATGAACTTGAAAATCAGCTATAGCGTCCCTGCGGTCCCATCCCGCCCCACCATTTTATAAGTATTCACCCCTGCGGTCCCATCCCGCATAAGAAACCTGGCGAGGGCTCTGATGCCCCGCCAACCTTAGAGCGCAGCGGTTAAGAGCGACAGGAGGAGCGGTTACATCCCTAATCCCTATGGTAGGGATTTAGGGCTTGGGTATAGGGTAAGGCCCCCCTCTTCGCAAGAGGGGGACAGGGGAGTCGAAAAAATATGGGTAAGCAGTCACTTAGGTCCGTCTTGCGTACGTTAATAAAAATAGCTACTGTTACAGCTTGGGCATGAAGCAAAAACTCCACCAAAAATTTGGTAGTTTCACAGAAAACCCTTATATTTGCATAATGAACAGAGAAATGGAGTATAAGCTCCATTAAAAACAATAAAATTACGCTGTTATGATAAGTAAGAATGTACAAAATATGATTCCAAAGATACAAGATTTCTTTGGTAGCCAGCCAATAACAAAGGCTTGGCTCTTTGGTTCATGCTCACGAGGAGAAGAAACTACTGATAGTGACATAGACATTCTTGTAGAGTATGATCGTCAGCATAATCGAATTTCTCTGATGAAAATAGCAGGTATTATGTTGAATTTGGAAGACTTGCTTCATCGCAAGGTGGATATAGTAGAGGCTAATCGTCTTCTCCCGTTTGCTCAAGAAACAGCCAACCAAGATAAATTCTTGATTTATGAGAGAAAAAGTTAGAGATAGGGGAAGGTTAGAGCATATTCTTGAAGCGATAGAAAGTATAGAGGAGTTTCATGCTCAATATACTTTTGAAGATATCAAGAAGAATAAGCTCATCTTTTATGGCTTTACCAAATTGGTGGAAGTAATAGGCGAGGCTGTCTATATGCTTTCAACAGAATTTTGTGATTCTCATTCTGATGTAAATTGGCGTCAGATAGAACGGATGCGCCATGTCCTTGTGCATGGTTATTATACAATAGATCCCGAAAGCCTTTGGGACACGATAGAAGTTGATATTCCAGAGTTGAAACCTTGGATAGTTAAGTATCTGTCGGAGTAATTAAAAAAACTTATATTTTTTGCCGTCCCCCTGCGGTCCCATCCCGCATAAGAAACCTGGCGAGGGCTCTGATGCCCCGCCAACCTTAAAGCGCAGCGGTTAAGAGCGACGAGGAGGAGCGGTTACATCCCTTGCCCTTTTGGAAAGGGCGAGGGCTTGGGAGTGGGTTAAGGACCCCCTCTTCGCAAGAGGGGGACAGGGGAGTCTAAAAAATATGGGTAAGCCGTCACTTAGGGGCGTCTTGCGTACGTTAATAAAAATAGCTACTGTTACAGCTTGGGCATGAAGCAAAAACTCCTCCCAAAATTTGGTAGTTTCACAGAAAACCCTTATATTTGCAGTCAAAAAAGGAGATACAATTATGAATACAGCTACATATACATTAGATGTCCCTACAACCGATATTTCTCTTTTCAAATCATTGATTAAGAAATTCGGGTGGGTTGCCAAAAAGCAAAAAGCCCCTAAGGCTTGTAGATTAGACAAGGCATTAGAAGCAGCAAAGAATGAAAAACTCTTTGCGACTAATGATTTGGATGAATTAATGAAGAGTCTTGCGGAATAATGAAATATACCGTTAAGTATTCAACCAGAATATACCACATCCTTTAAAGTCAAACTATAAAGGATGTATGGAATGTCATATTACTTCCGATTGGCTTTTAGTTTGGAAACAAAATGATAAAGAATTGATTCTGATTTTAACCGATACAGGTACACATAGTGACATTTTTGGCTGGTAGCCCACTAATATGAGTTATCTGAGTAAAATGTTATAGTAAGTTATAGCAAATCGGTCCCATCCCGCATAAAAAAACTGGCGAGGGCTTTGATGCCCCGCCAACCTTAAAGCATAGCGGTTAAGAGCGACGGGGAGGAGCGGTTACATCCCTTGCCCTTTTGGAAAGGGCGAGGGCTTGGGAGTGGGTTAAGGACCCCCTCTTCGCAAGAGGGGGACAGGGGAGTCGAAAGAATTTCTCATAATTCCTTGGTAATTACGAAATATAATCGTACTTTTTCCACTATATAAGCAATAAAATGTATGATTATGGCAAACGACAATAATATACAGCCAGAGGCTGATGATTCACAGATAGTACTTTATCAACCAGATGAGAGTATTTCCCTTCATGTAAAAATAGATGGAACTTTCAAAACAGTATGGCTTTCTTTAGACCAAATGGCAGAGCTATTTGGACGTGATAGGAGTGTTATAGGTAAGCATGTGCGAACTATATTTAAAGAAGGAGAATTGCAGAAAGATTCAGTTTGGGCAAAATTTGCCTACACTGCCTCAGACGGCAAAACATATCAGGTTGATTATTATAATCTAGATGTTATAATATCTGTTGGTTATAGGGTAAAGTCTATAAAAGGTACAAAATTCCGTATTTGGGCTACATCTATTTTGCGCCAATACCTTCTTCAAGGTTATTCCGTAAATCGTCACTTGATAGCCCTACAGGAGAATATGGATAAACGTATGTCCCATATTGAAGATGTCCAAGCTAAGCAGCAACAGCAGCTCGACTTCTTCATTCGAACCTCAACCCCTCCAGCAGAGATGGTCTTCTTTGAAGGTGATTTCTATACAGCAAGAGTAGCTTTAGAGAATTTAATTCGTACCGCAAACCATCGAGTAATCATCATAGATGGCTATGTTTCATCGTTAACTCTAAGTGTACTTGATGTTCGTAAGCCAAATGTAGCAGCCACAATTTACACAGTAGGTGTAGGACAAGGAATGCAACGCTTGATGGAGGAACATGACCGTCTCTTCCCCAACAATCATATAGACATCAGAAAATGGAGTAACGAGTCTCATGACCGCTGGCTCATCATAGATGATACTCTCTATCATTGTGGTCATTCATTAAATGCCAATGGTGGGCACAAGATATCCGCTATAACACTGATGGGAACAACTCCAGATGTAATCCTGTCAAAAGTCGAATAGCAACTAAGTCTCCCTGCGGTCTCATCCCGCACCACCATTTTATAAGTATTCACCCCTGCGGTCCCATCCCGCATAAAAAAAACTGGCGAGGGCTCTGATGCCCCGCCAACCTTATAGCGTAGCGGTTCCGAGCACCGGAGGGCGGTTACATCCCCTGTCCCCTGAGGGGAAAGGGGCTTGGGGAAAGCGGTGGAGCCCTCTTTAAGGGTAAAGAGGGACGGGGTGATTTTCGAAAAACCTCATTCAATCGACGACAAGCGCAGAGCGATACTGCAATGAGGAACAAAAATAACTTTTTTCAAAAAATAGAAAGGTGAACTACTTGTAATATAGTAGGGACGCTGTATTGGTGATATACGTTAATCTGGGGGTGATTAGAGCAAGAAGCAAAATCTCTTCCAAAAATTTGGTAGATTCATCAAAAACTCTTATATTTGCAGGCAAAAAGGAGATACAATTATGAACACAATAGCAATTGACAGCAATATATATAAAGGTGCAGAAAGTTATGCTAAATTACATAATATTAGTGTGACAGCTGCAATAGAAAAGGCGATTTCTATGTTTTTGCAAAAGGTACAACCTAAGCAAAAGCTATTAGAAACTGCTGAGTTTAATGATGCTTTGTCTTATGTTAAAACATTAAAGGCAAAAGGTGGCAAGCCGATACCGGCAGATGAAAATAGCTTAGATGCGTTGGTTGATAAAAAATATGCATTATGAGAGTTTTTATAGATACGAATATCTTAATAGATTTCGTTGTAAATCGTGAGGGCTTTTCTGAAGATGCAGATAAACTCTTTGCCCTTGGAATAACAGGAGACATAAAGTTGATGACATCAGCTTTGTCTTATGTTACAGCCATGTATATAGCACACAAGTATGAGTATCAAAATGTAAAAGAAACTCTTCTGGCGGTGTCGAATTTTGTAGATGTTTTGGACTTGCAAGGCAATACGGTAATTGAAATGCTCTCTTCTGATTGGAAGGATTATGAAGATGCAACTCAAAATGCCACAGCTTTGCGAGCTGAGGGAGATTGTATTGTAACTCGTAACAAGAAGGATTTTACGAATTCTTCTTTACCCGTTTATACTCCTGCTGAGTTGTTGAATATTTTAAACCAATAAAGGTGGCGTAGCTACTGCTGTCACAATCCTGAATATTCCTCATTCGAGCGACGACCAGTGCAGAGTGATACTGCAATGGGGAACAAAATATAACTTTTTTCAAAAACTGATAGGTGTAACTACTTGTAATATAGTGGTGACGCTGTGTTGGTGATATACGTTAATCTGGAGGCGATTAGAGCAAGAAGCAAAAACTCCTCTAAGAATTTGGTTGTTTCATAGAAAACCCTTATATTTGCAGGTGAAATTGAAATAAAAATAAAGAATTATGGGAAAGATTATTGATAAGACGATAACAAAGATAGTTACAGAAGAGGGTATCTCTCTCTTTCGCCGTGTAACTAAGGTTTTGATGCCAAATGGCAAGTATCGTTATCCTGTAGATTATTTTGATGCAACTCCCGGAGTTGTTAAGGTTTCGAAAGAAGAAATGGATAAGGTAGCAATACCTGTTTATAAGAAGTTAATCTAATGGAGCGATTGATGTCTGATGGTTATCCTTTTATCTTTCAACTGATAGATAAAAGTGAGAGTGATCCGTCGTTTCCGTCTTTATCGTCGTTTCGTGCTTTCAACGGCTTCTGATGACAAGTTCGAGCATTTTAGAAGAAATGATTTATCTTTGTACATACTTGTAAATAAGGAATATGTAGAAGATACCGCTTCGTATGCTGATGAGTTAGCCGGTATTGTACAGCGATTGATGCACTAGTACCCTTTTCGTTAGCCATGCGGTCCCATCCCGCACAACCTGGCGAGGGCTTTGATGCCCCGCCAACCTTATAGCGTAGCGGTTCCGAGCACCGGAGGGCGGTTACATCCCCTGTTCCCTGAGGGGAAAGGGGCTTGGGGAAAGCGGTGGAGCCCTCTTTAAGGGTAAAGAGGGACGGGGTGATTTTCGAAAAACCTCATTCGAGCGACGACAAGCGCAGAGCGATACTGCAATGAGAAACAAAATTTAAGTTAAAAAAAATGATAGGTGTAACTACTTGTAATATAGTGGTGACATTGTATTGGTGATATATAAAAAGTTGGCTATGGTTAGTGTTTTGCGTACAAATTATTTGCGTACAGTACCAAAGTTGATTTTGTTCTTAACATCATATTCACCTTTGTTTGTATGTATAATAGTTAGACAGCTATATTATAACCGTTCCTATTTACATTTTGCAGGTTTTGGCAAGACGAGTATTCTGTGCTTGCTACATAAATTCGGCTTGTCGATACTCTTGGGGCTCTTACTTGTTTTAGTGACATTAGGAACTATGCTCTTTTTAAAGATACTTCGTTCTAGTTCTAAAAATGGCAATAATGTGACGGTTAGGAGTATTTCAAATAAAAATGCAGAATCTATAGGCTATATAGCAACTTATATCATACCATTTCTCTTTCAGAGTTTTGACGAGTTAGGCGACATAATACCATTATTGATACTCTTGATTATTATTTATAGGATATATGTCACTTCAAGTCTGCTTTTAGTAAATCCTGTCTTAAATTGCAAATACTCTTTGTTTGAGATGGAATACGAAGAACAGGGACAACGAAAGCAAGGTCTCATGATTTCTCCATTTAGAGATATCTATGAAAGTGATAATATAAAGATATACAATATTGGGTATAAATTGTTTTATGTTAATAAAATAAACAAGAAATGAATTTAGAGGAATTGTTGAATTTAATATCTTCGACCAGCGTTGATGATACAAAGTTGTTTTTTATAACAAGAGCGCTTAAGCCTAAAATGAAGCCTAAGGCAAGAGCGCATGAAAAATATCTTTATCATGTTTTCCAAGTTGATAACGATGAGGAATTAAGGGAATATATTTATGATACATCAATAAGTCAACTGAAATCTATAGTTGACAAAAACTATGAGATGGTTGACTATGATGTTTTGAATGATGATACAGAAAATCTATTTTCATATCCGATACAGAATAAGGTGTTTTCTTTTCAAGATGTTGTTACCAATCAATTGCAAAGAGATATTCCAAAGATAAAAAGTATTCGTGATTTGGAAAATGATGAGGTAAAATTATGGGCCTATTGTGTCGGTTTCGAAGATGTACAAACTGGCGAATGGGTTTATACATTTCGTAAGATGCAAGCTAGTTCTGTAGCCATCGATACACGAGAGGCCAATCTCAAAGCAAAATTCTTAGCTTGGTTTAATCCAGAAAGCTTAATGCTTCAACAGTTAAAGGGTGATGCATTAACTCTGGATAAACAGATAGACTGTGTATTCTATAAAGACATATTCTATGTGATTAAGAAATTTAATTTTGAACAGATGATGGGATTGCAAGAGGAATATGCAGAAAAGGCTAAGATTATAGCAGAAGAAATGGAGGAAACAAATACTTTTTCTGGCATAGAAAAGTTAAAAGCAGTCATAGATATCAAACCTTCTGTACATAAAAAACTTGTAAAAATAGGAATGCTTCGCACCTATAAAAATGTGACAGAAAAAGATATTCGTCAAATGAAACGAGTTTGCAAACAGCACGGTGATACTTTAAAAATTGTAGATGGTAAAATCTGTATGGAAGAAGAAGCTGATGTTGATGTTGTGTTGAAGATGTTTGGCGATTATTACAAACAAGGTGAAGTTTCTGGAAAATCGTATGGTACTTTTTCTGGTAAGGAATTGAAAAAATAATAGAGGTGATGGAGTGTGCTTAGTTATCTTTCACCCTGCACACGATACAAAATAACTTTTTTCAAAAAACTGATAGGTGTAACTACTTGTAATATAGAGGGGGAACGCTGTATTGGTGATATACGTGCTTAGCAATCCTTTACCATGAAAATGATAATAATGTTTTCAAAAAAATAATATGGCAATATCCTAGTAAATACTATGGGTACGCTGTATTGCTGATATTCATACTAACGCAATATATAATGATGAAAGGTTTACCAAAACTGTTATTGTTCCTTTGTGCTGTGGCACTATTGTTAGGATTGGTTTTGTATGCATCAGGAATGAAACATACTACCAATAGAACAGAAATTACCTTTATGGTAAAGGCAGACAGTACGTGGATGGTCACACCTGAGACTCGTGCGATGGCTGATTCTATTGTTGGCGTTTTAACAAAAGACGAGCAGCTTTTGGCAGATAAATACCAGTATGTTATAGACCAACAAGCTAAAACTCAAGATTTTTTAGCTATAGGTGGAATTTTACTTGGAATTATAGTATCAATAGTAGGATTCTTTGGGTACGACAAAATGCAAGCGATAGAAGATAAGGCGAAAGATTTAGCCGAAAGCAGTGCTAAAAAAGCCTTTTCCGAAGAACTGAAAGAACTGCAGCAAAAGCATAATCAGGAATATTTGTTGGGTACAGTAAAGCCAACTGTATCTAAAGAAATAGAGGAAGCTATGGTTTCTTTTACGGATCAAAAGGTAGCTCAAATCGATGAAATCGAGAAAAAAATAAATCTCTTGGAACCTGCGGTTGCGGAGTTGAATAGAAGGATAAAACCTCAAGGAACACCTCAAGGCAATCCTAGTCAACCACAGCCAGAACCTCAGCCATTTGGCAACAAACCAGTAAGCAAAGGAGGTGAGTCATGATAAAGGCGTATATACAGCAAGTGCATCCTAATGCAGGGAAGATGGTTTTGCAAGCGTTAATTCCTTTTAAAAATCTGCATGAATCGGTATTATTTACTTGTAAGGCAAACCCAAACTCACATTATGGAGATGATAAAAAAGTAATAGCTAAGGCTAATTATGAATATTACCAACGTCGAATAGAACCTTCACGAATAGCTAGTATAGAAAAATATATTCGTGAAAGTATCATTTCTGAAAAATTAGGTTATTCAGTAACAGCTTTGTTTCCTTCATCTTTAATATTGGCCTTTAATGAAGAAGATGGTAACACTATATCTATAAATGAAGGTTCATGTGATATAGCGCTCAACAGCAATGTCTTTATTGTTGATGGACAACATCGTATGATGGCAATGATTTCATTGTATGATAAGTTGAAGAGACTTCTACTGAAAACACCAGAGGAAGAGCAAATCATAGCATTTTTAGATACCTATAAGTTTAATTGCGTATTGTTGGTTAATTATGATCTTTGGGAGCAAGGACAGGTTTTTGTTAATGTAAATTTTATGCAAAAATCTGTAAACAAATCTCTTTATTATGAGGTCTTTGGTTCTCATTATCAGGAAGATCCAAGCAAGTGGCAACAAAATCATATTTTCCTAGCGCATAGTTTGACTAAATATCTCAATGTTAATAAATCTTCTCCATTTTATGGTAACATAAAAATGTTGGGAACAGGAAAAGGATATGTCTCACAAGCATTTTTTGTAGAGGCATTAATGAGAAATTTCCGCTTGAATGGAATTTGGTCTATATATCGCAATCCGTTGTCTAAAGATTCGAATGTTACCTTCATGGCTGTTGAACTATTGTCATATTTTATAGCAGTAAGATATTCTTTTAATAAATACTGGCCAGATAGAAACAATCATATAGGAACGATTATTTGTAAGACTACAGGTGTCGGTGCTTTCATTCGGTTGATGAAACCGATTCGTGAATTATTGCCTGTTACAGTCATAGATGGGTTAAAAAATGAAAGAGGGGTTGTAAATCAACCTTATTGTGACCAAGTGAAAAATATTTTAAAAAGAGTTCCAGAAGCATTGGCTGAAAGTTTATTTGGTGAGAAATCTGATTATGCATCCACTAGTGGTAAAGGCTCAGAAACAAAGATGTTTTACGCCCTAAGAAATGCAATCTTGATGCAGAAGACTTCGGGGTTAAAACAGAATTCTTTAGATATTTCGTTAGATAAGGTTTCTACTCATATATTGTCATATTTATGGCAAAACATAGACTCTGAATTAGATTCCTTGGGGCATCATTATGAAGTTGATGATATTTTTGATATGTCTATAGATGACTCTATGAAAGACGAACATTTTCTAACATGTAAGCTATCGTTTAAATCTGTTGTTACTATTTATATGGATAGTGAAGATGAAACTGGCATAGTTATGAGTTTTCCTACTTTGGCTACCGTTAGGTTTCTAAAGAATAAGTTAGGAAAATGGAATTTAGACGAAAGTTCAATAGAACTGCATTTTGATACTTCAAAATATTATATGTAGATACTAGTGCTTTTAAAGTTAATTTACAAATTGTTTATATTTGTTAGAACATAAAATTATATACAATGGAAAAAAATATTGATAAGACTGTGTTAAATAGGAAGGCTACATTATTTGTGACACCTCCAAGTGGAATTATTGACGAGCAGCAAGTATTTGAATATACAAAAGCTTTTTCTACCATGAAATTGCTACCGTCTATTAATAAAGGAATGTCGTTGAAAATAACTCCTCAAGGTATCGTACAGGAGCCTGTAAATACCTTTGAAATGAAAAAAATTGATGATTCTTTTAAAATTACAAGTGGTCCTGATCGTATCGAGATAATAAGTTCGAAGAAAGACGAGTCAATGGGGGATTTCTTGGTATTAGTGAATCAGGCAACTTCAATTCTCCAAGGTCTAATAAAAGCACCAATTGTACGTCTTGCCTTATTTGATTCGGAAGCTTATTTCTTTGACATAGCACAAATAGATAAAGCTTATGGACTTTTTGTTAACGGTTCAGAAGAAAAACCAATTGAGTGGCAAATGCAGAAAGTTTTGAGAGGTCATCTAAGTGAAGATAATACTATTGTTATAAACAAGGTTTATACAGTTTCAAGAAACCAAATAGGAATAAATGGTTCGCCAGCAAAAGATGCAATACTCTTATCTGCTGAGGTTAATACTCCATTAGGTATTAATGTTGATGTTTTAAAAAAGAGTATATCAATATTTTGGACGAAGGCAGCAGATATAATTAATGAATACTTAGATAGAAGTAGAACGTTAATATTAACAGTATAATGACAATAGAAGATAATTTTATTGATTATTCTTTGCTGGAACAGCTACGTAATGGACATTCGGATGTTGTTGGGCAAAGTTTATTTGACATAGATAAATTTTCTGGTGTCTTAGATTATTTATCCTTTGATTCTGATTCGAATCAACTGTATCGTTATATAGAGCAAACGCTGTTTAGTCAAAATAAAACGTCTTTTATTGTCAATGTTCAGCCGCTATCAGATGAAGAGTTTAAAATAAAAAATAGAGCATTGTTTTTAAATATAATAAAACATGCAAAATTTGAGGATGGTGAATATAATGCTGCAACTGATAAAATGAAAGAGTTCTTAGAAATTAATAAGGATATGACGATGACGCTCCTTCAAGAATATTTCCTAAAAGGTTTGGAAGAAGATTCGTTAGATGAGGTTTTGTTAACAAAGATATTGTCTTTGCTAGGAGACTATGATTATGAATATTTACGTCCTTATTCTCAACTTATTGCAGCTGCTGCATATTCAGTAAAATCAATAAAAGTAGTTTCTGCTGTATTCCGCCTATTGGGGCATTGGGGAAACCAGGAAAGCTTGTCACTATTAAAAAAGTATCAAGAACCAATTGAACCGTGGTTAAACATTAAATATAAGAGACTTTTATCATCATTGGAGAAAAGATGTACTATTTAAGAAAAATATCTGAGCAAACTTGGTTTGCTAAGCCTGCTTTAGATTCTGACGCAATATCAGAATTATCGACAATCGATCATGATTTGTCTGTATGGAAATTTTCTGGAAATTCTATTAATTCAGAAGAAATTGATAATTTAGCATTGGCTTTAGCGATGACTAGGTCTAAAATCGAGGAATTGTACATTGTGAAGATAGATTTGTCTAAAATTCAGAAAAGGTATAAATGGACAGTTGCTTTGCATGAAGAATTAGGATTATCGTATTTTGATAGTATGAATAATAAGCATACTAATTTGATCTTGGAGGATTTTTGGCATCAAGGGTTTCTAGCAGAGTTTATCAAGAAAGAAATTGAATGTGTTGATAATTACGTGTATTATGATGTTCCAACTTTGGAAGAACTGTTGTATAAAGCAGTTGAAAATGGGATGTTGGCAGAATCTAGAGTGAAAGAAAGAGGTGGTGATTGGAAAAGATCTTTAAAGAAAATGCGTGACTTGCATAGACTTCAAACTGCTAGTTAGCGGAAGAATAATATCTAATAGTAGACTTTTCAAAGTCTTATGGATAAGGTAGTTATGATATTTAAAATTAATTATGGTACATCACCATTACAGCGTAAGGTTTTAACACATTAAGTATTTATCCTTTCCATCCAAAATCTTATATGTCGGAATTATGGTAACAATGGAATACAATCTAAAATATATATTTACGACGATTAAAACAGATGATCCTGACTTTGTTGCTTCTTGGCAGAAAATAGAGGAGGCTCTAAAGCGTCTTGATGAAAGGTGGAACGTTTGTTCTCTATGAAACATGCGTCCTTGGCTGATTTTCACCAAGCTCTAACAAAAGAGTTGGAACTAAAGGCTACTGCCTTGGAATCTGCTGTGGTTTCTTTAAAGGAAGAGAATAAGGCAATAATGCAGGAAACCTTAAGAATCAAGTCAGAAACTAAGAAACTTCGAGAGGAAAAAGAACGGATGAGTGAAGAATTGTTGCAAATTAACAGTAACATCAATATATGATGGAAGAAAAATATAACAATATAATCAAGGAAGCTGAGGTGTTGTTTGATAGCATTCTGAAAGATTCCTTGCTGGTTCAAAAGGATACACTCTATAAAGGGTATCCAATGAATCCCACAATTAAGCATAATATAGAAGTTTGTGTAACTGATAATACTTGAAGTTATGGCATCATGGAATGAAATATTGGATAGATTTGGGCATATGCCTAGTCAATACGACTTGGTACGAAGAGAATATCTTAAACAGCTGAGTGATTATACTGGTAGAAATACAATACTCTATTATTCTGCATGGTTGCAAAAGTCTTTGATGGCTAATGGTACTTTTGACTTTGGTATCAATGATAATGACAAGACTGGTTTCATGACTTGTATATATCAGCTTGATAAAACCAAAGGACTGGATTTGATATTGCATACTCCTGGAGGTGATATATCTGCTACGGAATCTTTGGTAGTATATCTTCAAAGCATCTTTGGAAAAGACATTCGTGTTATTATCCCTCAAATGGCTATGTCGGCAGGTACTATGATTTCTTGCAGTGCAAAAGAGATAATCATGGGAAAGCATTCTAATTTGGGACCGATAGACCCCCAGTACTGTATGTATAGGGCGCATGGAATCATTGAGGAGTTTGAAAATATCAAGCATGAGAATGAAGTTAATCCGGTAGGTACACAAGTTTGGGGACCTATATTATCGAAATATACTCCAACTTTAGTGGGTGAATGCCAAAAGGTAATAGATTGGTCTAATGGTTTGGTGAAACAATGGTTGATGAATAATATGTTTGATGGTATTCCTAATGCCGAAGACAAAGCAGATAATGTTGTTGAAAATATAGGAAGCCATGCTTTAACAAAGTCTCATAGCCGCCATCTTCATATTGATTATCTTCGAAACCTTGGATTGAATATAACGGCATTAGAGGATAATGCTGAGTTACAAGATAAGGTTCTAAGCATTCATCATTCTACAATGATTACTATAAGTAGCACCAAAGCTGCTAAGATTATAGAGAATCAGAATGGTGTGTCTTTCATCAATACTATTGGATAAAATGAAAGGCAAGGAGTATATTCTATAGAGGATGGAAAAATATAATTTCTAAGATTCATGAAACCAACATATAAAGTTTATTCTTTTGAAGAATCGTTAAGAGAAATGGAGCTTATTCTGGATGGTGATGTGACTACTGTTACAGAGCAAAATGCACTTCCTGATGATTCGGAAAATATAATCAAAAAATCACTTTATGCCTATTGCTCAGTAATATATGTTGATATAAGGGTGATGCAAGATTGGACGGACGGAAACAAACGTATCTTATACGCTAAATTATATAGGAGTCTGGTTACGCAGGTTTGTTCGCTGTTTGAATCTACCAAGTTATGCCAAGATATAAATAGTAGTGATAGTGCTATTTGGGGGATATTTGATACTCGATATAAAAATGATATTAATGAGCTGATAACTTTGGTTGCTCAACTGAACAGTTTACTTAAAACATTAAATTTCAAAATGTCGAAGAGACAATGGCCTACTTTCCGATGGGGGATAGGCGTATGTTACGACCGCATCTTGTTATTTGATGTGAAAGGTGATTGCGATACCATATCGAGAGCTTTCTTTGGGCCTGTTTTGAAAAATGCTACTAGATTGGCAAGTTATGGTAACAAGACATATTTTGATAATCCGATTATGATTTCGGAAATATTTTATTCGAATCTAAATGACGACAATAAAAAGCTGTTTAGTAATAATGCAGAACATGATTGTTATCATGGAAATATCATCAATGTTGAGATGGATGAATGGTATAAGAAAAATAACGTATAAGATATGGCAAAACCAAGAGTGTTTATAAGTTCTACCTTCTATGACTTGCGCCAAGTTCGTCAGGATTTAGATCAATTTATCATGTCCTTGGGATATGAACCTATCAGAAATGAAGAGGGTGATATTCCTTATGGGAAAGATGCAGAATTAGAAAAATACTGCTATGATGAGATAAAAAACTGTGACATTTTGGTGTCAATCATAGGTGGACGATTGGGTTCAGAATCCGTTACTGGTCCATATTCGATTTCTCAAATAGAATTGAAGACGCCTCTTAAGGAGAATAAGCAAATCTATATCTTTATAGAAAATTCCGTGCTAGCTGAGTATCAGACATATTTGTTGAATAAAGGTAATGACCAGATAAAGTATAAATATGTGGATTCTAGTAAGATTTATGAGTTCATTGAGGAAGTCAATAAGTTGAAGGTAAACAATAATATCAAGGCTTTTGAGAGTACTACAGATATAACAAAGTATTTGAAGGAACAATTTGCTGGGTTGTTTAAAAGATTTCTAGATGAGCAAAATAAAGTGAAGGAGGCCAATGTGATAGAGCAACTATTCAAAACCTCTCAGACACTCAATCAATTAGTTGATGTTTTTTCACAAAAGAATGAAGGAAAAACAGAACAACTAAGGGAAATATTAATATTGAATCATCCGTTGTTGTCCTTTCTTCAAGACAAGTTACATATCAGTTACAAGTTTTATATAAATACTTTAGCTGATTTGGAAGCTTTGTTGTCGGCACGTGGTTATGTGAAATGTTTGAATATGACTCCATTGGATGATTATTATGAGTGGACTAATGATAATGGTGGAGATGGCAAGGTTGCAACCTTAAAAATAGCAACGTGTCTTTTTACGGGTTCAGAAGAATTATTGAAGTATGTGAATGTTAATGATTGGAATAGTCATTTTGCCACATATGAAGTTGCTGAAATGCGTGCTTCTGATGATTTGCCTTTTTGAGAAGAGAGCAGGCAATGTGCTTGAATCAAATAAGTGTCATCCCTTCATACAACACCATTAGTCTGTATGTTGACTCACCTGATAGATTATTTGATAGAGTTCTTTCTTTTGCCGGAGATTGAGGATGCTACAATTTGGGAGAGTGATAGAAATGAGTATTTGAAATCAATTGAAAAGAAAGTGTCAAGTCTAATGCAATCCTATATTGCTAACAGTTTGATAATTTCAAGAACGTTGCTGATTTCTTTGAATTTGCAGCTAAGTTAATGAGAAGATAACAATATATTTATTACTAGTCTCTGCTTTTTGCTGATTCATGTAAATAAGGCTTAAGATTAGGTATAGAAAACATTGCATTAAGGCGGTCCCATCCCACAAAAACTGGCGTAGACCTTTGATGGTCCGCCAACCTTATAGCGTAGCGGTTAAGAGCGACGAGGAGGAGCGGTTTCCTCTTCTTCCCTGAGGGGAGAAGACCGAGAAGAGAGGTGGAGCCTTCTTTAATGGTAAAGAAGGACGGGATGATTTTAGAAACAACATTTCCTTTAAGGAGACTAAGAGGTAAAAGAAAAAGCTTTATGCATAATTTCAACGATATTCAAATCATTATTATGGCTGGCGGCGTAGGCAGCCGCTTCTGGCCAATGTCAACCCCCGATTACCCAAAACAATTCATTGATGTGATGGGTGTCGGTCGTTCCCTCATTCAATTGACAGTAGATAGATTGAAGCCAATCTGTCCTGTCGAGAACATGTGGGTAGTGACAAACGAGAAAAACATTCGCATAGTCAAGGAGCAAATCCCTGACATGCCAGTAGATAACATATTATCAGAGCCGGAGGCTCGCAATACAGCTCCATGTATTGCTTATGCCTGCTGGAAGATCCAGAAGAAGCATCCTGATGCCAACATCGTGGTGACACCATCCGATGCCCTGGTGATCAATACCTCGGAGTATCAGCGAGTGCTCAGCAAGGCATTGAGCTATACATCCGATAAGAACGCCATTGTTACCATCGGTATCAAGCCAAGCCGCCCAGAAACAGGCTATGGCTATATAGCCTCAGCAGAGCCAACATCAGTAGATGAAATCTACAAGGTTGAGGCTTTCAAGGAAAAGCCAAACCTGAAAACTGCCGAGCAATACCTTGCCGCTGGCAATTACTATTGGAATGCTGGAATCTTCGTATGGAACATCGATACCATCAGCAAGGCAATCCGAACCTTCCAACCAAATCTTGCCAGCATTATGGATGAGATGGCACCTTCTTTCTATACCGAACAGGAGAAAGAGGTTGTCGGCAAACTCTTCCCAACCTGCGAGAAGATCAGCATCGACTATGCGGTAATGGAGAAGTCGAAGGAAATCTATACCCTGCCAGCCGAGTTCGGCTGGAGCGACTTAGGTAGTTGGGGTAGCCTCCGTACCTTACTCCCACAAGATGAGGCTGGAAATGCCAAGGTAGGCAAGGACATCCGCTTGTATGAATGCAAGAACTGCGTGGTTCATGCAGCCGATGAAAGCAAGGTGGTAGTCCAAGGCTTGGATGGCTATATCGTAGCCGAGAAGAATGGACAACTGCTTGTCTGCTCTTTGAAGGAGGAACAGAGGATTAAAGAGTTTGGAAAGTAATTCAACTTTTCCAAAACTGTTTATACTAATAGGCATTAAAATCAACACAAATATTTATTAATTTCTATCAAAAATTTCATGGATAATAGAAAAGTAGCCCTCATTACGGGTATTACGGGCCAGGACGGCTCTTATTTGGCAGAGTTACTATTAGAAAAAGGATATGATGTCCACGGAACAATCCGTCGTTCATCTACTGACTACCGTGAGCGTATCGCACACCTGGAAGGTAAACCTAATTTCCACCTTCACTATGCCGACCTCGGTGACTCTATGAGCATCATCCAGGTAATGAACAAGGTGAAGCCAACAGAGGTTTATAATCTTGCTGCTCAGAGTCACGTACAGGTGAGCTTCGACTCTCCTGAGTTTACAGCCGATGTTGACGCCACAGGTGTGCTCCGTATCCTGGAGGCTATCCGCCAGTGTGGTTTGGAGAAGACTTGCCGCATGTATCAGGCATCAACATCTGAGCTTTATGGTAAGGTAGAGGAGGTTCCTCAGAATGAGAACACTCCATTCCACCCTTATTCTCCATACGCTGTTGCCAAGCAGTATGGTTTCTGGATTGTCAAGGAGTATCGTGAGGCATACAACATGTTTTGCTGCTCAGGTATCCTCTTCAATCATGAGAGTGAGCGCCGTGGTGAGACTTTCGTAACCCGCAAGATTACATTGGCTGCAGCCCGCATCAAGCAGGGCAAGCAAGACAAGCTTTATCTCGGTAACCTGGATTCACTCCGCGACTGGGGTTATGCCAAGGATTATGTAGAGTGTATGTGGCTGATTCTCCAGGCTGAGACGCCAGAGGACTTCGTGATTGCAACAGGTAAGCAGCACTCAGTTCGTGAGTTCGCTCAGTTGGCTTTCCACTATGTAGGCATCGAACTGAAGTGGGAAGGCAAGGAAGAGAACGAGAAGGGTATCTGCGTTGAGGGTCCTGAGGAACTCATCGGTAAGACGCTCGTTGAGGTTTCTCCTGACTTCTATCGTCCTACCGATGTGGTGAATCTCTGGGGTGACCCAACAAAGGCTAAGGCTAAGCTCAACTGGAATCCTAACACCACATCTTTCGAGGATCTCGTCAAGATTATGGTTGAGAGTGATATGGCTAAGGTAGCTGCTGAGGCTGCCGGCGAGAAGGTTCGCTGCAATCTTGCAGAATACTTGGAAAAGGGAATCGTGAAGTAATATGTTAGACAAGAATAGTAAGATATACATAGCAGGACACCACGGACTCGTGGGTTCTGCTATTTGGAATAACCTCGAGAAGAGAGGCTATCATAATCTGGTGGGTCGTTCTCACAAAGAACTCGACTTGACCGACCAGTATGCAGTAGAGAAGTTCTTTGATGAGGAGAAGCCGGATGCTGTAGTATTGGCTGCTGCCTTCGTGGGCGGAATCATGGCGAATTCGCTCTATCGTGCCGACTTCATTATGCAGAACATGAAGATGCAGTGCAACGTAATCAGCAACGCCTATTCTCATGGCGTAAAGAAACTCCTCTTTCTTGGTTCTACCTGCATCTATCCAAAGAATGCTCCGCAGCCAATGAGCGAGGATGTGCTCCTCACTTCTCCATTAGAATACACCAACGAGGAATATGCCATCGCCAAGATAGCCGGATTGAAGATGTGCGAGAGTTACAATCTTCAGTATGGTACCAACTATATCGCTGTGATGCCAACCAACCTTTATGGTCCTAACGATAACTTCCACTTGGAGAACAGCCACGTAATGCCTGCGATGATGCGCAAGATTTATCTTGCCAAGCTTATCCACGATGGCGACTGGCACAGCATCGAGGTAGATATGAACAAGCGTCCTATCAACCCTACTGATAAGCTTCGCGAAATCATCGGAGAGGGTAATGTGGATGGAAGCAACTCTCATGAGCGCATTCTGAAGGCAGTGGAGTTCTATGGTATCTACGACAACAAGGTGGTGCTTTGGGGAACAGGTAAGCCATTGCGTGAGTTCCTCTGGAGCGAGGATATGGCTGATGCCAGTGTTCATGTGCTCCTGAATGTAGATTTCAAGGACATCATCGGTATCGAGAAGTACAGTTCTGTATTCTATGGTGCCAAGGTAGATGGTGCTGTGGATAGAAACAACTCTGAGGGCCGTGGCGGTGCTATCCCATCTCTCGGTGAGATTCGCAACTGCCACATCAATGTGGGAACCGGTAAGGAGCTTACCATCCGTGAACTTTCTGAGCTTGTAGTAAAGGCAGTAGGTTTCGAGGGTGAGGTTGAGTTTGATTCTACCAAGCCAGATGGAACCCCAAGAAAGCTCATCTCTGTGGATAAACTTCACAGCCTCGGCTGGACCCACAAAGTCGAGATAGAGGATGGCGTGAAGAAACTCTATGAGTGGTATCAGGAGAGTCTGAGATAAAAATATGTATAGGAGTAAATACGCCTATACATAAAAATGTGGCTTATGAATAAAATCAACGACACTCAAATCATAATCATGGCTGGTGGTATAGGAAACCGTTTCTGGCCTATGTCAACACCCGACTACCCAAAACAATTCATTGATGTGATGGGAGTCGGACGTTCCCTTATTCAATTGACAGTAGATAGATTGAAGCCAATCTGCCCTGTTGAGAATATGTGGGTAGTGACAAACGAGAAATGTATCAATATTGTCAAGGAACAAATCCCTGATATGCCAGTAGATAGATATAGCCAAATTCTGGGGCAATCTTACCAAGGCAAAGGCAAAGCTCATCTGGAAACCTAACACCACTTTTTCGAGGAATTTGTGAAGATCATGGCAGAGAGCGATATGGATACCGGTCAGAAGGTTCGTTGCAACCAGGCTGAGTATATAGAGAAGGGTATTGAAATAAATATAAGGGTTCATTGATTAAATATTTCACAAGTATCATTCAGAAACTTCAATCTCTTGTTCTTACACAAACGAGAATGTAGAGCTATGTGAGGCGTTTATAAACTTTAGACTTATTTTGTTGAAATGAGAGATAATATATTAGCAATTGTTGTTCCTTGTTATAAGGAAGAAGCTGTCTTGGAGGAGACAACAACCCGGTTGACAGAACTGATGAAATCAATGATAAACGAAAAGTTGATTTCAGAGAGAAGTTTCATTCTGTACGTTAACGATGGCAGTAAAGACAGGACATGGCCTTTAATAGTTAGTTGCAATGCGGTAAACAAGTATGTAAAGGGTGTAAATCTTGCTTGTAATGTTGGTCATCAGAATGCTTTGTGGGCCGGAATGTCTGTTGCTGTAGAGAAATCAGATATGATTGTTTCTATTGATGCCGATTTACAAGATGATGTAAATGCAATATCTAAAATGGTAAAAAAATACCATGAGGGATGTGATGTTGTATATGGTGTCAGAAATGAAAGGAAAACCGATTCCTTCTTTAAACGTAACACAGCCTTGGCTTTTTATAAACTCATGCACATTATGGGGGCTAAAACTGTATATAATCATGCTGATTTCAGATTGTTAAGTAAAAGAGCCTTGAAATTCTTGTTACAGTTCAAGGAGCGAAATCTTTTCATAAGAGGATTAGTTCCTTTGCTCGGTTATAAAACAGATAATGTTTATTATAATCGTGCAGAACGTTTTGCAGGAGAATCTAAATATCCATTGTCCAAGATGCTAAATTTTGCGATTGATGGAATTACTTCATTTTCAGTCAAGCCCATTCGTCTGATTATGATACTTGGCGTTTTTTTCATTTTTATTGCATTTTGTGTATTAGCATGGATTCTATATTCATACTTTACAGGAATTACTGTGAAAGGTTGGTCTTCTTTGATGCTTTCAATATGGTTCTGTTCTGGATGTGTTTTGATGGGTTTGGGAATAGTCGGAGAATATATCGGAAAAATATATATAGAAAGTAAACAACGCCCACGATATAATATAGAAGCCATTCTTATGGATTAATTTTATGGATAAAAACAGACTTGATTATATAAGTGTACTTAGGGTGTCTGCAATGATACTTGTTGTCTTTTATCATTGTTTATGTGGTTACAGTGATATTTGGTCGGGGGGGTAAAGTGGCAAACAGTCCCTATGTTGAATGACATTGCTTGTTTTGTACGGTATTTTCATATGCCATTGTTTATTATTATATCTGGCTTCCTGTATTCTTATTTGTTTGAGAGAGGTAGATACGTCAATACCATTCAATTTGTATGTAAAAAAGTAAAACGTGTAATGATCCCATATCTTTTTTGGGCACTATATGTAACGTTATTTCAAAATTTTCACTATTCGGAAATCCTCAATGGAGTAGCACATTTATGGTTCCTCCTTTTTATATTTGAGGCATATATTTCTATGTATATCTTTGATAAATGTATTAATTCAAAATACGCATATGGAATATTGTATGCAATATCTTTTTTATCTATTGCTTTTTCTGACTATATAGTTGGCTTTATAGGTATGAGGTTCACGTTAGGATTGTTTTTTTATGTAAGGTTTATGCCATACTATATAATAGGGATAGCATTACATAGAATCATTTCAAAAACAAATATAAGTTCTAATTTAATTTATGGAAGTTTATTTATTGCTGTTTTGTTGTTTATATCATTGTTTATTTGTACAAGCAATCAAATCGTACTCCGTTTAGTAGCATTATTTGTTGTTGTGTCTGTTTTTTTTGCTGTAAAGGCTGGTCTTCATATAAATATATCAGAAAAGTTTAAACAAGTTGACAAATGTTGTATGGGAATATATATAATTCATCATATATTAATACAAGAAATGAATACATGTAAACTGTTGCATCCATATATGGGACATTACGTTTTGTATCCATTACTACAGTTTTTTATTGTATTGTTTCTTTCGTTTTATTTAACTCGTATGGCGTTAAAATTTAAAATGACTAGTTTGGTAATAGGAGGATAATATGCTTGATAAAAAACAAATAATAGTTCTTGTTGCATTGAATATTGTATTTATTGTAATACCATTGGTATTTCCATGTGTGCATTTTACATTGGACAATGATCTAATGCAGTTCTTTTCTTCTGGTGTATATACGGGTAAGCCAAGTGAGTATACAATATATACAAATATACTACATGGCCTTCTGCTTAAAATGTTATATACTTTTGACAGTCATGTTGCCTGGTATGCAGTTTATGAGTATTTTTGCAATTTGATGTGTACTAATATATTTATCTATTTGTTACTTCAATGGAAGTTTAATAAGATAATAAAAAGTTTAGCTTGTATTCTTGTATCCATAGTTTGTTTTATCATTGCTATACAACCCGATTATACGATCGTAGCAGGTGAACTCGGTTTAGCCTCTATTGCATTATATTCAACGTCAGATAGTGTTATTGCCAAGAAAAACCTTGTTTTTTCCATAGTCTTATTTTTTATGGGTGCAATATTGAGAATTCAGGCCGTAGTTATACCCTATTGTGTATTTCTTCCATTATTGATCTGTATATTTCTGAAGCATAAGAAAATGATGTTTATTTATAATGCATTACTCATTCTGATATTAATATTTCTTTTTTCATTCAATAGTTGGTACTATAACCGCTCCAATGATTGGAAAAAGTATTGTGAATATAACGCTTTGAGAATGAAAATAAATGATAATCCGTCTGCTTCTGATTGTGTTAATTTATATGCTAATAAGGATGAGAAAAGTGAATTGGTTTTGTTAAACGAATATAGGGTAAATGATGGTACTATCCTTAACGCAAGGAATTTAAAGATTTCCACAGACTTTTTAAGTCATAGGTATTTTTATAACATCGCCCAAAACATAAAACCCTATTATTATACATATGCATATATGTTGCGTATCATAATAGGTTTTGTATTATTAGCTGTTGTCTGTATGTTTGCAATAAGAGATAGAAAGGGTATTATTCTTGTTTTAGCTTCTTTTGTGATGTTTTTATTGGCAAATTTTTATACAATGTCCATTTCAAGGCCTAAAGAGCCTGTGATGCTAATACTAACAGCGAGTCTAATAGCATGTTGTAGTATATTAATTCATAATAAGATAAAAAAGTCCTACTTACTTACGCTAATGGCATTTTTGCTTTCTGGGGGGGCATATCTTAAATTAAAAGATGCGCAATATGCAATAAAACAGAATAAGACATATATTAAACAATCTGAAATATGTCAAGCTCTTTGTGCAAAAATAGATGATTCTAAGATCCTTTTTCATAATGCAACATATTGCCGTATGAATGTTTGGACAGAATGTAATTCCCTTGTTGGCAAGAAATTTGTAAGAGTTGGATGGACTGTAAATTCTCCGCATACTAAAAAATATTATCAAGGGTATAAGTCTTATGTAGACAATAACCTTCCGATGATGATTAATTCTGATTATGAGCAATATCTTGATATGATAGAAAAAAGTCTTAAGAGTTATTATAAAACTCCTGTTAAAAGGAGAATATTGGTGAAACAAGATAAAATGCAGATTATAAAATTTGAAAAAATATAGAAAAATGAAATACGGATTAATGGTTGTCAGCACAGGCGTTGACGAGAAAATCAATATCGGGGATTATGTCCAGGCTTTGGCAGCAAAGCAGTTTCTTCCTTCTACAGATGTGTTTCTTGAGCGAGAAACAGATCTTAAGAAATATGATGGGGAGAAAATAAAGATGATAATGAATGGCTGGTATATGAACCATCCTGAAAATTGGCCCCCATCAGAAAAAATCAATCCATTGTTTGTTGCATTGCATATAAATCGTTGCGGACTTCCTAAATTCCTTGATGATGAGAGTATATCATATTTAAAAAAACATGAGCCAATAGGATGTCGTGATACCAAATCAGCAAGTTTATTACGAGATAAAGGAGTTGATGCATATTTCAGTGGATGTATGACTTTGACCCTTGGACAAAAATACAAATCAAAGAAGCGAGGTGATAATGTGTATGTTGTCGAACCTTATTGTGCTACGGCAGGTCTTATTGCACATCATAAGTTGTTATCTCTAAAAACATTCATATATCTTGCTTTCCATTGGACATCTATAAGAAAGATTACATACAAAAAGCATGAAAAAGGATTGAAGTCATTATTTTATAATGCTTTTTTCCTGATGCAGTATAGTAAGGTGTTTGATAGACAGATGCTTGTCGATGCCGAATATATAAATCAATATAACTATGATATTCAAAAGGAATACCCAAGCCAGCAAGATAAATTGAATTATGCAGAGTCTTTAGTGAAGAAATATTCTGAAGCTGCTTGTGTTATTACATCCAGAATACATTGTGCATTACCATGTCTTGGCTTAGAAACACCTGTTGTCTTTGTTGAGTTGAAAGGCGATTCAGATTATAGTACTGATCGTTTTGGAGGACTTATAAATCTTTTCAATATAATGACTTGGAATGGACTTAGTCTACAGAACTCCTTAACATCATTTAAAATAAACAGAGCCGGATTTCCTAAAAACCCTCAAATCCGCAACCTATAGGGTTTAGTGGGATTTTGCTTGCAAAGCGACAAAATTCATTTTATTGTACATATTTCTTGCACAACAGAAATGTCGCAGACACAAAATCCCCTTACCCCATAAAGCG
>NZ_SGVY01000055.1 GCF_004535825.1 Segatella hominis | reverse complement strand
ACATAGTCATTCTGTTTGATTGATGGTGTAAAGATACGAAAAATACTCCAGATAACGGCATAAATCGAAGATTATTATCGTGAAATATAAACATCTTAAACAGGCCTTACTTTTTAAAGTGGGCTCAGTTATAAATTATGGTGTTCATCGACTTTGCTTTCTGTTTTCTGATAAAAATGAACGTATCGATGTTTCAGAATGCAAAGGTACAAATTATATTCTGAAAAATATTCAAAAAATCAGCCATTCTTTAGGATATTACTAAAGAAATGATTAATTTTGCGCATAAATATAAGTATAATATTGAAAAATAGTGTTTGTAAGTTTATGAATCAATCATCATCCATCAAATGATCTAAAGAATAATTTTTAATAATCACATATTTTAAAACAGCATTTATGACGTTAAAACATTATCTCCTATTAGCCGTGTTCCATCTGCTTTCATTCGTTGGATGCTGGGCTCAGAATTCCGTAGCTCCTATGAATATAGGCAATGTGTTCATGAAATTTGGCGAAACAGAAACGTCCGTACCTATCAAACTGACCAGTTGGGGCAAAAGCGATGCGAGGAGCATCACCTATACGCTCTACTACATGGAAACAGGTGAGAACGTGGGACCAACAACTGTTACTTTCGACCAGCCGATTACCTATGGTGAAACCCGTGAAGTGATATTCCCTATCAAAACAGGCACGAAACTGGGCACTGCTGATGTCATACTGAATATAACAGAAGTAAATGGTCAGTACAACGAGGCAACTATAGGAAGTATCTATATCACCTGTTGCACGGTCAATAAAATACCTCATAAACGTGTACTGGTGGAAGACTACGCAGCCATGTGGTGTTGGCATTGTCCTATCGGTCTAGTGGCTACAGATGCCATTGCCCGTATGTATCCTGAAGATGTTGTGCCAGTATCAGTTCACAAGACCGACGCAATCAGTCAGGCGGTTTCATATTCTGTCTATGATGGATTGATTGCCCAGTATGCAAATACGCTTCCTGCTGTTTGGATAGCCCGTGACACCAAGGCTGCCGGTTATGATGTTACGGATGCTTTCAAAATAGAAAAGGAAAGGGTAACGTGTATGAATATTGACGTGGAAGCACAGTGGGATGAGACAAATGACAATATCCGCGTGACTACCCAAGTAGAACCCTGCATGGCTCCAGCTGCAGACGATACTTATGCTATCGGCTATGTGCTGACAGCAAGTGGGCTGACAAACGAACAATGGGTTCAGGAGGCAAATTATTCCGAGTATGCGAGCGATACTTATAAGGATGCTCCTGAAGAAATGAAGTTTTATGCTGATATTAACAACTATGTAGAGGGGTATTCCAAGGTGAAGGGTGTGGTTTTCAATCATGTAGCCATCGAATCTCAAGGAATGCAGAGAGGTTTGGCAAATTCGCTCACCGGTTCCTTCCATTCCAATGAGGTAAAGAAACATTCCACCATATTTCATAATATCAGCAAGTACAGTGTGATTTCAGACCGAAGCAAGATAGAAATCGTGGCAGTTCTGTTTAATACCAAAACCAGAAAAATAGAGAATGCAGCACGTTGCTATGTAGGTGATGGAAAAGATGGTCCTACTGGCATTGAACAGATTACAAGACCGATTGCTGCTAAAAACTCTGACATTTATGATTTGCAGGGACGAAGGGTAAGCGGTAAACCTCAGGCAGGTATGTATATAGTCAATGGTAAAAAAATGATGATCAAGTAAAAGTATCTACACATATTATTAAGTAAGATTCTACATTTATGAATAAATATATATTTTCCATAGCAGTATGGGTGATAGGGACCATGGTCGCCTATGGCGGCCCGGTGGACGAAAGTCAGGCTAAGGCTTTAGCCAGCAAATATCTTATTAATCCAGTGAGCATGAGCGAGAGTCAGACCGTGGCTTACAGTCGTGGAACCAAAACTGTAGATCCTACGCTCCATCTTTTCAACAATCAGGATGGCGATGGATTTGTTATCGTAGCTGCTGATGATAGAGTAGGCGGTGTGCTCGGATATAGTGATAGGGGACAGTTGGATGCTGCCAATATGCCTGCTCCACTGATAGAACTTTTAGCAAGTTATTCCCGAGCAGTTGAGAAAGTGAGGGTGGACAGTATCAGCGTTACGCCCGCTTATGCTAAGCCTCCAAAGGCCTATGTCAAACCCTTGATAAGCGCAACATGGAGTCAAGAATACCCTTACAATTATTATACTCCACGCAGCAGTACTAGCGGCAAACCTACATTCACGGGGTGCACCATCACGGCCGCTGCTCAGGTGCTCTTTGCTCATAGATGGCCAGAAAAGAGACCAGCAGGAGTGATACTTGGCGAGGGTGCGATGGCGTATGATTATTATGATTGGAACAATATGCTCGACGATTACAGTCAGGGTGGTTATAATCAGGCACAGGCACAGGCCGTGGGAGTTCTGATGCGTGACTTGGGAAAACTGGCTCAGGCTACATATGGTGTGAGTGGAACACGATGTGATGAAGGTAAAGTTTGGAATGCACTGCAGAACTACTACAACTGTACGGTGCGTCAGCTGGAAAAAGATTTACTGCCTGGTGGTGAATTCCTGCAAGCCATCTACAACGAACTTTCGGCTGGTTGTCCGGTATTTATGACGGGTGGTGACCATGCTTTTGTATATGATGGATATGATGAGAACGGACTGGTTCATGTCAACTGGGGATGGGCTGGACTCGACGATGGCTATTTTGACATCAATACTGCTGCCGTGGCAGCTGGTGGCTATGGTAGTGATGGCTGTTACTATGAGAAGCAGTTGGCTCTGTTCATACATCCGAATAATGGGATCATTGAACCGCTTAGTCCTAAACCAGTAGTTTTGTCCATCAATAATAATCAGGCACTGCAGTTTCAGGTAAGTGAAGGAATGACAATTTCCTCCAGAATTCCAGCCCAGCTCAAGGGTGTAGGTGCCAGAAATTTGGCTCAGGACGACAATGGTGCTTATACAGGACAGGTGGGTATTGGTCTGTTTTCTGAGGATGGTAATTGTCTGCATGTTTTCGGAAAAACAGGTGTACTGACTTGGGCAACCTATTATAATAGCTATAATTTTGAATATGACTGGTGGGGAGCCGACTTGAGCGAGATAGATGGTCCTGCCGATGGTACGTATTATTTGCGTCCTTTAGGTCGTCGTCTGCTGAATAACGATGAGAACGAATGGGGTAACTGGACCTGTATGGTGAATGGAAATACTGTGCAGATGATGGTGAGTGGAGGTAAGGTGACGCTGATTCAATCGGACGACAAGCCACATCTGTCATTGGTAGGAAAACCTGATGTTTTGGAACCAGCCTATGCTTATAGCAGTCAACTCGCTGGTATTCAGTTGAACATTTCCAATCTAAGCCGTTATCAGGCTCGTGGCGAATTGCAGGTTGAACTGATTGGTACTGGCCATCTGGAGGGAGAAACCTATGAGGTACCGAATGCCTATATGATGCACATGGTGGCTCAGCGAATGACGACGACACCTTGGATTGTCAAGTTTATGACTTCCTATACAGGGACTACAGGTAATCATGAACTCAAGGCTGGCAAATATCGCATGAAGCTACGTTTCAATCACAATATTGAGACTAAGACCCCTGCGGTTTATGAGATTCCTGTTCCTGACGATTTCCTCTTGGAGGTTCATCCCAACAACTATTATGGCCGAGTAACTGTGACTTCCGTGAAGTTGCTCGACGAGAAGGGGAATTATGCGCCTTCACATCATTTCAATCTGGCAGAGTCTCCAAAGGTTACGCTGGGCATTTCGGGCTATTCCAAGTATATTACCCAGAATTATTATTCCACCCAGATGCGATATCGCCTTGTAAACATGAAGTCGGGAGAAACGGCTTATACCAGCAAGGGCTACATGGTGAGTATTCCGCGGAACAACGAGACCAATCTTACCAGTTCTACCAGTCATACGATAGATTTGACCGAACTGGCTCCAGGTGATTATGAGATTCATGTAGATATAGAGCGAGAGGGTGAATGGCTCGACCGATGGAACGCCAACACGCTGCGCCGCAAAATAACACTTTATAATGCAGTACTACCTGTCAATGTGGAAGTAACAACCTTTGCTGCAGAAAATTTACATGATGTGGCAAGTATAGCTTCATTCGGAGCACCCTTTGACGCAATTGTTCCTAATGGTGTAAAAGCATGGTACGTAGAGCAGATTCAGGGAGATAAAGTAATGCTGAAAGCCCTTCCTGAAGGTCATGCGATTCAAGCTGGGAGCGGCGTTATTCTTACTTCGCCTTCAATGACGGGAGTATTTCATATGGAGAAGGCTCCATTGTCAATGCCTGTAGCTGCGCTGACTGGCAATATGCTTCGTGCTTGTAAGGATGGTAATCATGTGGTTACTTCTCAGGATCATGCTTATCTGATAGGTTCTCAAAACCAAAAGACAAGCTTCTGCAAAGTTGATGTAGGTTCGATTTTGGATCCTTATACGGCTTATCTTCAGCATCCGTCTGATGCAGCAGTGTTACAATTCTGTTTTGTAGGTGATACAACAGGCATTGATAGGGTAGAGCAAGATCATAAGACCAAGAAACCTGATGGTATTTATGGCTTGGACGGACACCAGTATTCTTCTGCGTCTAAACCTGGACTTTACATAATAAAAGGTGAAAAACGAATGGTAAACAAACAAAGAAAATAACAAACAAATTTTATTTTGGGAACAAGGAAAGCGTGAGGATTTTCATTATGAAGAACCTCACGCTTTTTTTGCAACGAATGTTGTATACTTATCAGTTTATATCATTCGAAAACATTTTGCTTTGTACAATTTTTCATGATTATATTCCTATGTCACAAATTTAAGCGTTTTGTTATTTTTTTATATTTGGAATTAAGGCAATTTGATAGAATAAATGCGCTTTAAAGAAACATTTAACTCTAAATATTTTTATAAAACTTACTAATTGTTCGGTTAAAAACATATTTATATTTCAAATTGTAAGGATATGACTATAAACAAAGAACAAACTAAAACATAAGTAATAAAAATAAAACAATATGTTTGTTTGTGTTTTGTTTTTGTAGCAAAATGTATTAATTTTGCAGCCGAAAACGAACATAACGATAAAGGATGACTTGATTTGAATAACAACCAATGAAAGTCCGTTTTCAAAAAAGACAATCAATAGAAGTATTAACACATTATTAATTATTAAGGATTATGAAGAAGATTGAGGCAATTATCCGCAAGTCCAGATTCGAGGATGTCAAGAAAGCACTTTTAGCAGCCGACATCGAGTGGTTCTCTTACTATAATGTAAGAGGTGAAGGAAAGATGCGCCAGGCTCGTATTTATCGTGGTGTGATGTACGATACCAGTAGCATTGAACGAGTGCTTCTGAATATTGTAGTTCGTGATAAGAATGTTGAACCTACTATTGCTGCCATACAGGGTGCAGCACAGACAGGAGAAATCGGAGATGGTCGTATCTTCGTGATCCCAGTAATGGATACCATCAGAATCAGGACCGGTGAACGAGGCGACATTGCATTGTATAATGCAGAAAAAGAGAAATAATGACTTTGATTTAATATTGTATTCTAATTTAACTATAAGATATTTATGAGCAGTTTATTATTGACAACACTCGATACGGGTAACACAGCGTGGATGATTATGGCTACCATCTTGGTGCTTTTGATGTCAATCCCAGGTATTGCACTTTTTTATGGCGGTCTGGTGCGCCAGAAGAATATATTGAGTATTTTGATGCAGACGGTATTCATCGTGGCAGTAGTCAGTTTGATATGGGTAGCATTCGGATATTCCTGGGCTTTCTCTACAGAATATGCAGATTCCGGCAATCCTTTGGCTTGCATCATCGGAGGTTTTGATAAATGTTTCCTTCATGGCATCGGTCTGGATTCTATCATGCCTACAGGTATTCCAGAACTTACATTCGCTATGTTCCAGTGCATGTTCGCCCTGATTACTCCAGCCCTCATCCTCGGTGCTTTCGCCGAGCGTGTCAAATTCAACGGTTATGTACTTTTCACCATTCTCTGGGTCATCATTGCCTATCTTCCAATGGCCCACTGGGTGTGGGGAGGCGGTTTCCTGCAGGAGATGGGAGCCATCGACTTTGCTGGTGGTACTGTGGTTCATATCAATGCTGGTGTAGCAGCCCTGGTCATGGCACTCTGTGTGGGCAAGCGAGATGATTACCGTGCTGGTCATCCTATCACTCCTCACAACATTACCTTCGTGTTCATGGGTATGTCATTCCTCTGGTTGGGATGGTTCGGATTCAACGCAGGTAGCGGTCTGGCTGCTGATGGTCTGGCAGCAAATGCTTTCCTCGTAACCCATATTGCCACTGCAGCCGCAGCCACTACCTGGATGATCATCGACTGGTTTGTCAATAAGAAACCAACCACTGTTGGAGCTTGTACCGGTGCCGTAGCCGGTTTGGTGGCTATCACTCCAGCCGCAGGTAGTACAGATATTTTAGGAGCATTCTGCATTGGTATCATTTCTACCGTAGTCTGCTTCTTTATGGTAGCAGTCGTAAAAGAGAAGTTCAAGTATGATGATGCGCTTGATGCTTTTGGTGTTCATGGCATGGGAGGAATCTTAGGTTCTATACTCACTGGTGTTTTCGCCACTCATTGTGTGACTGGTGCCGATGGTGTACAGGGCGCTCTTTATGGTGATTGGCACCAGCTTTGGATTCAGGTAGTAGCCACCGTGGTAAGTATCATTTATAGTATCATAGTTACTTACATTATCTTCAAGGTGGTTGATAAGTCTGTAGGTGTACGTGTTGACAAGCGAGTAGAGGAGGAAGGTCTCGACATCTACGAGCATGGTGAGAGTGCGTATAGTAACTAATTAAGATTTCCACAGGTCAGCCTATAATGATCGACTAAATGCTTGAAATCGCAATGCTGAAGGCTGATAGAATAGGTTCTGACCCTGATACATGTGAGTTTTAAAATACATAGCCGGCTGATTTTATGTTTGTTACATAAAGTCAGCCGGTTTATTTATTTCTGCTAATCAGAGGATATCTATTCTCCTCTGCTAATATTATTTAATTGGACTGTTCCTCCTTTTCTTCCACTATTGGCTTAATGCGCCTGATACTCTTGTTGCGTTGGTTGATGATGAGCGGTACACGTTCCACTGTCACCATAGAAGTGTCAAGTCCCAATGCTTTTGGCTCATCAATGCCTATCTTGCAGATAAGAGCGTAGATACTCATCAGTAAATTCTGTTGACGATTGTCGGAACTTTCCGGGTAATATACGCGGTGGATAATGATGAAGCGGAAGTCGCCAAAAATACCATTTTTGCGAAGTGAGGTGTATGAACTGGTCAGATCCACCTTTTTGTCATCCACAAGGTCTTCCACCACTTGTCTCAGATAGAGGCTTACCCGAGGCTCTATGCGGAAACCTATGTGCATCGTTATGCTGTAAAGAGTATCGGGTACCAGGGTTTCGCAGCGGTATTCCAGTGTGTCTGGTGTATCAACAAAATCCATATTGATAAGCCAGTAATGATCGGCTCGTTTAGGTTGCTTGTTGATGATGGAATAGAGCAGTTTGTCATCTACAGCACCTTCCTTGCCGGCATGATTTACATATACAAGGTTGGACGCGTACTTGGGAATGCTTTCGTCGGCCTTGATATCGGAGATAATCTGATAATAGTCATCCAGTGGTTTGGTACTGATATAATGGCAGCGTATCTTCATGGCTCTCACCCATACATACATCATCAGGAAGAGGATTCCGCCGATGAGCATCGTACACCATCCTCCTGCAAGGAATTTTGACAGATTGGCTGCCAGGAAGATGGCTTCGATGGTGCAGTATGCGCCCATAAACAGCAGGGTGAAGACCCGTGCCACGCCCTTGCTGTGCAGGTAGAAACCGAGCAGCAGGGTGGTCATCAGCATGGTGATGGTAATGGCAAGTCCGTAGGCTGCTTCCATGTGTGAGGAGTCGCGGAAGAGCAGGATGATGAGCACCACGCCGATGTACATGGCGAGGTTGATCATCGGGATATAGAGTTGCCCCTTAACATGGGTTGGGTGCTTAATTCGCATGCGTGGCCAGAAGTGAAGGTTCATGGCTTCGCTCAAAATGGAGAATGTTCCGCTGATGAGTGCCTGACTCGCAACGATTGCAGCACCTGTGGCCATGATGATGGCGAAGAACAGCAGGCTCTGCGGCATGATGGAAAAGAAAGGATTCACGGAGGAGGCAGTCTGGATATGGTTCAGCACCCATGCTCCCTGACCCAGATAGTTGAGAATGAGCATGGTCTTTACGAATCCCCAACTGATGGCGATGTTCTTTCTGCCGCAATGCCCCAGGTCGGAGTAGAGAGCCTCTGCACCGGTGGTACAGAGAAATACGGCACCCAGAATCAAGAACCATTCAGGAGATCTTGCCAGCAGTATGGCTGCGTAATAGGGGTTGAAAGCCTTCAGTATCAATGGGTAAGACGTGATGCTGAATGCTCCCACCACACCCAGCAGCAGGAACCATAGCAGCATGAAGACACCAAACGATTTGCCTATGCTCTCTGTACCAAAACGCTGCACGAAGAAGATGATGGTGATGATGGCAAGGGTGATGGGAATGACTGGCAGGTGGGGACTGATGCTCTCGAGTCCTTCGATGGCCGTGGTCACCGTGATGGCAGGGGTGATGATTCCGTCTGCCAGCAGGGTGCTTGCGCCAATGATGGCAAGAATGTAAATCCACTTGCTCTTGAGTCGGCGCAGCAGGGCGTAGAGGGCAAGGATGCCTCCCTCGCCATTGTTGTCGGCACGCAGCGCCACACATACGTATTTGATGGTGGTCTGAAGGGTGAGTGTCCAGATGATACAGGACAATGCGCCCAGAATAGTACTTTCGTTGATGGTTTCGCCTGTATGGAGGATGGCCTTCATTACATAGAGGGGTGATGTTCCGATGTCTCCGAACACAATGCCTAATGTGACGAGCAGCCCTAAGAAGCCTACTTTGTGATGGTTGCAGGCTACTGAACTTTCTGTTTTTTCTCTCATATTTTTCTCTTGTTAATTAATGTATGATCCTTTCAATTAAGGAATGAACCTTTTTAATTGAAGGAATGACCCTTTGTATTATCCTTATTAGAACATAAAATTTCCCTTTTAATTATAAATTTGGGTGCAAAGGTATGAACATAAGTAGTAAAAAATGATTTGTTTAACAAGATTTATCTGTTTTAACTTCCGTTTTAATTGGAAGTAAATGACTGTTTGGAAGAGGTAAAAAGTGATATTCTTTCTCGGACTCAAAAAAAAGCCCCATCAACTATCCGAATCTTCATTCATGCTGAAATCGGAAGGTTAGTGCCATGTAAAAGAGATGATATCTTCTTTCTTCATCTTCATTTATACGCAGACCATGCTATTCAAGCAGGGCGATGTTGCTGCAAAGGTAGGAAAAAACTGAAATATACAAAACTTTTCACCTTTTTATAAATGATACTCTTCCTTTTATAAAATGAAAAATCCCCACTAACCATCCGTGTCCTTCTTGGAATCGGAAAGTTAGTGGGGACTCATTAGATGAAGGTCATCACTTTTTTTCGGGTGAACCTTTGAAAACAATCTGTCAATATCGAGTTGTCTTATCTATCAATGTCGATTACCTGGAAATGCTTGTTGAAGGTTAAATCCAACCCATTTGCCAATTCCACTTCGTATTCATTCTTGTTCATTTCAATCTTCTTTACCGCTTGCGCTGGATAATTCTCCTTCAGGTAGTTTCTGATGGCCTGCGGAATCAGCTTGGCTGGCACTTTTCCCTGCTTGCAGTCAATCTCAGTGAGATTTCCTTTTTTATCAAATTCCAGCTTGGTTCCGTTCTGCAGAACCACATCATAGCTCTTGTTGATAACTCCCGTCTCAATGGTAGCAAGTATCACCTTCTGATTGTTGAAATGGTTGCTGAGTAAGGTCTGAGCCTTTATCGGGAGAGCATTAACGGCGATAGGCTTGTCATTGCCTGCATTTGCTGCCATATTGCATGTTAGCATGCAGCAAATGGCAATCATCAAAATTTTTATCATTCTTTTCATAAGTCACAATATTAAAAGTTTATAATTTCTATTTGCGATGAATGTTTAAACATCCTATACTATATGTCCTATACATTATGAATTAGACGCATACTATCCACAAAGGTTTAAGTAAAAACATTCGTTTTTATATATATGCAATATTTCATCCCATGCAACTCGAAACGCCCAGCGAGGTGGCAAGTGCCGTAAGAATGCTGATGGCGATTTGAAGAATGGTCTTCCATGTGTCTGCTTTCATCTTACTCATTTGATTCGATTTTAAAGGTTAAACTTAAATATTTTATGTGTTTCACATGAGGTTAATTTTCCTTCTACAGTTCGTTGTCCTCGCCGCTACCGTCCTGTCCTGCGTCGCCCTTATTGTCGCCGCTTGGGTTGGAACCGATGCCTTGGCTGGTGCCGCCGCTTGGATTAGAGCCACCACCATCTGAGCCGTCGCCAGGAGTAGTTGGAGTGCTGAATTGCGCACCATGAACCGATTTAATTCAGACTTCATACATCGGAAATAGATACAAGTTACATCGTCAATGAATACTAGAAAATTCAGACATTATTCTCTTGGATGGGAATAGATTCACGTTCAATGAGCCTTAGTTTGGAGTGATTGTCACATTATTCTGTAGGTTTCACCACAGCTCTCCACTCCATAAACTGCTTGGTTGTTTCTCCGCTATGATGGTCGAGGAAGAGACTGTGGGCGGTGTCGAGCGCAGCAATCTTCTGCATGTCCTCAGCATCAAGTTCGAAGTCGAAGAGATTCAGATTCTCCTGCATTCTTTCCTTGTGAACGGTCTTCGGGATGATGATTACATCGCTCTGCAGCAGCCAGCGCAAGGCTACTTGAGCGGCAGTCTTGCCATATTTCTCGCCAATCTGGGTGAGGGTTGGTAAACATTCCGTTCTGACCTTCTACCAAAGGAGCCCATGCCATGAGCTTGGTGCCAACTTATCCATGAATTTTCGGGTCTCGTGCTGCTGGTTAATGTCATCATGCACATTCCCGATGTCTTGAAGGCAATGAACTATGCGCCCTGGGCTACCTTCGTGGAAACCCATCTTGAAGGTGTCAACCACAATCAGGTTACCCGTGCGGCCTTGAGCACTGAAGTCATAATGCATGGCAAGGCAAACCGCATTCATATTCCTGAAGATGGAGAGATTGTAGAACTGTAGCTGCAATGATAATCGTATAGGGTGATTGAACTTTGGTGACCTTTATCTGATGAAGGTCACCCCCATCACATGTGCCGGCCATCCAGCACTGGGCCCACATCAGGGTATGAAGCATACTTGAAAAGTGCCTCTGCATCTGCTTCCTCCCAATAGCGAAGTAAAATTCTTTCTGTTTCCATCAGATTATTTCAATGTAATTCTTCGTTCTTTATTTAATTATCAAGTCATTCAGTTTATCCTTTCTGATAATCTTAGGCTGAGCCTTGCCATCGAGAATGAGAATCTTCTTGCCGTTGCGATAGATTTCTTTTCCTGCTGCCTGCCAACCATTATAGCCGGAATCGAGTTCTATCACCTGATAGCCGTTCTTTGTCAATATAGCTGCGGCATTCTTGCTTCGTTTGCCGCTTCGGCAGTTCACGGCGATAGTCTTGCTTTTCGGAAGAGTGTCGATGGCCTTCTGCTCGAAGTCTGATTTCAGTACGTCAATGTTAATTGCACCACGAATATGCCCATTAGCAAACTCCTCTGCGGTTCGTACGTCGAGACGAATTACTGTGGTGTCAGCGATAGCTTTCTCATAGTCATCTGCCGACAGACTCTTATAGCCCTTATTTTGCGCCTGACAAGAAAACAAGTTTGATAGCATGGTTATGATGCTCATAATAAATATTTTCTTCATATTATTCTGTTTGTTTTTTATATCATGAATGGATCAAGCGTAGCCGCTTGTCGTCGAGCATTTTCATGAAGAAGATTTAGGTCATCTGTTCCAATACGGTGATTGGGTTAGTAATACCAGCCACAAAGAATGTGTCCCATATCTGGTCTATCTTGTTTTTGATTTCTCCTATTATCATATTATTGAATCTTAATATCTAATATTTTGTTCTTATGCAAAGATAATGCAAGCGAGCGCAATGAAAACTCGTTTTCAAATTGCCGTGTGCAGCTTATCTTATGCAAAAGTAATAAAAAATGGGTAAACGAGCAAATATCTGATGAGTTTTTCAATATTCTTTCAACTTTTCTTTTGGAAAACCCTATATTCAGTACAGAATCACTATCTTGAGGGTGTGACATAAGTATCCTGCTTAGGATATAAATATGGCAAAATAAAGCTGTGACAACTGTGACCGTGACCATTTTTTTTAATGAGAAATGAGAAAGACGAAAAAATGAGAAATTAGAAATGAAGTATAACAAACATCATATTGTTGGATTTTGTCATTTCTAATTTCTCATTTCGTTTTATATCCAATACATACCTGCGTGATGTCTTAATTCATTTTGGAAGGTTCGTTCATATATCATCGAAGATGCGTTCCTTTCCACCACAAAGATATACGCACATCAGAAAGCGTAGAATCTCACTATATTGATAACCATACAATGTGCATCTCAATCTCAAGGTGGAATCTATGGTTTGAGCTAAAAGAGCATCAAATTGCTCCATAATCGAAAAAAATCCTCCAAAAGAGTGAGTTTCTCAGATTTTATTTGTACTTTTGCCATGTCATTCAGAGTTTTATTTTGTATTTTTTTTTACAACACTAAGATAAGTGAGATTTCTGACATGGCAAAATCCTGAACAACTTATTGTTACTCAGGCACTTATAAAAAATAAATTATAGAGTTACGGAAATAAGGAATATATGGTTATCAATCACTTAAAGAAAGCAAAAGCATGGTGCATGCTGGGCATCCTTTCAGCCAGCCTCTGGGTGCCCATGCAGACGAAGGCCCAGCGAGTGGCTGTAAAGACCAATGCCCTCTACTGGGCTGCCTCTACACCCAACCTCGGAGCAGAGTTCAGGGTCAATCGCCACGTCACCTTCAATTTCGAGGCGGCCTACAACCGCATCAAGATTTTCAACATCGACACCCGTGGCACCATGATCACGCCCGAGGTGCGCTATTGGTTCAGCGCCCGTCCGCAGGCAGGTCATTTTGTGGGAATAGCCGGCATTGGCTGCCACTACAACTACGAACGTGGAACCAATCGCCATAAGGGCGACCTCTATGGTGGAGGCGTTACCTACGGCTATAGTTTCGTATTGTCGCGACGATGGAGTCTTGAGGCGACCCTTGGCGTGGGAATGGCTCACGTGCAGGAGATGAGATGGGACAAGGACGAGTATAAGCCCGGCGAAGCCAATGTGAAAGGGTGGAGACCCATCCCCATCAAGGCTGGTGTAACCTTCGTGTATCTAATCAAGTAAAAAGCACAATTCCCTGAAAGTCACACACATACGACGGCTTCCCCGTGTATAGTTCTCTTTATCAGCATAAGTTTCACAAAATGTGCCTACCATGCGTATTTGCAAAACGCATGCGCGAACATAATGTATATACAAAAATAAGATAAGAATGCAATTTATAACTACTCATAACTTATTATTTATGAAGCCGCTTCGCTCCATTACTTTTCTTGTCGCCCTGTTCTTGCTCTCTATGTCGGAAGTATCGGCACAGGAGGTGATGCGAGTGCTGGGTACGGTAGTTCTCAAGTCGGACGACTCACCCTGTATCGGAGTCAACGTTACCGACGCCACTACACGCCGTGCGCTTGCCATGACCGATGTCGACGGAACCTTTGCCGTCAACGTGCGTTCCAACGCCCGTCTGCGCTTCTCCATGGTGGGTATGAAGACCAAGGAGGTGGACGTGAAGGGCAAATCGCATCTGCGCGTGGTGCTCGAAGAGGAGAGTGTCTCGCTCAAGGAGGTGACCATCTCGCAGAAGCGCATTACCGACAAGATTCTGCCCGAGCAAACCGACATCGAGGTGAAAGGCAACTATTTCTATGTGAAGACCCGTGTGCGTGTGCCCCGCGAGATGTTCTCGCACAACACCCGACTCGTGGTTCAGCCCGTGCTCAACAACGCCACCCGCAAACAGGTGACACTCATGAAGCCAATAGTGTACGACGCACGCGAGTACAACGAGACGCAGGACCGACTCTACAACTTCGACCTCAACGACTCGCTCGCAGGCGACCCTCTGGCACGCTACATCACCGTGAAGAGCGAGCAGACACGTGAGAAAGGCCGCACCAACGACATCATAGGCTACAATGACTCTATCTACGTGGAGCACGTGAAGGACGACTTCTCGTGCGACGTCTATATGGCCATCGAGAACTATAACCGCATCCTCTACCGCGACACCACCATCATCGCCCGTGGAACCGTCAACCCCCTGCGTTTCCTCGACTACAGCTTTGCTGCCCACGAGCTTACCGATTCGGCCTACTTCCCTAAGAAAGAGGTGCAGCTTCGCGACAGTCAGGGCAAGGTGAACCTCCGTTTCCCCGTAGGCAAGGCCGTCTTCGACAACAGCGACCCGCAGAACGCCTCCGAGATCGACAAACTTCGCCAGCAGATAGAGAACATTTCAAAGTCGAAGGGAGCCTCGCTCAGCTCGCTCGAGCTCAGAGGCCAGTCGTCGCCTGAGGGACGCTACGCCAGCAACCTGAATCTTGCCAAGATGCGTATGGACTACGCCCTGGGCTTCCTGAAGCGCACCCTTCCTGCAGACATGACCCGGGGAATGACCTTCACGTCCGACGCCAAGGTGGCTCCCTGGTCGCATGTGGCCGAGATGCTTCGCAAGGACACCCTTGCCAGCGAGGCCGACAGGGTAGAGGCCATCCTGGCTACTCATAGTGACATCGAGGCACAGGGCAGAGCCATCCAGCGCCTGCCTTTCTATTACAAGATCATCGCCACACGCTGTCTGCCACAGTTGCGCCGTGTGGACTACACCCTGCACTACAACGTCTACCGCACACTCACCATCGACGAGATCGCCCAGCTCTACGCCCAGGACTACAGCCAGCTGTCGAAGTATGAGTTCTTCAAGCTCTACCATGCCGAGGCCGACACGGCGAAGCGTGTCACCATGATGCGCCAGGCACTCGAGGTGTACCCCTCATTCATGGCTGCAGCCAACGACCTCTCTGTGCAACTCATCAACCATCGCCAGTACGATGCCTCCCTGTTGCGCCCCTTTGCAGGAGCCAACGCCCCTCAGGAGGTCAACGTCAACCAGCTCATCTCCCTGCTCAACGAGGGCCTTTATGCCTCAGCCGACTCCGTGGCCCATTTTGTCAACGACAACGGGTCGACCCACACCATGCTGGCGGTCAACGCTGTTCTCAACGGCCGTTACGATTCCGAAAACTACGCCACCATCGCCAAGACGGGCAAGCGAAACGAGGTGGTGATGCTCCTTGCCATGAAGCTCAACGACGCAGCCCTGCGCATGAGCCGAAAACTGCCTGACAATGAGGCCGTGAGCCACTATCTGCGTGCCATCTGTCTGAACCGTACCGACGACCCCGCCGAGGCCTACGAGGAGCTGAAACGAGCCTTCGCCATGGATGCCTCGCTCAAGGAAATCGCCAAGGTCGACGGTGACGTGACCGACCTCCTGTCTATGGATAAACAACAATAAACACACACAGATCATCATGAAAAGAAAAGATTACATCCTCATAAGCGCCCTCATCATGGCGGGCGCACCCCTCATCAGCAATGCGCAGCTCTCGAATAGCGCTTTCGACTATATGCTGCAGCGCCCACAGGTCACCAAGTCGTACAAGGACAAGAAGTTCATTGACCATCTGTTCATGGACTTCGGCTTCGGAGGCAATATCATGGGTCACCACAACGTCAAGTTGGGACCCACCACCGAGATGGGCTTAGGCGACTGGATTTCGCCCGAACACGGAGTAAGACTCAACTTCTATGGCGGAACCTACAAGATTGGCAGCAAGGAGACGAAATATGCCTCCGTGGGCCTCGACTATCTGCTCAATATCACCGCCATCGCCCAGCCCGGCAATCACTACAGCCAGCAGCCCTTCGAGGTGTACGGCATTGCCGGTGTCGACCTGTCATATTCGCGTGAGAACAAGCACAACGACCATGGCTTCGGTGCCCACATGGGCCTGCGCGGACAGTATGCTTTCTCGCCCATCACCTACGTCTATGCAGAGACCCGCGTGGGCGTGACGCAAGACAACGTGGCTCAGGTGCAGACGTGGCGCAATCTTCGCCACATAGCAAGCCTCACCATGGGTCTGGGCGTCCGTATGCCCGACGTGCGGAGAGGCAACATGCGCTCTTATTTCTCCACGCCTCACTGCTTTGCCGACGGACTCTTTGCCGGCGTGCAGGCAGGACCCATGTTCCTTGGCAGCGCCCACATCAGCGACAGGCACGACAACACGGGCATGAGCGTGGGTGTGTCGCTCGGCAAGTGGATCGACCCCTGCAACGCACTTCGCCTGAACCTCAACACCACCACCTTCATGCAGAACGATGAGACCCGTATGCGTGCCATAGGTGCCCGTCTCGACTATCTGCTCAACCTGCACAATGCCTTCGGCGGACTCAAGCCCGAGCGACGCTTCTGGGTCAACGCCTTGGCGGGAATAGGCTTCAACTACTCGCGCGACTGGTACACGGAGTCACGATACAGTCTGAACGTAGGAGCCGGTCTGCAGGCCAATGTCCGCCTCTCGCGCGATATCGACTTCGTGCTTGAACCCCGTTTCGATCTCTACAACAGCCGTTGGGCGCCCAATATCAATACGGTCGACAAGCTCGACGTGACCAGCTCGCTCATGGCAGGATTCGTCTACACCTATCATGAGGAAATGTCGCGAAAGGCCCATCAGGCTGAGGACAATATAAAGATGCGACGTAGCAGTTTCGCCCTCACGGGAGGTATGGCGGTGCGCCTCTTCCAGTACGACGAGTGGAAGCGCTACATGCCTGTGACACGAATCAGCTACACCCACTGGTCGGCTCCGATGGCAGGATTCCGCTACAGCTTTCAGGGTATGTTCGGACGCCCCATCAACGAGCGCTACTATGGTGCGGCAACGGGTGGTTTCGACTGGATGACCGATCTCACGGCGGTAAGCTATGGTTGCGACAACTCACGTGTGCTCTCCCTGCGCTCCGTGGTGGGCTTCAATATTGGTGCCGACCACTCTGAGTACACCCGTCTCAACTCCGACCTTCATGCCGGCGGACAGCTTGCCCTGCGCCTCTCATCGCACGTCAACCTGCTGGGCGAGGCTCAGTTGGGCTATGAGTTCACCTCGCGCTACAAGGGCTACAGTTCGCATCGTCTGCAGCCCCAGGTGCAGTTGGGTGTGGAGTACAACGTGCAGCGCAGCTCACGCAACAAGGATCTCGACGAGGCTCCATCCCACAGAAATTACGTCTTCCTGAGTGTCGGAACGTGTGTCTATACAGGCAACATGGGCGATGGTGGAAGCATCGATCGCCGTCTCACTCTTCCCACCGACATCGGTTACGGACATTGGTTTAGCTCTCTGAGCGGCATTCAGGTGGCTCTGGGCAACACGCTCGTGCCTTCGCCCCACCTGGGCAGCAAGACGATCACAGCCCTTCGTGCCGACTACATGATGAACCTGAAGAGTGCCGTAACGGGCGAGTCTTCCGACGATGAGCTGGTGCAGCTCACGGGTATGCTGGGTGCTCAGGTGGCGGTAAGTACCAAGGAGCATCGCACGCCCAACTATGCTCCGGGTCTTCATGCTGCCATGCAGGCTGGCCTGCGCGTGTCGCCTCGTGTGGAGCTGTATCTTGAGCCTTCCGCCACGCTTTCTACCAAGAATCTCGAGGCGCCCCACTGGTGCAATCCTGCCGAGGTGGAACTGCGTCTCAGCGTGGGTTCGAAATATCATTTTTGAGAGGACGGCTTTTATCTGAATAAATCTGCCATCGTCAGCTGGCATTGGATGTTATCAGAATAGCCGCCCGTCTCAAGTCTATAGGAGGTGATCATCGTGATGAGTACCGTTTTCTCGGTGCCTGTTTTCCTGATGAAGGTCTCCCTGCTGTTGCGGATGCGGTTGTCCTCTTCTTCTGTAATAATGTAAGGGGCGCTGGATTATTGCATCGTCTTGATAGGCGATAATATCAATATATTCTGACATGTTTCTTTCATTTATAGCTATAGAGAATTGCCAAAAAGCGCAATTATTCTAAAAATTGGGATAATTCAAACAGGATTATAATTCGTTCAACGATTGGACTTTCATTAGATAGCATCGTAAAAAATAAATGTTTCACTTCTTGCCGTTCTCGCACTTCTGCCTTCATGAATGTAGAGGCTTGACGCAAGAACGAGAACACCGCTTCATTCGACCACCTGGTCAAGTGAGCACTCCTCACTGTAGAGGGATACTTCAAGCCAGAGGAATGGCAGGATGCCGAGGGAATCAAGCACAACCGAGTGATTCTCGTGGCCACCAAGTTCTACGAAGCTGTAGAAAAGGAGAACGTTCCTGATTCACAGCAGGGCAAGACCCAGAAGGATAAGTAAATCCTTCTCCTCATAAAAGAGCGGCCTTCGGGTCGCTTTTTTCAGTCATTGATACGGAGCGATGTGTGAACCGTGAGCTTGTGATAGACTATCTGAAGAAGCACCACACGCTTGTCTATTTTTTATTTGTGGGTGCAAAATTACGGCTAATCTCGCACAATATTATCCATTATATTTGCGTTATCATAGTGAATATTTGCACAAACGCAAATAAATGGAGATTACGCCCATATTTCAGAGCTTCTTTCAAAGAGCCAGTATGGAATACGATTCTATGATGAGGAATTGTATGATGAACTCTTAGAGATGATGAAGGCTTTCGATTCATCAACCCGAGTTAGAGGAGCCTATCGGCAGAATCTACACCTATTTTATATAATAACTTCCGTGAAAAGGTGGTGCTGAAGGATGTTGCCGATTTTGTAGGTCAGAATCCGACTTCGCTTTGCCGTTATTTCAAGAAATCCACCGATAAAAGCATCTTCCAGGTGCTGGCAGAAATCCGTATCGAGTACGCTTGCAAGCTGCTTGCCAATTCTGATCTGACCATCACAGAAGTGGCTTTCAGTTCCGGCTACAATACGCCGACTCTCTTCTTCGAGCAGTTTCAGAAAATCATCCATTTTACTCCTGCTGAATATCGCAGGGAAATTAATGGCGTTGCAAAATAGAGCAGATTAGATGAAGAACATCTGCAAAAATGAAAAACTTTGCAAAGATACACGATGATATTGCAAACATACAGAACTTTGTTAGGCGGAAAAGTCAGTAACTTTGCACCGTCAAAAGAATAGTTGAAATTTAAGATTAGTTTAATTATGGAAAAGGAAATATTATTGAATAATGGAGTGAAGATTCCTACACCGGGTTTCGGAACGTTTCTTACTCCTGATGGCGCAACCTGCGTTGAAGCAGTGAAAGCTGCCATCGCTGCAGGCTACACCCACATCGACACCGCTGCTATCTATAAAAATGAGAAGAGCGTGGGCGAGGGAATCAAGGAAAGTGGAATCAAGCGTGAGAATCTCTTTGTTACCAGCAAGGTTTGGAACACAGAGCGTGGTTACGACAAGACCTTGAAGGCGTTGGACAAGACTTTGAGCGATTTAGGGCTTGATTATCTCGACCTCTATCTCATTCATTGGCCAGCCAACGAGTTGCAGTTTGGCAAGGATGCAAATCAGCAGAATGTAGATACTTGGAAAGCGATGGAGCGTCTGCATGAAGAGGGCTTAATTCGCAGCATCGGTCTTTCCAACTTCATGCAGCATCATGCAGAGCCAGTAATGGCGAAGGCAAACATCTGTCCAATGGTTGACCAGATAGAGTATCATCCTGGATTCACCCAGAAGGAGTGTGTGGAGTTCTGCCAGAAGAACAACATTCTTGTGGAAGCATGGAGCCCATTGGGAAGAGGTAATGTCTTGGATAATCCTCTCTTGAAGTCGATTGCTGCCAACCATGGCAAGAGCGTGGCTCAAGTAGTCATCCGATGGGTGATGCAGACAGGCGTGCTGCCACTGGCAAAGTCGGTTACTCCAAGCCGAATCAAGGAAAACTTCGATGTATTCGACTTTGAACTCTCTCAGCAGGAAATGTTTGAAATCGCATCGCTGAAGGCTGACAGAATAGGTTCAGACCCCGATACATGTGATTTCTAATACGCTATGGTTTGGAGTGAAATGCTCCCAAAACATATAAGATGAAAATGTAAAAAGTTACGGAGAATATGAATATTCTCCGTAACTTTTTACTTAAAACATTCATATAATTTATCTGTTGTTTTCACCCTATGCAGGAAAATCTATTTACAAAATGCAGATCAGTCAATATCTATTAATTGGAAATGCTTGTTGAAGGTTAAATCCAACCCATTTGCCAATTCCACCTCGTATTCATTCTTGTTCATTTCAATCTTCTTTACCGCTTGCGCTGGATAATTCTCCTTCAGGTAGTTTCTGATGGCCTGCGGAATCAGCTTGGCTGGCACTTTTCCCTGCTTGCAGTCAATCTCAGTGAGATTTCCTTTTTTATCAAATTCCAGCTTGGTTCCGTTCTGCAAAACCACATCATAGCTCTTGTTGATAACTCCCGTCTCAATGGTAGCAAGTATCACCTTCTGATTGTTGAAATGGTTGCTGAGTAAGGTCTGGGCCTTGGCAGGAAGTGCATTTACAGAGATAGGCTTGTCATTGCCTGCATTTGCTGCCATATTGCATGTTAGCATGCAGCAAATGGCAATCATCAAAATTCTTATCATTTTTTTCATAAGCCACAATATTAAAAGTTTATAATTTCTATTTGCGTTGAATGTCTGAACATCCTATACTATATGTCCTATACTTTATGAAGTAGACGCATACTATCCACAAAGGTTTAAGTAAAAACATTCGTTTTTTCGCTTTTTTCTTTCTATTTCTCTTCTCCTGATTACATCAAGCAGATTCTCATCAAGAGTGCTCAGGATGCAAAAGATGCTGGTGCAGATATTCCAGATTCTGTAGGTTTCAGTTTCAGCGGTATGGGGGATAAAAAGCTGCAGAGATAGCCTGGCTTTGGCAGAAAGCCATCAGCCGGACGACCTCCTATGGGAATGTTGGGTCGCAAGATGGAGGGCGAATACATTACAGATCTCGGCATGACCAAATACCTGAATTATGTGGATGTCGTTTCATCTGTTGCTCCCCACTGGTATATTCGTCATGGCGCCCGTGACAGAGATACAGCCTTTTCTGTCTCCATCAATTTGGCTACCAAACTGCAGAATTCGGGCAAGGACGTTAGCTTCAAGCTTCCTTGGAACCGTCCTCACAGCGGCGACTATGCCTTGAACGAACCTGTTTGCCTGGTTAGCAGAAATCTTATAAAAAGGGATTGAGTCCATAAACTTGAATGATTGTTATTTTATCTTGTTATATTCCTCATCGCTCACAGGCTCCTGCCACTCGTTGGATGTGTTCTCGCCAGGTATTTCAAAGGCGAGGTGGGCGAACCAGCTGTCTTTTGCGGCACCATGCCAATGCTTCACGTTGGCAGAAATATGGATGACTGTGCCGGGGAGGATTTCCTGCGCAGGCTTTCCTTCCTCTTGATACCAGCCACGTCCGGCTACACCTACCAGCATTTGCCCGCCACCCTTTGTAGCGTGGTGCGTGTGCCAATTGTTACGGCAACCTGGCTCAAAGGTAACATTGAAGAAAGGTATCTGACTGTCGGATATTTTCGCAAGATAACTGTTGCCTTTGAAGTATTTGGCGTAAGCGGTGTTGGGTTCGCCGATAGGGAAGATCATCTCGCGCTGGAATGCAGCCTTGGCGTCTACTCCTTTCACATCTTCGTTCCATACCTCCTTTGCCAGATTGAAGGCAGCCCATGCCTTTGGCCAACCTGCGTAGAAGGCGATGTGGGTGATGATTTCTGCCGCTTCCGTGCGGGTAATGCCGTTGTTCTTTGCAGACTGCAAGTGATATTTCAGCGAGTTGTCGGTGATTCCTTGGCTGATGAGCGAAGTGATTGTTACCAAACTGCGGTCGCGCAATGAAAGCAGGTCATTGCGACTCCATACTTCTCCGAAGAGGATGTCGTCGTTGAGGTGGGCGAACTCCGGGGCAAACTCACCCAGCTGGGTGCGCCCTGCTGTCTGTACTATTTTCTTCATAGTATCATATTTTTAAATTCTTCTCCAGAAAACATCTTCGATGTAAAAAATAACAGTTATTCTATATATACTTCATTATATTTAAGCTGTTTTGCGATACTCGCTTGGAGTCTTTCCCGTCTGCGCCTTGAAAAAGCGGACGAAGTGCTGAGGATATTCAAAGCCGAGGCGCTGGCTGACTTGCGTTATGCTGAGGGTTTCATCATCAAGCAGTTGGCGGGAAGCCGAAAGCAGTCGGTCGTTGATCATACTCTTGGCGGTTTTGCCGGTCTCTGTCTTGACCAATTCACCGAAATATTTAGGCGAATAGCAGCATTTGTCGGCAAAGTAGGCTACGGTAGGCAGCCCTTCATGCTCCGCCTTCTGAGCAATGTACTCATCGAGCAGAGAGATGAACTTCTTGACCACCGAATGATTAATCTCCTCGCGAGTGATAAACTGTCGGTCGTAGAAGCGCAGACAATAGTTCAGCAGCAACTCGATGTTTGAAACGATGAGTTCACGCGAATGCTTATCTATAGGATGCTGCAGTTCCTGCTTGATCATTGAGAGCACATCACGGAAGATATTGACCTCGGCAGCGGATAAGTGTAATGCTTCGTTGCTTGTATAGTCGAAAAACTCGTATCGGGAGATGTTCTTGCCAAGTTGGGTGCGGTTGAGCAGGTCGGGATGGAAAGCCAATACCGTATATTTGGCAAACGGTACTCCAGGAATGGGTTCAACCTTAATCGACTGTCCTGGAGCAAACGAGGTTACGGTCATCTCGTCAAAATCATATTCTGTTCTGCCGTATGACAATTTGCAGCCCTTGTTTTCCTTCAGAAAGAGGGCGTAAAGTCCGTAGTGATGCACAGCCTCCTGTATCGGAGAGGCGTTCTCCACACGCACAACGCTTACCAGAGGATGAAGTGTTTTCACCCCTATGAAGTCGTTGAACTCCTGTATGGTATTAAAGAATAATTCCTTCATAATCCTATCCATTTTAAATTTCTGCAAAGATAATGCAAATGAGCGCAATGAAAGCTTGCTTTCAAATTGCCGAGTGCAGTAAATCTTTTGCGAAAATACGCATATTCTACCAAAGAGCTTATACCTATTTTTCGGAAGTTATTACCTTTATCGGAGTTTTTTATCCTTTGTACTTAAATACTTTAACCATATCCTTGTCGCCACCCACAAGCTGGCTGCAGTGGTTCAGCATTCCCGTGTCTGAGAAACCGCATTTCTCCATGACTCTTCCCGATGCAGGATTTCCGGTGAAGTGGTCTGCCCAGATGTTTTCGAAATGCTTTACTTGGATGCAGTAGTCGAGCATCAGCTTCAAGGCTTCGGTGCAGATTCCCTTGTTCCAATAAGGCTTTCCTACCCAATAGCCCACCTCGCAGTCGTTTTCTCCGATAGGGATGTTGCTGGTTTCATGGATGTAGTAGCCGATGCAACCGATTGCCTCGCCAGTCTCTTTCAACACAATCGCCCATGTCGTGTCGTTATGGAAGAATGTGCGGATAATCTCCCGACTTTCTTCTACTGACTTATGCGTCGGCCATCCTGCATGTGGTCCAACATCAGGGTCGGAGGCGTACTTGAAGAGCGACTCTGCATCTGATTCCTGCCAATATCGAAGTAAAATTCTTTCTGTTTCCATCAGATTATATCAATGTTTTGCTGTCTATTTACTTTGTGTGCTTACCCAAGCCAGTCGGTGAAGATAAGTATACATTCGTGCACCTTCTCAAAGAATCTCCTATTCTTTTCATCTTTTTATTTCAAGAAAGGATCAAGCGTAGCCAGCAGTTCGGCTTTATCTACCACACCGCTTGTGCGCCACAATACTTCTCCGTTTCGGAAGAGCATCAACGTAGGCACGGATTGAATGCGGTATTGGCTTGCTGTTACGCCGTACTTGTCCACATCCATCTTGATGATTCGGATGCGGTCGCCCAACACACTCTTCACTTGCTCCAGAATGGGGTGCATCGCCTTGCAAGGTTGGCACCATGTAGCAAAGAAATCGACCAGAACAAGCTGGCCACTGTTTATTACATTATTGAATGTCTCCATAATTATTTATCTATTTCCGTGAAACGATTAAAAGTTCTTTGAAATCACAACTGCCCGGAAAACCCTCGATTCAGCCCCGATTCTGGGTCTTCATAGATGACCGGCGCCTGCCATCATTTAAGCCCCGCCCCGGTCTTCATAGATGACCGGTTTTCGGCACGATAGGCTGTTCCTTCGATTGCTGGTGCAAAGATACGAAGATTTTCTGTATCTACCAAATTTTGGCATGTGATAAGGAGCGATTTTCAGCAAAACACTTACGATTTGAAACTTCGTTAAAAAACTAGCTCAATGTTTTATGTGGCGCATCTCTATGTTTTTGCGGTATCGAAAACTATATTTTGCGGTATAAATCAGCATATTACGAAGTAATACCCGATTATAGGGGAACGTATTCAGTATTCAGTATTCAGTTTTTTTCGCTCTTGTTACCATCCTCTGTATAGATAGTATATTATATATATATAATATAAAATAATTACTTATAAAATTTGTAACCACAGAAAGGGTAACTATCCCGAAAAAAACTGAATACTGAATACTGAACACCCTCTTAGATACCTCGCGCCCTGGGTATCATGGCAGCATCAGGGGAAGATACTACTAGTACGCGTACATAGTACGTACTAGGTAAATACAAAAATATTTTCGTACCTTTGCACCCGTAGTCAGGCAAGTAAAGTCTGGTTGCGGGCGTGACTACTTTTTTCACTATTATTCTGCAGAGCAGATGGAAAAGCCTAAATCGTGTGAAAGTGCAATAAAAAACGTCGGTAATGAACTTTTAACACTTAATATGCTGACAATTCAGAAAAAATGTTTATTTTTGCATTTATATTTTAGCGATTTAAAGGAGAATTTATGAAAAAGTATTTAATATTAATGCTGTGCCTGCTTTCTTTGAGGGGTACAGCTCAGAATAGATACGAGGACTTGGGCAATGGTACGGTTCTCGTACATAGGAATATTCCTTCATCAACATCTTCTTCCAAGAATACGAAGGTAACTTCAGTACAGCATTTGCATTTTCAGGGAATCTCGTTGAATACCTCATTTCGAAATTTTCTCAAGTATTTGCGTGCCAAGCATTTCTATGTCGATGTTCGTGATGAGTCTGATTATTGCTATATATCGGGGACTGTATGCGGTATCCCGGATTTCGACATATCTCTTGTGGGAGACTACAGTGATGATGGCATAATCCATGGCGTGACGGCCAGCAAGTCGTTTCCTGATGTTGAGTCGATGTATGCGGCATCGGAGTGTATTTTAGACAAGTTGACCAAAGCCTATCCTCGCCATGAAGGTGCATCTGTTTCCATGGTGGATGAAAACCGCAACGCGATAGATTTGTGGAACGTTGATGTTTTTAACGAGGAAGGCGCTTGTATCGGTATGCTTTATGTTTTTGCCCAGGAACCTGATGGTGCAGGAAACTGTAAGATTACCATAGAGTATAACGATTTTGTTAATTCTTTGGCTTCGGATGCTTATGACTATAATGTGATTGGCTACGGCAGACCGATAGATATTAGCGAGTACGTAAAGCCCACACTTGATGCATGCACGATGGAAGTAGGCAGTGCATTCTTGAAGTTCACCTGCCGTAGGGGCAACAATGTTTATGAAATGGTAGCCTTTGGTGAAGACAGAAGCAGCATCTTGTATAATTTGTTTGTAGATAGTAGTAGTCGTGAACTCAACAGAAAGATCATGAATGCCTATTTTGCCGAGAATCTCAGAGTCTATAATGGCAATGTAATGGCATGTACCAACAGTGCTTTCGATGATATTAGTTACAAGGTAGTGAGTGCGAACTTTAGCACCAACAATAGTCTGAAGAAAGCACCATCAAAGGGAGACTTTAACGAGTTTAACGAGAAGATATTAAATAGTCCTCAAATCCGCAACCTATAGGGTTTAGTGGGATTTTGCTTGCAAAGCGACAAAATTCATTTTATTGTACATATTTCTTGCACAACAGAAATGTCGCAGACACAAAATCCCCTTACCC